>JAYZFI010000031.1:0-82227 GCA_036336855.1 Candidatus Latescibacterota bacterium
GGATAGAGGCTGCGAACTGGCGATCTCGCTGAAGTACGTCTGCAGGCTGACATCCTCGTCCGTCCAGCTTTCGTAATTCACTCGACAAGCACTCCTTTGTCGCAGGTACCGGTGGAAGGGGCCCCCGGTCCGGGGAGAGGGATCCAATGTAACTAGTGGAGTCGGGGAAATCCACCGGAATCTTTACCCCGACCGCAGTCCCGCGCAACGGCCGACGAGCGGGTGTGCGTTTATAGTTGCGCCCGCTGTAATTTCACGGTTGCGCCCGCTGTAATTTCACGCCTTTCGGCGAGCCAACCACACCGATCACCCCGGATCCTCACCCGAATTGGCGCTACCATGCACTTTATTATCTATCGGCATAATTATATATCGATAAGCTTTAGGAGGTCATCGTGACCGTAACGACGACCACGTTGCTTCCCAGTCAACTCCCGGACGATGCCGAGGGCCTGCATCCGCTTCACCAGCTGATTGGCGTTCGCATAGGTGCGCTCCGCGGCCTGAGCGACGGCGTCGACGGAGACGTAGGGGGTCCGGAATAGCAACTGCAGCACTTTGAAGGCGACCGAGCGAGTCGCCTTGAATTCGGCCTCGATGGAGGATCTTTGCCGATCCCAAAGAAGTCTCCGCTCCAGCAAGGTGGCATGCTCCCGCACTGCGGCTGTAACCACAGCCTGGCTCCAGTAGTCGATCCAGCTCTCCCAATCCTCTCCCAGCCACACCCGCCGCTGCTCCCGGAAGTGCTCTGTCGTCGGCTTGAGACTCGGGGTAAGGGGAATGGGATGCTGAAGACCGAGTTCCCGGATCATGCCGACTCCCAAGATTGTCCGCACCGCGTACCCGGAGCCACTGAGGAAGGGGTGAAGGCATTCTAGCTGGCAATGAAGGAGAGCGAGGCGCACCAGCGGGGGCATGGCGTAGTCGGAGCGCCAGAAGGTCTCGAGATCTCGCAACAGGCTGGGGAGGTGGGACGGCCGTGGTGGCACGTAGGTCGCCATGGCGAGCGTGCTCCCGGGCGGCCCAATCCAGATCGTCTCCGTGCGCAGGCTCCCGGGCGGTTGCTCGCAATGCAGCCCATCGTAGAGCGTGCGATGTGTGTTGCGTAGAGTGTCGGTGGAATACTCCAGAGAGGCAGATGCGGAGCCGGCCAGACAGCGGGTCATGTTGTGGGCGAGTCGAGCAGCGCCCCGACGATCGATCGGTACCGTTTCGGCCCCGTCCAACTGGAATCGAAACAGGTCGAGGACGCGGACGCGGGAACCGTCCCGTCGACAGGAAGCGATCGCCTCTCTAAACAGAGCATGCTCCGCGGCTCCGGCATCCGCCAGGGAGGCGGCCAGTCCCTGGACCCTGCCTATGGCACGCTCCGCCGCCGCCAGTTGGTCCCAGATTCGGCGGGAAAGACGAAGCGTGGACGGGACGGCACGGGGCTCGAAGGTTTGCGCTTGATCCATCTGTCCAGCGCATTCTGATGGTCTACTCACACCGGAACAATATTGATTTCATCTGAAGTTAACAATAGTTGATTAGGCGCTCCAGACGGTGGGATCGCGATAGTATCCCACCCCGAGCGCGCTCAGACGCCGCCCGTGGCCACGCAGGCGATTGCAGAAATCGCCGAAGACTCGGTCCGACTGGGGGGTCCAGCCAATTTCCGCCACAGCGCACATTCGCGGCCAGGCGAGAGCTTCGACCTGACTGTCCGTCACCATCCCTTCCGACCAAACGTTGGCTTGGACGCCGAGCACGCGCTTCGCCTCAACATCGCTGACCTCCGCGGGCAGGGGATCGAAGGCGTAGCATTTCTCTAGGGAGGTGACACCGAGCCGACCGGCATCGTCGTTTTCGTAGTGCTTATAGTCGAGGTAGACGTGGGATTGGGGAGACATTACGACGTCGTGACCAGCACGCACGGCAGCGATCCCCCCTTCCGTCCCCCGCCACGACATCACCGCCGCACCATCGGCGAGACCACCTTCGAGAATCTCATCCCAGCCGAGAAGTCGGCGGCCGCGCTCACTTAGAAAGCGATCGAAATGGCCGACAAACCAACTCTGCAACTCGTCTTCACCATCCAAGCCTTGGGCCCGAATCCGCGCCTGGCAGCGCTCGCATTGCCGCCAGCGCGTCTTCGGACACTCATCGCCACCGACATGCACAAAGGTGCTGGGAAAGAGCTCGAGAACGCGCTCCAGAACCGCCTCAAGCATGGTGATCGCATCGTCGTTACCGGCACAGTAGACGTCGTCAAAGATCCCCCACTCACTGGTAACCTCAAAGGGTCCCCCCGCGCATGAAAACTGCGGGTACGCAGCCAGGGCGGCCAGCGCGTGTCCGGGCATTTCGATCTCCGGTACGACGGTGACCTGCCGCTCGGCGGCATAGCGCACGACATCGGTCACTTCACTGGCCGTGTAGTGGCCGCCGTAACGCTCGCCATCCTCCCTTCGTCTCCAAGCACCGACCTCGGTGAGGGCGGGGTACTCCTCAATTTCGATCCGCCAACCTTGATCTTCGGTTAGGTGCCAGTGGAAGATGTTTTGCTTGTGGCGGGCCAGCAGGTCGATGTAGCGCTTGACGAAGTCCACTGGGAAAAAGTGCCGCGCGACGTCTAGGTGGGCACCTCGCCACGAAAAACGAGGCCGGTCTGTGATGCGGACTAGGGGCAACTCCCCCGCCGAGGCTGCCGCCCCGGCCTCGAGCTCCACCGGCAACATCTGCTTCAACGTCTGCACCCCGTAGAACAAGCCCGCCTGTTTGGCGGCGCGAATCTGCACGTCGTCGGCGTTGACCTCGAGACAGTAGCCTTCGTCACCGAGTCGAATCGCCTGGTCGTCGATCCGCAAACGCACACCTCCCCGTTCACCCAGACCCTCGGGCTCGCCAGTGCCACAGATCGGAGCCAGAAACCGGGCTAGTTCGCCGGCTACGGCCAGGGCGCCGTCCTCGGCGCGGACACGGGTTGCCGTGTCCAAGCTATAGCCGCCGGCTCCACTCTCTTCCACGAGTGCAGGCCGAGGGATCAGGTTTTTCAGAGCGGGGTGCATAGAATCTGGGCTCCTACGGGGTGCGGTCAGGCGCCCACTCTCCGCATCGAAGGCGGGGGCGGCGCGTCGAACGCTCTTATGCAACGAGATCCCGACAGCGCGCTAGCGCGCAGGCTACAAACGGCGGAACCGGTCGTCTTCGCCCATCAGTCCCACAGGCTCGACGAAAACCCGACCGGGCTGAGTCGAGTCCGCGGTGCCCAGAATCCAGCTGTCGAATCCGTGGCGACGGGACACCGCCTGGACCACCGTAGCGTGCTCTTGGGCGACGACAACGCCGAAGCCGATGCCCATGTTGAAGACGAGGAACATCTCCTCGTCCGCGAGCCCGCCACCCTGTTGAATCACCTGGAATATCGCGGGCGTCTCGGGAAGGGTGTGCAGATGGTAACCCATCTGGGAACGCACGCGCAGGAGATTGAGAAAGCCGTCACTGGTTATATGGCTAAAGGCCTTTACGGGAATGCCTTCGCGCAGCATGTCCATGGCGGGGCGCACGTAGATGGCAGTGGGGCGCAACAACTCCTCGGCGGCGCTGTGGCCGAACTCCGCAACGTTGGAGTTCGGCGCCAGATTCATCTCCTTGAACAACACGCGACGCGCCAGAGTGAGTCCGTTGCTGTGGATACCATTGCTCTGCAGGCCCACCACCACGTCCCCGTCCTCGATGCCATCGCCCACAACCAGTCGCTGCAGATCGACGAGGCCCACGGCGGTGCCCACAATATCCAAACCCGTACCGTCGGAGACCCCGCGGATAACCTCCCGCATCTGCGAGATCTCACCGCCCGGAATGGAGATGTTGGCCAGTTCGGCGCCGGCATGCAACCCTTTTCCTATTTCTTCAAAGATGTCTGCGTCGACGCGCTCCACTCCCAGGTAGTCGAGCATGGCCAGCGGTTCAGCCCCCACGCAGATGAGATCGTTGACGTTCATGGCGACGCAGTCGATGCCGATAGTGTCATACTTGTCAACCATCTGCGCCACAAGAACTTTGGTACCCACGCCGTCGGTGGACAACGCCAAACCCTGACCGCCGCCGAGATCGACAACGGAGGCGAAGAACTCGGGCTCCAGGGCGCTCGCGCCCACTCCGGTACCGTCGCCGTGACGTGCCCGGGCCACCCATTTCAGCAACCGATCGAGACCGGATAGGGCAGCATCGGTGTCGACTCCACTGTCGGCGTAAGTGGCTCCAGTTGCGGGGGTTTGCGTCATGATTTCGTTCGCGGACAGGGAGAGCGGTGGCGAGAACCAGAATCTAAGGTCTGTTGAACGATCCGGGCAACGGAATCAGCCTGCTTCTGCCGCTTGCATTCGCCACGCTAGCGCCGTCGTGAGGGCGCCGCCAATGCCGGAGTCGGGGATGAACAGGATTTACTCCGCCCTCACTTGACGCTCGCAGGGCGTGCGACAACTGGAGACGTGTAAGTGAATGGGAGATCACAGAGGGTGGCGTGGTCTCACGCCGAACCCGGCGCTTTCCGGCATGTTGAGCACACCCTCGCTCACCAAGGGCTCGCCCTCAAACAGCAGGGATTCCGGAACTCGCGACGCTTCGTGGAACTCCGCAAGGTTCATGCCGTAGCCGGCCGCGATCAAGTGCAGCCCCCAGACCTCCCCGCCCCGATGCCAGCAGACCGGCACGCCGGCGGCCTGGGCGCGACGGGCAATGCGCAGCGCCGCCGTGATGCCACCGCACCAGGTAACGTCAGGCTGCCAGATGTCAAGGGCACGGTGGCGCTCAAGCTCGGCGAAGGCGTAATCGGTGACGTCGTGCTCTCCACCAGCGAGCTGTACCGGGTGCAGTTGCGGTCGCAATATAGATAGCTCCTCGACCAGGTCGGGCAGCAGGACGTCCTCGACGAAGAACAACTCGTCGCGCAAGGGGTCGGCGACACGTTGTGCGAGTACTGCCGACCATCCCATGTAGGCATCGATCATGAGGCGGGTTTCGGCGCCCATGACCCGGCGCGCCTCCATCACCCAGGCCTGCGAGCGCTCGACCATCTCATCGTCGCCGCGATCAGGACGCAAAGAAGCCTTTGTGGCGGTGTAGCCGCGGTCGCGGAAGAGCGATAAATCGGAGCCAGTGGCATAGGCGATGACCTGCGCCAGCGGTGCTTCGCTGAGCAGATCGCACACACGCCGGCCTTCGCTGCGTGCCAGACAATCCCACAGCGCCAGGTCCACGCCACTGAGTGCCAAGATCGCCAGACCACGGCGGCCGTAGGGGGTGCTCTCCAGGTAAAGATCATCCCAGATGGCAGCGATCTGCTCGGGGCTGTCCACGGAGCGCCCGCGCAGGTGATGGCACAGATGGCGCTCGACGATACTCACTGCGGCGCTGCCACCACCCCCGTATCCCCAGCCGTGAGCGCCGGTGTCGGTGTCGACGCGTACGATGATCTGCCAGAACTCACCGCGCCAGCTGCTCAACGGCCGTCCGCTATTGGGGTATACAGCGCGAATGTCGGTGATCTTCACCGCACCGAACTCTTTCCCATGCGTTAGCTCTTGGCCTTCGGACCGGCAGTCGGGCATGGCGCGAATCCGCAGGCGTTTCTCTTCGAAAAGGCCTGTTTCCGATTCGACGCTCGGCTCGTTATATACAACAAAGGCGCACCCTATCCAGAATTGACGTCTTCTCGTCGCGGGCGGGGATCGGGGCGTCGGCTCAGGGGAAGAACGCGTTGTAGAGTGAGCCGACGGCGGCCTTTGCGTCTTCCTCCTTCACGCCGAACATCATGCTGACCTCGCTCGAGCCCTGGTTTATCATCTCCAGATTGACGCCAGCGTCAGCGAAGGCGGTTGCCGCCTTGCCAGCAAGGCCGATGGTGTGACGCATGCCCTCGCCCACCACCATGACCAACGCCAAGCCCCGTTCCACCGAGACTTCGTCCGCCTCCAGTTCGGTGCGCACCCGTCGCAGCACCCGATCTTCGGTGGCGTGGTCGAAGTATTCCTCACGCAGAATCACCGACAGGTTGTCGATGCCGGACGGGGTATGCTCGAAGGGAATGGCCTCGTCCTCGAAGACTTCCAGCAAGCGACGTCCGAAACCAACCTCGCGGTTCATCAGGTATTTGCTCACGTAGACACTGCAGAAGCCGCCGTTGGCGGCGATGCCCACGACGGGGTCATCACCGACCGTGCGGTTTGGGACGATGAGAGTCCCCGATGCCGCGGGATTATTCGTGTTCTTCACCGCCACCGGGATGCCAGCGTGGAACACTGGCTGCAAGGCTTCGTCGTGGATTACGGAGAACCCGGCGTAGGAGAGCTCGCGCATCTCCCGATAGGTGATCTCCTGTACGGCCCGGGGGGAATCGACGAGCTTGGGATTCGCAGCGAACACGGAATCGACGTCGGAGAAATTCTCGTAAAGCTCGGCGTCCACGGCGGCGGCGAGAATCGCCCCGGTGATATCCGAGCCGCCGCGGGGGAAGGTGACGAGCTTTCCGGTTCTGGTGAAGCCGAAAAACCCAGGAAGGATGGTGATCCCCGGACGATCGCGAAGGCTGCGCAGCTTCCCGTACGAGGCCTTCAGCACGCGCGCCTTGCCCGCCTCTTCCGAGAGAATCATCCCTACCTTTCCGGGATCGGCGTAGTGGGCCTCAACGCCTTGGCTGCGCAAGTATTGGGCAACCAAGCGAGCGCAGTTATCCTCGCCGGCGGCTTTCAAGGTGTCCATGAACAAACCCTCGTCTTCGGTGCCACCGTGCAGTCGGGTCTGCAGGTCTTCGCGGATCGGAGCCAGTGCCTTCTCTCCCATGCCCAAGCCGTCGACGAGTTCGGCGAAGCGATTGACGACGCGCTGCATTTCTCCTTCGCCGCTGCGATTGACGAGCGTGGCTTCCGCGGCGGCGATTAGTAGGTCGGTGACCTTGATGTCATCATCATCGCGCTTCCCCGGAGCGCTAACCACTACGAGGCGGCGTGTGGGATCGCTGCTGACGATGTCGCAGACCTTTCTTACCTGCTCCGCGGAGGCCAGCGAGCTGCCGCCGAACTTTGCTATCTTCATCACTTCCTTTTCTCGATGGGGGGTCATCGTCGCGACGCCTGACGCCGCCGATTCTGGTGTGCCGGTGCTGTGCACGACGAACGCCCACCTGGCAACGCCGGGTGGGTATAGGCACCGATTTTCGGCTGTCGGCTCAGAGCTGAAGCATCTCGGGAAAGTTGCTTTCGTACCACCCCCGCAACCGTTCCACATCATCCAGTGTCGCCGACGGGTATGGCGCTCGATTGCGCAGACCTGTCTTGAGAAACCCTCCGGCTCTGCCGCCCATTCGGTCGTAGGCGGTGTCGGTGAATCCACGGGCCCCAAAGTGGGCCGCCAGGAAGTCACCGAGGGCGGTCAGCTTCGGGCCCATGGCCTTGAGCTCCTGCCAACGACCGGAGCGCATATGCTCCCAAAGCTCGAGGACGACCCGCGGATTCCAGTAGACCATGGAGCTGCAGCAGCCCAACGCTCCCCGCGGCCCCAGCTCTGACCACAGGTGCTCGGAGACGAAAACGTTCACCAGCTCCGACAGGTCGCTGCACCCATCCGGGTTGGAGCCGATGGTGCCGGAGTTGGCCTTCACCATCAGGTAATTGGGCAACGCGTCCTTGATCGCCCGGTGTTGCGCCAGCGTCAGCGCCTTTTTGGCCCGTGTCGTCTCGTAGATCGATAAGGGGAGATGACTCGCCGCTCTTGACACCTCGCGAAAAAACGGCACCACCTCCTCTTCGCTGACCTCCATCCAGAAGGGCAACGCTACCTGGATGGCGTCGGCGCCGATGCGGGCTGCGTGCCGCGCCCGGCGCACAGCGCCAGCGGTGTAGGTGGAAGTGCAGCCCACCATGGCTGGCCGATTGTGCCTGTGGCACTCGTCTACCAGGGCGGTGGTGATCGTTTCGAACTCGCCGTATTCCTGGGCGTAGAACTCCCCCGTCGTACCCCCGCTGTAGGCACCGGGGATGCCGGCCTGGCAGCAACGTGCCACGTCGGCGCGGAAGGTCTCCTCGTCGAAAGTGTCTTCGTCCGTCCAAGGGACGGGAAGTCCTGCCCAGGGGCCGGTGAATGTGTCGCGATCCAGCATGGCCTACTCGCCGCTTCCGAGCGGAGTCCCTACAATCCTTTTAAGAATACGGATCGATTCGGATTTCTGCTCTGGACCGACGCGGGAGTCCGTGCAATTGCGATGGCGCGAGCTGCGCCGGGGAGAATTCGCGTGAACCGATTGTCCGAGAGTCTCTTTCACCTCGCGGGGGACAGCTGCAACATCTATGTCGTGCGGCCCCCGGAGGGCAAACCCATCCTCATCGATTGCGGCACCGATCTCACCCCACAATCGCAGCGCGCCGGTGAGCTGTCACCCGTGGGGACAATTCTGCTCACCCACTATCACCGGGATTCCTGCGCCACTGCCCCATCGTGGCATGCCTGTGGCACCCGGATCGTGCTCCCGTTTGCTGAACGGCGTCTGCTCGAGGAAGGAGACCTACTCCGCGCCTCTTTCGACGTCTTTAACAACTACACATCCTATGCTCCGTGCTCCGGTCCCCTCACCGATCTACCCAGTCCGCACTACGCCCACGATTACGAGACCGTGACCGAGGCCGGGATAGATTTTCGTGTTGTTCCTCTTCCCGGACACACCGTGGGATCAGTGGGCTATCTCTTCGAACTGGATGGTCGCCGCGTCTTGGCCTGCGGCGACCTACTGGCAGCTCCATCCCGCTTGCCCGAGTACCACTGGCTGCAGTGGAGCTACATGAACTTCCAGGGTCACGTGAATCTGCTCGAGAGCCTGCGCACGGTGGCAGAACTGGACGTGGACCTTGTGCTCCCGGGGCATGGTGCTCCCTTCGCTTGGGACCGAGTCGCTCACGAGCACCTCGTGGGCCGCCTCGAGCAGATCTGGGAAATGTTCGAGGGGCGCCCCTTTAGGTACTTTTCACCGGAGTTTCGGCAGTTGGGTCCTCGCGTGTGGGAGGTCTGCAATACCAGCGCCCGGACCTATGTCGTCGTCGACGGCGAAGGTCACGCCGTCCTCATCGACTCCGGGTATGCCTCGGCATCGCCGATCACGGCCAACCCGCACCGCTACATTGACCACCTCACGTCGTCGATGGAGTCGGAGCTTGGGGTCCGCCGCGTCGAGTACTTCCTTCCCACCCACTACCACGACGACCACCTTGCCGGTTACCCGACCTTGCGTAGCCGCTACGGCACACTGATGGCCTGCTCAAAGGTGACGCAGGCTCTGATCGAACAGCCCCAGAATTTCGACATGCCCTGCCTACTGCCTCGGGGATTCATCGTGGATCACGTCGTGGCGCCGGGCCAAAGCTTGCGCTGGCGCGGGGTAGACTTCGAAATCCACGCCCATCCTGGCCAGACCCTCTACGATCAACAGATCTGCTTCGAAATCGCAGGCGTGCGCTACCTCGCCATTGGAGATGCTATCTCTGGTAAGAGCTTCTCTTCCGACGCGCCCCATTTCATCCACAGCTTCATCCCAAAAAACCGTACACCTCTTTCTAGCTATGGGAGGATTCCGCGCAATTTAGCGAAGCATGCTCCCGACATTCTGCTCACCGGCCACGGAGGGGGACTACTCTGGAAAGAGTCGCAGATATCGAAATGGACGAGTTGGATGGACCGCTGGCAAGAACTCTTCGAGTCCGTTGTGCTTCCGGAGCACGGGGACCGATCTATGGATCCGAGATGGGTGGAGATAGTCCCCTATCGCTTTAAGGTTCAACTAGGGGAGCACGTCGACCTCACCCTTCGAATCACCAACCACGAGCCAGGGGAGGTGGAATGCGCCGTCGAGCTGCGCTCAGTGCAAGGGGTGGAGGTCTCGCCGGCTGCCCTGCAACTAAAGGTGCCTGCGGAAGGCGCTTGCGTAACATTCCGGCTACGCTGTACCGGATCCGTCGCCAGCCACTGCATCCCCGTCATCGCCGACGTCACCTGGAACGGGGAGCGACTTGGAGAAATCGGTGAGGCCGTTGGTTATTGGACTGCGCCTATCTCAGGACCCGAGTCCGATGGGCTATCCACTTGTGAGTACTGACCCGCCGGTGTCACTGGGCGCCGCAGCCGTTCGGGAAAACGACCACGACCCCCCCGACTTCCCTAATTGGGATAGGACCTCAGCTCCTGGTCTTTCCTGTTCTGCATCTACTACAAGCGCTGCTTGCCTACCGAAAAGCAAGTTGTATGATGAGTCAGGCGTCAACGACGCTCGCGAGTTGGCTGACGCCGAAATGGACGAAATCATAGGCTGCTGCGCTTTCGTAAACGGCCGCGAAATCGCCGTTCGCCTGCCCTTCCTGCACGTCCTCGGTATATTCGATCGTTTCCCCATGCCTTTCGCACACCCAAACTGGCTAGTTTCATAACCACCCAGTGGGGACCTCTCATTCGCTAGCATAACTCTGGCGACTGGCGGCCAGTTTGTTCAGGCCGTTGAGGGCAGCGACCCGGTAACCCTCGGCAAAGGTGGGGTAGTTGAAGATCTGATCGATGAAGTAGTGGGCTCGGGCATGGAAGTCGATGGCTACTTGGCCGATGTGGACCAGCTCGGTCGCATTGGTGCCAATGATGTGCACTGCGAGTACTTCCAGGGTCTCCGCGTGGAAGATGAGCTTGAACATGCCCGTGCTGTCACCGGCGATGGGTCCTCGGCCCAGTTCGTAATAGTAGGCCAGGCCCACCTGAAAATGCACCCCCTGATTTTCTAGCTCCTCTTGCGTGGGACCGATCCCTGCGACTTCCGGGATCGTGTAGATCCCGTATGGGAAGAATTCGGGGAACTGCCCAGTCTTGAGAGAGAACGCGTTGCGCACGGCAAGGCGGCCCTGCTCCATGGCGATGGAGGCCAGGCTGCCTCTACCGATGACGTCTCCTGCTCCATAGACCCTGGGATTGTCCGATTCGAACAGGGCGTTGACGGCAATGTACCCGTTCTCGTCGATGTTCACTCCGGCGCGCTCCAATCCTAGTTCTTCTACGTTCGCCTGCCGGCCCAGGGCATAAAACAGGCAGTCAGCGCGAAATACTTCTCCCGTCGTCGTTTCCGCCTCGGCGCCGCCGTCCGCCCCCCGTCCGATGCGGACGATGGTGCGACCCATCTGCAATTGCACCCCTATCGCTTCGATGTAATCTCCGAACTTACGTCCCACCTCCGCATCGAGATGCGACAGGGGCCGATCCGCCCTGTCGATCAGGATGACGGCCGTGCCCAGGGCGGCAAACATGGTGGCATACTCCGAACCGATGACGCCGCCGCCAAGTACGAGCATGGACTGGGGCAACTGCTTCAGCCGCAAGAGGCGATCGGAATCGAGGATGGTGTCCTGGTCGAAGGGCACATCTCCCGGATTGCGGGGGCGGGATCCTGTAGCGACGAGGAAACGCTCTGCACGGATCTCGTGAGTCTGGTTCCTCTTGTCGTCGCAGACGGTCATTGTATCCCGATCAATAAAGCGCGCCGCCCCGGAGACATACCGGATGTCGTTCTTGTCAAACTGGCGGGCGATCAGGCAATTCTGGTCCTCGACCACTCGCCTCACGCGGTGGTCGAGATCCTCGATGGAGATCTGCTCTGCCGCCGCTGAGGAGCGGTCGCAAAAGCCCCTGAAATCGAGAATAGCTTCGCGCAGGGTCTTGGAGGGAATCGTGCCCTGGTTAAGACAGGCGCCTCCAAGTTGGTTGAGGCGGTCGACGACGAGCGCCCGCCGGCCCACCTTGGCCGCTTGGATGGCACCCTTCTGCCCCGCGGGTCCGGCGCCGATGACGGCGAGATCTGTCTCTATTCTCTCGACCACGGTAGCACAGAAACGACCTCGCCCGTCAACAGGTCAAGTCGGAGGCGACCTTCGGGCGGTTAGCTCCAATCGCCCTCGCTGAGCTTATTGAGGCCGTTTAGAGCGGCGATGCGGAAACCCTCGGCGAAGGTGGGGTAGTTGAAGATGGTATCGACGAAGTAGTCGAGGCGTACGCGGTGATCAAGAGCCATCTGCCCCAACGAGACGAGCTCGGTGGCGTGGGTGCCAATGATGTGTACCGCCAGCACTTCGCGGGTCTCGGCGTGGAACAGCAACTTGATGAGACCGCGGGTGTCGCCAGCGATGGGACCGCGGGCCATCTCCGCGTATTTCGCTCGTCCAACTAAGTATCGGATGCCCTTGTCTTTGAGCTCTTCCTCAGTGGGGCCGACGCTGGAGATCTCGGGGATCGTATAGATGCCGTAGGGAAAGAACTCGGGAAAGTGGTGGCTCTTGAGCAGAAAGGCGTTGCGCACGGCGAGCCGTCCCTGCTCCACCGACGTCGAGGCCAGCGCCGGCGGTCCGATCACGTCCCCAGCGGCGTATATGTGCCCTACGGAAGTCTGGAACAGCGTGTTTACCGGAAGATAGCCAAGATCGTCGAGCTCGATGCCAGCGCGTTCCAGGGCCAAGCCATGGATGTTTGCAACACGACCCATGGAGTAGAACAGGCACTCCGCTTCGAGCATTCCCCCCTCCTTATCCACTACCTGGGCGCGCGTGCCATCTGCACCGACCTGCAAGCGATCGATGGATTGACCGAGGCGGATCGTCATGTGCGGCATCTGTGAGATGAAGTCGACGAAGGCGCCAGCGATCTCGTTGTCGAGCATGCGCAACAGATCGTCGCGGCGATCCATGAGCATCACGTCCACGCCAAGGGCAGCAAACATGGTGGCGTATTCGCAGCCGATGATGCCCCCGCCGAGGACGATCAGCGATCGTGGAATGTTATCCATGTTGAAGACGATGTCGGAGTCAACGAACAGCCCGTCCGATTCAGGCAGGTCGATGGGATGTCTCGGCCTGGAGCCGGTGGCAATGAGGATCTTGTCGGCTTCGACGCGGGCGGTCACGGCACCGTTCTGGTCGGCAACCTCGATGGCATGGGAATTGGCGAAACGAGCGGCGCCAAAGACGGTGGCCACATCGTTGGCGGCACACTGTTGCGCCAGCGTCTCATTCTCGTCTTCGATCACCCTCTTCACGCGGATACGCAGATCCTGAACCGAGATGTCCCCGAGCTGGCGCACTTCCTGGCCGAAGTGGGTGGACTGGATGAAGCCGGTCAGGTCGAGGATGGCACTGCGTAGGGTCTTGGAGGGGACCGTACCCTGATTCAAACAGGCTCCGCCGAGCACCCCTAGCCGGTCGACAATGACGACCGTCTTGCCCGCCTTGGCAGCCTGAATCGCCCCCTTCTGTCCGGCCGGACCAGCGCCAATGACGGCGAGATCTACCTGCAGCGTGTCATTCACCAATTCTCTCTCCTGTTCTTACCTCAGGCAAGGCTTTCCTGTTCCGTGACCTGCCGCTGTCCGCTCTCGCGCTCCTCTGCAACGACGATCTCCGCCGGCCGCTCACCGGCCTCTTCCATGCGCCGCAGCAGGCGCCGCTGCATGACGTCGGCAACGCCGCGATGCGACGTCAATCCCACGAGGTTGTCCAGCTCGTACGGGTCGGAATGCAAGTCGTAGAGGTACTGCTCGTGGTAGCGATCGGATCCCGGCTGGTCCTTCGCTCCCTCAGCGTCGACGCCGTACTTCCAGCGCGCTGTGCGCGCGGCGCGCCCGGTTTGTGCTTCACTGATCTGCACGAAGACCTCTTCCGGCCAATCGCGCTCGGCACCCTCGCGCCGCACCAGCGGCAGGATCGAGCGACCCTGCATCTGCTCAGGCACATCGATACCGGCGGCGTCTAGCAAAGTGGGCGGCAGATCGATGAGGCTCACCAGCTCGGGGATCTGTCCCCCGGCGACGAAACCAGGACCGCTGAATACCGTCGGCACCCGAATCGAGCTCTCGTGACATGAGCGCTTGTACTCCGAGTTGCGTGTCTTGAAGTGACAGCCGTGGTCGGAGGTGAACAACACGATCGTGTCCTGTGCGAGGCCAAGGCTCTCCAGGGCATCGTGCATTCGGCCGTAGGCCTCGTCGAGACGTTTTACCATACCGAAGTAGCCACCCAAATGCTGATGGCTCGATCCGCTCAGGGCGGCCAGATCGGGCGGCATCCAGCGACCGGTGTAGCGCTCGCGGTAGCCATGAGGGGGCGGGTAGTCGTCGACGTGGTTCTGGTGGTGCGGCTCGATGAAGGAAATGAACAAGAAGAACTCGTCCTCACGATGCCCGTCGATGTAGCGAATCGCAGCGTCGGTTACGGCGTCAACACGATAGCCTGGCAGGAGAACCGCTTGCCCGTGGTCGTCGTAGAGCACGGTGTCGTAGGCGTCGGAGGTAAACTCCAGCACGTTGGAAGCCAACCAATAGTCGTAACCGAAACGCGCCTCTGGTGGCACCGGACCGATGCACTCGCGCTCGTGCAAATGCCATTTGCCGATGTACCCGGTGTCGTAGCCGGCGTCTCGGAAATAGTGCGCCAACGTACGGCTATTGGCGGGTAGGGGAATGGCGTTGCGGTAACACCCCGTCGTAGTGGCGTAGAGGCCGGTCTGCAGGCAAGAGCGCGCGGGTCCGCAAACTGGCTGGCAGGAGAAGGAGTGGGCCACGTGCGTATGGGCCCGCGCCACGTGGTCAAGGTTGGGCGTGAGCTCAAGGGGATTGCCGTGCAAACCCATAGTGTCCCAGCGCTGCTGATCGGTGAAGAACACGACGACGTTGGGACGTCGCCCCGCGTCGCGAGTCCCACCCTTACGGCCCTGTCGTACATCTTGGCCACTCATGCTCGGATCTCCGTCTCCAGTCGCAGGGGTCGGCCCGGACTGGCGGTTTGATCTATGCTCACGCGGCTCTGACGTCCTGCCATGGCATTGCCCGGCGGCTCTACCGTTTTACCGGCAACTCGCCTTCATTGATGACCACACGAATTCGCATTTTACCTCACCGATTCGAGGGGCAATCTCGAGAGTGCCTATGACGCAAGATGGGAGACTGCACTGGCCCCTCAAGCACGCAGATCACTCTCACTCACTGTGGACGCCCGGTTCAAAGCTCGTCCCTTGAGGCGTTGGCCTGCCTCTCCAGCTCGCCCGTGATGACGGTGATCTCACCACTCTGCAGCGCCTTGACCACGGCCTGCGAGATGAGGCGACGCACTGCCTCGTAACCGACGGCCGAGGGCTCGGCCTTGCCGTAGCCGAGCAACTTAAAGACCTGCTGATAGCGCGGATTCTCAGCAAAATAATCGTCCAACTGGGCCGCCGCACTCTTGCGGACCGGAAAGTAGTTGCTGGCACGTACCCAGCGCGCCTGCTGCGCCGGCTCTGTGAACCACTTTAGGAACAACCAAGCAGCCAGCTGCTCCTCCGGTGTGGACGGACACATCGATACACTGGCACCGTAGAAATTCACGACAGGCTTAACCGTGGAGTGGGGCGGTGGCGCCACGTTCCACGAAAACCCGATGCCTTCGTCGATGGCGGCCTGCACGAAGAGTAAGCCCGAGGAGGAGCGCAGCACGAACAGGCTGCGCCCACCGACGAACTCGGTTTGATCGCCGTAAGGCTCGCCCATGAGCTCCACAGCTCCCTCCGCGGCCAGGTCCCTCATCAGCGTCAGCGACTGCTGTACGGCATCGGTGTCGAGAGTGTAAGTGCTGTGATCGGCGCCCATAAAGCTGCCGCCCCGAGAAAACACCTGAGTTGCCAAGCGGGATGCGTCTTCATCGAGTACGAAGCCGAGGCTGCGAGAGGGATCGTCATTGCCAGTGAAGGGCGTCTCTTTTGCCGCTCGGCACATGATCGCGAAGTCCTCCCAACTGGCCGGCGGTCCGTCGAAACCAAGCTCTTTGAGCCAGTCCTGGTTGTAGTAGAGGATCTCGATGGAGCGGTTCGGGGGGAAACCGAGTTGCTTGTCCCCGTGGCGATCCTGGGCGATGAAAGTGTCGAAGAAGTCGGCCCGTTCCTGGGCACTCAAACCCCATTTGGCGGACACCATGTAAGGACTGAGGTCGACGACGCCGTCGGCGGTATTGTAGACACGCGCTTGATTCTGATAGGCAACGACGAGGGTCGGAAGCTCGCCTCCTTGTAGTCCTACCATCATTTTGTTGTATATGTCGCCGTAGCGTCCCGCGAACTCGCCATGCACACGGATCTCGTGCTCGTTGCTCGCATTGAACTCCTGGATCATCTCCGCCAGGGCTTCTTCACGCTCGCGGGTGTGCTGGTACCAGAACACGACCTCCTGACCGTACGGGTCGACAGCTTCCAGATCCTGAACAGGCCGAGCGCCGCCGGTCTCCCGCGCACCCTCACCGCAACTCGATAATATCAGCGCCACCAGCAACAGACCGAGTGCGGTTGCGGTCATCCTTTGAGTCCCGACATGGAGATTCCCTCTGTGAATTCCTTCTGGATCAGTCCGTACACCACGAGAACGGGGATCGTCGCAATTACCGCCCCCGCCATTTGCAGGTGGATCTCCGGCCCCGCCTCGGTGACAAACTTCTGTAGTCCCACTGAGATCGGCCGCCAAGTCGGCGAATTCGTCACCAGCAGTGGCCAACCCAGAGCATTCCACGAGCCAATGAAGGTAAACATCCCCACTGTGAGCAGAGGAGCACGGCACAGAGGCACCACGATCTGGAAGAGAAAGCGCAGATGTCCTGCTCCGTCGATCCGCGCCGACTCCCACAGTTCGTAGGGGACACCTCGCATGAACTGACGCAGCAGGAAGATACTGAAGGCGCTGGCCATGAACGGCACGGTCAGAGCGGGCCAATTATTGAGCCAGCCCATGGGAGAGTGCTCGTGCAACCAGGAGACGATGAGAAAATTGGGCACCATAGTCACCGTCTCCGGCACCATCAGAGTCGCGAGAATGACGACGAACACTACCTCTCGACCCGGGAAGCGGATTCGCGCCAACGCGTAGGCTGCCATGAGACAGAACAGCAAGGTCGCCGACACTTGCAGCAGAGCGATGATAACAGAGTTGGCGAAGTATAGGCCGAAGTCTTCTTCACTCCACGCTGTGATGAAGTTCGACAACTGCAGCGAATCGGGGACTAATACCCGGCGCACCGTCTCCCCTCGGGTCATGAAGGACGACAGGATCATCCACACGAAGGGAAAGCCGGCAACGATGGCGGCAACCGAGAGTCCGGCGTAAGTGAGGCAGTTTCCCAGTGAGCGAATCGCCACCATGCTCCCTAGTCTCCGTAGAACACGCGGCGGCCAAGCAACCGGTTCTGCAGCACCGTGAGCCCGAGGATGGCAAGGAATAGCACTAGGGCCAAGGCCGAGGCATAGCCCGCGTTATGGTACTGGTAGATCTGATCGAAGATGAGAACGCTTACCACGTCCACGGAATCCTGGGCGCCAGCGGTGCGCATGATGTAGATGTGGTTGAAAGCCTTAAAGGTCCCGATTACCGCCACTAGGCTGATGAAGAACAGGGACGGCGATAACAGGGGCAGGGCCACGTGACGGAAAACTTGCCAGCCGCTGGCTCCGTCAATGGCAGCCGACTCGAAGTATTGCCGAGGGATGGCACTCAAGCCCGCCAGCAAGATCACCGTATCGTAGCCTATGTAGACCCAGATGTTGTAGAAGATGACACAGGTGAGGGCAAGGCTGGGGAAGAGAGCGTCGATCCACTCCGGATGGACGGACACGCCCAGTCCCCGCAAGAGCAGGCCCGCCACCGATTGGCTCTCGTATAACCAGCGTTGCTGCTCGAAACCAAGGTAGGTCCAGACACTGTTGGCGATGGAACCGGGATTGGGACTGAAAATCGTGCGGAACACCACCGCCGTGGCGATCATCGGCGTGATGTAGGGCAGGAAGTAGAGAACCCGTAGCAGACCCCGCGCGGTCATGATGCGGAACAGCAGGTAGGCCAGCAGTAGGGCACCTCCGACCTCCGAGGGAATTGTGCCCACCGCGTAGAACAGAGTGACCTTGAAAGCGTTGAAGAGACGTGGGTCCCCGCTCTGGATCATTCCCACCAAGCCAACGACACAGGTCACCAGCCCAAGCATGCCTACGGCGGCCGCGTGACCTCTGCGCCTGCGCAGAGCCATTGAAGTACCGACACCAGCGATGCCGACGACGAAGATGGTCAGAGAGAGGGGATCGCCAAGCGCCCGGGCATAATGTTTGAAGCCAATCAGGGCTTCGCACTTGATCCGCCATTGATGCAGGCTGACGACGAAGGCGTATCCGATGGGAAAGATGCCGAAGACGCCGAGTACGATCAGGGCCGGTGCCATCAGGGCCCAGGCGATGGCGGCCTCCCGGCGTTGATCGATCATGGGATCCTAGTAAGGTCCGCTGTCCTCAGATTGTCAATAACTACTGAGGTTTACGAGGCCTCTTAGAACTGGATGAAATGGAGATTGCGTGCCATCGGTGACGGTGGTAGGTTGGCTCATCTGCAGTCATACACGGGAGAATGGCGAAGGTTATGAGTCTGCGTTATGGCGTCGTGGCGGATGGTAGCCTTCGCATCGCCCACGAGAAGGGCGAGGTCAAGGATCGTTACTGGAATCCCGGTCACATCTTCGATGAAGTGCACGTCATCACACTTGCTGATGATGATGTTACAGTCGAACTCGTGCAAAGGGTTGCCGGTCAGGCAAAGCTGGTCATCCACCCGGTGGGAAGGCCAAGAGTGTCCAATCCTTTGGCGCTGCGCAGGCGCGTGCTCGATGTCTTCACGCGATGTCAGCCACACGTGATTCGAGGACATGGCCCGTTTCTCCAGGGCTACTATGCCGTGTGGGCGGCTCGCCAATTGGGCATCCCTTCCTACGCGTCCATCCATGATGATGTCAGCATCTATCGTCGCTTCTGGACTTACGGACAGGGCTATGCCAAGATCACGCTCTATCAGCTGACCATGAAGGCTCTCGGCTGGGAGCGTTATGTCTACGCCAACGCCGACTGTCTTGTCCCCAAGTACGAAGCAGCCGCGAGACTAATTCGTGGGACGCGACATCGAGACAAAGTGCGGGTCATATACAACCAGATTTTCCTCGATCGTTTCCAGGATCAGCGACCCCGACTGAAAGAGGGCGATCGACTGCGGATCATCAATGTAGGGCGGCAGTTCGCTGGAAAAGATCAACGTCCGCTGATTCGATCCTTGGCCCACGTTGATGCTGAACTGACTCTGGTCGGACGGGGTCCTTTCCGAGAGGCCTATGCCAAGACCGCCCGGAAAGCTGGTGTGCAGGACGGTGTAACGTTCATCGACCGGGTCGCCAATGCTGATCTACCCAAAGTCTTCGAGGGGCATCACGTTTTTGCGATCAATATCATCCAACCGGGCGTGTGCATGCCTGTTCTAGAAGCCATGGCGTTGGGATACCCGATCGTCATCAACGAGCCTCGGTGGGGTGGGTCGCCGGAAGTCTGTGGTGGGTGTGCTGATGTCGTTCCAGGCACCCCTGCGGGATTCGCCACCGCCCTCTCTCGTTTCCTGGCCGATCCCGACCGGGTTGCCGACCAAGGCCGGCGTTCGAGGGAAGTGATCCCTGCCTACAGTGGTGAGGCGATGGAAAAGAAGGAGCGCGACTTGATCTTGGAGATGCTCAGCGAGCACCGGGTCGACGGGGCATAGAAACCGCTGGCAGCCCCGGTTTGACCCAACGTCTCTCGCGGTTGCCGAGACGACAGGCCGACCGTGGCCTCACGTCGCAAGCCAGCCATCAGCTACTCCAATCGGGGCACCTATTTTCCCCCTCGATCCAGATTCAACGTGACCGCTGACCACGACGTGTTGGCATTGATTGTTCCTCCGAGTCCTTTCCTGACAAAACGGAAACATATAGAGAATCAGGCTTGCCCCGTGTCCCCTCTATGTAGTTGATGCGTCAGGAACAACCCGTTTCCCAGCAGCAGAAATGCGCCGGCCTGATGGGCGACGGCGGCCCACACCGGGACATGGAGGGTCACGGTGAGCGCGCCAAGGGCGAACTGCAGCAACACGCTACCGCCCAGCACGCTACCGGTAGCCCGTAGGCGGCTACCCGGTGACGCCTGCCGGCGTACGCGCAGAACTAGCGCCACAGCCATGCCGACGACGATCCAGGCGAGAAACCTGTGCACCCAATGGATGACGAGTGGTGAGTGCATCAGATCGTGCACGGGCGACGGACCGGTGAAAAAAACACCGGGCAGATAGTACCCGTTCATGTCCGGGAAAGTCGCGAACAGGACACCGCCACGGGTTCCCGCAACGAAAGCGCCGTAGATGATCTGCAGGGCCAGCAGGGCGATGAACTTGTGGGCCAGCCGACGCAGTTCGAGGACATGGACGCTCATCAGTGGCGACCCTCCGGCATGCTTTCCGCAGTGCAGGTCGAGGATCAGCCACAGCACCCACCCGCCGACCAGGAAGGCCAGCGAGAGGTGGGCGGCCAAGCGGAAGTGGCTCACTTCAGGCACCCCTGCCAGCCCGCTCTTCACCATGTACCATCCGAGCAAGCCTTGCAGGCCGCCGAGAAGAAAAGCCAGGAAGGTGCGCATCGCTGTTCGATGCGACAGCCGGCGACGGGCAAGGAACCAGACCCATGGCACCAGGGCGACGACGCCAACTAGTCGTCCCAGCAGACGATGTAGGTACTCCCAGAAGAAAATGCGCTGGAACTCAGACAATCCCATCCAATGGTTGACCTGTTGGTACTGGGGAGAAGCCTGGTACTGCTCAAAGACGCGTTGCCACTCGGCTTCGGACAACGGCGGAAGCGCTCCCATAAGAGGGCGCCACTCGACCATGGACAGCCCGGAGCCGGTGAGCCGAGTGATGCCACCCACGATGACCATGAGATAGATGGCAGCCAGTACGATCCACAGCCATCGACGCACCGGGGCGCCGTCTCTTTGATGCACGACCGAATGGCCAGAGGCGGAAATAGCGGTGTCAGTCATGGTGACTCGTTGTTGGCGTGGAAATTGCGGTTCTAGTGGGTGGCGCCACATCGGCGCCCAGAACTGAAAAAGCCCGCCTATTGGCGAGCTTGTCCAGCCGTACCCCACTGGCGTTCTGGGCTTGGTATTATGGCTGCCCCCCAGGGATTCGAACCCCGATATCATGATCCAGAGTCATGTGTCCTACCATTGAACGAGGGGGCAACGATCGAGGCGGCGGCCGATATTTTCCCGACAACTCGCTCCCTATGAGTGCTGGCGGAGAGGGAGGGATTCGAACCCTCGGTAGGAGTTACCCCCTACAACAGCTTAGCAGGCTGCCACCTTCGGCCACTCGGTCACCTCTCCAACACCCTGCTCTGCAATGACTGGCGGAGGGCGAGGGACTCGAACCCTCAAGGGTGTGAACCCGGCGGTTTTCAAGACCGCTGCCTTACCAATTAGGTCTAGCCCTCCGGGTCGAACTCACGCGCCAGCCAGCTCCCAAGATCAGGCGCTGAACCACCAATGGAAAGATAGCCGACCAGGCCGGTGCGGTCAACCGGTAGACGACTCAGGCGACCGAGGCTAACTGGTTCCCCGGCAATGGTCTGCCGCCTATCTTATCAGCCTTGAGTTGGGTCAAGATCGGCGGCGTTCGTCGCATCGCCTTCGTCCTCGGCCACCACGCGAGTCATATCGATAACGCGATCGTTTTCGTCGACGTTGATGACCCGTACACCCTGGGTGTTGCGGCCGATCTCGGAGATTCCACTTACAGGTACGCGGATCATGATTCCATTCTGCGTGACAATCATAACCTCGTCTTCTTCTCGAACCTGCATACAGGAAACCACTCCGCCGCTCCGTTCCGTGGTCTTGATGTCGATGACGCCCTTTCCGCCGCGACGGATCCGACGATACTCGGAGACTACGGTGCGCTTGCCATAGCCGTTCTCGCTGACCGTCAGCACCGCCCCCTCAGTGTTCATGACCACCATGTCGACAACTTCGTCGCCGTCGCGCAGGTCGATTCCTTTCACCCCAGAGGAGACCCGCCCCGCGGGGCGCACGTCCGACTCGGAAAAGCGCACTGCCATACCGTTCCGAGTGCCCAGGAGGATGTCCTGATGTTTCAGGGTCAGGGCGGCACCTATGAGATCGTCGTCGTCCCGGATTTTGAGGGCGATGATCCCGTTTCGGCGCACGTTCCCGTAGGCCGCCAGCACCGTTTTCTTAACAATGCCCTTGCGGCTGGCGGTGAACAGGTAGCGGTCGTCGGAGAACTCATCCACCGGCACCACAGCACGAATCTCGTCGCCATCGGCCAACTGGATGAGGTTCACTACGGGGCGCCCACGCGCCGTACGCTCTCCTTCAGGGATGCGGTAAACCTTAAGCCAATGGCATTGGCCGCGGGCGGTTAAGAAAAGGATGTAGGAATGGGTCGAAGCGATGAATACGCGCTCCACAAAGTCCTCATCCTTGGTCTTCATACCCGTCACCCCACGGCCACCGCGCTGTTGGGGGCGATAGGCGCTGGGCGACATGCGCTTTATGTAGCCCTCACGCGAGATCGTGACCGCCATGTCCTCGCGGGTGATCAGGTCCTCCATGTCGAACTCTTCGGCGGCGTAAACGATCTCCGTGTGCCGCTCGTCGGCGAAGCGTTCGCGGATGTCGGCGACCTCCCCCTTGAGGATGTCCATCTGCATCTGCTGCGACTCGAGAACAGCGCGCAGGTGCTCGATGGCCTGCATGAGTTCTTGGTATTCCTCCTCAATCTTCTCCCGCTCCAAACCAGTAAGCCGCTGCAGTGGCATGGCGAGGATGGCGTTGGCTTGGATCTCAGAGAGGTCGAACTCGCCCATCAGCGCAGTGCGCGCCTCGTCAGGGCTGGCGGAAGCGCGGATGAGCCGGATGACAGCATCTATATTATCGAGGGCGATGCGCAGGCCTTCGAGCACGTGGGCCCGCGCCTCGGCCTTGGCTAAGTCGAAGCGGGTGCGCCGTAATACCACCCCGTGACGGTGCTCGACGTAGCGCTCGAGCATCTGCTTGATGTTGAGCAGCTCGGGTCGCCCCTCGACGATGGCCAAAGCGTTGACGCCGAAGGTGGCCTGCAGCATGGAGTGGCTGAACAACTGATTGAGCACCACCTCAGAGTGGGCGTCGCGGCGCAGCTCGAGGACGATGCGTAGGCCATCACGGCCAGACTCGTCGCGGATGTTGGTCACCCCCTCCACGACCTTGTTGCCCACTAAGCCCGCCATCTTCTCCAGCAGCGTCGACTTATCGACCAGGAAAGGGATCTCGGTGACGATGATGCGCTCGCGATTGTCGCGGCTAGTCTCTACGTGGGTACGGGATCGCACGTGGATGATGCCGCGACCTGTGCGGTAGGCTTGCCGTACGCCGGACATGCCGTAGATGACTCCGCCCGTGGGAAAATCAGGGGCCTTCACATGTTCCATGAGATCGTCGATGGCGATCGTGGGATCGTCGATCAAGGCGGTGAGAGCATCGCAGATCTCGGCGACGTTGTGGGGGGGGATGCGGGTCGCCATACCCACGCCGATGCCCACCGAGCCGTTGCATAGCAGATTAGGAAATCGCGAGGGCAGAACTGCTGGTTCTTTGCGGGTCTCGTCGTAATTGTCGACGTAGTCGACGGTATCGCGATCGAGCTCGGCGAGCATCTCTACTGTGGCGTTGCTCATACGCGCTTCCGTGTAGCGCATGGCAGCCGGGGGATAACCGTCGATGGAGCCGAAGTTGCCCTGGCCGTCGACCAGGGGGTAGCGCATACGGAAGTCCTGCGCCATGTGCACCAGCGTCGGGTAGACTATGGCTTCGCCGTGTGGGTGATAGTTACCCGAGGTGTCGCCGGCAATCTTCGCGCACTTCCGGAATCCCCGGCCCGGAGCAAGGTTGAGGTCGTCCATGGCGACCAGGATGCGACGCTGCGACGGTTTCAATCCGTCACGCACATCGGGAATGGCACGCGCCAGATTGACGCTCATGGAGTAGTCGAGGAAGGAAGCCTTGAGCTCCTCCTCCACCGCTACCGGGATGATGCGGGGGTCTCTCGATTCGGTCATGTCGTCGCTAGGTTGGGTTGGCGCTGGTTGTCAGTGGGCTCTTGTCAGATGTCCAGATGCTGTACTTCCAGGGCATGGGACTCAATGAACTCGCGGCGCGGCTCGACCTGCTCGCCCATGAGCAGAGAAAACATGTGCTCCGCCTCAACGGCATCGTCGATGGTGACCTGCAGAAGGGTGCGGGTTTCCGGATTCATCGTGGTCTCCCACAGCTGCTCGGGATTCATCTCGCCCAGACCCTTGTAGCGCTGCACCATGATACCGCGCCCGTCGCCGTCGCCGCGCAGCTCGGACAAATGGCGATCGCGCTCAGCTGTGTCGAAGGCGTAAATTTCGCGCTTGCCGCGCTTGACAAGAAACAGCGGGGGCTGCGCCAAGTAGAGCTTGTGATTCTCGATGAGCTCGCGCATGTAGCGAAAGAAGAAGGTCATCAGCAATATGCGGATGTGACTCCCGTCCACGTCGGCATCGGCCATGATAATGACCTTGCCGTACCGCAGGCGTGTGAAGTCATAGTCCTCGCCGATACCGATCCCTAAGCAGGAGATCAACGGCAGCAACTTGTCGTTCCCGAGCACACGGTCGATACGCGCCTTTTCCACGTTGAGGGGCTTGCCGAACATGGGCAACACGGCCTGGAAGTTCTGATCGCGCGCCATTGCCGCCGAACCACCGGCTGAGTCGCCCTCAACGAGGTAGACCTCGGTCTCGTCGGGGTTCCGGTTGGAGCAATCGGCGAGCTTGCCGGGCAGCGACCCACCGTCGAGGAGCCCTTTCCGCCGGGTGAGTTCGCGTGCCTTGCGCGCCGCCTCGCGGGCGCGGCCGGCCTCGATGATCTTGCTGATCACTCGCTTGGCCACGTCGGGGTGTTCTTCGAGGTAGGTGCTCAACGCACTAGACGTCAGCGACTGCACCAAGCCCTTCACGTCGGAGTTGCCGAGCTTCGACTTCGTCTGTCCTTCAAACTGCGGCTCCGGCACGTTCACGCTGACCACCGCCGACAGACCTTCCCGGGTGTCCTCCCCGGACAAGGAGAACGCTACGTTCGCGGTCAAATCCTCACGGGTGGCATAGGCATTGATCGTGCTCGTCAAAGCAGCGCGAAACCCGATCAAATGGGTGCCACCCTCCACCGTCTTGATATTGTTTGCGTAGGTGAAGACGGTTTCCTGATAGCCATCGTTGTACTGTAGGGCGATCTCGACACTGACGCCCTGACGTTCGCCTTCAAGGTAGATGGGCTCGGGATGCAGGGTGTTGCGACCCTCGCTCAGGAAGGAGACAAACTCGACGACACCCCCTTCGAACAGGTACGTCTCGTCCTCACCGGTGCGATCGTCGGAGACGCGGATCTCCAAGCCTTTGTTGAGGAAGGCGAGCTCACGTAGCCGGTGGCAGATCGTTTCAAACTGGAACTCCACGATCTCGAAAATCTCGGTGTCAGGCTTGAACTGAATCGTGGTGCCGTGGCTACCAGTTTCTTCCACGACCTCGAGCTCGCTTTCGGGCACACCGCGGACGTAGCGCTGGCGGTGCAACTGACCGTCGCGGGCAACTTCAACCACCAGCCACTCCGACAATGCGTTCACCACCGAGGCACCAACGCCATGTAGTCCTCCGGAGACCTGGTAGGCCTTCTTGTCGAACTTGCCGCCGGCATGCAGCATGGTCATGACCACTTCCACACCCGACTTGCGCTCCCCGGCGTGGATGTCGACGGGAATGCCATGACCGTCGTCCATTATGGCCACCGAGCCGTCCACGAGGATCTTCACAGCGATGCGTCCGCAACGGCCTGCCATGGCTTCGTCCACGGAGTTGTTGACGATCTCTTTGACGAGTTCGTGCAGACCGCTCTCGCCGGTGTCGCCGATGTACATGGCTGGTCGCTTGCGCACTCCTTCCAGACCCTTGAGGACCTGGATGTCCGACGAGGTGTAGTCTCCGTTGCTTCCGGGGATGTCCTTGTCTGTGGCGGCGTGAACTGACCGCTTTTCAGCTTCCGACATGGGACCTATCGTCCTGGTTGGAAGTGGAGGGCCCTCGACGCAAGGGCTGGGACTCACGACGGTTGACGAACACCAAGTCGCGGACTACCCGGCAACCCAGGTGTTCGTTGAGACGTTGCAGCAGTAGCAGCTTCGAAAAGCTTAGATGGGTGCGCCAGACGGCGGAGGGCACTGCCAGCTCGAGGCGTCCCGATCGCATGCGTACTGCCTTCGCCTGCTGCGCCAGTTGCGGTCCAGCGACCTCTTCCCAGGCTAACACCGCCTGACATTGCGACAAGCTCTCGCTCAAGCCGAGATCGGCGAGCACCCGCGGCAAAAGGCTGCCTACGGTCTCGCTGCGGCGATCAGGCTGCCGGTGGGCGTGGATGATCTTCCTCACGCCAGCTGCACCGTCTTGAAGCGCTGACCCAGCTCGTCTCGGGGCGTGCGCGCGGCGGTAAGCACAACCTGCTCAAAGTCCTCCACCAAGTGCAACAGGCACTGACAGCGATCCTGGTCGAGCTCAGAAAAGACGTCGTCGAGCAGCAGCACCGGCTGCTGGCTCGTCACCGACTCCAGGTGCCGCAGCTCGGCCATCTTCCACGACACTAGAATGCTCTTGAGTTGACCCTGAGAGCCAAAGGTATCCGCCGCCTCGCCGTCCAGGGTGAAAACGAAGGCATCGCGGTGGGGACCGCACAGCGTGTGTCCGGCCCGATCCTCGCGAGCGCGCAGCTCCTCCAGCTCGCCCTGCATTGCTTGAATCAGTTCTCCTTCGTCGGGAATCGCGCTCACCGAGTGGGGTACGAGTTGCTGTTCATAGGTCACCGAGGCGCGTTCCCGGCCGGTGCAGAAGCCCTCGTAGTGACGGGCGAATACGGGCTCGACATCGACCAGCGTCTCCAAGCGATGGCGTCGCAGTCGCGCCGACACTTGGCACAGCTGCTGGTCCCAGACGACCCGCTCGTCGCGATCGACGGGTCGGCGCTGCGCCACTTGCCGCAGGTAATGATTGCGCTGCGTGAGAATACGCGCGTAGCCTTGTAGCTCGCGCAGATAGCTGACCCGGGCCTGAGAAATGAGAATATCGAGCAGACGTCGGCGCTGCGCCGAGAACTGCAGCACCAGGGACACATCCTCGGGTGCGAAGTGCACCGTGCGGAAGTGGCTGACTAGCTCGGAGACCCGATGCAACGGTGCTCCGTCCAGAAAAACCCGCTTTCCGTCTTCGCCGGAGTAGAAAACCCGACTCTGGCGCTGTCGTCCGCGATCTTCCCAGATACCTTCGATATCGAAGTGCTTGGCGTTGTGCGGTACGGCTTCGCAATCCTTGGAGCCTCGTATCGACTTCCCCAGTGAGAGGTATGAAATGGACTCGAGGATGTTGCTCTTGCCACGACCGTTGTCCCCCACAATGAGCGCCCCCGCCTCCCCAAAGGGGACCTCGATGCGCTCGAAGTTGCGGTAGGGACGCAGAGTGAGCTGGCGAATTCTCACTCGCTTCAGGAGGACGCTGGCTTGCCCGTCAGGCGCTGGCCCGCATAGGCATCATCAGGTAGAAGTAGTCTTCCCCATCCAGCTGCTCGGCGGGCCGCACCACGGCGGCGGTGACTGAATCGCGCAAGTCGATGGTGACTTCGTCTGATCCGACCTTACGCAGGATCTCCATCAGATAGTGGGAATTGTAAGCGACATCGAGGCCCTCGCTGCTGTACTCGGCGGGGATAACCTCGCGCGCTTCGCCGCCGATCTCCTGACTCGATGCAGTGAGCTCGACCTTGCCGCTCTGCAAGCCGAGCCGCACTTGATGGGTGTACGAGCTGGAGAGGATGGAGACACGGCGCACGGTAGGTAGCAGCTGATCGACGGCGATAGTGAGTTGTTTGTCGTTTTCGCGGGGGATGACCTGATCGTAGTCGACATAGGGTCCCTCGATGAGTCGCGAAAACAACTGGGTGTCACCAGCCTGAAACAGCACTTGACTTTCGCCGATCACGGCCCGCGTGAGCCCATCGGCGGATTCAAGCAGTTTGAGCAGCCGTGAACAAACCTGTGGTGGCAGGATAATTTCGGCGGAGCCGTCACCAGTACCCTCACCTCCGTTCCAGTTTCGCTGGAACTTCGCCAACCGCGAGCCATCGGTGGCAACCATAGCCATGAACTCACGCTCGATACGCCATAACACGCCGGTGAGCACGGGTCGGGTCTCGTCCCGAGAGACCGCGAAGCTCGTCTTGTCGATCATCGTCTTCAACAGTTCGCCGTCAAGGGCGGAGCCGCCGGTGAAATCAATGGTCAACCCGTCCAACAACTGAGGGATGTCGGGAAACTCGTCGGGTGGCGTTGCCGCCAGCGAGTAACGGCCTTCGCCGCTGTTGCCCTGGCCGAGCCTCCCGGATAGGGTCAGGCGTCCGTCTTCCAGCGACAGGTGAAGGTCCGCTTCCGGCCACTCTCGGGTGATCTCGGCAAGGGTACGAGCGGGAACGGTGATGCGACCCGGGATTTCCACTTTGGAGATTACCCGAGAACGGATGGAAAGATCGAGGTTGGTCGCCGATAGGGTCAGCCAATCCCCCTCCGCCTCAAGGAGAATATTCGACAGCACCGGCTGGGCCGGCTTCGAGGCGACGGCATCGAGAACTATGTTGGCACCGCGCCACAACTCATTTCGGTCTACGGTCAGCTTCATAAAGTGCAGGCGGGCCTCTGAACGCTCACAGAGGGTCACTAAGACCATGACCGGCCTGAGAGGTCATCGCTGGGAAATCGGTGGACGAGGGATTCAGGGGCGCTTCCGGGGCTTCTGAGCGCCTAAAGTTGTCGTCAGCGCACAAACACACGAACAACCAATAAAGTAGGTAAATAGAGGGCCTATGTCAATCCGTCCGGGTGTCGTGATTGGACTGCATAGACGCCGGTGAAAAATTCATTTAGTTTAATATTAACAATATGTTATAGATTAATATATAACTTAGTTGGTGGAGTAATCAGCACGGAGTATAGGGAAGCTATCCACATCACAACTACACGAACTCTAATACTAGAAAATACCTGTTCTAGGAAATTGTAGTTGTAGTAGTGGTGTGGATAGGTGGAGAAGTCCATGAATGAGATAAATCAGGATGTTATAAACGATTTATTAACAATTGTTTATATGAGTATTTTGAAAAATAGATCGAGTTATACCGCGTGGATAAAGTTCTTGGAAGACCCAACCTTTTCCACCGGTGTGAACGCAAGCCGGAGCCATGTTGTTCTGTCCACACAGTTGTCCACATCCGATCTGCACGTTATCCACAGATAATGTGGATGAAATTGTGGACAACAATCTCCATTTACAGACTCATTGCCCTGTCAATTGCTGAATCTCCTCAGAAAGTGAGTCGACGACGTTGGCGAAGGAGGGGTCTTCGTCGCACTTCTTGTTGACGGTCTGAACGGCATGTACCACGGTGCTGTGGTCTCGGTTGCCGAAGTGCAAGCCGATCACTTTCAGCGGCGATTTGGTGAAGCGCTTGGCCAGAAACATTGCGATCTGTCTAGGAGCCGCCACCTCCTGACGCCGGGTCTTCCCAATGAGCAGCTCGGGAGTTAGATCGAAGTGCCGGGCGACCGTCTTTTGGATTCCCTCGATGCTGACTTGAGAGGAAGACTGAGCAGAGCTGCGTTCTTGGACGATGCGGCGAGCTGCATCGAGACTCAACTCAACTTGATTCACTGCGCAGTAGGCCATGATGTGGTTGAGCGCACCTTCGAGCTCCCGGATGTTTGAGCTGATGTAATTGCCGAGGAAGTTGGCCACCTCGTCGGTGAGCTGGATTCCGTTGACCTCCGCCTTCTTCTGTAGGATGGCGATTCGGGTCTCCAGGTCTGGGGGCTCGATGCTGGTGACCAAGCCCCACTGGAAGCGCGAGACCAAACGCTCTTCCAGCCCTTCCAGCTCACCAGGCGGGCTGTCGCAGGTCATGACGATTTGCTTGCCGTTCTGGTGCAGGGTGTTGAAAGTGTGGAAAAATTCGTTCTGGGTCTGCTCGCCTCGGATGAGAAATTGAATGTCGTCGACCAGGAGCACGTCGGCGCTGCGGTAGAGGCGCTGAAATTCAGAGGACGTCTGCTGGCGCAGAGACTCAATGAAGTCGCTCATGAACTTCTCCGAGGGCACGTAAATAACGCGACGACCCGTCTCCTGCGATAACGCATGATGTCCAATGGCCTGCAACAGATGGGTCTTGCCGAGACCGACGCCGCCGTAGATGACCAAGGGGTTGAACTGCGTCTTACCCGGAGACTTCGCCACCGCTTGGGCAGCGGCGTGGGCGAAGCGATTGCCCTCTCCGACGATGAAGGTGGTGAAGACGTAGCGTTCGTTGAGAGGCATGTACAGCAGGGCGCCATTGCCCGACGCCTCTTCACGGTAACCGAGATCGAGAGTGCCCTGCTCCTGCTCCTGCGCCAGGGCGGCTGTGTCGGCCGCGGCCGCCGCAGCGCCAGCATCGCTATTGTTGACAGTTGCCGCCGGGGCGCCCGCTAGCGGCAGAGGCCCCGCCGCATCCTCGGCGACGGCGAAGACGACGTTCGGCTGCAGGCCGGCTTCTTCCTCCACCACGGCTTGGATGAGAGCGAGGAAATTGCTCTCAACGAAGTGGGCGAAGTAGGCGCTGCTGACTTCGATCTCGAGAGATTCGGCGTCGAACTGACGCACGGTGGTGGGACGGAACCAGGTGTTGAAGCTCTGAGCGCGGACGCGTCTCTCGATATTGAGCAGACAGCGTGCCCACAACTCCTGGATATCCTGCGACATGGGGGGCGACCAAGAGTAGGGAAGCGTGGGGAATTGAAGGGGCGCTAGGGTAGACAACCGGCTAGGCCGAGTCAAGGCGGAATGGACGGCGCACACGCTCTGAGGAGCGACCTATACTGATTGACAGAAAAAAGATTCCGCAATAGCTTGTACCCTCTTATCTCGGTCTCATAGGAGCGCATGGACCGCCAGTATCTGCGCGTGCCAAAAACCAAGGCAATCCTGAAGTGAAGCGTACCTTCCAACCCAGCCGGCGGCGGAGACGCAACAAACACGGCTTCCGTCGCCGCATGCGCACTCCCGGAGGCCGGGCCATCATTGCCCGCCGCCGCCGCCGGGGCCGCAAGCGCCTGGCCGTCTGAGCATTTCTCAGCTACATCTGGGTCCGCCCGGTGCCATGGATCAAGGGTGACACCCTTTGGATTCGGTCCGGGCAAGAGGATTCTGGGCTCATCCTCGTGCTCCGCAAGTCGTTGGGAAAGGCAGTGGTGCGAAATCGTCTCAAGAGGCGGCTTCGCCACATCTGCCGCCACATTGAGCACCCCGGTAGCCTGGTTGTGCTCCCCCGCACGCGTGCCGTGAACACCCCCTTCCGACTTCTTGAGTGTGAGCTGCGCGAACTGGTGGAGAGAGTAGAGTGAAGTCGTTCCTGCTCGTGCTTGTGCGCACCTATCAACTGGTGCTCTCCCCCCATCTCCCGAGGGCATGCCGCTACCATCCCACCTGCTCTGAGTACGCCGCTGAGGCCATCCATCGCTATGGCGCGTTGGGTGGGCTGCGCCGCGCGGTCGGACGACTGTTGCGATGCCGCCCCTTCGGCGCATATGGGTACGACCCGGTAGACTGAAGCATGGACGACAAGCGAACCCTTCTCGCTTTCCTGGTGGTGGCGATCATTTTCCTGCTCATGCCGCACTACTACGAGTGGTTGAACGGCCCTATGCCGGAGCCGGTGCAGGAGCAGGTCGAGTCCATGCCCGCGGAGCGAGAAAAGTCGGCCTCCGAGCCCGCACCGCTTGCCGAGCGGACGACGGAGCTCGGTTTGGCGCCCCCCGGCGCTCCGGGTCCAGCGACCATTCTTCCCGAGCCGATGACGGAGACCTTTGTCGACATCACGACCCCGCGGCAGACGCTGCGCTTGTCCAGCGTGGGGGGGGCCCTGGTTTCGGCGACCCTATTGCGCTACGCCGATGGAGTTGGCGATCCAGTAGAGCTCGTGCCGGACGGGGCTCGGGGATTACTGGTCGAGATGCGGGCTGAGACCGGCGGAGGCGATCTCGATCTTAGCCAGGTCTCGTTTGTGCCCGACCGCGAGAGTCTGCGCCTCGGCGAAGGCGACGAGGGCAGTGTCACCCTGCGAGCCGATCTCGGCCAGGGACGGTTCGTGGAGAAAATTCTGCGCGTGAGCGCCGATAGCTACGGCGCCGAGTTGACTCTGCGCTGTGCCGGATTCGACGACCGCATCGTTGCCTTTTTGCACTGGCGCGGCGGTATTGCCCTCGCGGAGCGCGACCGTGAGGTCGACCTGCAGGCCATGAAGGTCATGACCTACCTCAACGAGAGCACGGAGGATTTGCAGCTCGACGGCGAGGAGAGCGAGCGCTTCGAGGAGCGCGGGGACGTAAGTTGGGCGGCGATCCGTAACAAATACTTCCTCGTCGCCCTCTCACCCCTCGAGGGTGGCCGCTACCGGGTCAATCTGGAAGGGCGTCCGGCGAACCGGCCCCCGCAAAGCGAGTACGATTTCGCCATTGGGAAGCGGATGGAGCGAGGCGTGCAGAACTGGCCGCTGGCTCTCTACATCGGCCCCCTAGATATCGAAGAGCTCGATGTCTACGGGCGCGATCTCGAACAGGCCATGGATCTCGGCTGGTCGGTGATCCGCCCGATTGCCAAGGTTCTGCTGAAGGTGTTAACGGCGGCCCACCAGGTCATCCCCAATTATGGGTGGGTCATCGTGCTGTTTGGCGTGGTCGTGAAGGCCCTCGTCTACCCGCTGACCCGTAAGACCTACGAGTCGACCGCAAAAATGCAGGCTCTGCAGCCGAAGGTAGCGGTTCTGAAAGAGAAGTACAAGAATGACAAGCAACGGCTGGGTCAAGCGCAAATGCAGCTGTATCGCGACGAAGGGGTCAATCCTCTAAGCAGCTGTCTTCCCCTGCTTTTGCAGATGCCGATTTTTTTCGCTCTCTACCAGGTGTTTTCCAGCACCATCGAGTTGCGGCAAGCCCCTTTCATTCTGTGGATCGACGATCTCTCCGTCCCCGACGAGATCCTCATCGGAGGCTTCGGCCTGCACGTACTGCCGCTGCTGATGTCCATCGCTATGTATTTCCAGTCCAAGATGACGATGAAGGACCCAAATCAGGTGGCGCTCGTTTACGTGATGCCTGTCGTTATGGTCTTTATCATGTGGAACTTCTCATCGGGTCTGGTCCTTTACTGGACGGTCTTCAACGTTCTTCAAGTCGCACAGCAGATCGTCACTAACAGAGGCACGATCGCCGAGCCGACACCCAAGGTGTAATTTCATCAGCGACCTGAAAGTGCCCTCCGGATGAGTCACGCTTAATAGGCATGACACCTTGTCCGATGAAGGACACTGCTGTCGAGTCCACCCTTGGCCGCCCTGTCTAATACCGACACGATCGTCGCCGTTGCCAGCCCCCGAGGGGAGGGCGGGATCGGGGTGATCCGCCTCAGCGGCCCCGCCGCCGCCGCGACTGCCGCCCAGCTCTTCCACAGTGCCAAGACAATCGGTCACCGGCCCCACCGGGTAGAATACGGCAAGGTCCGCGACGCTCAGGGACGCGAAATCGACACCGCTTTGGCCTGGTTCCTGCCCGGTCCTAAGAGCTACACCGGTGAGGACACCGTTGAGATCTCTACTCACGGCAGCGAAGCCGTTCTCCAGGCCGTGCTAGAGACCGCGGTCGAGTCAGGCGCTCGGATGGCCGAGGCAGGAGAGTTTACGCGCCGAGCTTTCATCAATGGCAAGCTCGACCTCCCGCAAGCAGAAGCCGTCGTCGATCTGATCCGCGCGGGGTCACGGTCGGGTCTGATGACCGCCTACGGAGCGGCAAGCGGAGGCCTGTCCAAGGTCGTGGCGGAGGTGAAAGCAGAAATCGTGGCCGCCCTTGCCCTCCTGGAAGTAGGGCTCGACTTTGTGGACGAGGATGTCGACACCCCATCCATGGCTCAGGTCGACGCCCACGTCCTTGCAGTGGAGCGGCGGGCCCGGGAACTCGTGGAGAGCTTCGCCGGAGCGCGGCGACGTCTACAGGGCTGGCAAGTAGCCATCGTCGGCCGGCCCAATGTCGGCAAGTCCACGCTGCTGAATGCCCTATTGAGCGAAGAACGGGCCATTGTCAGCGAGACCCCCGGGACCACCCGAGATGTGGTAGAAGGACGGGTGATCTGGGCGGGCGAGAGTTTGAGGCTGGTCGATACAGCAGGCCAGCGTCGGAATCCCGGACCGGTAGAGGCGGAGGGCATTCGACGGGCCCGACAGCGCGCCGAGGAAGCGGATCTCGTCCTCGTGGTTTTAGATCGGTCCCGGGAGTGGAGCTCTGAGGACGAGTGGGTGATTGGCGCGGCGGGTAACTCACCGCGGCTCTTAGTGCTCAACAAGGCCGATCTCTCGCCGCGGTTGCAGCTACCCGCCTCACTGGAGGAACCGGAATTCGTCGCGGTATCCGCCACCACAGGGTCTGGTCTCGAGGGCTTGCGCTCGCGAATCTTGCGCCACACGCGGTCCATGAAACCGGAGGCGGCGGTCAGTTTGCTTCGCGATCGGCATCGGGAGCGGATGTCGAGTGTCGCCGATCGGGCCTCTCGGGCTCGCGAACAGCTCTCAGCGCTGACACCGGAGATCGCGGCCGCCGAGCTTCGGAACGCGTTGGAGGATGTGGGAGAGCTGTTGGGAGAAGAGGTGGAGGAGGCCGTCCTCGACCGGATCTTCGCCGAGTTCTGCATCGGCAAGTGAGGGCAGTGTTCCACGTGGAACAGCCCGATCCCGATGCGAGCCGCCTTCCCGGAATGTTTCACGTGAAACAATCGGGCCCCGCGGAGGACATTCGGCAGATCCTGGAGCAGTTCTGTCCGGATTGTGCCGATCGGCACCGCGCGTGGCAGCATAGTCTGGAGCGCTACTGCCGCCTGCTTCATCAGTGGACGAAGCGCGTGAACCTCATCTCCCCCCGAGATCGGCCCTGCATTGTCTCCCACCACATTGCGCCCGCTCTCGCCTTCCGAACCTTGGCCCGTGCTGTGGATCACGAGCGCATCGTCGATGTCGGATCCGGCGCCGGACTGCCAGGGATCCCCCTCTCTATAACCCTTCCCCAATCTCACGTCGTGCTCGTCGAGAGCCGCCGCCGCCGGGCCCATTTTCTGCGCCGTGTTGTCGCCGAACTCGAACTGAGTGCGGAGGTCGTCCATGGACGCGTAGAAAAGTGGATCCCTCTGTGTCCCGCGAACCTTGTCGTAGCCCGGGCGGTGGCCGCGCCTGATGAGCTCCGCGAGCTCACCCGCACCTGCCGGCACCCGGCGGGGCACATCCTGACCACCCTTCCTCCGGGTGTCGCCAGACGGGGTCCCTCTGCGTCGATCGCGCTGTGTGAGCAGCGATGGCGGGGTGGTCAGGGTCGTTGCGCCTTGTTTCGTGGATGAGTTGTGTGGATAGCGACGGACATCCGGTCACTTTCCCATAAGATATCCACAGGCATCCACTGGATCATTGTGGATATGACGTACAGGTCAAAATCCGCTCCTGCAACTCTTTAAGGCACTCTGCAATAGCCAAAGAGGTCCTTGTCCACAGATTGATTTGGCCCTGGTGAATAACTTCATCCACAACGGGGGATAAGGTGTGGATATCCTTGTGGAAGATCCTCCCCCGCGATCTTGCTCGGTTTCCCGGTCTGGTCGTATATTCGACTTCGACGCGTCCCAATAGTCTCCTCTCGCCGTCTTTCGGGACATCGTGATCATATCCCAGTTCAAGAGTAGAGCGACCGCCGTTCTGCGTCCCTTGGCGCAGCTCTTTATCCGCGTCGGCTTCCGACCCGACTGGTTGACGCTGATCGGACTGCTGTTGAACGTCGTAGCCACCGGTGCCTTTTTCATGGGCCACCTGCGGTGGGGAGCGGTCATCATGGGCTTCGCCGGTCTCTGTGACATTCTCGATGGCCAGGTCGCCCGAGAGGGACGTAGCGAGACCAAGTTCGGCGCCCTTCTCGACTCCACCACAGATCGCTACTCCGAGATCTTCATCTATTTCGGCATTGGCGCCTACCTGGTGCGCGGTGGGGAGTGGATCGTCAGCGGAATCCTGTTTTTTGCGCTAGCCGGATCCCTCATGGTCAGTTACGTCAGGGCTCGAGCAGAGGGGCTTGGGGAAGACTGTAAGGTCGGGTTCATGCAGCGCCCTGAGCGCATGGCTGCTCTGGCCTTCGGAGGCCTGTGTGGACATGAGGGGCTCGTATTTGTCCTCGTTGTTCTCGCCGTGACCACGAACTACACGGTGGTGGAACGCCTCGCCCACATTCGCAACAAGCTCAATGCCGTCCAGCCACCGGCCTCGGCGTAGCGGTGATCCCCATATCATCCGCTTCCGCCCCGCTTATGTGTCCTCGGCGGTATCGCCCTTGATCGTGATCCAAACACGATGTTCGGGGGGCGTATTGCTGCCGAGCTCGAGTCACGTCCACAGATGAGAGGCGTCTTCATCGCCTTCGAAGGGATCGATGGCAGTGGATCCACCACCCAGTGTGCCCATCTGTACCATCGTCTAAAGGATGACGCGGTAGATGTCGTCCTCACAAGAGAGCCGGGAGGAACGCCCCTGGGAGAGCGGTTGCGAGAAGCCGTACTCTCGCCTGAGCTTGATGACGTCGATTCTTTGGCTGAGCTGTTAATCATAGTCGCAGCTCGGAGGCAGCACGCGCAACAGCTCATTGTTCCTGCACTGGCGAGAGGAAAGCATGTAATCAGCGAGCGATATGCGGCGTCATCTGTAGCCTATCAGGGGGCCGGTCGTGGGGTGGAGCGAAACATTGTTGATCGCGTCAATGAGTTGGCGGTGGGCGATTGCTCGCCCGACATCGTGATTCTTCTCGATCTCAACGTCGAGCTGGCTTTGGGTCGCCGGAAGGGCCAACGGGAAGACCGCATTGAGGCAGCAGGGGTCGAATTTCAGATGCGGGTGAGAGAGTCGTATTGCGTCCAGGCTGCAGCGGATCCAGAGAAATGGTGGCTCCTCGACGCTACGCAGGATGAACAGAAGTTGTCAGAGGTCATTTACAACGGTCTGCGAGAGCGGTTCCCAACCCTCGTTTCCGATGTCGCACAGCAGGAATGAAGAAGAAGAGGCGTGCCACCCGAGTCGGCCCTCTGCAAGCCACGCGGATTGCCGCTTTTCTTACACTTCTGATTCACCCGGTGGTCACGTTCGCGGTTCCGGAGGATCCCTATGAGCAGGTCCATCGCAACTGGGAGCGCCTGGGTGCGGTGTACGGTCGTGTGATCGAGCACTATTACGACGAAGTCGATCATGACACCATCATGCGCGCCGCCATTGATGGCATGCTGCGACAGTTGGATCCGTACAGCCAATTCTTTGACGAGGAAGGGGTGCGCCAGCTACGCCAGGACACCACCGGAAAATTCGCCGGTTTAGGAATCACGGTGGGGATCAAGGACCACTATCCGGTTGTGATCGCCCCCATAGAGGGCACCCCGGCGGACCGGGCTGGGCTGCGACCCGGGGACCAGATCGTCGCCATCGAGGGCACCAGTACCCTTGGCATGTCCCTGGAAGACGTTGTGAATGCTCTGCGCGGCGAGCAGGGCACCCGCGCACGTATCACCTTGTCGAGACTGGGACTAACGCCGGATTGGGACGCCGTCATCGAGCGCGAGATCATCATCATCCGCAGCGTTGCCGTCTCGGACATCATCCGTCCGGGCATCGGCTACATCAGCATGCGGCAGACGCGGTTCTCCGAAGATACCGCACAGGAGGTCGAAGAAGCCTTGCGCGGCTTGATCTCGGAGGGGGCCATGTCGCTGCTGCTTGACCTGCGCGGAAACCCGGGAGGTCTGCTGGGACAAGCGGCGGAGGTCGCGGATCTCTTCCTTCCAAAGGGAGCGCCCATCGTATCAGTGCGCGAGCGCGCCGACGAGCGTCACGAAACCAAGGTCTCGCAGAGCAAGCCCGTCGCTGCTGAACTGCCCCTCGTCGTGCTCATCGACGGCGGAAGCGCCTCCGCGGCGGAGATCGTAGCGGGCGCGGTACAGGACAACGACCGCGGCGTGGTGGTAGGAACGACCTCTTTCGGCAAAGGCTCGGTGCAGACCATCTTCGATCTGCGCGATCGCGAACAGGCGGCACTCAAACTGACTACAGCCCTCTACTACACGCCTTCAGGACGCAGCATCCATCGTACCGGTCTCAATGCCAGCGGCTACCTCACGCAGATTCCCTTTGGTGAGGTTAATCTGCCGGCGAGCCTGCTGTTTCACATCATCCTACATGCGCCCACTCCTGAAGCGGCGCTGGACCGACTGCGTGCCCGATTTGACCTCGAAGAAAGCAGTGCGCGTACGATCTTGTCGACATCTTTGGAAGACTTGGTGGGGCAGCGCCACCTTGCCGATGACGAGCCCACCGTCGAGGTGCCACCGCAAGCTTACCAGACCCGGTCGGGACGGCAGGTTCTCGGGGGCGGCGGCATCACTCCCGACGTCGTCGTCGACACACAGACACCGCCGCTGTTCGTGCAGGACCTCTACCGGCTGCGGGTATTTTTCGACTTCATCGTCGAGCACATGGGCAACGGTGAAGTGACTCCGGCCGAGTCTGTGGGTACGGTGGACGAGGAGATGATGGCCGCCTTCCGACGCTACCTGCCGCGCTCGGCGCTAGCCGATATGCGGCGGCGGGAAGACGAACGTGAACTGGAGGCGCTGCGCACGCGCGTGCAGGAGTCGGGTCGGGACAGGGTAGTAGTCGCCGCTATCGACAGCCTGGATGCGGTGATCAATCGCCGCTGGTCGGACGAGATCTCCCTCACCGACGAGGCTGAGCTCTTTGTACGCTCCGCTTTGCAGCGCGAGCTCGTCCTGCGGCTGGAAGGCCACAGCGCCAGCCTACTGGTCGAACTCGATGGCGATCCGCAGGTGGAGATGGCACTAGCGCTGCTTGAAGAACTCGACAGCTACCGCGAACTGCTGCGCAGCGGCGACGATTGATCTTATTGTCATTGCGAAGGCCCCCCACCCTACTTATTATCATCGAGGCAACTAGCGTTTTAAGGAGACCGATCGTACCGGTCACACGCAACTTTGCCGAGTCCCTTTCCCCCGCGCCGCACGCGGCGGCGCTCTTGAGAGAGCATCAGGCGGCGGAAGGAGAGACTCGAATCACAACATTATGGGAGCGCCCCATGTGCGGGCCCCGGGCCGTGTCAATGCACGGCTTTGCTGACGGATCTTCTTTTCCCCCACTCGCCGCCCCGCCCTGTCACTTCGGCATGTGACACCGCGACGACGAGCCGGGGAAGTTGCTGGGCAGTGGCACATCACGCACGCCGGGTTGGCACGAGAGCCCGACTACCGGCGACATGGTGAAGGCACGACGATGTCGCCTCCACTCTTGGGGATCGCCTGGTCCCTCACCCAGTAGCGCTCGCCTGGGGGTTCTGCCCCCGGGGCAAGCCGTGATCCGTCCCATTCTCTTCCGCACCACTCTGCGCTCCCGGAAGGGGTAAATCCACTTCTTGCGTACTGAAATCTTCATCAACCAGGGCGTGAACGAGTCTCGCATCGCCATCGTCGAGGACAAGCAGCTCGCCGAGATCTGGATCGAGCGACCCGAGTCCGAGCGCATGGTGGGGGATATTTATAAAGGCGCGGTCACCGCCGTGCTCCCAAGTCTGCAAGCTGCCTTCGTCGAGATCGGTCTCGAGCGCACCGCATTCCTGCAGGTGCGTGACATGGTCAAAGCCGATACCGAGATGGAGGAGGGCGGCAACAGTCGCGGCAGCCGCAACGGTCGCCGTGGTCGCATCTTCCCGCCAATTCAGGATTTGCTCAAGAAAGGCCAGCAGCTGCTCGTGCAGATCGCCAAGGAGCCCATCGGCACCAAAGGCGCTCGTGTCACCACCCAACTAAGCCTGGCGGGCCGGTTCGTAGTGCTCACCCCCGGAAACGATTGGGTGGGGGTGTCGCGCAAGATTGGCAGTTGGCAGGAACGCCGTCGACTGCGCGACACTGTCAGCAAGCTGCGTCCCGACGATTACTCCGCCATCGTGCGCACCGAAGGCCGCGGTAAGTCGGAGACGGAGTTCCGTCGCGACATGCGCGAGTTGACCAGAACTTTCCGCCACCTGAACCGCCGTGCCAAGCGCGCCAAGGCTCCAGCCCTCGTGCACGAGGAGATCGGCATGACCTCCAGTGTCATTCGCGATCTCTTCAATGATCGCGTCGATCGCCTCGTCGTCGATTCCCGCGAGCTCCATCGTGAGATCCTCGACTACGTGAAGCAGGTCTCACCAGAGCTCAAGGACAGAGTGGAGTTCCACCGCGACAAGAAGCCAATTTTTGACGCCGTCCAGATTGAGAAGGAGATGGAGAAGGTGAACGAGCGCGAAGTGTGGATGCGCCGCGGTGGTTCCTTGGTCATCGACCACGCCGAAGCGGGCACCTTCATCGACGTGAACTCTTCGCGCAATGTGGGCACCAAGGACCAAGAGGAGAGCATTCTGCGCACCAACTTGGAGGCGGCACGGGAAGTGGCGCGCCAGCTGCGCCTACGCGACATCGGGGGTATCATCGTCATCGACTTCATCGACATGCACCAGGAGCGCAACCGGAAGAAACTCGTGGAGGCTCTTATCGAAGAGGTTAAGTGTGATCGTGCCAAGGTCAGCATCGGCCCCCAGATCTCCGAGTTCGGATTGGTGGAGATGACCCGTCAGCGGGTCAGGGCCAATCTGTTGCATACCCACTCCGAGCCCTGTACCACATGTAGTGGTACCGGTCGGGTGATGGGTCCTGACACGACAATCACCAAGATCGAACGCTGGCTACGCCGCGCCTACGCGGGCAATGGCGATCGCCGCCTGCGGCTGCGCGTCCATCCCGATGTGGCGGCTTATATGCGGGACGATTCCACGAACCGACTCAAGGCGATGCGCAAAGCGACCCGGGCCCGTTTGGAGATCGTCGAGGACAGCTCCCTGACCACTCAGGACTACCGCTTCATCTCCATCAAACGCGATCTCGACGTCACGGCCGAGTATCGAAACTGAGCCCACCACGCTGTGTTCATTGACAGATTTCCTGACAGGGGATAGCTTTGGAGACTCGTTGCCGCACGCCTTAATCCCGATTCAGCAAGCGGAATTTCCATGTACGCTGTCGTCAAAGTTGCCGGCCACCAGTTCAGAGTTCAGGAGGGGGACAAGGTCCACGTTCCCCGGCTCGCGCTCGAGGAAGGGGCTAAGCATCGGATCGACGACGTCCTGCTGGTGGGATCGGAGGCGGGCATCCAGTTGGGAACCCCGAAGGTCCAAGGGGCTGCAGTGGATGTTACCGTCGTCGGACATGGCCGGGGAGATAAGGTGATCGTATTCAAGATGAAGCGCCGCAAGAATTACCGTCGGCGCAAAGGTCACCGCCAGGATTACACTCAGCTTCAGATCGACGGCATCGTCAATAACTAATCCGACTTCCGGACGGAAGGGTCACCATGGCACACAAGAAAGGCGTCGGCAGCTCTCGCAACGGTCGCGACAGCCAGTCAAAGCGGCTTGGCGTCAAGCGCTACGGCGGCCAGTACGTGAAGGCAGGAACGATTATCGTTCGTCAGCGCGGTACCCGCATTCACCCTGGTGTCAACGTCCGCAAGGGAGGCGATGACACGCTGTTCGCCATTGCCGAAGGTTGCGTGATCTTCGAGACTGCTGGCCGCAATCGCAAGCGGGTTCGTATCGAGCCGGTAGCCGCCTAACGACCTCTCGTCTCAAGCGTTCACCCGGTCTCCCGACATGGGTGGGCGGCTTTTTTTGTATAAGACGGGTTTCGCGGGCCCTTTGGGAGGCGTGTCGCATACAAGATTGATGCCTTTAGTGGCCCTCACCTATTATTTCACTCGCGGTGATGTCTACCACAATGGCACCTTCGCGGGTGGCGGTCTCGCCACTGTTCGCGTCCCGGCCCGGCATCACGGCTCCTCCATTCGAACACCGACCTGTTCCTAATGATGAATATCCCTACACACGACGTTCTCATCGTCGGCGGCGGCGGCGCCGGGTTGCGCGCTGCCGTTGCCGCCGTCGAATCTGATCCTAGCCTCGATGTTGGTCTGATCTCCAAGGTCTATCCCATGCGCAGCCACACTGTTTCCGCCGAGGGGGGAGCGGCAGCGGTGATGCGCGACGACGACAGCCTCGATTCCCACGCCTTCGACACCATCAAGGGCAGCGACTTCCTTGCCGATCAGGATGTGGTGGAAGCCTTCGTCGAAGAGGCACCCCGCGAATTGATCCAGCTTGAGCACTGGGGTTGCCCTTGGAGCCGCGAGCCCGACGGCCGCATCAGCGTGCGCGCTTTTGGCGGCATGAGCACCAAGCGTACTTGTTACGCTGCTGACAAAACCGGCTTCCACATGCTGCACGCGCTGTTCCAGAATTCCTTGCGCTACGATCGCATCCATCGCTATGACGAGTGGTTCGTCACCTCTCTATTGCAGGACGAAGGACGGGTCGCCGGCGTCGCCGCCCTGAACCTGCTCGAGGGCGGCATTCACGCCATTCCCGCCAAGGCAGTGATCCTGTGTACGGGCGGAGGAGGCCGCGTCTTCCCCTTCACTACCAACGCGGCCATCAAGACCGGCGACGGCATGTCCATGGCCTACCGCGCCGGTTGCCCCCTGAAGGACATGGAGTTCGTCCAGTACCATCCGACCGGTTTGCCAGGTACCGGGATTCTGATGACGGAGGCCTCTCGAGGTGAGGGCGGCCACATGATCAACAGCAAGGGAGAGCGTTACTTGTCGGAATACGTGCCCGGGAAGATGGAGCTGGGCCCCCGCGACATCCTCTCCCGTGCTTTCATCCACGAGCGTAGCGCCGGCCGCGTCTTTCAAGACGAGGACGGTGAATTCGTCCACCTCGATCTGCGGCATCTTGGCGAGAAGACGATCGACGAGAAATTGCCTTTCGTGCGCGAGCTCACCCGCAACTACGTAGGCATCGATCCCGTGTACGAGCCGATTCCGGTACGTCCAGTCGTGCACTATATGATGGGTGGGGTGCACACTAACATCAACGGGGCAACGCCGATACCCGGGCTGTTCGCTGCCGGCGAGACAGCGTGTATAAGCCTCAACGGCGCTAACCGTTTGGGCTCGAACTCGCTAACCGAATGTCTCGTTTTTGGTGCTCGCGCCGGCCTAGCAGCGGTGGCCCACGCATCCAAGCAAAAGAAACCCCTGGTCCGCGCTTTGGAGGCCTTGGCCCGAGACGAAGAGGAGCACATCGAATCGACGCTGTTGTCCACCGATGCCAACCGCACCGAGCGGGTCTCTGATATTCGCACCGAGCTGCAGAAGACAATGGAGGACGGGGCCGGCATCTACCGCACCTCTGAAGAGCTGACCAAAGCCTGCGAGCGTATCACCAAACTACGCGAGCGCTATCAGCGAGTCCGCATCGACGACCACTCATCGGTCTTCAATACCCAGTTAACCGCTGCACTTGAACTCGGGTGCATGCTTGACGTGGCCGAATCGTTAGCGCATTCGGCGCGGCTACGCGAGGAGTCGCGAGGTTCACACGCGCGCTCCGATTTCGAAGCGCGCGATGACGAGCACTTCCTACAGCATTCCCTCGCCTATCACGTCGGCGAAGGTGCTGATCCTCGCATCGAGTACCTCCCCGCCACCATCACTCGTTGGCAACCGGAGGAGCGCACATACTGACGACGATGACAGACAACACGATCACTTTGTCGGTGGCTCGCTACCGACCAGAACAGGACAGCGAGCCCCATTTTCAGGACTACGAGATTCCCTACCGGGAAGACTGGGTCGTACTCGACGCCCTCAACTACATCAAGGACTACGTCGACGACTCCGTCACCTACCGCTGGTCCTGCCGGATGGGGGTGTGCGGAAGCTGCGGCACCATGGTCAACGGCGAACCCAAACTCACGTGCGCCACGTTCCTACGCGAATATTATCCGAACCCTGTTCGTGTCGAGCCCCTCAACAACTTCGGCGTGGTTCGTGATCTGGTCGTCGATCTCGACGACTTCATGGCCAAGCTTACGGCAGTGAAGCCCTACATTGTGCGCGACGACGAGAAGCCGGTGGAAGAGGGAGAGTACCGCCAAACTCCCGAGGAGCTGGCCGAGTACAAGCAGTTCAGTCTCTGCATTAACTGCATGCTGTGCTATTCTGCCTGCCCGGTGTACGGTCTTGAAGGCGGTTTCATCGGACCAGCGGCCCTGGCCTTGGCCCATCGTTACAATCTTGACAGCCGCGACAAGGGCAACGACGAGCGAGCCCACGTCATTGCCTCTAGCGAAGGAATCTGGGAGTGCACTTTCGTCGGCGAGTGTTCGGTGGTCTGTCCCAAGAACGTGGACCCGGCGGCGGCAATTCAGCGCACCAAGGTGGCCACCACCCAGAGCTGGTTCAAATCCATCCTCATGCCGTGGGCGGGGCGTTGACCATGGAACGGCACGACCAGAGCCAGGGCCCGAAAATCCATCGCCCGGAGATGTCGCCCACTTGGTGGCTGAAGAAGCGCAGTTATTTCCTGTTCATGATGCGCGAGCTGTCGAGCGTGTTTGTTGCCGCCTTCGCCCTGTTACTGCTATACGAACTCTTTCTGCTGTCCAAGGGTCCGGAAGTCTACGGGCTGTTTCAGGAGTCGCTGAGACGCCCCGGATTTATACTGTTCTACGTCGTGGCCTTCGTGTTCTCCGTGTACCACACCGTGACCTGGTTTCAGGCAGCGGCCAAGATTCAGGTGGTCAAGCTGGGATCGTGGACCATGCCTGGGTGGATGATGACCGCCGGGGCCTTGGTGGCCTGGGCGATTCTCTCCGGTGCCATTGCTGGCTACTTCCTCGCCGCTTGAAGGGAGGACGAAGATGAACTACAAGAAGGACACTACAGAGCCCTTCTGGTGGGGCATGTTCTCGGCGGGGGGTGTGGTTGCGGCCCTGTTTATCCCCATTCACATTTTCATCGACGGCCTCGCTGTACCGCTTGGGCTCATGGACGGCAGACAGGTGGGCTTCGAGCGTATGCATGCCCTCGTTGCCCACCCGGCGCTGAAGGTCTATCTCTTCGTCCTCATCGTTATGCCCCTCTACCACGCAGCGCACCGGATCCGGTTTTCGCTGTACGAGCTGGGCATGCGCGAGTTCCGCATTTCCATGGGCGTACTTTGCTACGGGGGAGCCCTGGCGGCGACCGCGGGTGCCACCTATGTACTGATGAAAGTCCTGTGAGCGAATTCGAGTTAAAGGCGCTGTCGGCAGACGGCATCACCCACGCTCTGGACCGGGTGGAGCGCTACCGGCTGATGAACCAGCCGAGAGTGGCCGAGTCGATCTGCCGGGACATCCTGGCGGTAGATGCCGGCAACCATCAGGCCAAGGTGCAGCTGATCCTGGCGCTGACGGATCAGTTCGAGGGCCATGCCGGCCCCGGTTTGCAGCGGCTGTTGACGCTGACCGAGGAGTTGGCTGAGGACTATGACAAGGCCTACTACTCGGGGATTGTGTACGAGCGCGAAGCCAAGGCGCGGCTGCGTCGCGAGTACCCTGGCGCTAAGTTTGACGCCTATGAGCACCTGCGCACTGCAATGGAGCTCTACGAGCGTGCCGACTCCCTGCACGCCACCGGAAACGAAGATGCTCGCCTACACTATAACACCTGTATCCGAGTCATCGAGGACCAGAGCTTGCACGCTCGCCCCGACGACGACGCCGAGCCCGCCTTCGACTAGGGTTGTGGTGGTGGGCAGAACGAAAGCGGCCGGACTCCTCACGCAGTGCCGGCCGTTGGACGTTCTGGATGGCCGAGTCGATCACCTCATTCGCTGGTCACCAGCGCGCTCAGGCTCGAACGGCTCACCACGCTGCGCAGGTACTCGCGATTAAGAAAGGCAATGTTGTCGGCAGAGATCTCCTTCGGACACACGGCTTGGCACTCGTACTCGTTGGTGCAATGTCCGAAACCTTTGTCGTCCATGACTTTGAGCATGGCCAGGGTGCGCTCGCGACGTTCGGGCTGCCCCTGGGGTAGAATGTTGAGGTGTTTCACCTTGGCCGACACGAAGAGCATGGCCGACGCGTTCTTGCAAGCCGCCACACAGGCTCCGCAACCGATGCATGCGGCGGCGTCGAAGGCCTCCTCCGTCTTGTCCTGGGAGATGAGCATGGCGTTGGCATCAGCGGCCGAACCGGTGTTCACCGAGTTGTAACCGCCGGCGCAGATAATGCGGTCGAAGGCGGAGCGGTCGACGACAAGGTCGCGCACCACAGGGAAGGCCCGGGCCCGCCAGGGCTCGATGGTGATGGTGTTGCCGTCGGCAAAGGAGCGCATGTAGAGCTGACAGGTGGCAGTGCCGCTGCCGGGACCGTGGGGGATGCCGTTGATGACGAGCCCGCACATGCCGCAGATGCCCTCGCGGCAATCGGAATCGAAGGCAAAAGGCTCTTCCCCGCGCCGCATGAGGTCCTCGTTGAGCACGTCGAGCATCTCCAAGAAGGACATCTCCGGGATGATGCGCTCCGCCTGATAATTCTCGAAGCGACCGGTCTGCCCGGGTCCTGCCTGCCGCCAGACCCGGATCGTCAGCCTCATGTAGTCGGTGCGGCGGCGCTCGGCAGTGCCCTCCCCGCCTCCGGAGGAGGTCGCGGGGCGGATACCGTTGTCGTCGGGATGGCGCAGGCGATTTCTCACTTGTAGCTCCTCTGCGTGAGGGCGACATTCTCGAAAATCAAGGGCTCCTTGTGCAGCGTCGGATCTTTGCCGACCCCCGTGAACTCCCAGGCTGAGACGTGGGCGAAGTTCTCGTCGTCGCGCATGGCTTCGCCCTCGGAAGTTTGATGCTCCTCGCGGAAGTGGCCGCCGCAGGATTCGTTGCGTTTCAGGGCGTCGAAGATCATGGTCTCGGCGAACTCCATGAAGTCGGCGATCCGGCCGGCGCGCTCGAGGACCTGATTGAACTCTCCTGCTGTGCCGGTGACCGTTACGTTTTCCCAAAAATCGGAGCGAATTTCCTTGACCCGCTCACAAGCCTGTTGCAGGCCCGAGGCGTTGCGTGCCATGCCGCAGTGGTCCCACAGCACCAGGCCCAACTCGCGGTGGAAGTCGTCTACCGTGCGCCTGCCGCGCACGTCAAGCAAGCGTTGCAGCCGGTGCCGCGCTTCGGTCACGGTGTCCTTGAACTCCCTGCCCGTAACATCGGCGTCACCGAGCTGGGTGCCGGCTAGGTAGCCGCCGATTGTGTAGGGAATGACAAAATAGCCGTCGGCCAGTCCCTGCATGAGGGCAGAGGCGCCAAGCCGGTTGGCGCCGTGATCGGAGAAGTTGGCTTCGCCGAGTACGAACAGACCGGGGATGTTGCTCATCAGATTGTAATCCACCCACAAGCCTCCCATGGTGTAGTGGACGGCGGGGTAGATGCGCATGGGAGTGGCGTAAGGGTTTTCGTCTGTGATCTCCTCGTACATCTGGAACAGGTTGCCATACTTCTGATGGATCATCTGCTCGCCATCCCGCGCAATGGCGTCGGCGAAGTCGAGGTACACGGCTCGACCGCTACCACCGACACCACGGCTCTCGTCGCAGACCGCCTTGGCCGCGCGCGAGGCGACGTCGCGCGGCACCAGGTTGCCGAAGCTTGGGTAGCGACGCTCGAGGTAGTAGTCGCGCTCGCTGTCCGGAATTTCGCTAGGCGGGCGGGTGTCGCCGGTCTGGGTCGGAACCCAAACGCGCCCGTCGTTTCGGAGGCTTTCGCTCATTAGGGTGAGCTTGGCCTGGTAGGAGCCACCGACGGGAATGCAGGTGGGATGGATCTGAGTGAAGCAGGGGTTGGCAAACAGGGCGCCGCGCCGATGCGCGCGCCAGGTGGCGGTGACGTTGCACGCCTTAGCGTTGGTGGACAGGTAGAAGGCGTTGCCGTAGCCACCGGTGCACAGCAGCACGGCATCGGCAGCCCATGAGCGGATTTCGCCGCTGACGAGATTGCGGGTGACGATGCCGCGGGCGCGGCCGTCAACAAGGACGAGATCGAGCATCTCGTGGCGTGGATAGAGTTGCACTCGACCGGTCTGCACCTGACGCATGAGGGCGCCGTAGGCGCCGAGCAACAGTTGTTGGCCGGTCTGGCCGCGGGCGTAGAACGTGCGCGAAACTTGGGCGCCTCCGAAAGAGCGATTGGCCAAGGTGCCTCCGTACTCGCGGGCGAAGGGCACGCCCTGGGCAACGCACTGATCGATGATGTTGCGCGACACCATGGCCAGGCGGTGGACGTTGGCCTCACGAGCGCGGTAATCCCCGCCTTTGATGGTATCGTAGAACAGCCTGAACGCACTGTCGCCGTCGTTCTGGTAGTTCTTGGCGGCGTTGATGCCCCCTTGAGCGGCGATAGAGTGGGCCCGCCGAGGCGAGTCCTGAATGCAAAAGGACTTCACATTATAGCCGAGCTCGGCTAGGGTCGCCGCTGCCGAGGCGCCCGCTAGGCCGGTGCCGACGACAATGAGGTTGTGCCTCCGCTTGTTGGCGGGGTTAACGAGCTTGAGCTCGAAGCGATGGCGGTCCCACTTCTCTGCTAACGGTCCGCCGGGGACATGTCCGTCGAGAGCCATTGGTCCTCTATCGCAGGAAGAAGATGCCGGCGGGAATGACCGCAAAACCGCCGGCGATGAGGAAGCAAAGCAGGATAGACAGTTGATGCAGCCGGCGCCGACCGGACACGCCCAGAGTCTGGAAGGCGCTGCCCAGCGCGTGCCACAAATGGAATCCAAGCAGAGCCATGACGGCAACGTAACCTCCCGCCCACATCGCGTCCGAGAACGTGGTAAGCACCAGATTGTAGAGGGTGCCGTCACCGCGATCGCCGAATTTAAAGGCGCGGATATGGACGATCAGGAAGCCGAAGATGACCAGGCCGGACCAGATCATGGTACGCGACGCCAACGAGCGATTCCCTGTGGATACGTTGCGATCGTAGCCATGCGGCCGGGCGCGCCGGGCGTCGTGGGAGAGCGATACGGCCAGATAGACGTGCAACGCAAAGATAGCGATGAGGCCGATCTCGGCGAAGATCACCAGCTGCGGTCGCGAGGCGAGAAAGTTGGCGTACTCATTGAAAGCGACGCCGTCATCGGGCTTGAGCAGCAGCAGGTTGCCAGCTAAATGGCCAACGAGAAAGCCGTAGAGGAGGAGGCCGGTAGCGGCCATCCCCACCTTCTTGCCGATGGACGATGTCAGCACTGCGGGTCGACTCATCGATTTTTCGTCGAGATCCGTAAACAGGCGGGAGAAGATCGAGTCGCGGGCACCCGAATATGCCCAGAACCAGACCCAGGCGCAATTGGATCGTCTTGTCGAGAATCAGGCCGGTTCGTACCATCTGCGGCCCCTTAGATAAGCGACAGAACCCTATGAAGATTCACGAGTTTCAGGCAAAGGAACTGCTGCGTGGCTACGGCGTGGCTGTACCTGAGGGCCGGGTTGCGCGCACTCCGGAAGAGGTGCGGCAGGCTGCCGAGGAACTCGGAGGTCGGGTGGTCGTAAAGGCCCAGATTCACGCCGGGGGGCGCGGCACGGGCGGCGGCTTTAAGCTGGCCGAGAGCGCTCTGGTGGCGCAGCAAGCGGCCGGGGACATTCTCGGGATGCAGTTGGTGACCCACCAGACCGGCCCGGAAGGACAGAAGGTGAAGCAGGTGCTGGTGGAACAGGCTGGCGATATCGCCCGTGAGCTATACCTAGGAATCACCTTGGACCGGGCGCAGAGTAAGATGGTGGTCATGGCCAGCCAAGAAGGCGGTGTCGAAATCGAAGAAGTAGCCCTGAAGACGCCCGAAAAAATCCTGCGTCAGATCGTGCATCCGGGCCTGGGCCTGCAGGCCTTTCAGGCGACACGACTCGCCTTCGGCCTGGGTCTGGAGGGCAAGGCGGTGCGCGATGGCGCCAAGCTGATCATGGCGCTGTACCAGGCGGTGGACGGCACCGATTGCTCGTTGGCCGAGATCAACCCGCTGGTGGTCACCGGAGATGGCCAGGTTATGGCCTTAGACGCCAAGATCAACCTTGACGACAACGCCCTGTACCGGCACAAAGAACTGGCCGAGCTGCGCGACCTCGACGAGGAAGAGCCCCTCGAAGCCGAAGCCTCGAAATACGACCTCAATTATATCAAGCTCGACGGCAACATTGGATGCATGGTCAACGGTGCGGGTTTGGCTATGGCGACAATGGACATCATCAAGATTACAGGTGGGGAGCCGGCGAATTTCCTCGATGTCGGCGGTGGCGCCAGTGCCGAAACTGTGGAGAACGGCTTCCGCATTCTTCTGTCCGATCCCAACGTGAAGGCGATCCTCATCAATATCTTCGGTGGCATTGTGCGCTGCGACCGCGTCGCCGAAGGGGTGATTCAGGCGCGCAAGAAAATTGACGTGCAAGTTCCCATCGTGGTTCGCCTCGCCGGCACCAACGCCGACATCGCGGCGAAAATGCTGGAAGAGTCGGGTCTCAACCTCACCGTGGGTGAGGGCCTGAAGGACGCGGCGCGGAAAGCGGTGGAGGTGCTGTCATGAGCGTACTCGTGCACAAGGACACCAAAGTCTTCGTCCAAGCGATCACCGGCTCGGAAGGCTCCTTCCACACTAAACAGATGATCGAGTACGGCAGCCTAGTGGTGGGCGGTTCGACGCCCGGCAAAGGCGGCCAGCAGTTCGAAGGATTGCCCGTATTCAACACTGCCGCCGAAGGAGTGGACGCAACTGGCGCCAACGCCTCGGTCATCTTCGTGCCACCGCCCTTTGCCGCCGACGCCATCATGGAAGCGGCCGACGCCGGCATCGATCTCGTAGTCTGTATCACTGAAGGCATTCCCGCCAACAACATGGTGCAGGTCTACGAGTTTTTGCGCGACCGTCCCACCCGGCTGGTGGGGCCGAACTGCCCGGGGGTGATCTCACCCGGGAAATGCAAGATCGGCATTATGCCCGGCTTCATTCATACGGAGGGGTCGATCGGCGTCATTTCCCGTTCCGGGACTCTCACCTATGAAGCGGTGGGGCAGCTGTCCGAGCGCGGCCTCGGCCAGTCGACCTGTATCGGTATAGGTGGCGATCCGGTAATCGGCACTACCTTCCTCGATGCTTTCCAGCTGTTCGCCCAAGACGACGAGACCGAAGCGGTGGTCATGATCGGTGAGATCGGCGGCAGCTCCGAAGAGACCGCCGCCGCTTGGGTAAAAGAGAATTACAATTGCCCGGTGATCGGCTTCATTGCTGGCCGCACCGCCCCCCCAGGGCGCCGCATGGGCCACGCCGGCGCCATAGTCTCCGGCGGCCAAGGAACGGCGGAGGGCAAGATGAAGACGATGACGGAAGCCGGCATCCACGTCTGCGAGAGCCCAGCGCAGATCGGCGAGACAGTGGCCAAGGCGCTGGGACGACGCTAGCGCACAGCCGATTCCAATGGGATCGGGCCTCCGGCATCACCGCTGGTGCCCTATTGTCGTTCTAAGGGGTCCACCAACTGGAGCGTGCGGACACATCCCGCAGGGCGTAGGGTGACAACAGTGGCATCACAGGTACCGTCGTGCGTAGCCACAGCAGGCCCACCACCAAGGCGACGGCACCGCAAATCCACACGACCAGCGGCACCGGGTTCATCGCTCCCAGCCAGTCAACGCCGGTGTGAGCGCGCACGTTCACGGCGACCACGGAGAGCAGGTTGTTGGCGGCATGGGCGAGCACAGCCGGGTAGACGCTGTGGGTCCACATGACGACGACGGCGAGGAAGACGCCGATGAGGAAGAGCGCGGGAAATTGCCAGGGATTTACGTGCACGGTAGCAAACAGCAGGGCGGAAACGACGACGGCGACAATGGTGTCGCAGTGAAAACGTAGGCTGGTGAGCGCGAAGCCGCGAAAGAACGCCTCCTCACAGATCGCTGGTAGCGCCACCACCGAAACCAGCACTGGCACAGCCGCCCACGGGCTCTCGATGAGCTGCAACTCCAAGACGAAATGCAGCATCCCCCCCGGTGGGCCCAGGTCGAAGCTGGCCAGCCAGTGTGCAAACCGGCGATCGAGATCGCTGACGACGATGGCGAAACCAGCCGCAGCCAGCGGCGCTGCCAGCAGGCCGCGCGCCGGCGTCGCGTTCAGCAGCAGCAGATCCTCGGTCAGCCAGCCGCGTCGCCGAGTGGCAAACAGGGCGATGGCGACGGCAACGAGCTCCGCGGCCATCAAGCCCAGGTGTGAGTTGAGCTCGGCGAACAGGGGATACACGAGGAACTGCGTCAGCAGGAAGGCCAACCCGGTCACGCCGAGGACAAGACGTAACGGAGGGTAGCCGGGCATGGATGGGCGCGGGTTACTCGGTGACGAAGTGCAGCTTACGGTTGTGGCAGGTGCCACAATTGAGGGGCCCATCGGGCAGAGACAGGGTCTTGCGGCTCGTGGTGGGCGCGATCTTTGTGTCTTTCGGCGTCTGCACGACCGTGAGGTGGATGCCGGCGTCGTCGCCCGTGGCAGTGTACACGGCGGAGATCACTACCCGCTTGTCCTCTTCGTCGATGGAGACCTCCCCGGTGCCCTTGGCGGCGAGATTGTCGACGATGAGCTTCATCTGGCGCGCCACTTCCTTGTGGGCGGTTTCGATCTTGTAGTTGATACGACCGTCCTCCTTCACGTGGCAGTACAAACAGCTCTTCACGCCGATGGCACGCGACACCTGCTTCATGGCGCGCACGGTACCCACGTAGTCGTCGGCCCAGATGGTGGCGCCGTCCTCGTTGGCAGACGATGGGGTGGGAAGGAGGGGAAAGGTGGCGAGCATCACGGCTGCCGCCAAACACAGCCTCAGCATGGCATCTCATCGGTGAAGAGATCAGCACCAGAAAACCAGCGCATAGGATAGGCCGGTATTCGACCTTGAGCCAAAACCGTCGGGTTATACAACGGTGTCCGGTCGGGAGGGGGACAGAAAGCCCCGGGTGCGTTCCGCCCACCACAAGTAGTCAAAGAACAGGTCGGGAACGAACAACGACTGTGCCCCCAAGACGGTAGCCCGCACCGAGGCCAGCACCCACCGGTGCAAGGCGGCCCGCAGTAGCAGCCGACGTGGGTGCAGCGCGGGCAGCTCGAGAAAATCCACGTGTAACAGGCCGGCGAGCTCCGGGTGCTTGGACAATAAATGGCGGAGGCCGGTCTCGCCGTAGGTGCGCATAGCGCGACACATGCCGTCCAGGGATCGGAACTGGTGGTGGAGGGAAACGGCGTCCGGCTCGTGACAAACCCGTGCACCGAGCTGGTACAGTCGGTAGCCGAGTTCGAGATCTTCTCCACCGTAAGTGGAGAAGATCTCGTCGAAGAGACCCGCCTCGTGCAAGAGCCAACGGGGTACCGACGAGTTCCCGGTGACGAAGCACTTGAACGGGACATCGCCGCGGCCGAAGTGAGCCACGCCGCGGCTGTGGATGTAGCGGGTGAGGGGGATCGACGGCACGTGCGCGGCCCAGCGGATCTCACCCACGGCGATGGCGCGATCACCGTCGTGAAAGCGATCATGGGCGACGAGAAAGCCGGGCTGCACGGTCATGTCTCCGTCGAGGAAGACGACGATCTCACCGGTGGCAGTGCCGATGCCGGTGTTGCGGGCGGCGGCGCGACCACGATTGCGGTCGAAGTGCATGGTGGTCAGACTGAAGGGCGCAGTAAGGCCGTCGAGGGTGGAGCTGTCAAACCCTGGCGAACCGTCGTCGATGACGATGATCTCGGCGCCGCTGGCGGGATACTCCTGCTCGGCGAGACTGCGAAGAGTCTGCGACAACAGGTCTTGGGCGCCGTAACTGGGTATAACCACGGAGAGTCGGGGGGCCATGTCAGCGAAAATTCCTTTTCACAGGTCGGCGTAAACCTCGAGCAGACGCGTCTCCTCGCGCTCCCAGCAGTAGTCGGTCGCGGACCGTCGGGCCGCGCCGGCCATCTCGGCGCGGCGCTCGGGTGCGTCGAACAGCTGCTCAAGCGTTCGCGCGATGGAGCGCGGATCGAGGGGATCTACGACGATCCCAGCTCCGGTTTTTTCGATGACGTCGCGAATAGCGGGGGTGTTTCCGGCGACTACGGGTAGACCGGCGAGTAGGTACTCGAAGAGTTTGTTCGGCAAGGACCAGAGAAAACTGCCCCCCGTCGGACGGATTACGCAAAGCCCCAGATCCACGGAGCAGGTGTACTCGTGCAGCCGTGCGAAGGGCACGCGTGGCAGCAGGTGAACGCGGTCGTTAAGGCGAAGCTCCTCGATACGCTGGCGTAGCAGAGGCTCCGTGGGTCCACCACCCAGCAGCACGAGGTCGCCATTGGTCACGGTGGCCATAGCTTCGATTTGCTGCACCAGACCGTTGTCGGTGAGGAATCCCCCTTGGTAGAGCGCCACCGGCCGCTCGCTCGACAGTTGCAGGGCGTCGCGCACACAGGTGGAGGCCACTGGCCCGCGGAAAGGGGGCAGATTGCGGACCACCGCCACCGGCCTCGGTGGCCGGTAGCGCTCCTGCAAGCGCCGGGCAATGGGCTCGCTCACCGTCACAATGCGGGAGACGTGCCGGATTAGTCGGCGTTCCAACAGACACCAAAATCCGCGCACGCCGCGCCGGCCCACCAGCGAAGACTGCTCCGTCCACAGCTCGTGAGAATCGTAAATCAGGGGTCGGCCTCGGCGCCTCGCCGCCCGCGCCGCCGGGAGCAACGCGTCAAGGTCGTGGGCGTGATAGACGTCGGCGTCGGCCCGGAACGCGAGATCCGTCGCCCGCTTCCAGAAATCGGGGTAGCTGCGCCGCAGCCGACCGGGATCCACAGGGATGAGTTCGATTTCCACCCCATTCCAACTTGCCGGCAGCGGCTGCGGGCAGAACTGGCTGGCGATCAAGTGCACATGGTGTCCGGCGCTCAAGAGCGTCTGCACCTCGCGGTACACGCGGAAGTCGTAGGCGAGGTCGCTGAAAACGACCATACAGACGAGCATCGGCTTGGATCAGGTCAGGATGATAGGGCGGAGCATGGAGTAACAGTTGGCCCCGCGACCCTCAGCATAGGGGAGAGTGGGGGGAACGAGGGAAAACGAAAACAGCCCGATGGAATCACCGGGCTGGCTCCTACGCCTGAGAGCGCGAAAAAAGTGAGTGTGGCGACCTCTGGGGTGCGATCACCAATCGTCGCCAAGATCCCCTAACGAGGCAAGTGAGGAGGTTCGGGGACAGCGATCTCGAGCCCCGAAAAAGGGGCGCATAGACCTGTCTGGGAAGGCCGACTAAAAAACACAGTTGCGCGAGTATGCTGCCACACCCAGATACATCGCAACCCTCTGTTTTAGCATAGGTTAAAGAGCTCTAAAGAAAGCCACTTAAACCCCACTCCACAGCGTCTCCAATGTACTCGGGACCCCTGGGAAAGTCAAGAAATCGGCCTCCGCTTAGAGATCCGGAAGGGGCGATCAGTTGGAGGTGGCCCCGGCCGTCTGGGAGTTGCCGGAATTAGAATCCGGCGTCAACCGCTGTCGCTCGCGGGTGTCGAGAACTTCGAGCACTTTGTGATGCACGAAGGGGTTGGTGTCGCGCAGGGCGAGCTTGAGGTACTTGTTGGCCAAATCTGGGTCCATTGTACCCAGGGTTTCGACAATCTGCAGTCGCAGACCGGGGTCGCGATCCTTAAGGGATACACCGAGGACGCGTGCCACCTCTTTGCGGGTGCCCTTGTCGGGGCTCTGGGAGAGCAGACCCAGAAGGAGCACGGCGTCGGCTCGTACCTTGACGTCGGGATCGTGCAGCGCGCGGATCAACACGTCGGTGGTCTTCACCTCCTTCTCCTTACCGAGGATGGGCAGGTAGCGGATCGGAAGCATGGTACGCAGTCCGCATCCCGATGTGAGGGCGAGGAGCAGGCCGCAGATCGCGAGGGGCCGAAGCCACTGTGGGAAGAGTGATCTCATGTTGTAGTATATCGGCTGAAGTTTCTCTGACCTCCACAAGAACAGTTGGTTCGTTGCTCAACGAACGCTGGTCGGCAGGCGGAAATCGCCACGTTGAATGGCGATCTCTAGCTCTCTGTGGAAGACGGAGTCCAGATGGCTGGTCATTTTCCAGCCTTCGGGATCGCGGAGAAAATAGATGAAGGGGCTTTCTTTGTCCGAGGACAAAGTGTTGATGTCGAACAACAGATAGCCCAGGCTGGAACTGAGCTCCTTTTCCTCCACGATCTGACGGCGATTGGCATCATCGAGCCGGTGCTGCCTCGACTTCGACCACTCTGCTTCCCAGGTGGCGAAGTCGCCCCCGTACTCCTGGTCGCGGTAGCTGGCGCTGAAGCACTCCCAAGTCGTAAGGGCGTCGTCGGCATGCAGAGCCCGCTGGTAGTGCTGATAGGTGTTGGCGGGGGACAGATAGGAAGTCCGGGTTTCGTTGCTGCAAGCTCCCAGCAACAGAGCCGCGATGAGGAACGTACGAATCACGAGCCGGTGCTCTTCACTCGCTCGATCTTGTCTCGTAGCAAGGCCGCCTCTTCGTACTCTTCGCAGATCACGGCCTGGTGGAGGAGGTGCTCTAGTTGCGTCAGGATGTCGTCTTCGGCGGAAGGCGCCTCGGGTTCGGATACCTCGTCTTCTACAACTGTCGAGCTGCTTTCGAGAATCTGTGGCTCGAGGTCGTAGAACCGGGAGATGGTGCGCTCCACCTTGGCTTCGTCCGGTGCCGAAGAGACGCTAGCGCAATCGAGGATCTCGTTGGTGACAAAGATCGGCGCCTGAGTGCGGAGAGCTAGCGCGATGCCGTCGCTGGGACGGCAGTCGACGTCGCACAGGCGGGACTCGTGCTCGACAACGATGACGGCCTCGAAGATCTGGCCCGCCACCGAGTGGACGACGACGCGGCGCACAGGGATGGACAGCTCGTCGAGGAGCGCCGTGAACAGATCGTAGGAGATGGGACGCAGGGGCTGCTCGCCGGCCAGGTTCATCTGCACCGCCGCCGCCTCGAACTCGCCGACGGCGATGGGTAGGAGCCGGGGCATATCGCCCTCTTTTTCACACAGCCAGATCAGGGGTTTCTCGGCACGGAGGAAGGGGCTCACCTTGACCACCGACATCTCTACCAGTGCTCTGCGCTTTCGGGAAGTCTTGTTCCCTGCCATGGGCTCGATCACCGTAGGTTGTCAACGCGGGGCTTGTTATCTATCCCCCACCCATTCACTGTACGTAGCAGCTTACTCTGCGTCCAGACGAGACAGGCGGTCGCGCAGACGTGCCGCCTCCTCATAAGCCTCTTCGGCTATCGCTTGGCGCAGGCGATTCTCCAGCTGTTGCCGCTCGGTAAGCGGCTGATCGGAGGCAGCGAAGATCTCTTCCAAGGTCACGCCGCCGGAGGGGAGGCTGAGCCCCGACGAATTCTCTTCGACGATGACCTCTGGACCGTCCTCTTCCTCCTCCCAATTTGGTCCTTCCTCGTCGTCGAGAACAGATTCGGCCGCGAAAATAGGTGCCCCCGAACGCAGCGCTAAAGCTATGGCATCGCTGGGACGGGAGTCGACGACACGGACCTCTCCGTTATCGGTGATTACCTGGACCTCGGCGTAATAGATGCCATCCTCCAAGGCGATAATGCTCACCTTGCCCACCCGCACGCCGGCCTCGGCCAACAGCGAGCACGCCATGTCGTAGCTGAGCGGCCGCGCCGGCTCTTGACCGCGATGGGCTATGGCGATGGCGCGGGCCTCGGAGGGACCAATGACGATATGGAGATTGGCGTCTCCGTCGCGCGCGCGGAGAACGACACGATGGTACGCTCGCGAGGAAATCTGGACGCGCTGGACCTGCATTTCAACCATGTCGACATCCATCCGGGAGGATGTCGACGCAGCGGTTGAGGGCTGCAGCGGCGACATATAACACGGCTGAAAAAAGATCCTCAACAAACACGTAGGTATCCGAAATCATTGCAGACACGCATGAAATTCAAGGACGATTCACGGCTTCGATTCCGAGCCCGATGCTGTTCCGGCGGCGCTCTGCTCGAGCTCGGAAAGGGAGCGTGCAAGATCACTGTGCCGTTGCTGAATGCGCCCCACGTAGGCGGCGATGAGGAGGAAGAATAGGCAGTAGGCGGTGGCCAAATAGGCAAATCCGTGATCTTCACTCATGGCCGGAACAATTTCCTTTGCAACCGGGTGGTGGCGAAAGTTGGTACCCTCGGAAAAGAAACATCTTACAAATTGGCTCAAGCCTGTTCGGCGAGGCGCAGCCGCAGTCGGTCGATGCGTGCCGCGAGTCGCTCCTGACGCAGCCGCAGGCGCATGAAATAGACGAACAGAAGCGCGAAGGCAGCATGGCAGAGGTACTTGGTTTGAGCCATCCCCGGTGCAAGATCGATCTTGGGAGGATGCAGCTGTTGATCGGCGGCCCACAGGTGAACGGCGTAGTGTACGAGGGGCACGTTGACGAAGGCGATAACGCCGACCACAGCGGCGAAGCGCTGCGTGCGCTCGCCGGGTTCCCCGTAGGCGCGCACCATTGCGTAAGCGACGTAGGTCGTAAAGGTGATGAGCATGGTGGTGAGTCGGGGCTCCCAGCGCCAATATACTCCCCAGATTGGCTTCGCCCACAGGGGTCCGGAGATGAGGACGAAGAGAGAGAACAGAATTCCCAATTCGGCGGCGATGCCGGCGAAGCGATCCCAGCGATCGTGGCGGTGCACCAGATAGCCAATGCTGCCGACGAAGACGAAGAAGTAGGCCGTCCCGGCGGTCAGTGCGGAAGAGACGTGGAAGTAGAAAATGCGCTGTACTGCACCCATCTGTCGCTCCGTCGGTGCGTAGAGGAAGACGGCGAGCAAGGCGGCGACCATGGAGACGGCGACGGCGACGGAGAGACCGGTGTGGCGGACGGTTGTCGTCGAATTGGTGGTGGCGGGCGCAGCGGAGGCAGTCATTCTTCCATCACGAAGTCGAAGAGCAGGAGGGCGAGAAAGAAACATATCACGCCGGAGGCGGCGAGCATGGCCAAGTGGGTGCCGAGCCCGTCGGGCCAGAGTGTCGTATGTCCTGGTACTCCCGCCGCCAGAATCAGCGAGGTCGCCTCCACACACGAAATCAAAGCGGGAATGAGAATTGGCAACGACAGAAGGGGGAGAAAGAATTCCCGAAGTCGGGAGTGCCCGGCCATGGCGGCGAATAACGTGCCCACCGAAGCAATGCAGGTCGAGCCCAGGGCGAAAACGATGAGCAACGGAGCCAAGTAGGCGCCGACGGTCAGGTTAAAGAAAAGTCCGAACAGTGGCAAGGTGATGAGCTCGACGGCGAGGAGAAAGAGAAAGTTCCCCGCCATTTTGGCCACGTAGAGACTCGAGCGAGACACCGGTGAGGCCAAGATGCCATCGAGACAGTCGTCGGCGTCTTCGGCGGTGAAAGTGCGCTGTAGACCGATAAGACTGGCGAAGAGAACGGCCGACCAGAGCACGCCTGGCCCGATCTCCCCCAGTGCCGCACCACCGAGCTCGAAGCCAAAGTTGAAGACGAGCAGCACAAGCAACACGAAAAACACCATGGGGGAGAGGCGCTCTTTGCTACGCCACTCCAGGCGCAGGTCTTTGCGCAACAGCGTCGCAATGTGTTGCCACCAGATCACGACGCCGCTTCCGCGCCCAGCCGTTGACAGAGCTGCATCAGAGGTCCTTCCACCGCCGACGGGGTCCACTCGTGCTCGCCGGCGACGCGGCCACGGCGCAACACCGCGACGCGATTGACGAGACGCGCCGCCTCGCTCCCGCGGTGGGTGACTAGCACCGAGCTCGCGTCCTCTTCGGCGAGGCGTTCGACGAGCTGATCGGTTAGGGACTGGGACGACTCCCGATCGAGGCCGGTGAAGGGCTCGTCGAGCAGGAGCAACTTGGGTCGGTGCAGAGTTGCCCGGGCCAGAGCTAGACGCTGCTTCATTCCTTGCGAGAATCCGTGCACAGGGCGATCAGCGTGACGCCCGAGTCGTGCTCGTTGCAACGCGGCTTCGACAGCGCCGACGGGCAGGTCGTAGAGGTGGGCGAAGAATTGAAGGTTTTCGCGCGCCGTGAGCTCGCGATAGAGTAGTGGCTGGTGTGAGAGTAGGCCGATGTGGCGGCGCACGTTGTGATGCTTCCGGGGATCGACGCCGTCGACGGAGATAGTGCCCCGTGATGGCGAGGCGAGGCCAGCGATCAGGCGCAAGAGGGTGGTCTTGCCGGCGCCGTTGGCACCGGCCAGCAGCAAGTGGATGCCCGCTTGCAGGTGCAGATGCAGGCCGTCGAGGGCGACGACCAGGCCGAAGCGTTTCTCCACTCCTTGGACGACGACGTCCACGCCAGTGGCTCCGTCAGGCTTCGCCATGGGCGTGAAGGGCGACGGCGATGGCTCGCTGCATCAGCTCCCTGCGTCGCTGGATTAGCTCCTGCCGCTGCTCGTCCGCAGCACCGGCTAGCGCGTCATCGATGGCGGAAAGCTCGGCGAACAGCTGCTCGCGCTCCTCCTTGCCCTCTACCTCATCCGTCGCTGCCTGGAAGGACGGATCCGGGGAGCGTGACAAGCTCAGTGCTGCCACCAGCGCTGCCGGTACAAGGGCGAGCAAGGTCCACTTCAAAGCCCAGCGCAGAGGCCGGGAGAACGGCAGCGAGATGGTGAGCTGGCGGCCCGGCTTTAGGTTTTCGACTCGGTAGTGGCGGTACCGCTGCTCATGAAAAGAGACGGCGCCGAGGTCAACGAAGGGGTTACCCCTGAGCTCGACCTCGGCGGGCAACAGGAAGATTTCGAGGCTTGTCGTGGGATAGAGTACGTGGTGTACGTAATCCCCGTCGAAACGCTCGCCGTCGACGCGGTGGGTGAAGGAAATCTGTGAATGCCCCGGCGGCAGCGGTTGGGTGTCGAAGATCGACTGGCCGTGACCCTGCACGAACTCTGCGGTATGCGCCTGCACGCCGACACTGGCATCTGTTAGTCGGAACTCCACCCCATGACGGCGATCCCCGTCGCTGGTGCCCACGAAGGTGCGCTCCCCGGAATTCTCCACGTGCACGAGGTGGGCCACGTCGAGGCCGGAGGGGGTGATGCCGAGAAAGAGATTGTAGTCGGTGATTATGAGATCGTCGGCATCTTCGCTGGGCTCGTAAACCTCGACAATGATCTGATCTTGTTCGCCTACCCGCAGGGTGGAGGTGGGATAGGGCACGCCGTCGCGGTGTGCGACTAAGAAGAACTCTGTCTCCGCTGTCAGGAAGGAGCCGGCAAACTGGAAACTCCCCTCGGCGTCGGTGGTCTTGCGTAACAGTTCGGAGATCTGGCCGGCCTCACGGATGAACAAGGCGACTTCGACGCCGGGGACACGTTGTTCGTTCAGTGGGTCGAGGACGTAGCCAGCGACAACGGCGCCGGCGGGGGCGGCGAGGCCCGAGAGGAGGATAAGGGAAGGAACGAAACGCCGTAGCCTCCGTCGACGAGCGCGGAGACCGCCATCGCGGTTGATCATGACTCGGCGTCGAGCCGGATGCCGCAGTGCGGGCAGAAACGGCCCCCTTCGTTGCGAAGCTTGGCACCGCAGGATGGGCAGAGCGCAAAGGCACCAGGTAAGGAAGGGCTTGCATGGGCACTGCTCGCTTCTCGCTTCCACTGAGCCAGGTCGGCTTCGACACGAGCTTCCCAGTCGATGGTGCCTCCGTCGCTGGGCTCTATGGCGTCGAGCTGCCGCAGCACCTCCACCGCGTTGGCTTCGAGATCGGGGCGCACGCTCCGCAAATCCTCGCTCGATATCTTGCCCACGGAGTGGTCGAACTCAAGTTCGCGCAACGATGCGTAGAGTTGCTCCTTGCGCTCGGTAAGTTCGAGGCGTTGCCGCGCCTGACCAGCCGGCCGCGCCCAGGCGTAGCGGGTGGCGAAGATCGGGTGCAGGACGGCGTAGAAAAACCCGGCCAGCAGCAGCATGCAGGCGGCAGGGATGAACAGGTTCACGGCGGCTCGATTCGACTACGCCGATGCCGGACCGGCAGTAGCTCGTGCCGCCTCGCGGTCGAGACGAGCGAGCCGGCGGTCGCGCGAGGTCGGCCACATGGCCCACAATGAGCTCAAGACGAGCAGGGCCGAACCCCACCACACGCAGGCGACTAGAGGGTTCACGTAAATTTGGAACTTCGTGGAACCATCCTGGGAATTACTGCCGATGATGATGAGATAGAAGTCCTCTAACCAGCGCGTGTATATGGAAACTTCGGTAGTGTTTTGCTCCGCTGTCTTGTAGAAATGCCGCTCGGGCAGCAAGGTGGCGAGAAACTGCCCATCGTACTCCAGGGAGACGGCGGCGGCGGAAACCGATTTGTTGGCGTCGTCGCCGAAGGCCAGGGTCTCGAAAGTGACGGCATAGCGGCCTACGTCTTCGCGTTGCCCGGGATACAAGACGATCTCGCGGTCGATGGAGAGCGCCTGCCCGGTGAAACCGACGAACAGCAGAATGACCGATAGGTGGACGAGGTAACCGCCGTAGCGGCGGCGGTTTTTGGATAGTAGCATGTAGAACGCGGCGAGGGTGCTCTCCCCGGTGGAGCGCCGCCGGGCGCTGATGCCGCGCGAGAATTCCAACCCGACGGAACCCACGACGAAACCGCACAGACTCAGCGACATCAACGCGTATAGGTTACGCATACCAACGGCGAAGAGAACGGTGGCGACCAAGACGGCGGAGATTGCGGGAATGGTGAAGTTGCGGCGCAGACTCTCTCCCGAGGTGCGGCGCCACGCGAACAGCGGGCCGGCACCGGTGAGGAAGAGCAAGACCAGACCCATGGGAACGGAGACCCGATTGAAGAAGGGCGCACCTACGGTGATCTTGTCACCCGTGACGACTTCGGAGATCACCGGAAACAGGGTGCCCCAGAGTACGGCGAACAGTAGCGTCAGTAAAATCCAGTTGTTGAGTAGAAACGCGCTCTCACGTGAGGCGAAGGATTCCAAGTGGCTCTCCGGCTTCAGGTCGGGCAGGCGCCACAGCAGCAGTACAACGGAGCCGACGACGATGATGACTAGGTATGTGACGAAGAACGGACCCACATTCGACTGGGCAAAGGCGTGCACCGAGGACACCACCCCTGAACGGGTGAGGAAGGTACCGAAAATGGTCATCCCGAAGGTGAAGATAAGGAGCACCATGTTCCACACCTTGAGCATGCCCTTACGCTCCTGAATCATCACCGAGTGCAACAGCGCCGTTCCTGCCAGAAAGGGCATGAGGGATGCGTTCTCCACCGGATCCCAACCCCAATAACCGCCCCAACCAAGCTCCACGTAGGCCCATTTACCACCCAGCAGAAGACCGCCCCCAAGAAAGGTCCAGGGGATCAGCAGCCAGCGACGCATGGCGCGCAGCCAGGTGTTGTTAAGCTCGCGCGCCGCCAGCGCGGAGATGCCGAATGCGAAGGGTACCGTCATGCCTACCATGCCGGCGTAGAGCAACGGCGGGTGAATGGCCATGTAGGGGTGTTGCAGGATCGGATTCAGGCCCTGCCCCTCGGTAGGCGTGAAGGGCAAGCGCTGAAAGGGATCGGCGGCGAAGATGTTGAGCAGAGCGAAGAAGCAGCAGGACGCCGCCATCACGGCCGTCGCGTAAGGCATGAGGCCGCGATATCGATGGCGGTTGAGCAGAATGGCAGCGCTGGTGTAGGCGGAGAGCATCCAACCCCAGAACAGGATCGATCCGTTCTGTCCGCCCCAGAGCGAGGCGAGCATGTACTGGGCGGGCATATGGGCATTCGTGTTCTCCGCTACGTACTGGATCTGGAAGTCTCTCGAAAAAATGGCATACCAAAGGCCCATGACGGCGACGGTGTAAAGGGCGCAGACGCTGAGCGCCGCGTTCTCGCCGGAGCGGATCAGACCTTCGTGGCGTCGGTGGATTCCGAATAAGGATGTCGCCGTGGCGTAGGCCGCCGCCGCCAACGCTAGACAGAGCGCGAAGTAGCCGACGTCAACCACAGCAGCAGGCCAGGGCGGAAGGAAGAGGGGGAGCCGAGGGCGTCAGGACGAGTTTTCCACGTCCAGAGCCCCGACGTGATCGTCGTAGCTCTGGCCCTCATACTTGGACGGGCACTTGGCGAAGACGATCTCGGCTTCGAACTGGGGTTCGCCGCCGCCGGCGACGTAGAGTCCCTCGACGACGACTTGGGCGCGGTCCTGGAAGGTATCGGGAAGGACGGCATTGCCGGTGTAGCGCACTTGCAGGTTGCGCTCCCCGTCGGTGACAAGAAACTCGGGCCGATGACGGTAGGCGTCCCATTCGATGGAGCCCACGACCACCGTGCACCCCCCAAGCTGAATACGACGTCCGTCGAGCTCTGTCACCGATTGCTCAAGCAACATGTCCAAGGTCATGTGACGCGCTGCCGACTGCTGCACGCCAGTGAAGATGAGGAAGATGACCCCGAGGCCGATAATGACCGAACCGATTGCGAATTTTCCTCTCATAGAAACCCCGAGATACAGGTGGTTTTCTGACGCCAAGTTTAGAACGTGCTCATTCGCCTTGGGGTTCGCAAATGAGGATCACGGGTCGCCCCTCGAGGCGAGTGCAGAGCAGGGATACAGGCCGGGCGGAGGTCTCGAAGCGGCCCAAGCGTTGTCGGAGCTGAGCGGGTTCGATGGGGAAGTGTCGCCGCAATATCTCGGTGGGACGGAAGCCTCCCACCGTCAGCGTGCGCCGCAGGGACTTGCGGGAGTAGGGGAGGCAGTCCATCACACGGAACCGGCGCGCCCAGGGAGTGGCCGAACCCCGATCAGAGCTCAGGTAAGCGACTCCCGGAGCGAGTAGCCAGGCGTCGAGATCGGAGGCCAGCAGGGGGAGAAGGTGCGAACGCACAAGCGCGGCGTCGGGCTCGTACACGTACGCGCCGGGCGTCGCGACCTCGATGGGAGGAAGGGTGTCAGTGTCGCTGTGCAGGTATAGGGCCGCTGGCGACTCACGACCGTCTTTCTCGGGCAAGAGTAGGCTGGCGCGGCGCCGGGGTCCGTCCTGGTTACCGAGGTGGAGTACAGCTTCCCGGCACTGGCCCCGCCAGGAGACGAATTCGAGCTCCCCCTCCGCCGGCAGTTCAATTTCGAGTACTGCGGGCGAGAGCTTGATGACGACCTGCTCGAAATGGCGGCGCCAGCTGTCGAGATGAGAGAGGGAGGGGAGGTAGTCGTTGATGGAACGAGCGCGCCGACCCTGCGCGCGCCGCGCAGGGTCGACGAACAGGGCGGGTCCGCGCCCTGGCGGCGCGATGGCGTCTCCGACGACGATGAGGGCACGAGGCTCCGGCACCGTCTGCACGTTCAGGCTCGCCATGAAGGCGCGCTCCGATTGGTGCTCAACGCCGACGACGGGGCCACGCTCAGCCAAAGCGATGAGATCACCGCCGGCGCCGCAGCAAAGGTCGACGACAGGGACTCCTGCGACGAAGCGGCAGGCTCGGTGGCGAGCTACCGGAAGGGACGAAGCCATCTGCAGGCTCTCATCGTCGAAGAACAGCTGTTCGTGCAGAACTCCGAACTTGTCAGCGGCACGTCGCCGTTGCGTGCAAACGGTGTAGGCGGCGCGGGCGCGCTCGCGGTTGCTGTGGCGCTGCAACTGTTCCAGGACGCGCCAAGCGGGCTCGTCACGCAGCTCGCGAGAGCGTTTGAGCAGCTCAGCGCCGCCCGGGGAGGAGGAGAGAAAACGCAGCACCTCTGGCGACAGCGGGGAGTTCGCCGACGGTGTTGAGATCAGAGCTCGAAGACCTCGGGGAAGGAAGTGAGGTTGCGGCAGCCTCCGTTCTCTATAACGACGACGTCCTCGATGCGCACCCCGCCGATTCCCGCGTAGTACAGACCGGGCTCTATGGTGACCACCTGACCGGTGCGCAACGGATCGCAGCGCCGCGACATGAAAGGTGCCTCGTGAATCTCCAGACCGAGACCGTGACCGGTACCGTGGAAGTAGCCCTGCATCCGGCCGTCCTTTTCACCGGTCTTATATCCGGCATCGACGAAGTGCTGGCTCACTCCCTCATGGACGAGACGCCCGTCGACGCCGTCGGCCACGGTTTCCAGGGCGAAGGCCTGGGCGGCGGCGACGCTATCGTAGAGCTCGCGCGCGGTTACCGAGGCGGTGCCGCGTACCACGGTGCGGGTGATATCGCCGTAGTAGCCAGTGAGGGCCGAGCACGGAAAGATGTCAACAATGATAGGCGCGTGCGCCGGCAATGGGCCATGACCGTCCTGATGAGGGTCGATGGCCTGCTCGCCCCCGGCGACGATAGTGTGATCGGCTCTGCAGTCGGATTCGAGCAAAGTATGGTGGATGAGTCGGCGCACCGCTTCCGACGTCAGGGGCTCGCCGCCGAGCACGAGTAGGTTGTCTCTAATCTCGGCGCTGCGAATCGCGTCGATGGCCACGGACATGGCCGATTCGGCGGCGGCGAGAGAGTTGGAAATCGCCTCCACCTCTGCTTCCGTTTTGATCACCCGATTCGGGAACAACGGCGAGCCGACGACCGTGATTTCGAAACCGGCGTTGCGCAGATCGTCTGCGGTCGCGACGGGGAAGTAGGCGGGCACTTGCAGAGAGTGCAGATCGAGCTCGCGCAGGACGTCGGCGATCACACCCCCCGGCGCTGCGTTGTCGCCCTGTTGGTGACGAGCCGCTTCGTAGCACCTCAGGGGTAGCACCTCGGCGTCGCGCACTTGCTGGCGGGCGCGGTCAAGTTCGAGATCCTTCACCAGCACCCAGGCCCGATCCGGGGTGGCGATGTAGTGAAACGGGTCGGGGGCGCGGAAGCCGGTGGCGTAGAACAGGTCGGCGATGCGCTCCGAGTCTCCGAGCATCAGCAAGGCGTCGGCGCCTTTGGCGAGGGACAGATCGGGCATTGACCGGGACTAACCCCCTATTCGGCGGGCTGAATGCGCAGAGTACGCACGTCGATCCCACCATCTTCGCGCCACAGCCAGAACAAGGCGGCTTCGCCGTCGCGAAGTTGCGAGATCGACTTCATGAACTGATCCAAGGACGAGACCACGGTTTGGTCGATCTCGGTGATGACGTCGTTGACCCGGATGCCCTTGGCTGCGGCATCGCCATCGGGATCGATGGCGACGACGACGACGGCCTGATCGACGACTTTGAGGCCGAGTTCCCGCGCCACACCAGGGGTAAAGCCGAGGGTGTCGGCGCGCACGCTGTCGAGGACTTCCACAGTGAGGCCGAGTCGGGTGACGCGTCGGCGCGCCTGCGCCAGACGATGGTCGGTCTCGCGTTCGCCGAGAACGACCATCGCGGTGGCGGTGGCGCCGTTTCGCCAGATTTCTAGTGCCACTGAATCGCCTGGGTCGAGCTGATAGATTTGGGTTTGCACCTGGTTGGAGCTGTTCACGGGATCGCCATTCACGGACAGGATCACATCGCCGACCTGCAACTCACTGCGCCCGGCGGGGGAATCGTCGAGGGTGCCACTGATGTACACACCGGCCGGTGGATCGAGCTCGAGGCCCCGCTCTCTCACAAGCAGGTCGTCCACCGACTGCATGCGAATGCCGAGATAGCCGCGTACGGTGCGGCCGTGCTCAAGAAAATCCCTCATGGCCTCGCGGGCTAGATCGACGGGCACGGCGAGACCGTAGCCGATAAAGTATCCCGTCTTGGTGGAGATCGCGGCGTTAATTCCGACGACCCGGCCATCGAGATCGAGCAGAGGTCCGCCGGAATTGCCGGGATTGATTACAGCATTAGTCTGGATAAAGCTCTCGATACCGTACTCGCCGGGGATCACATCGGCCTGGCGGCCCAGAGCGGAGACGATGCCGTGGGTGAGGGTTGCGCCCATGCCTAGGGGGTAGCCGATGGCGACGACCCAATCACCGATGAGCAGATCCCGGGAGTTGCCCAGGGGTGCCACGGGCAGGTCTTCGCCATCGATCTTGAGTAGGGCGATGTCGATGAGGGAGTCGACGCCGACGACCTCGGCGTGAAAGCGTCGTCGATCATTGAGGGTGACATAGATGGTGTCAGCTTCGCGCACCACGTGGTGGTTTGACAGCACGTAGCCGGCGGAGTCGACGATAACTCCCGATCCGAGGCCAGAGAACGGCGCCTCGTCTTGGGGGCCGATGGGTGGGTGAAAGCGCGGCAAGCGATGGCTTAGATCACCCGAGGTACGTACCAGCACGACGGCGGGGGCTACCGATTCGTGAACATTGCGAAAGGCGTGGCTCAGCTCCTGCGGGGCGGAGAGGTCGCCCTTCTCGTGAGAGGGCGCGGCAACGGCAGCCAGCAGGATGACGCCGACAACGAAGACGCTGCGCCGGCGGACAAGGAGCGTGCACGAAGCGGGGATCACTTGAGACCGTACTCGTCGAGCTTGCGATACAGGGTGCGCACCCCGATGCCGAGTAACTCTGCCGCCTTTCGACGGTTGTCCCTCACTTCCTGCAGGGCTTTCACGATGGCGTCGCGCTCGAGCTCTTTCAGCGAACGCACGCCTTCCTCGGCGGGCTCTGCCGCCGGTTCTACAATGCGGCCTTTTAGGGGCGAGGCGTCCATGGCGTCGAGCTCCACGGGGGTGTCGGTCCTCACCATGGGGTAGACGGCGCGTCTGCTGGCGGCGGAAGCGTCCACCCCAGATTCCATCAAGTGGCGCAATTCGGCGACTTCCCGTTTGAGGTCGAGGAGAGCGAAGTAGATGAGCTCGCGCTCGGATTGATCGGGGGTCTTGTTGGTCGCTACCGGCAGGTGGCGATGGGCGGAGACGACGTCTCTTTCGAGATGGGGAAAGAGGTCTTCCGGGATTACCTGACGGCGCGGACCGAGGAAAACGAGATGCTCCACCAGATTGCGCAGCTCGCGCACGTTGCCGGGCCATCCATATTCGAGTAACACCTGCAGCGCCTCATGACTGAATCCGGCAAAACCCCGCGTCTTGCTGCTCTGGGTGTGCAATTCGACGAAGTGATCGAGAAGCAGCTCGATATCTTCGCGTCGCTGGCGCAGCGGCGGCAGCGACAGCTCCACCACCTTGAGTCGATAGTAAAGGTCACGACGGAACTCGCCGCTCTCGAGGGCATCGCGCAGGTCGCGGTTGCTGGCGGCGATAACGCGTACGTCCACGGGCAGCTCGCGATCACCGCCGACCCGGGTGACTTTGCGATCTTCGAGGACCCGCAGTAGCCGCACCTGGGCCGACAGGCTCATCTCACCAATCTCGTCGAGGAACACAGTGCCACCGTCGGCCTGCTCGAAGATACCGCGGTGGCGCTCGCGGGCGTCGGTGAAGGCGCCCTTCTCGTGACCGAAGAGCTCGTTCTCTAGCAGATTTTCTGGGATGGCGGCACAGTTGATGGGCCGGAAGGGCATATCGTCGCGGCCTCCGTAATGATGCAAAGTCTGGGCGACGACATCTTTGCCGGTGCCGCTCTCGCCTGTGATGAGAACACTCATCGGTGTCGGGGCGACTAGGAGAATCTGGTCGCGCAAGGACTGGATGATCGGCGACTGCCCCACCAGGCGGTCTTGGAGGAAGCGACCCCGCTCACACAGGTCGTCGACGGCGACGCGCAGATCGTCGGGGGCAAAGGGCGCGCGCACCGCGCGCTCTAGCGGCGAGCCCCGCGATAGCCGGTCCCAGACCTCGGTAACGCCAGTAGTGAGGACAAGGACGGGAAGGTCGGGGCGTTCGGCGAGCTTGCCGGCGATGGCTTGCAGGGAACGGGTGGGCAGGCCGAGATCGATAAGAAGCAGATCGGCGCCTCGGTCAAGTAGCGCCGGCAGTAGTGCTGCTTCGCGCACCTCGATCACCTCCCGCCGGGGAGTCTCCAGGGCCTCGTTGACGGCGTTGCAGACGCGGCGATCCTGGGTAAGCAGAAGGAGGCGGATGTCGCGGGCCATAGCGCTAGGCGAGGGGGCCTACTGGGATCCGTCGCGAAGAATGGTGATGGATCGGCCTTTGGTGATGATGTAGCCCTGGTTCTCTAACCGCTTGAGCACCCGGGACACGGTCTCGCGGGTGGTACCTGACATATTGGCCAGTTGCTGGTGGGTAGGTCGCGATTCCAGGGTGACCCCCTTCTTGGTCTGCGATCCCTGCTCGTCGGCCAGCTGAAGGAGGGTCTCGGAGACACGGCTGGTGACGTCGAGCAGGGCAAGCCCCTCGATCTTGAGGTCCGTTTTGCGCAGTCGCGCCGCCAACTCGGCGAGCAGGCCGATGGCGATCTGCGGTACCTTGTAAATGAGTTGGAGAAAGTCGGAACGCCGCACCATGTAGAGTTCGGTGTCTTCGGTGGCCACTACGTTGGCCGAGCGAGGCTTGCCGTCTAGCAGGGAAAGTTCGCCGAACACGGCGCCTTCGCCGAGCAGCGAGAGGATGACCTCGCGACCGTTCTCGGAAACGATGCTGACTTTCACCTGGCCAGAGGAGATGATGAACAGCGAGTCTCCCTCCTCTTCAGCGAGGATGATAACTTGGTCCTTGTCATACGATCGGGCGATGGTCACTCGCTCGATGGCGACGAAGTTGTCCTCGTCGAGGTCTTCAAAGAGCGGGATATTGCGGAGTAGTGCCGTATCCATGCGTAATCCTTACTCCGAACCACGCGGAGAGGGGGGCGCCCCGGTAAGATTCAGCTGGTCGATGCGGCGCTGGGCGAGCTTGGCGTAGTCGCTGTTGTTGCCCTCGCGCTGGATGATTCGCTCATAGATGGTGCGGGCCGTTGCGGCTTCGTCGAGCTCCTCGTGACAGGCGGCGCGTTCGAAGTCGGCGGAGTTGATCCAGCCGGCGGAGGCGTCGTTGCCGTGGAAGGAGACGCTGTAGAAGAACTGAATCGCTTCGCGGTAGCGCCCGGTGTTTTGGTAACACTCGCCAATATAGAACCGGGCTTCGGCGGCGTCGTTGCCCACTAGCTCGTCGAGCACCTTCTCGAGTTGAGCGATGGCGTCGGCGTACTGGCCGGTTTCCTTGAGGATGTAGCCAATCTCCAACGGTAACTCGCCGATGCGGGGATGCCCGGGAAAGTCGTCGACGATGCGGCGCGCCACGCGCATGGCGTCGGTCCACTCGAAGAGGCGCTCGTAACTCTCCAACAATTTCCACACTGCATCGTGCTTCTGCTCGAGGGTGGCCAAGGATGCGTCGACGACGCTGCGGTAGGCACCGGCGGCGGGCAGCATCCTGCCAATCGTGAAATGGAAATTGGCCAGACGTAAGTAGACGTCGGGAGCAAAGGGACTGGCGCCATGGCGAGAGACGAAGTCGGACTGCGCCTTGAGCGCCCTGGCGATACCTTCCTCCGATGGTTCACTACGCCCCTGATCCCAGCGCGCCGTCGCAGCGTAAAACGCGGCGGCGCCCCACGGATCGGCGGCGATGCGGCGCAGCAGCAGGGGGGCATCAGTGACGGGAACAGGGGCACTGGCGGTGTCTTTGTCGCCGATGTCGTCGAGAATCTTTAGGGCGCGCTCATAATCGCGTTGTTGCAGCAAATGGCGCGCCTCGTGGATGCGGAACAATGACGGCCAGTTGCCGACGTCCGTGCCGTCGAAGCGTCTGTCGAATTGACGCGCCGCCTTGCGGCCCTCGTCGACGCGGCCAAGCTCGAAAAGACAGAGAACACGCCGGGCAACGAGCTCGGCATCGGCACCCTCGGCATCGGCCAAGAGTGCGTAGGCGGTCAGTGCCGGATTCCACTGGTTGTCGGCAAAGAGCAAATCAGCGGCGTGCCGTGCGGCGTCGGCGGCCAGGGGCCCGTTTCTTATGCGGTGGAAGGACTCGATCGCCTCGGTTGGGCGGTTCAGGCGGCGTAGCAGCTGGCCGCGCTCGAAGTGCAGGCTATCGGTGGCGCTGGCACCGGCGGCGAGCAGTTCGTCGTAAACCCGTAGGGCGCCCCGGAGGTCGTTCTGCCCGGCCAGAGCCCGGGCCAGGCGTTGCCGCAGGCCGCCTTGAACATCTCCGGCGGGGTCGCTGTCGGCGAGATGCCTGAAGGAATCGGCAGCGCGGAGAAAGTCCCCGAGCTCGAGATATGCGTTAGCGAGCTCTTCCTTGGCGGCGCGCCGGCGGTCGAAGGCGGGAAAGGCGAGCAACAGTTCGCTGAGCCGAGCCGCACTCTCCTGCGGCCGGCCGCTTTGCCGCAAGGCCCGGCCCAACACAAATAGAACTTCGGGCTGCAGATCCGATCCGGGCACCTGTACAAGCAGGGCGTTGAGAGAGTCAATCGAAGCGGACTGCGATCCGCCCTCAAGGGTGGCCAACGCTTTCCCGAAGCGCGCGCGTGCGGTGAGGGGAGAGGAAGCTTCCCCGGCTTCCATCAGCAACTGATCATAGGCGTCGATGGCGGGGCTGGGACCGGTGCCATTGGCGCTGGCGGAACGACGTCGAGCATCGCCGAGGCCGAGCAGGGCGCGCTGCCGGGCGGGAGCGTTCTCATCGCTGGTGGGGTGCTGTTTGAGAAAGGCGTCATAGCCACTCTCTAAGCTGTCGGTGAACTCAACGAGCCGCAGTTGCGCCAACCGTGACCAGCGCGAGGCCGGCTCGGTGGAGGCGAGCAATCGGTCCTCCTGTATGGCTATGGCGCGCAGCGAGTCGGCGACCATTTCGGTGCCTTCGATCTCGCGCTTCCGCGCCAGCCGGTAGAGACAGTCGGCGAGGTAGAATCGAGCTTCCATAGCGCTGGGGTCGTCGACATAGGCGGCGGTGTAGGTTTCCCAGGTGCGCACGGCATTGCTGTAGTCCTGGAAGGCGTGGAGGGCGCTGGCAAGATCGTAGAGCACCTGCCGGCGCGAGGTGCCGGAGAGATCGTCGATGAGGACTTGCTGCAGGGCGCGATTCAGGCCCTGGGTGTCGGAGACGGTGAACTCGCGTAGGTACTCGACGCGCTCGCGCACCATTGCGACACGCCGGTGACCCGGAAAGCGCTCGAGAAAGACTTCGTACTCGCGCACCGCCAGAGACCGAGCGCCGGAGCCCTCGTAGGCGCTGGCCAAGCCGTACTGAGCCTCGGCAGCCAGCGCCCCGGCGTGGCGGGTGAGCTGAGAGAATAGCCGCACAGCTTCGTCGAAGTAGCCGGCGGCGGCGTAGACTTGGGCTAGCTGAAGGCGGGTGCTCTGCACCCACGCTGCCGGCTCCGGGAAAGTGTCCGAGCGGCGTTCGGCTTCTTCGAGATACCGGCGGAACCAGGAGATGGCCCGCGCCAGATCGCCCTGCCGGCGATAGAGAGCACCGAGCTCGCGCAGGGCGCCGGTGTTGACAGCGGTGAGTTCGTCGGTGGGCTGCACGAGCTGGAAGAAGCGCGCCACCGCCAATGCTGGCTGGCCCACCCGTCCTAGGCAGACAGCCTCGCCGAGCAGAGCGGAGGCCCGCACCGGCGAGTCGGTGGGTAGCTCGCTCGCCAGAGCGATGTAGACCTCGAGGGCATCGGCGAAACGGCTGGCGCGGCGCAGCGCGTCGGCGTGGCCGAGACGAGCGCGCTGTTTCAGGGCGAGATTGCGGACCCTGTTGACGGCGTTGCCGTAGGAATCGACGGCTTGCGCGAAACGCCCGCGGTCGACATGGTCGGCGGCTACTTCCACCAAGGCGGTGTCGGCGTGGGGGCTGGAGCCGAAGCGACGGCGCAACTCGGAGAATGCGGCGGCGCCTTCAGCGGCGCGACCGACGAACAGATGGATGCGTCCCGCTAGCAGCAGGGCATCTCGGGTCTCTTCGCTGTCGGGAGCTGAGCCGATTACGTGCTGCAGCAGCAGCTGCGCGCCGGCGGGATCGCCGGAGGCCAGGTGCAGCTTAGCCAACTGATAGCGGCCGCGTCGCGCTGCCGAGGCGTCGGTGTACTCCTGGAGCAAGCGGGCGTAGACGGTCCGGGCGGCATCGACATCGCCTCCCCGGGTGTACGCGGTGGCTGCCGACAGCAGTACGGGCCCGGCGAAGGCACTGGCTGAATGCAGGTGCTGGATCTCCTCGTAAGCGGCACCGGCTCGCTGATGCTCTCCGAGCTCCTCGAAGCAGGCTGCGCGTTCACGGCGGGCCTCGGCGGTGGAGAGGTCGTCGGGGTGGCGCTGGTAGAATTCTTTGTAGGCAGTGACCGCCTCGCCGCAGCGCCTGCTGCGAGCGTAGGAGCGAGCGAGCATAAGCCGCGCTTCGGCGAGGTGACTGTCGCCAGGGTAATTGCGGATAAAGTCAGCGAACAGGGCAGAAGCTGTAGCGTAGTCCTCGGCGTCGCGGAAGAGGTTACGGGCGAGCTCGAACCCGTCCTTAGCGTTGGCGCTGGCCATGACGGGCAAAGCGACCAGGAATAGGAGCGTGAGGCGGGTTCGTGGGCGTGTCAATGTGGCAGAATTGGCGTCAAGAGTGGGCACGCACGAGTATATCCTTCGCTTCATTACTGGTCAACAGAGATTGGGCAAGACCTTGCAAGAGCAGTCACTTACGCACATTCGGGAAACCGCACCGGCGAAGCTGAACCTGGGCCTGAAAGTATTGGGGCGTCGGGCTGACGGTTTTCACGAGATCGCTGGCGTGTTCCAGGCGGTGAACCTGTGCGACGAAGTATTAGTAAGCCCCGCCGACCGTCTACAACTAAGCTGCTCCGATCCCGACCTAGAGAGCCCGGACAACCTCGCCCTGCGCGCCGCCGAGCTGTATCTGTCTGAGGTCGCGGGTCCGCCCTGCCGTATCGAGGTGACCAAGCGCATCCCCGCCGGAGCCGGGTTGGGTGGGGGCAGCGCCGATGCCGCCGCGGTGCTGCGCGCCCTCAACAAACGGGCGGGGTTGCCACTGGATCCCAACGCTCTGGCCGCCCTTGGTGAGCAGCTGGGCTCGGATGTCCCCTTCGCCGTCATCGGCGGAACCGCCTGGGTCACCGGCCGTGGCGACCGGGTGCAGCCGCTGCACTGGCTGCAGACAAATGCCCACTATCTGCTCGTTTTCCCCCAAGTACAAGTGGACACCGCCTGGGCCTACGGACAGCTACAGTCCGGACCTTACGACGAGGCATCCGTGTTGTCAGAATCCACTCCGTACCTTATACTCATGCGCTCTGTTCGCGGCGGGCGAGTCGACGCGAAGGGACTGTTTGCAGTGCTTGAAAACGATTTTCAGTCCTCCGTCGAACGTGCCAAACCCATCGTCGCTCGGGCCAGCTCCCTGCTGGCCGACACCCAACCGCTAGCCCAGTCGATGTCGGGTAGCGGATCCACGGTGTACGGGATTTACGATGACCGGCCCTCCGCGCAGCGCGCAGCCGACAAGCTGAGTGCGGCAGGATTGCCGGTTTTTCTTTGTAGGGCGATGCGAGGGAGGTGAGCGCGTCGACCGCCGCCTTCACCCGCTGGCACCCGAGTTCAGGTTGCCCGGTCGTTCAACTGGTAGGACAACGGGTTTTGGGTCCGTTTATCGAGGTTCGAGTCCTCGCCGGGCAGCCAACTACCATCGCGCTGCGTTCCTAAGCGCTCTACATCGCGATTGTGAAATCGCAGAAGAGACAAGACCAATGGCCGTCGGTTTGAAGATTCACAAGCGCGAGACCATCGAGCTCGAGATCGAGCCCCGCGAAGAGCGCGGCAAGGGGCCGGTGGGCCGCCTGCGCCGGGAGCAGGGCAAGGTGCCCGGCGTCGTTTACGGTCACAAACAGGAGCCGGTCTCGTTCAAGGGGGAGGCGCGCAGCATCGAACGCGTGCTTGCTGCCGGTGGCCAGAACGCGATCTTCGTCGTCAACGGCGAAAGCGCTGTGGTCAAAGAGATCCAGTACCACAAGGTGCGCGGCGACATTCTACACGTCGACCTGTTGCGCATCGACTCCGACGAGGAGTTGCGCATTGCCGTGCCCTTGTCGACGACGGGCGAGCCTGTGGGTGTGAGCGTCGGCGGCGGCGCGGTGCAGACTAGTATGACCAACATCGAGATGACCTGTGTCGCTTCGGAGATGCCGTCGCGCGTGGAGATCGACATCTCCGATCTGGAAATCGGCCAGAGCATTCACGTCTCCGATCTGCTGGAGGCGGAGAGTCGCATTACCACTGACCCCGGCGTAACTATCGTCAGCGTGCTCGCGCCGCGCCTCACTGTCGAGGAGGAGGAGGCCGAGGCCGCCGAGGCCGCCGGGGAAGGTGAGGAGGATGTCGAGGGCGAAGAAGAGCCTACTGCCGAGGGCGATGATGAGGGTACCGGTGACGGCAGCGGCGACTCGGAGTAGGGCAGAGGGGTGCGGGTCATCGTCGGACTGGGCAATCCCGGGTCGCGGTACGAGCTTACCCGCCACAATATTGGCTTTCTCGTCGTCGACCAGCTCGCTGACGAAGGCGCAGGCCGCTGGACCGGCGTCGACACTGCAGTAACGGCCCGGCTCGCCTGTGACGACGAAGAAGTTTGCCTGGTTAAGCCTCTTACCTTCATGAATCGCAGTGGCAGGGCGGTGGCGAGGCTCCGGCAAAATCTGACCTTCGAGAACAAAGAGATGCTTGTCGTTCTCGACGACTTTCTCCTCGACTTCGGACGCGTGCGGCTCCGGCGTGGAGGATCCGACGGCGGCCACAACGGACTGGCGTCGGTGCTCGAGAGCTTGCACAGCGAACAGATTGCGCGTCTGCGCCTCGGCGTCGGGCCAGTGCCGGAAAACGAGACCGACACCGACTTTGTTCTGCAGCCCTTTGCCGTCGGCGAGGATGTCACGGGGTTGATCGAGCGGGGCTGCATAGCGGCCCGCTGCTGGCTTGCCGAGGGGGTGGAGCCGGCGATGAACCGATTCAACGGGTACCCGTCGTTGTCACGAGAAGCTTCCGACGAAGCGTGAGCGTGGCGATGACAATCCATCATTCACAGGTCGCACGCCGGAGTGCGCGGACCGTGGGAGAACAGCAAATCATATGGAGCTAGCCTGGACGACCAATGCCCCCTACCTCGGCTTGGCGGGGCTGATCGTCGCCTTCATCATCTACACCCAGATTAAGAAGGAGGATGCGGGCAACGAACAGATGGTGGAGATCGCCGAGTCGATTCACGAAGGCGCCATGGCTTTCCTGCGTCGCGAGTACACGATCCTGCTGGTGTTCATTGCCGCTGTCTTCCTGCTGCTTCTGTGGGGGGTGGACACCCAAACGGCGCTGGCGTTCTTGGCCGGAGCCGCCTGTTCCATTATTGCCGGGTTCTCCGGAATGAAAGCGGCGACCCGTGCTAATAGCCGCACCGCGCAAGCCGCCAGTGATCGCGGTCAGGGTCCGGCGCTGAGCGTCGCCTTCGCCGGTGGCGCTGTCATGGGACTCGCCGTCGCCAGCCTGGGACTTCTCGGCATTGGCGGTCTGGCGCAGGCCTTTGGCATCTGGGAGAATCCGAACAACGCCGCCACGATCAACGGCTTCGCCATGGGAGCCTCGTCAATCGCCCTGTTCGCCCGCGTCGGCGGTGGCATCTTCACCAAGTCCGCCGACGTCGGTGCCGACCTCGTGGGTAAGGTGGAGCAGAACATCCCCGAAGACGATCCCCGCAACCCGGCGGTGATCGCCGACAATGTGGGCGACAACGTAGGCGACGTGGCCGGCATGGGCGCCGACATCTTTGAGTCCTACGTGAGCTCGGTGATTGCCACCATCGCTATCGCAGCCACAGGCTCATCGGCGTTACTGACGACGCTGGGGGGCAATGATGACAGTGCCGTACGACTGGCTGCCATGTCGTACCCTCTCACCGTCATCATGGTTGGCCTGTTAGCCTCTCTGGTGGGAGTCTTCGGCGTGAAGCTGATGCAGAACATCAATCCGGGGGCTGCCCTGCGTTATGCGACCTTCCTGTCAGCGGCGCTAATGATGGTCGGCGCTTGGGTGACCAAGGACGTCCTGAGCCTCAAGGACGGCGCGTTCTATGCTGTGTTCTTCGGATCGCTGGCGGGCATCGCCATAGGCTTGCTCACCGAGTACTACACGGCAGGCAAGCCGATCCGGGCCATCGCCGAAGCCTCCAAGACAGGCTCTGCGACCAATATCATCTCCGGCCTCGCCGTGGGCATGGAGTCGGTGGCGCTGCCCGTTGTTGGGATCGCCGTCGCCATCGGCCTCGGCTACTACCACGCTGACCTCTACGGCATCGGCATCTCTGCTGTTGGCATGCTCGCCACGGTAGGCGTGACCATGGCGGTGGATGCCTACGGCCCCATCGCCGACAACGCCGGCGGTATCGCCGAGCAGGCCGGTCTCGGGCCGGATACTCGTAAGATCACCGACAGTCTGGATTCTCTGGGTAATACCACCGCTGCCATCGGCAAGGGCTTTGCCATTGGCTCGGCGGCGCTGACGGCGCTAGCGCTATTCTCGGCGTATGCGTCGACGGTGCGCGAAGCTATGGGCGGTGTCGAGCTCATCATCGACGTAACCACGCCCGGCGTCGTCATCGGCTTGTTCCTAGGGGCCATGATCCCCTATTTGGGTGCGGCCATGACTATGACCGCTGTGGGCAAAGCGGCCTTTGCTATGATTGAGGAGGTGCGGCGCCAGTTCCGCGAGATCCCCGGTCTCATGGAAGGCACGGGCAAGCCTGACACCCGCCGCTGTGTCGACATCGCCACGGTGGCGGCGTTGCGCGAGATGATCATGCCCGGCCTCACCGCCGTGCTCGCCCCGTTGGTGGTGGGCTTCGTGCTGGGCCCCGTCGCTCTCGGCGGCATGCTCGCTGGCGCCACTGTCAGCGGCGTACTGCTGGCGCTGATGATGGCCAACAGCGGTGGCGCCTGGGACAACGCCAAGAAGTGGATCGAGGAGGGAAACATGGGCGGCAAGGGCTCCGAGCCACACAAGGCCGCCGTGGTGGGTGACACTGTGGGCGATCCCTTCAAGGACACTTCCGGGCCGTCGATGAACATCCTAATCAAGCTGATGTCGGTAATCTCGCTCGTGTTCGCTCCTCTCTTCGTGCAATACGGCCTGAATCTCTTATAAAGGCGTAACCAATGGTGAAGAAGTACGAACTCGTCCTCATCCTCGATCCCCAGGTGGGCGAAAGTTCTCTGGAGACGACGGTAGAGAAGTATAAAACGCAGCTCGAGGCCACCGGTGCCGAGGTAGTCAACCTTGACAGGTGGGGCCTGCGCAAGATGGCCTACACGACGCCGGCGCTGAACGGGCTCCAGCAGGGCTACTACGTGCTTTACCAGCTGCAGGGCGCCCCGGGAGTCCTCGATCAGCTGGAGTCGGCGCTAAAGCTCGACGAATCGGTGCTGCGCCATCTCATCGTCGCCGTGGACGGGGAATTCATCCGCGTGCCGGCGCTGGCGCCGGACAATGTCTATATCTACAACCCTCCCGATCGCGGGGGCCGGGATCGCCATAGGGGTGGTCCGCGTCGTGACCGGCGCGAGGACGGTGACGGTCCGCGCGAAGGCGCTGCCCGCTATGACAGCCGTGATGGCGCCGTGGCTCCTAAGGTGGAGGCTGACGCTCCTAAGGCGGGGGCTGACGGTGACGTTGCCGTCGCTGAAGCGCCCATGGGCGAGGCTGCCGCCGCCAGCGACCAGGACGCGAACGAATAAGACGGCGGATGGCGGGAACCACGGCTCGCGACAGAACCCGGAGGTCTGATTTATGTTCCACCTGCTGGGAAGTCTGACCCTGGTAGCGGCGATGCTGATTGGGGCGCGGCGTTACGGTGCCCGACGCATGGCGTTCCCGGCGCTGATCCCGTTGCTGCTGTCCATGGCCGCGCCCTTTCAGTGGGTGCTGATGTCGGCGCCCCTCATTGGCTGGCTGGCGGCGGTTCAGGTCGAGCGGGGACGCAGCTACGGCGATGCTATCGCCGCGGCCTCGATCCCCGGCGCGGGACTCGGACTGTTGCTGCTGGGCGCCCTCCATGGAGAAATGTTGCCGACGCGGGATCTAGTCGACAGCTGGGTGCCGGCGCTCCAGGAGGTGGGAACGGAGGCGCCGCTGCCCGATACGGTGAGTCTCGAGCAGCTGGTGGAAACCATGCTGGCGGTGTTGCCCGGAACCGCGTATCTGTCACTGCTGATGGTAGCCGTGCTCGGCTATCGCGTGGCAGAGGCCGTCGGCCCCCGCTTCGGTACCCAAGTGCCGGCGGCGGTGCCCCTGCACCGATGGCGCTTGTGGGAGACGTTGATCTGGGCGCTTATCGTCTGTCTAGCGATGAGCTTCCTCGCCGACGAGGGGCTGATCTCCGGGCTGGCGGTCAATGGGTTGCTGGTGCTCAGCGTGCTCTACGCCGTGCAGGGCTTGGCGGTAGCACGCTGGCTCATGCGGCGCATGCAGGTGCAGCGCTTTCTTGAGGTGCTGGTCTACGCTCTGCTGGTCTTCACCTCCGGGGTCTCCGTGCTGGCTTTGGCCGGCATAGGATTGATGGACACTTGGTTCGACTGGCGGCGCTTGGGACACCGCCGGCACGGCGACGCAGTGTCGCAACCGAATTGATCAGCGGCGGCAGTTGCCGACAGGAACGACAGGACTCAACACATTCATAGGATGGTATTGTCGTGAAGGTCATTCTACTCAGAGATGTCGATCGCGTAGGCAAGTCAGGTGAGATCGTCAAGGTGACGGCGGGCTACGCGCGCAACTACCTGATTCCCCAGCGCCAGGCACTGGTGGCCACCGACAGCAACGTCGCCCAGTTCGAAACCCAGCGACGCCAGTTCGAGGCCGTCGCCGAGCGCGAGCAGCGCAGCGCCGAGGTGCTGGCGGCGACCCTGGAGAAGGCCTCCCTCACCCAGCAGGTGAAGGTGGGCGAGGGCGATCGGATGTTCGGATCGGTTACGGCGCAGAACATCGCCGACCTGCTCAAGGAACAGGGTCATGACATCGATCGCCGTAAAGTGCACTTGGAAGAGCCGATTCGGGCCTTGGGCGTGTACAACGTGGAGATCCAGGTGGAAGCCGAGGTCAAGGCAACAGTGAAGTTGTGGGTAGTCGAGGAGTGAGCTGGTAAACCACAATTCCATCTCCCTACGGAAACGAGACGCGATGCTGACGCGCCGTCATCCTGGAGTCAATGTGACGATCCGGTGGCGGCGCGTTCTCGTTCTTGCCGCGTGGGTGGCGGCCTTGGTCAGCGGCTGCGGACGCGAAGAGGAGAAGCCACCGGGACCCTTTGAGGTCACCGAGGATATAGTGTGGCGTGTCGTCAATCGCTCGCACACCGGTGCTGACGGCATCTTCGCGCAGGCCACCTTCCGCACCTTCGCCTACGAGGTCAGCAGACTCTACGCGGAGGCGGAGAAGGCGGGGTTGGAGCACGAGCAACTGCAAAGCCGGTTACGCGAACTGGTCTACGCTTTCATCGACGGCAGCTACCCGATGGAAGATGGCACTGACATAAACAACCTCTATTTCCAGTACCTCATTTACGTCAATGATCAGTTTGATCTCACGAACCCACTGGAAAGGGCGCAGTTCAATGTTTGGCGCGGCGAGTACGTGCGTCGGCTCTTGGGCATTGTATCCGATCGCAAGTACCCACTTCTGCGCTCCACCTATGACGAGCGCTGGGGTCGCACGTGCTATAGCCGGCTGGTGTTCACGGTATACATAAGCTCGCAGGAATCCGAGCTAAGGCCGCAGATCGCCGACATCGGCGCGCGTACCTGTCTGATCGATGAAGAGGGCAATCGCTATTTGCCGAGCGGCACCGCAGGACCCTATCCCTACGAGTTCGACCGGCCGGAGATGGATGTGCTCGACGGCGAGGTGGTGTATCGCGTGTTCTTTCCTAACCGGCGCGCCGATCGCAAAACGCCGATCGTGAGTGACGAATCGAAGAAGATCGAGCTTGTAATAGAACGCCTGGGGTCAGAGCCGGAGAGGCGGCTGACTTGGAACCTGCCACTGCAGTACCCGGAAATGCCGGGGCGCCGGCTGAATCTTAGCAGCCTAGACACGGGAGTGCAGTTGCCAAAGTAGCGTGGGAGCGGATGGGAGCCTGGTGGCCTCCGCGGACTTCAAATCCGTAGCGGTGTCGGGAAACCGGCGCTGGGTGGGTTCGATTCCCACACGTTCCCGCCAGCTCTTTAAGTGATACAAAAACAACGGGATGCGCTGATCGAAGAAGCGCATCCCGTTGTCGTTCTGGCCTTGAAATCGATCTGTTTGTGATCAGCTCTCGCTGGCCATTGTGACCGTATTGTGACCATG
>JAYZFI010000032.1:0-47266 GCA_036336855.1 Candidatus Latescibacterota bacterium
TCGCAGTCCTGGGGATTGATCATGCCGTGGCCGATGAAGCGATCGGGGAAGCGCTCCATGGAGTCGGCCATGTATCCGTTGTCCCACGTCGACCACGAGGTCTGCACGATGACCGACATGTCTACGCCGCTTGCGTCCATGTCGGCGATGAGTTCGTCGGCGGTGGCGGCGCTGTCTGGTTCGGAGGTCCAGTTCGGCGCCGTGGGACCGATGGGGTATTGCTCCGAGATCTCCCAGATGTGAACGTGGGTGTCGACGATCACTCTTCTTCATCTCCGAGAACGAGAGTGCGCCACTCCCCTTTCATACCCATGTTGCGCTCCTCCTCCCTCTGCGCGGTAGCAGCAAGCCGGGCGGGTCGGCGCGGGCCAAGGCCCGGCATGCAGAGCTTGCCGAGTACGGCGGGTCGCGATGCTCCCGTGGCGGTCGGCACATTGCCGTGACGGTCAACGATGGTCTCGTGGGCCAGTACCGCGAAGGCGAGGGCCTCCTTGGCGTCGGCGGGCACACCCAGGTCGTCGATGGGGCGTACCTGTCGAGGAGCGAGCTCGGCCTCAAGCATGGACATCAGGGTGCCATTGTGGGCGCCGCCACCACTGACCCAGACCTCGTTGAGCTTGCACTCCGGATCGGCGTGCTGGCTGATGCCTTGTCCGACGGAACGCGCTGTGAAACAGGTTAAAGTCGCCAGCAGGTCAGCGGGTGAGAGCTCTGCTTGCTGCATGAAGGTGGCGAGAAACTCGGTGCCGAACTCCTCCCGGCCCGTCGATTTGGGCGGTTCTCTCTGGATGAAGTCGTGGGCCATCAGCGTCGATACCCAGGTCTCGTCAGCACCGCCGGCGGCAGCTCGCTCGCCGTCGCGATCGAATCGCTCGGAGCCGCCAGTGAGGTGGGCGACTGCACCGTCGATGAGGACGTTTCCCGGACCGGTGTCAAAGGCGGTGACGGTATCCGTAGCCGAACCCGCCGGCAGGGCGGTGACGTTGGCAATCCCACCGATGTTGAGCAGCAGCCGACCTTGGTCGGAATCGCTGAACAATAGGGCGTCCACCAGAGGCACCAGCGGCGCACCTTGGCCGCCGGCGGCTATGTCCGCAGGGCGAAAGTCTGCAATGGTGGTGATCCCCGTGCGCTCGGCGATCACAGCCGGCTCGCCGATCTGCAACGTCGCTGCCGGAGACCCGTTGGGCAGGTGGCGAACGGTCTGTCCGTGACTGCCGATCAGATCGATGTCTTCGGGGGACATATTGGCCTGTTCGATCACCTGTAGGGCCGCGTCTGCCAGCACCTCTCCCAGTTGGAAGTTCACCCGACACAGATCAGCAACCAAGGCGTCGGGCTGAAAGAGAAGGAAGAGCTCGCTCTGCAGGTCCGCAGGCAGGTCCACCGTGCGGTGACCGAGAATGTCGAAGCCCCGTTGCGGGCCTTTATCCCAAACTTCTGCCAGTACGGCGTCGACGGCGTCGACCGACGTACCGGTCATCAGGCCAACGATTCGACGCCGCTCGCGTGCGGCGATCGCCTGCAGGCGGTCACTCATGCCTTCCTCTCCATTCTTCCCTGTTCCTCCTCGACATCAGCGGAGATCACCATGACCAAGCCGAAAATCACAGCGAAAACGCTGGCGAACCTCCCTCCGACCATGGAGGCGTCGCTGACACCCAGCATGGCCATCGCCACCAAGCTCGCAGTGACACCCCCGGCGAAGGCCCGCGTGCGCCCGTCGGCGCTCACGCGAAAGGCTTGCAGAGCCCGACGCGTCACCAACAGCAGTAGCAACGTGAAGATCAACAGCCCCGCGATCCCCATCTTCATCCATAGCGTGAGGTAGAGGGAATCCAGGGTCCACGAGGTCCAGGTCTCGTAGCGCTCCAGCTGGGGATCGAAGGTGTAGGAAGTCAGCTCCGTGCCCTGGCCGGATCCGAGGATCGGCGATTCCGAAATCTTCTGAAGAGCGTTGGCGTAGTTGAACAGGCGCGACACCACCTGAACGTCCCGAGTGTAGTCGACGAAGGTCAGAGAGCGCTGCACCGCGTGTGCCGAGATCGATGCCCCGGTGATCTTCTGGAAGCCGAGCACCGCGGCCGTCAGCATGCCCAGCAATACCACGACCAATCCGACGCCCTTCCAGGCGCGGCGGCGCTCTCGCGGTTGACTGCTATGCCACAACCACACGGTGACAACGAGACCCAATCCGAAGGTCGCCCACATCCCGCGCCCCATAGTGAGGGCAAAGCCGAGGCCAACAAACAGAAATAGCGCCAGCAGTAGCGGCCGCCCCCATCTTCGGGGATCGTGCACAAATTGGTTCGCCAGCAGCAGCATTGACACCGGCAGCATCACACCCTGCCGCCGGCCGATGCGCACGAAACGCTCCCCTGCCGAGAGATCGATGGCTCCGATGAACTCGAAAATGTACTCGGCGCTGACACCGACTCCCATGACAATCAGCAGAGGCCCGAAGAGATCGATCGCCTGCTGCCGCGTCACCGTCTGCACAGTGGCGAAAAAGGCCACATAGTAGAGGGGGTAGCGCAGGTTGCGGAGGATGACGTCGACGCCGTTTCCACTAAGAGATCCGACGAAGGCGGAGAGCACGGCAACCAAAAGAAATGCTGCCACTAAGCCGTCCATCGCGGTGTGCCGCATCTGTCCGCGACGGATCCAAATGACATCGATGAAGGCGAAGACCACACTCGCCGCCAACAGGATCTCCCACGGGCGCAAACCCATGGGCATGCGCGCATCGTCTACGAGGTAGGCAGGCAGCAGAGCGGTGACGGTGACCAGCGCGATCAGGGTGCGGCTGGCGGAGAACAAGGTCAGCACAAGTAGGCAGATCCCGGCGGCAGCGAGCAGGACGTGCAGGGGAGATCCGTAGTATGCGACCAACCCCACGAAAACGGCACTGGCCGCACTGACGGCCAGCGACGTGGCCACGCGTTGTGGTTCGAGTAGCAGCAGAGCACTCACGACGTTAGCTCACTGCGCAACCGGCTTGCGTGCGACCAGGATGTGATTCCAAGCATCACCGTCGACGCGGTGCAGCCTGTCCAGCACCAAGGCCTTTAGCTGGACGATCGCCATCAACGGCCGTGTCAGCGCGTGCAGCCCCAACTTCTCGAAGCCCTGCAGCCAGTAGCAGAACCGCGCCGCGGCGGTGACATAGTATCCCGCCATCGCTTCAACCCGCTCTACCATCAGGCCGGAGCCCTCAGCGAGATACTGAAGGCCGTGGGGAGTGAAGCGATAGTAGTCGTGGGGCTCCTCGTGCACCCCCCAGATGTGCGGAGCCGTAACGACCAGCGCGCCTCCCGGGCGCAGCACTCTCGCCATCTCCATCATCATCAGACCAGGTTCGGGCACGTGCTCGAGAACCTGAAAACTGACCACGGTGTCGAATCGGTTGTCCAGGAAGGGCAGCGACATACCGCTAGCCCAGACATCTGGCGTGGGTAGAATTTGACCACCCACGGCGACCTCACCGGAATGCACCACGGAGCCGGCGTAGCGCACGCGGTCAACCTCAATACCGAGACTGCGGCGGCATTGGCCATCGAGAAGCTGAGTGAAGGGTCGCGCTCCACATCCGACGTCGAGCAGCAGGCCGGTGGAGTGTTCGGCCATCGCCTCTGCCACGAAGCGACCGTGAATACGATGGACGAGCCAGTTGACGGAGAAGGGAGTGTGTTCAGAGGGCATGTCCTTCCCGTGCCCCCTGCGCTTACTGGCGATCTCTGGCCGTATGCGGGTAGTAATCCACCACCGCGCCCTCGGCGTCGATCACGTAGGATCCGGGATACCGGATCGTCGTGGGACAGACGTGCCCGGGCACAGCCAATAGATAGCCGCCAAGCTCGGGCGGATCGCCGGGCCAGGTGAAGACGCCATGCTCTTCGTTCTGCAGAATCAGTCGGGCCCCAGGATGCCCGAGAATCTGCACGCGGCTCTCCAGCGGCGGATCGGCAGCGATCGATTTGACGCCGAGATCGGTCGTCACCGTCCCCTGATCGGGATAACGGTCAACAATCTGGCACAGTACCAATGCCGCGTACTGAAAAGGCCAGTCCTTTAGTCGTCTGGTGCCATTGAGGTCCCAGTACACCACCGTGCCGGGAGATCCGTGAAAGCCCTCAGCGCGAGCGTAATAAGGGAATGAGAACGAGCCTCCCGCGACGATGCGAGGACACGGCATACTCTCCGCTTCCAGCCTGTCTTTGAGGGCTTGCAGCACCTCGATGTGCTGGTTGGCTGCCGCTTCCCGTCCGATGGAATCACTGAAGTGCTCGTGTCCGTCGTAGGCGTGCAGTCCGCCTGCCTCTAACCATTGCGAGCTGTGCAACAGACGGTAGGTCTCCTCAGCCTCACCCTCGGGACGCACGCCGGTGCGATGCATGCCAACATCAAGATCGACCATGGCGCGCAGCACCTGCTGACGGTCGAGAGCGACTTCCGCCAGGGCCTCTACATGCCGGAACTCGCCGACGGTGGCGTAGGCGTGCGCTTGCGAAAAACGGGCACAGAGCTCGGCGAAACGCTCAATCTTGACACGTTGCACCATGGGATAAGCGAGAATGGCTTCAGAAGCGCCCGCCTCAAGGACCATCTCGAGCTCTTTCAGGGTCGCGCATTTGAACCCGGCGATGCCCGCCGCTAACTGTTTGCGGGCGATTACCTCTGCCTTGTGGGTCTTGACGTGGACCATCAGGTTGTCACCGCCGCCGACCATCTCGCACAGCGAGGAGATATTGTGGTCCAGTTGCTGTTGGAAGACCACCATGGCCGGAGTCTCCAGGCCGTCGGGGTTCGCGATCCGGTACGGTCCCTGTTCGATCATCTCTGTTCGGTAATTCAATGAGAGGAAAATGGAGGGGGGGGGAATTTAGGGGTCGACTCACCCCCCTGCAATCGGAGCCTGTCTTGTGTGGAACAGAGGAATGGCGGTATAACGGGACGTCTAACGGTCGGTCGCGCCGCCCTCCGAGCGCAGCATCTCCACCCGGCGCAGCGCCCATTCGATGTAACGAATCTGGTGGTCGACGTTGCCTGCGATGCGCTCCTCGCCCAGTTCCGCCGTACCCTCGGCGGGCACTCCCCAGGCGCCGGTCTTCGTGGACTTGTCCATGCCCACGTAATCGTTGAACTCCTGACCGACTATTCCCGAGCTGGCCGGAGCTGACTCGTGGTTCTTGACCAGATCGGGTCGCACCGCGAGCATCGCCGCCGTCTCCCCGCGACCGGCGTGGATGTCCTCCGGCACCTCCTCGCCATCGTCGGCAAGTGGGCCGTTGCCCCAGACAACGATGATGTCCGGGTACTGGAAGTTTATCTCGCGCAGAATCGGTTTGAGAATCCAGTTGCCGCCGTGCGAGCTGAACACGACGATGTTCTTGAAGCCGTGCTCGCGCAGCGACTCCACCACATCCTCGAAAATTGCGGCCAGAGTCGTTGGCCTCAAGGTGACGGTGCCGGCGAAGGCCATATGTTCCCGCGAGCACCCGTAGGCAAGGGCGGGTAGCACGTAGGCATTGAGGCGCTCGCCGAGCCGGCGCGCGTTCTCGTCGGCGAGAAACCAGTCGGTGCCGAGCGGCAGGTGATGGCCGTGCTGTTCGATGGCGCTGAAAGGCACGATCACAGTGTCGACTCCGGAATCGCGCACCTCCTTCCAAGTGTTCTCCACGCTAAGCATGTGTGCAATTCTCCATCGATAGGCGCCGGGCGGAGGACGGAATCAAACGCCGTCATCCCACTTGCGCAGAGTTCGTTCAAGTATTCCAGGATCTGCGAGCTGGCGCGACAACTCTTCCACCTTGCCGCGATTTGCGCCGCACCATTGCAGGTCCTCTAAGGTGTCCGGAAGAGGAACCTGGAGGTTCCTTATTGACAGGTTACGATAGAGCAGCGCTTCCTGGCGTCGCTCTACGAACATGTCGACCAGCTTCGGCAGACCCCTCACCTCCACGTCCCAGAGCTCGCCGCTGGCGGGGAAATCTTCCATGCGGCCGTAGCGTTGTATGACCGCTGCCGCCGACTTCTTGCCGAAACCGGGGACTCCCGGAATGCCATCCGATTTGTCCCCCACCAAGGCGAAGTATTCGGGAATTCTCTCCGGTAAAACCCCGAATTTCTCCAGCACGCCACTCTCGTCGGTCCTGATGTTCTTAATGCGGTTCAACACCACCACACGCTGGCCGCGCACGCACTGGGCGAAGTCATTGTCACTGGAGCATATCACGATCTCGTTGAGAGCCGAGTCGTCGGCGAACCGGTGGGCGGCGGTAGCCAGGGCATCGTCGGCCTGCACGTGGGTCGTCATTGGCCACAGAGTAATGCCCAGGGCCCGTGACACCTCTAGGGCCATGTCGTACTGGGCGTGGATGAGCTTCGTATCGCTCTCGTCTCGCGCCTGTAGACTGGGCATGCTGTCGAAGGCGATGGCAGCGTGGGTGACCGCTGGATCGCGTAACAACGACGCCATGGTCTGGTAGAAGCCGCGCGCAGCGCCAACCTCATGTCCGTCGCTGCGCTGCACCTTGGGAGCGCCGTAGTAGCAGCGGAAAAGCTCGAAGCTGCCGTCGATCAGATAGAGTGCGGGCATGGAGTAGGCAGCCGAGTCGATCCTCAGTCGCCCGTTTGTTTGGCGCTTGACAGCGCTTCTCGGTCGGCGTTCGCCCACTCCTGCCAGCGCCGCTCGTCGGCAACCTGGAAGCCGCTATTTCCCCGCGCCTGTAGGTGGTCGTCCACTCCCAACAGCCGCAGCGCGCGGTGATCGTCGCGCTCGCGTGCCCAGCGAATGAGCTGTTGACAGTTGGGGCCCTCGAAAGTATCCGTGTGCTTCAGCCAGCTCATGTTGTAGTAGACACTGAAGAAGAACCTGAGCTCGCCCGAGGTGTTCGGCGTGCCTGAGTGCAGCAGCCCGTTGTGAGTGAGCACGACGTCGCCCGCCTTCATGTGGACGATGACCTCATCGGCGTACGGCTTGTCGCGCTCTTCCTCCTCGATCGAAACGGGGCGAATGTGCGAATCCGTGATGATCCGCAGCGGTCCAAAGCCCTCCGTGAGATCCTGCAGGTAGCAGATCGCGTTTAGCGCCAGCGGTCTCTGATAGGTCCCGCTCGGCATGTAAGCCCAGCGGTCGCGGTGCCAACCGCTGGCTTTGCCCGCCTCCGCAGGATCGGCGCTGGGAAAGGCGGCCAGGGTGAGGTTGTCGAGCTGTACGAAGGGGCCGATCACCTGCTCGGCAAAGTCGAGGATCAGCGGATTGGCCACGGCGGGCCACATCAACGCGGGAGAGCGCTCCAGCATGTTGCCGAACCACCAGGTGCGGACGGTGGCATGGGGCCCTTGCGAAGCTGCCTCCAAGTGCCTCCACTCTGCGCACCACGCCTGCACCGTGGCCTCGTCATAGACGCTCTCGAAGATGGTATAGCCCTGCTCTACGAACTGCTCGAGTCGGTCCGCACCCTCGGTCATGGTTCTCTGTCGTATCAGGTGAAAGCGGTGTGCGTCTGAAATCAGCCCGAGCGGATTCCGCGCAGGAAGATACGAATGATGATGTCCACCCGTTCGTCGACACTCAGATCCATGTCGCGAGTGCTCACCATAACCGTTCGGACCATATCGCGCAGCACTCCAGCTTCCACGTCTGGATACTTCACTTGAAAAACTCCAACCTTCTGGCCGTTGCGCAGTACGGTCTCGATCGCCTCCAGCTGGACGCGGCGCTCTTCGTGCCAGCGCTTGCGGTTGTCTCCGGGTCCGCCCTCCGTGCGATTGTCCTCCACCGACATCAGGCGGAAGAAGAACCGGTTATTGCTGAAGAACCGTACGATTTCGTGCACCATCTGACGAAGTCGGCGTTCGGGATCACCCGGCTCGCTGGCATCGACAGTGAGGCTCTCGTTGAGCCGCGCGATGCCCTCAAAGACGACGGCGAAGTAGAGCTCTTCCTTGTCAGCAAAGTAGGTATACAGTGTACCCTTGCCGACTCCAGCGAGCTGAGCGATCTCCTCCATGGAGACCTCGTCGAAACGCCTCTGCGCAAACAGCCGTGCAGCGGCGTCGAGAACTCGGCTTCGTCTCTTGGTCTGCCCCATGGCTCGCGTGCCCTCCGCTGCGGAGCTGGCCGAAGCTTCCGTCATCTTCACCTGTCCGCCCGATACGATGCCCGCAATACCTGTCGCGCCCACAGGCCAAGATCGTCTAGCAGCGAGTAAAGCGTCGGCGCCAGAACAAGGGTTAGCAACGTCGAGGTCGCCAGACCACTTGCAACGACGAGTCCAATGGGGCCCCAGCGGCGGGAGAAGCCCTCTGCGGTTCCGTAGACCATGGGCAACACGAGGGGCATCAGGTTGAGAATGGTGGTGAAGGCGGTCATCAGAATAGGTCGCAGACGGTGCTGGCCACCGCGCAGAATAGCCTCTCTACGCGATAGGCCTTGAGCCCGCAGATGGTTGATGTGATCGATGAGTACGATGCCGTTATTGACGACGATACCAAAGAGGATCAGTAGGCCGAGGGCGCCGTTGTTGTCGAAGGGGATGTCGAGCACAGAGAGCCCGATCGCCACACCGATCAGCGAAAACGGGATAGCCAACATGATTGTGAAGGGGTGAATCAGCGACTCAAACAAAGAAGCCATGATGAGGTAAATCAGCAGCACGGCAAAGATCGCGGTGAAGTTGCTGTCACTGGCGTCTTTGCGATCCCAGCGCGCCGCTCTTCCCAAGTCCCACGAGTACCCCGGAGGCAGCTGCATCTCCTTCATCATCTCAGTGATCGGGCCAGCCAGCTGCTGAGCTTTTCGTCGGTTCTCGGTGTTGGCGAAAACCTTAACGTTCAGTTGTCGATCGGCCCGCTTCAGGTCCCTTGGTCCTTTTCGGATGTGGAACTCAGCCAGCGACGCCAGTTGGATGGAAGTACCGTCCCTGCCCTCGAAGGTGCTCGTGCGCAGCTGGTCGAGTGTGGCCCGGTCTCCCTCGTTGAGCTGCATGACGATATCGATCTCGCGGTCGTCACTCTTGAAACCGCTGGTGCGCCTCGTGCCCAACGCCGAGGCGATGCCCGAGGCGATTTCCTGTGGCGAGAGCCCGTAGTTCAATGCCTGTGCCCGATCGACCTCCACCCGTACTTCCTCTGCACCGTCTTCAAGGCTGCTGTCCACGTCCTCCACTCCCGGCAAGCGCTCGAGCCCGGTGATGACCTCTTCGATCAACACCTCCAACACCTCCGGATCGCGACCGTGGAGCTGCACTTCAACGCCAAGCATGTTGCCCTGCCAGCTGCGCGAACGCCCCATCTTCGTGGTAAATCCCACCTTCTGCGGCATGAGCTTCTTCACCGCCTGGCCGGCCTGCTGCGTCGTCAGTTTGCCATGGTCGGCACCGACTAGATAGGCACGTACACTTCCCCGCCGCTGGCTGAAGCGGGTGGTGAGGGACTCGATGTCGAGCTCCGCCTTACTTTCCATTAAACGCCGCTCGACCTCGGTGAAGTAATCCTTCACCTCCGCCAGACTGTAGCTGCGGTCGATGGCCACCGACATATCCACTCGCCGCTCTGACTGCCAGGGTGTGCCACGGTGCTCGATCTTCTGATACAGTTGATAGCCCGCACCCGTGAGCACTACCGTCGTCATTAGAGCCACCCAGCGGTGGTCTAGTGTCCAACCGAGCATGCGCGCGTAGGAGCTGCGCAAGCCGTTCCGCACCGTGTACCAGCCGAACGCGCCTGCAGCGAGGGCACCGGCGCCTAGTCCCGCCACCGTCGACATCTGCATGCCACTGAGGGATTCGCCAATCAGGTCGGACCAGTGCGCCCACCAAGCAGACAGTGACGACGCACCGACACTCTCCACCTTGTACCAGACCCCTCCGACTATTACCGCTATCACAGCGATCAGGACGAAACGGTCGTATTTCTCCATTCGAGGACCAAAAAGTCGCGACGCCGCCAAGGGAAGCAGGGTCAACGAAACGATCATCGAAACTATGACGGCCAGGCAGATCGCCAGGCCGGCGTCGCGCATCCAGGTCGCGGAGCGACTGTCGCTGAGGAAAAAGAACGGCACGAACACACAGGTCGTAGTCAGCGACGAGGCTAGCACCGCCATTCCCACTTCCCTACCACCAAGGCGGGCCGCAGACTTCGCCTCCATGCCCTCTTCCTGACGGTGGCGAAAAATGCTTTCTAGAACCACGACCGCTGGGTCCACCAGCATGCCCACGGCCAGCATCAGCCCCATCATGGAAACCATGTTGAGGGTGATGGTGGACTCGAAGACCTCCCGGGCGATGTACATGCCGACGAACACACACAGGGCAGAAGTGGGGATGACCAATGCTACGACCAACGTGGAGCGGATATTGCGGAGGAAAATGAATATGATCGACATCGCCAGTAAGGCACCCAGAGTGGCGGTGTCGACGAGCGTGCCCACCTCACGCATCACTGATTCCGCTCGGCTGCGGACAATAGCGAACTCAAGCTTGCCGGCGTATTCCTCTTCGATCTCCTCGAGCTCCGACGCGATCGCCCTACCGACGTCCACGACGTTCGCTGTAGAGGCCTTGAAGATCTCCAGCTGGAGAGCGTCAACTCCGTTGAGCCGCTCATACTGGGTCTTTTCTGGATAGCCGTACACCACCTCGCCGATGTCTCGCAGGCGGAATCGCCCTCCCAGTAGTGGCAGGTCGCCGATCGCCTCAGCTTCCTCGAACTCGCTCACCAGCCGCACCAGATAGCGCTGTCCGCCGTCCATGACCCGCCCGAGGGAGACATTCAGGTTGTTCTCGCGAAGTTGCCATCCGAGCTGTGGCAGCGAAATCCCGTGTGATTGCAAGCGCTCGCGGTCAAGTTCCACGAACAGCTGTTTGTCGACGAAGTCATCGATGATGACGTTCGCCACGCCGTCTAGCCTCAGAAGTCGTGGCTCGATCACCTTCGTGATCACGTCGAGCAGCCGGTCCCCCTCGCCCTGCCAGGCCAGGTTCGCGTACACGATCGGTCTCTGGTCGCTCTGCCAGCGGCGCAGACTGACCCGGTCAACGTCGGTGGGCATGAAGGCCCGTGCCTGATCTACCCGCTCCCGCATCTCCATGGTTGCCAGATCCATATCAGTGCCGGCCTTGAAGTCGACACGTACGGAACCGCTGTTGCGGCCGGAGCTGGAGCTGATACGATCGATGTTGTTGAGCGTTCCCAGCGACGCCTCCAGGGGAATCGTCACCTTGCGCTCGATCTCCTCGGGGGAAGAAGAGTTGTACCTCGCAGTCGCCGTGATTCCGGTAGACGAAATGCTCGGCAACTGCTCGATGGGCAGCCGCTTTAGCGAGACCACGCCAAGCACGACAACGGAAATGGTTGCCATGACCATGGTCACCGGTCGATCGACAGATAATCCGGCGAGATTCACGACGCGTCCCTCCTACCTGCCCCGATCCAGCAGGGTGTAGACAACAGGGATCAGCACCAGAGTAAGAGCAGAGGAAACGATGAGGCCGCCGATGACGGTGATCGCCATGGGAGCACGTATTTCTGCCCCCTCCCCCAGCCCAAGGGCCATGGGCAGCAGTCCTAACACCGTCGTGGAGGTGGTCATCAGGATTGGCCGGAATCGGAGCTCTCCGGCTCTTACCACCGCCGCCATTTTCTCCATGTTCTCGTTGCGCCGCAGATGGTTGATGTAGTCAACGAGCACGATGGCGTTGTTGACAACGATCCCCGCCAGCATGATCAGTCCAATGAGGACGACGACACTGATCCTCGTTTCCGTCAGCAACAGCCCTCCAACGCTGCCCACCAGTCCCAGGGGTATAGTGAACATGATGACTAGGGGATGGAGCAGGGACTCAAACTGGGATGCCATGACTATGTAGACGAGGAAAACGGCCAGGGCGAGCGCAAACTTCATGCTCTCAAAGGATCGCACCATCTCTTCATTCTGCCCGCCCATCGTAATGACGAACCCCTCCGGCAAGGCGACGTCGCTCAGCACCTCCTCGATCTCCTCGACCACTCCTCCCAGATCGCGGCCCTGCAGGTTCGCCGACACCACGACGACACGCTCCTGGTCGATGCGGCGGATCTCGGCGGGACCGTCCACCGCTTCGACCCGCGCCACCGAAGCGAGCGTCACCGGGACCGGGTAGTCGCCGGGACTGACCACCATTCTCTTAAGGTCGTCCAACGACTGCCGCTCCTCGTCAATGGCACGCACGCGGATGTCGATCTTCCGATCGCGCCGAGCGAGCTCGGTCGCAACGTCTCCCTGCAGCTTGTTACGCAGCAACTCGCCGATGTTCTGCGCCGTGGTGCCGAGCTCAGCGATGCGCTGCCGATCGAAGTAGATTTGGACCTCAGGCTGGCCCCCCTCGGCGCTTGATCTGATGTCAGTGAGACCCTCCACCCCTTTGAGCCTGTCGGTGACCTTGTCGGCCAGGGCCTGCAGGGTAAGCAGCCTGTAGCCAGCGACTTCCACCTCCACCGGCGTGCGAAAGGAGAAATACGAGGGCCGCGAGAACCGGTACTGAAGATCGGGCTCGTCCAGCAGTCGTTGCCGCACCTGTTCCATGGCAAGTTCCTCGCCAACACCGGGACTCAGCCGCACGTGCAGCTGGGCTGTGTGCTCCTTCATGTCGCCTGCCGTTCCCCCCGCCTGCCCACTGGCGCCGATGAGGCTGAACACGGCGGCAAACCCGTCGAGGCGGCGCATCGACTCGTCGATGCCAGCAACCCTCAGTGCTGTCTGCTCCAGAGGCGTACCCGCCTCCCACTCGAGATCGACGAGGAATTCTCCCTGGCTCATCTGGGGTATAAGCTCGACCCCGAGTTGCTGCGTCTGATCGAGAATGACCACCGCCAGAATCATGGCGACGAGGAGTACCACTATTCGGTGTCGCAGCGCCCAACGCAGTGCTCGGGGGTAGAGGGCGCTCAGAGCCTTGTAGAGCAGATCGAATAGAAAATGGGGCGGAAAGAGAATGATCGAAGCGATGCGGCGTACCCCACCGATGGCGTTACGCAATAGGCGAACGGTAGCAGCGGGAGCCGCCACGCCGCGCTGCGGCCCTTCTTCCGGCGCCGGCACCAGGTCACCGGCGAGACTCAGAGACGACAGCATTGGGATGAGCATCAGCGCCACGACCAGCGACGCCAGAAGCGAATAGGTGACTGTGAGCGCCTGATCGCGGAAGAGCTGGCCGGCGATACCTTCGACGAAGACGATGGGCAGGAACACGCAGATCGTCGTCGTGGTGGCGGCGATGACAGCGCGACCGACCTCTCCGGCACCGCGCTGAGCTGCCGCCAGTGCTCCCAGCCCCTGGTCTCGATAGCGCTGTACACTCTCGAGAACGACGATGGAGTTGTCGACGAGCATGCCGACGCCGAGAGCGAGTCCGCCCAGAGACATGATGTTGAGGCTGATGTTGAATCCGAACATTAGAAAGAACGTGGCCACCACGGACAGCGGGATGGACAGGCCGATGATCACCGTGCTCTTGAGGTCTCGCAAGAACAGGAACAGAACCACCACCGCGAGGATGCCACCGATGATGGCGGTGTTGAGAACCTCGTCCACGGCTTGTTGGATGAAGGTGGCCTGATCGAATACCACCTCCATGCCGCTCTTCTGCAGCAGTCGTTGGTTTTCGTCCAGAAAGGCCTGAAGCCGCTCGTGCAGGGCGCGGCTCACTTGGACGGTGTTGGCATCGCCTTCCTTGAACACCGCCACTTCTACACCCTCACGGCCATTGATGCGGGTGATCAGATCGCGTTCGCGATGGCCACGGAATACACGCCCGACATCCGAGAGCTTGATGGGGGCACGGTCGATCTGCCCGATGATGATCTCGCCGATCTCGTCGAGGTTCTCGAATTCGTTGAGGGTACGAACGAGGAACTCCGCCTCCCCGTCCTTGAGAACGCCGCCCGTGAGATTGACGTTTTCCGCCGCCAGCCTCGATGTGACCTGGCGGATGGAGATGCCCAGATGGTCGAGCCGCGACGTTTCGACCTCGACCTGAATCTCCTCTTCAAGGCCGCCTTCAATGCGCACAGCCGCGACTCCCTCTAGGCTCTCCAGTTCCGGCCGCAGGTACTCCTCGGCGATGCGACGCAGCTCGATCAAGTGGATGTCGCCGTGAAAGGCAACGCGCATGATCGGATCGAGGCCGGGATCGAAGCGCATGAGAATAGGCTTACCGGCGTCCCGCGGCAGGTTGCCGAGGTCGAGCTTTTCGCGAATGTCGAGCGAGGCAAAATCCATGTTCGTCCCCCACGCGAACTCGACGATGACATCGGAGACTCCGGCACGGGAAACGGAAGAGACACGCACCACGTTGCTCACGACGCCGACGAGCCCTTCAATGGGTTCCGAGATCAGACGCTCCATCTCCAGTGGCGCCACTCCCTCGTACCCGGTGCGCACCGTGATCGTGGGATAGGTGATGTCGGGAAGCAGGTTGACCGCCAAGCGCGAGAACCCGACGGCACCAAAGGCAATGATCGCCACCATGAGCATGGCGACGGTTACCCGACGCGTGGTGGAGAACTCGACGAGCTTCACTGACTGGCCCGTTGTCCCAACCGGTCGCGTCCTGGCGACTGGCCTCCGGTGTCCGTCACGGTGGCAAGGCTGTCACGGGTCTCTGACTCCTGACCGACGACGCGGACGGCGATCTCGTCCTTGAGCCCGTCGTGACCGACGGTGATTAGCAGGTCACCTTCGCTCAGGCCGGAGAGAACCTCGACACGGTCGCCGTCGACCAGCCCGAGCTCCACAGCGGCGCGACGTACTTTGCCATCGGCGATGACGTAGACGTCATCTTCTTCGGTCTCCAGTACCAGCGCCTTCTTGGGGATCACAAGTGCTTGCGAACGGAGGTCGGTTATCAGGCGCACCGTGGCGAACATCCCGGGCTTGAGAAGACCGTTGGCGGGAATCTCGAGGGTGGCCTTTACGGTACCGCTCTCAGCGATCACCTCCGGACTGATCATTCGAATGCGGCCTTCGAAGACTTGGTCAGGGAGCGCCTCAACGCTGATCGTCGCCTGTTGGCCGACCTGCACCTGAAACATGCGACGCTCGGGTATGAAGATCCGCACCAGCAATATGTCAAGATCGGCGACCACGAAAATTTCCTCGTTGCCCCGCACCAGGTCGCCCAACTCCACCAGTCGTTGGGTGATGACGCCACTGATCGGCGCCCGGATCGTCGTATGAGAAAGGCTGATTTCGGCATCCTCCACGGCGATCCTGCTGTTCTGGTAGCGCAGACGGGTACTCTCGAACTCGGTCTGGCTCACCATATTGTTGTCGTTGAGCACCTCAAAGCGCTTGAAGTTCGCCTTGGCCTCTCCGAGCTCGGCTTGCGCCTGTCTTAGCTGCAGACTCGCCGCCTCCTGATCGAGCTCGAGGAGGATCTCACCCTCCGCGACCGCGTCCCCCTCCTCCACGTGCAGCTTCTCAACCTGCCCCGTTGTCCGCGCCAGCACGCTGACCCGCCGCTCGGCCTCCAGCCGCGCGTAGGTTTCGAGATAGGCGAACATGTCCCGGCGAACAACGGGCTCGGCGCGCACCGGGATCGCCGCCGCGGGTTTGCGATTTCCACCGCGGGACGCCGTCTTGTCCTCCTCCTCTTCATCGCCGCATGCAACGAAGAGGCACAGCCCGCACAGTAACGCCCAGAAGTGTAGACCCAAGACTCTATCCATTCAGCTCCCTCGACCCCTTCCCTTCGAGACTGCGACAATAACGGGCATAGGGGGTCTCCACTCCGTGCTTCTGACAAAGCCTGGCGAAGTGCCTGGTGGTGATACCTAGTGCCTGGCTGGCGTCTTTATTCATGCGATACATGCGTGCCACTCGCTCGAGTCCCTCTCGGTCGATCCCTCTCACAAGACCAATCCTCCTCTCTCTTTGGAACTGACTGACTGGTCAGTCATACTTCCATCATACAAATTGACTGACTGGTCAGTCAAACTTTGTGTTGAAAGATTTTCGAGGATTCCTCAAGGCAAGAGCCGATGATCCGGACTCTGTCCTATAGGCCAAGACTTCCCCGAATCTCCTCGAGGTAGCCACGGGCGCCGTTCTGCAAGTGGCGGGGCCCGGAGCTCACCAGCCAGCGCACGCCACGTTCGTGCCAGTACCGGGTCTGTTCAAGGGTGACGCCAAGAGTGCCGGCGTGCTTGCCTGCGTCGCGGATGGTACGCACGAGTTGCCCCGCCGCCTCTAGCACCTTGGGGTGCATCTGTTGTCCGGGTACTCCGAGCTGCACGGCGAGGTCGCCCGGGCCAATGAACACGGCGTCCAGACCATCGACTGCGGCAATCTCTGCCTGATTAGCGATCCCCTCTACGGTCTCGATCTGCACAGCGACAAAGGTTTGCTCGTTGGCTCGCTCCAGATACTCACCGACGTCCATGCTTCCGTAACGGGTCGGCCGGTTGCCAAACATGCCGCGCTTGCCCATGGGAGGATACTTCACGGAGTTGACGACATCCGTCGCTTCGGCAGCAGTGTTGACGAGGGGAATCAGGACGCCAGAGGCCCCGGAGTCGAGATAGCGTTGGATGTGCTGCTGGGCGTTGAGACCGATGCGCAGGATGGGCGTGACCTCGGCGACTTCGGCGGCACGAATCATGTGCTCGGCGGTCTCGTAGTCTGCGGGGCCGTGCTCACAATCGATGATGACGAAGTCAAATCCCAACCACCCCATCATCTCCACCATAGCTGGCGAGGGAAATCCTACGAAGGGTCCCAGCGCGGTCTCGCCGGCGTCGAGTCTTGTCTTCAGAGTGTTCTCTTTCACGTCCTTGCTCCCGCCACACCCATCAGCTGCGTAAGGACCTCATAGGACTGGGCTCCTACCACTTCGCGACCCCGCGCAAAGAAGGTGGGTACGCCCGTGATTCCTAACTGGCGACTGCGTTCCCAATCGGCGGATATCGCACTGCGATACCGACGCGTCGCCAGAACTTCTCGTGCCTCTACCTCGTCGAGACCGACGGTGGCAGCGATCTCCACTAGGCGGTCTGCTTCGGCGAGATTGACGCCGTCGACGAAGTAAGCGCGGAATAGGGCGTCGTGGATCGCCTCTCCTCCCTCCCGCTTCACCGCCCAAACGCTGAGCTCTTGGGCAAGGCGACTGTTGTAGGTGTGGGTGCGTTCGCCGTAAGGCAGACCTTCGGCGGCCATCAGCGAGCGCATATGAGCCTGCATGGCAGCAACGTCCACCTTACGCCCCGCGAACAGGCGCTCCAGCGTCTGCCCCTCCGCGGGCGTCTCAGGATGCAGAGGAAAGTGCACAAAACGCACCTCGATGAGGTAGTTCTGTCGGAGGCGTTCAGTACGGACCGTACTGAGATAACACCAGGGTCAGACGTAATCGCTGAACACCTCCAACAGGAGCGGCTCGCTCACAGCGCCTGCCAGTGATCGTGAATGCCCCCAGAAGCGCCCCGCACCGGATCAGTGGTCGGTGTGGGAACCCGGGGTATCTGCCCGCGGGCCGCCTCGTATTCCTGCTGGGAATCGCGGCACAGATCCCAGTCGGGGCCCGGGGGGTAGGTGCCGATGACGAGCAGATTGCTGCTGGCACCGAGGTTGTAATGACTGACTCCGGCGGGAATGAGCACGGCGTCGCCGGCACTGACATCGAGGACGACGCCCTCGGGGCCGCCGAACTCTACCTTGGCGCTACCCGCTGCGATGCCCAGCACTTCGTGGGCGGTACTGTGGTAGTGGCGGAAGGGATAGATGCCGTTGCGCCACGAGTGACCCCAGCCATTTCCGTGGAACAGCTGCTCGAAGGCTCTCGCCGGATCCCCGACAGAGTGATCGACAACCTGGCTGTAGACAAGCAGGGGAAGGCAGTTGTTGGGAATCACGCCGTCGTCCTGCAGATGATGAGAGACAGTTCGCGTCATGTCTCGTCCGTCTGATCAGGGGTATCCAACAGATCACACAGATGAAACAGGCCGCCGACGACGAGACCGACGATGAGGGATGCCAGGTTGATGAGCCGCAGCGCCATGGAATGCCTCCCAGAGAGGACGGAACTGGATTGGATTTCAAAGGGTATCTCTTTCCTCCACTGCGGGATAGATTCAGGCGCCGACCCGAGGCCCGGCCGCAAACCTGCGGGCGATCTTCCCTGCCGTCCAAGCCACAGGCGCCAACTCAACAGCGTTGATCTGACCGGAAAAACAGGAGGTTCCGGGGCCAAGGTCTCCTACCGCCACGGGTAGATCGGACGGCACGAGATTTCCCCGCACTTCGCGTTCCACTTCCAGTTGCCCGTCGATGAACAGTCGCAGACGGATACCGTCGTACACGCCGACCAGGTGGTGAGTCCCCGGGTCCAGCGGTCGGTGGGTACTGATGCTGCGCGCTCCAGACTCGGTGTTGATTAGGAACGTCGGTCCGGGAACGGCAGCACACAGCCCTCCATTGTGGCCGCAATCGCTGTAGCGAAGACTGAAGGCCCCTCCCCCGCTGCCGAGTGTGTCACAGCGCAGGACGGTTCCGTGGAACGCATCGGACTTGCCATCGAACAGGGGAGCGGCATAGAAGTACCGGCCATCGAAGGCCCCCGCGTTATAGCCCAGGCTTCGGAGACCATCCGTTTCGCTGGCGTCGTAGCCTGACCAGGCGCTGGGATCTGAGAATCCCTTCGTCGTGTCGAAGCGCAAGAAGTTGCAGTGGTATCCTGACTCGTCCGCTGCTGCCTTTCGCGTCCATGGGCAGTAATAGATATAGCGGCCGTCGAAGAAGCCGCCATCGAAGCCACCCGTCTCGAGTCCCCCCGTGCCGGCAGCATCGTAGTATTCCCAACTGGAGCCGTCGGTGAAGGGCAGACGGGTGTCGTAGCGGAACATCCGGTCGTAGCCGTAGGAGCAGAAGTAGACGAACCGCCCATCGAAGATCGCGCCCACATTGAGCTCCATCCCCAACGGGGCCGCGTCGAACAACTCCCAACCATCGCAGGAGCCAAACTCGCTCTGGGGGTCGTAACGGGCGACAACACCGTGCAGCAGGGGGATCAGGTAGATGTATCGACCGTCGTAGAGTCCGCCATCGAAACAACGGGCACGCGGATGCAGGGTCGTAGTGTCGAAAACCGCGTACGACGAGGCGTCACGGAACTCGCCCGCGGTATCCATGCGCAGCACGTGGCCGCTTTGATGGGACTCGTTCAGGTCCTCGCCGGGAATACTTTCGTAACCGGGGCAGAAGTACAAAAAGCGCCCGTCGTGGGCCACCCCTTGCCCGGAGTGCGGTAGCCCCGCATCGTGGGCGCTCCACGCCGCTGGGTCGTGAAAGTCCTTCTTCGTGTCGCAGCGTAGCACGCGACTGTGGTAGCGCTCGCCGTCATCGCGCGGCGTGAAGATGACGTGCCGGCCGTCGAAGGCAGCCCCGTAGTAGCAGACCGTATGGAGTTCGTCCGTGCCGGCTGCATCGTAGGCCCGCCACGATGCCGGCTCGTGAAAGTTCCGGTGCGTGTCGAAGCGCAGGACGTGGCCATGAACGCTGGCGCGGTCCGGGTGCGAGCGGATTGGACAGTTGTAAACGTAGCGCCCGTCGAAGACAGCACCGTAGTAGCCGGCACACAGAAGATCGTCGGTGTGGATCGCGTCGTAGGCGGAGAACGACGGCTCTTCGGCGGGATACCATTGCGAGACCAAGGCCTGCATCGCCTCGGCTCCCGACCGGTCGGCGCGGACCCAAGCCTCGACAGTAATCCCGCCGCTTGGAACTGAGTGCGAAAGGGGGGACTGGAGGGGAGGATTCTTGCCCTCGTTGCCCACTCCGTATTGTTTGGCGCTCATCCCAGATCCCAGAGGGCAAATTCCGCCATGAAAGTTCTACTCACGGGAGCCGCCGGCCTCGTCGGCCGCGTCGCCTACGACCAGCTCATCGAAAACCACGAGGTCACGGCCCTCGACATCCGACCAGTTGAGGGAGTCCCCAACTCGATTCGCACCGACGTTCTCGACCTCGCCGCAGTGACTCACGCGATGGGCGGACACGACGCTGTGGTCAACACGATCATGGCCCCGAATCCGAGCTACTCCGATGGGGGACCCGGATTCACTGTCAATGTGACGGGAATGTACAACCTGCTCGAAGCATCGAAAACCTGCGGCGTGCGGCGCTTCGTGCACACGTCGAGCGGCGCTGTGCACACCGGCTATCCGGAGAGCGAGTTCCTGGAAAACGACAAGTACCCCCTCAAGGCGTCCACTCCCTACGCACTGTCGAAGCTGCTGCAGGAGGAGTTAGCACGGAACTTCCATGAGCAGCACGACATATCCATCGCCTGCATCCGGCCATGGGCGATCTTCAACGCCGAGACCATGGTCTACACCGACGGAAAACCTGTGACCGGGTACAGCTATGGCTCCATCGACTGCCGCGACGTGGCCTCGGCACTGGTTCGTGCGCTCGAGACCCCTGACATCGGCTACGAGTGCTTTTACGTCATGGCCACTCCCGGGGGCTACAAGCGTGCCGATGTAGCTCGTACCGAGGCCCGCCTCGGTTGGAAACCGGCGCGGACCTTCGACGCCGACCTCAATTAGTCAACATGCGAATCACCGAGCTCGAGTTCACTCCTGTCAGCGTTCCCTACACCCATCGGGAAAACAGCTCGCAAGTAGTGCGCGACGGTGTCACCAGCGTGATCGTCCGTATCACCGCCAGCAACAAGCTCGTGGGCTGGGGAGAGAGCTGTAGTGGCGCCGACGTCGGCTCCGTGATCTCGGCGCTGCAGGCGCTGCGACCATTCATCGAAGGACGCAATCCCTGGAACCGGGAGGCGATGTGGCGCGACGCATTTCACCGCGGCGTGTGGAACTTCCGCGAGCCCACCTTCAACTTCGCCTGGGCCGGCATCGACATGGCGCTGTGGGACCTGTGTGGTCGACAGGCCGGTCAGCCGCTCTACAACCTGCTCGGGGGACTGCAGCGGCGGCGCGTGGAGTATTTCTGCTATCTGCCCTTTGGCGCCGAGTTCGACGAACTGCGGGAAGCGTGCCGCTGCGGCGTCGCCGACGGCTATCGCATCTTCTACATCAAGGTTGGCGTCGACATCGATCGCGAGTGCGAGAACGTGCGGATTATCCGCGAGGAGATCGGCGCCAATGGTGAGATCCGCATCGACGCCAACGAGGCGTGGACGGTGGCAGAGGCGACCCGCAACTTGGCCCGTTTGAACGAGTTCGGCATCGGCCTGGCCGAACAGCCTGTGCCTGCCGAGCCCGTGGCCAACATGCTCGAGCTGCGGGCACGGACGGAGGTGCCATTGGCCGCCAACGAAGGTCTCTGGCGTCTGCAGGACGCTTGGAATTGCCTCAAGCAGCGCGCTGCCGACGTGCTCTGCTTCAGCCCTTACTGGGTGGGCAGCATCGGGCACTTTCATCGACTGTCGCACCTGGCCGCCTTAGAAGGGCTGTCCATCTGTAAGCACACCCACGGTGAGCTGGGCCTGGCCGCCGTCGCCGCCCAGCACGTCCTGCTCACATTGCCGCGGATTGTCGATGGCCACCAGCAGACCGCGGCCATGATGGAGAAGGACATCCTCAGCGATCCCTTGCCCATTGCGAGGCAGCCGATTTGGGAGGCTGCGCCGGGGCCGGGACTTGGGGTCGAGGTGGACGAAGAGAAGCTCGAGCACTACGCGCGACACCATGACGAACGGGGTCAGTACCTGCCCTACGACCGCCGCTCACTGGCCCGGGAAGATCCGGGCTGGCACAAGATCTAGACCCCGGCTGACAGCTTGGGTTGCAGCGCCCGCTCCCCGAAGATGACGGGAAAGCGCTTGCCGCTCTTCACCTCCCGGGTCGCCGCATCCATGTAAGCGACGCTGAAGGCGCGTCGCGGCCGATCCGTGTGATTGACTCCGGATCGGTGCAGCATCCAGTTGTGGATGAGCACTGCCTCACCTTCCGCGACCTCAAGGTCGATCACTTTATCCTCGGAGCAGTAGGCCGCCTGGTCTTCTTCGGAGGTGTAGTGCCCGGGATTGAGGATTCCCAGCCTATGGCTGCCGGGCACGATCTGCATACATCCCGTGTCTACAGTGGCGTCGTCCAGAGCCGTCCACACCGTGGCGATGGGATTGGTATCGATCCCCCATCCGGCCCCGACGTCCTGATGCCAGGGCAATACCGTGCCCTGGTTCGCTGGCTTGTTCATGAACATGGAGCGGAAGATGGAGACATCCTCACCCACGTAGCAGCGGGTGATGTCGCGAAACAGCCGCTGCTGCATATAGGTGAGGAACACAGGATCGTTGTGCAGCTCATCGACCCGGCGATAGGAGAGGGTCGATCTTGGCGGGCCGTCGGTGTGGGAGGAGAGGCCATGGTATTCGCCGGTCCCTCCGTCGAGTTGAAAGGTGACACCGTCGACCTCGATCACTCCAAGCATGAGGTCGTCGATGCGTTGCCGCAATGCCGTCAGCTGGGTGCAGGTGGCGACCCTCCCCAGGTGCACGTAGCCGTGCTCGTCGAAATACGCGGCCTGGGCATCGGAAAAAATCGGGTCGGCGCCTCCGCCCATGGCGGGGAGGAAGTGCACCTCACTTTCAGCGGAGATCTTCTTCAGCAAACCCATCTGTGAGGTCTCGCCGTCGACGATGACGGCCGTGCCGCGCTTGAGCTGATCGGCTTCGAAGTCGTACAACTTCTCTTTCATGCCGGGGTAGGCGGCCTCCAGCCCCTCGATCACCTGTCTCACTGTCGCAGCCTCGACCTCAACCTCGCGCTCCCCGCCGGCGAGCTCCCGCAGGCGTCGAGGAATGACGACCCGTGCCATCAGCCGGCGGCCAACCCGGACTGACGAGCATCCTCGTCGTCCGCAGCCGCGATCGCTGCCTGCACCACGGGAGGGCTCATGGGCAGCTCGTTGAGACGCACCCCGACGGCGTCGTGTATGGCGTTGGCTACCGCAGCCATGGGCGGCACGATGGGCACCTCGCCCACTCCGCGCACGCCGAAGGGATGATTGGGGTTGGCCACCTCGACGATGACGGTATCCAGCATGGGCAGGTCTAGACTGGTGGGCATGCGATAGTCGAGGAAGCTGGAGTTCAGCATTCGGCCGGAGTCGTCGGTGTAGTACTCCTCATTAAGGGCCCAACCTACGCCCTGCGCTGCACCACCCTGGATCTGCCCCTCCACATAGCTCGGGTGGATCGCCTTTCCGGCGTCCTGTACCGAGGTGTAGCGCAGAATGGTGACCTTGCCGGTATCGGTATCGACCTCGACGTCGACGATGTGGGTCGCCAGCGCCGGTCCAGCGCCACCGGGATTCACACCCGCCCTTCCGACGATGGCGCCACCGGTGGCCGGCTGACGCGCTGCGATTTCCCTAAAGCTGAGCTGGCGGTCGCCTTCGCGGTCGCAGAACACGCCGTCGACGAACTCCACGCCATCTGCCTTGTCCAATTCCCAAATCAGGGCAGCGCGCTGCCGCATCTGCTCGATCACGTCCTCGGCAGCGCTGCAGGCGGCGATGCCGGTCTTGAAGGCGACACCGCTACCGCCGGTGTTGGAGGTGACGCCAATAGAGTCGGTGTCCACCACCTTGGGATGGACATTCTCGATGGGCAGGTGCAGAACCTCGGCGAACTGCTGGGCCACCGCGGTGCGCGATCCCCCAATGTCCGGCGAGCCCTCCGACAGGCTCACCGTGCCGTCGGCTTGGACCAGGGCCAGGGCGCTTGACGGCCCGCTACCGTTGCCCCAAAACCCGCTGGCCACCCCACGGCCGCGAAAGTAGCCGTCCCGCAATGGTTCCGGAGCAGTCTGGTAGTGCTCGTGGTCACGAGCCGCTTCGAGAACGTCAACAAAGCCCACCTTGGGCAGCGCCGGCCCAGCGATTCGGCGCGTGCCCTCCCGCGCGCAGTTCTTGAGTCGCAACTCAAGGGGGTCGATCTCCAGTTTCTCAGCGAGCTCGTCGAGGGCGGTCTCCATGCAGAATGCCGCCTGCGGGGTACCCGGCGCACGGTAGGCACCGGACTTGGGGCGGTTGACAACCACGTCCCAGGCTTCGATGTAGCCGTTGGGGATGTCGTAGGGGGAAAACATGTTGCGCGCGCCCCCCATGACGCTGGAACCGGGGAACCAGCCGGCCTCAAACATGAGGCGTGCAGTGGCAGCAGTGAGTCGCCCATCCGACTTGGCCCCCAACTTCACCGTAATGTGCGTTCCCGACGCCGGACCCGTGGCTTCGAAGACCTCCACCCGCGACATGGTCACCTTCACCGGCGCCCCCGCATGGCGCGCCAGCAGCGCTGCCAGAGGCTCCATGTAGGTCCGCAGCTTGGCGCCAAAGCCGCCGCCGATCTCCAAGGGCACAGCGCGCACCTGCGAGGGCGGCAGGCCCACCACCTTAGCGGTGAAGTCGCGCACCGAGAAGTGGCCCTGCGAGCTCGACCAAATTGTGAGGCGGCCGTCCTCGTGCCACATGGCGGTGCCCGAATGAGGCTCGATGTAACCTTGGTGCACGGCCTTGGTGACGATATCGTTTTCGACGATGACGTCGGCCTCAGAAAAGCCGGCGTCGGGGTCACCGAGCTCGAACTCGTAGCGGTTGCCCACGTTGGCAGGCCACGGCTCTTCCGCCTCGGGATCCATCAGTTCCTGTAGCCCCTCGTGCAGCTCCGGAACCGTCCCGGACATGGCCTGCTCACCGTCGAACACGGCGGGCAGCTCCTCGTAGGTCACCTGGATGCACTCCAGCGCTTCTTCCGCTGCCTGCGCACTGGTGGTCGCCACTGCCGCGACGCCGTGACCCTTGTAAAACACCCGCTCACGGGCAAGAATGTTGCGGCACTGCCAGGCCCAGGTCTGGTCGAAAGCATCGATGTCTCCGAAGTCGGCAGAGGTGATCACCGCCCGCACCCCCTCCACTTCGAGGGCGGCACGAGTGTCGATGTCACGGATCCAAGCGTGCGCATGCGGACTGCGCAGCACCTTGCCGTGGAGCAAGCCGGGCAGAGTGATGTCCGCCCCGTAACGCGCCTTTCCCGTCACCTTGTCGGCGCCGTCGTGGCGAAACGGACGCTTGCCGACGACCTCGTATTCCTTGCGGGACAACACAGTGTTGGGCTCGAATTCGGGCATCGGGCGATCCTGGCAGGTATAAGGAAGGATCCTCGGCGTCAAAATACCAAAAAAGGGGGCGGAGGGTGAATACCTTCTAAGACCGACCGAGGACGTAGTCAGAAGCACTCTTCATCACCGCAGCGCAGGACCCGCCGTCACCGCTCATAGCGAGCCACCACCCTCGCCTCGCGCTCCTGAGCACGCTCGAAGGCGTGGGGGAAAAGCGGATTCGGATGGGTGTTCGGGCCGGCCACGTATGGGAATTTGCTCTGCGGATCGTCGATCACCTCCATGTCGAAACCCGGTGCGGCTGACAGCTCGATCACACCATGGACGGGACGCATGGGCTCCTTCATCAGGCCGTAGCGCATACCGTTGGGATACATGAAGAACTCGCACATGTGGCCCGCTTCGGTGCCGGCGACAAGATGGCTGTCACACATCGTCCCAAGGGGGGTTGCCCAGTTGTGGGTAACCATTTTGACGCCGTGCTTGGCAGCCAATTGTGCGATTTCCCAATTCCCGGTGATGCCTAGATACACACAATCTGATTGCACGGCGTCGTAAATTCCTTCCTCGATCCACGGTCGTGCTTCTTCCAGCGAGCGGAAACGCTCCCCACCCCACAGCTGTACCCGAGGCATGAGTTCCTTGAGCTGGCGGTAGTCGTCGAACTGAGCGGGGCCCTCGTCGCCCATGGGCTGCTCAAAGAACAGGAATTCCAGCTCGTCGATGATGGGCGCCATCTTCTGACACTCCTCCCAGGTCCAGGAATCGTAGCCCTTCTTCTCCAGGCCGAGGTCGAAGTCGGGGCCCACTGCCTCGCGCAGCTGACGGCAGATCTGGCCGAGCTCCTTCGGGCGAATGCCCGCCTCTTCCCAGTCCGTACCGGGGCGCCATTTGAAGGTGTTGAAGCCTAAGGACTTGTACTCCAGAGCCTCGGACATGAGCTCTTCGACGCCGAAGGGCTGCCCGTCGCCGCGATCATAGTAGGTCCACATCACCCCACCGCTGGCGTACACCGGGCAGTGCCGGCTCACCTTGCCGCCAGCGAGTAGCTCGTACACCGGCTTGTCCTTGACCCGGCCGATGATGTCCCAGCAGGCGACATCGACTCCGGCGGCGAGGTCGAGGCGATCCACGTCGAAAGGGCTCTCCCCCACCAGGTGATTGTAGTCGGCATCGAAGCCGTTCACGGCGGGGCCGATGCCGGTGATTCCGGCGTTGGTGAACACCTCGATGAAACCCGCGTCCATCTTGCTTAGCACCACGGGGCCGCAGATGTGGATGTAGGAGCCGTCCGACGGTTGGTAGGACAGCGGCGTCAGCCGCACTTCGGTTATTCGAATCCCATTCTCCTTGCCAATCTCTTCCAACAGCTGAGTCTTGGTCTTTACCACTTATCGATTCCTCCCATGAGCAGCTTCTGCACGTCAGTTCCCTGTTCGCGCAGCCTCTTGGCGACCGGCCCGTCGAAGGGCTCGCGCGATTTCATCCACGCGTTCTGGTAGCACATCAGGCAGACCCGGCGTCGGCCCGTGCGGTTGGCGGCGCCACGGTGGTAAAGCCAGCCATCGAACATGACAGCCTGTCCGGGCTTGGCGAGCACGTGCATTTCGTCCGGAAAGCGGGGATGGCCTTCTGGGGGCTTGAAAGGCGCCCGGTGGCTGCCAGGCACGATGACGATGGGACCGTTCTCCATGGTGAGCTCGTCGAGAAAGTAGCCGCAGTTGATCTGTGCAGGGAGGCTTCCATAGGCAGTGCCCGGACCGTCCATGGGCCAGGGTCCATCGCGGTGCCAGTTTTGATCCTCAGCGCCCTCTTCGGTGATTCGCGCGGTAGCGCTGTGCAGCTGCACGCAGTTTCCCAAAATGGCCTGCATGCGCTGGAGCACCGGCAGATTGTCGACCAAGAAGACAAAGCGCTCGTCCTCTTCCAGCAGCTGATGGATGAACGTCTCCTGCTTGCGCTCGAAGGCGGCATCCAAAGCGACGCGCAGGGACTCCATCTGCTCTGCGGTGATCGCCTCCTCGACCACGAGGTAGCCCCATTTCAGGAAGAACGAAACATCGCGCTCCAACTCCGGGTTGGGATCAGGGTTCAGCCGCGTAGGTGCGATGGTCATGATGTCTTTATCACGATTGCGAGCATGAGAACCCGTTGACGCAGCGCCGGGGTTCGGTGTCGAAACGGGTCTCGGAGCCTGGGGGCCGCCCCAGTGTGAATCGGGAGTTGTCGATGGCACAAGTTCACAGATCCGTGGTCAACGGGTCCAGTGCATGACTGACGGCGTGTCCTCCCGTCTCTGCCGGCCAGATGCGGATACGTCCGTTGTGGAAATCGAACCAGAGGCTGTGCTCGCCGAAGGCGGACCCTGGACGATGAACTCGCGGTTCGCCCCCGAGTTCGGGTTCCCCAAGCTGTGCCACAGTTTACCTGTTTCGTTCCGCATCATCCGTGCACGATGGACTCATAATTGCTCACTGAATGACATCATATGATACTACATTCTGCTACTAAATACTTTTATTCGATGCGGACAGTACCATAAGCCTGTCCGCAATCGTGTTTCTGCCGATAGGTCCCATTACCGGACCTGAGTAGAAACAACTTTGACGAAATCGTTGATGGTATTACTCCACCTTGCCCCAAGCAGACCTCAGTTGAGCTCAATCTCCTGACTATGCGGAAACAATTTCCCAATCCAAGACTGTGCGCGTTGACAATGGTCATCCTATCGACGTGGCCACTGGTCGCTCAAGATGGACCCGCCAATGGACCGCCGCCTTCGGAATCCTTGCAGGACTCTCTTGAAGCCTTCACCCCTCAGGCACGACTGGACCAAATGCGTCAGAGGGATCCCGAGCTGGATGTTTCGTACGGGAAAACGGGCAAGATTTCGCGCCTCAGGGGCCTACTCAGCGACCCGATGACGGGGGATGGACAGCAGGTTGCACTCGACTTTTTCACCGCCAATCAGTCCTTGCTGGGTATGAAAGATGCCTCCAGCGAACTGAGCGTCATTAGAGCCAAAACCGACGAGCGTGGCTGGGAGGTCGTCAAACTACAGCAGATCTACAAGACACTGACCGTGGAAGGATTCCAACTGGTCCTGTCGATCGATGACCAGCGCCAGGTGCGCATCGTGAATTGCCGCAATTACATGAGTGGGATTGTACTGAACACCGAAGAGTCAGTGACAAGCTCTTGGGCAATCAGCATGGTCCGCGCCCATCTTTTTGTGCAGAAAGAGAGCGGTGACGGGCCCACCGCCGTGAAGCTTGTATACCCGTATGCTGGAAAAACGCACTTGGCTTGGAAGGTACGGTTAGAGGCCATCGAGCCCTTGGGAGAGTTCATTTACTACCTCGATGCCCATACCGGTGAAATACTCAACCACTACAACAACATGAAATTCGCCCTGAATCGCATGGTCTGGGACGCCCAAGCAGGCGAAGTTGACCCGAATCAGGCCGCTCCGAACGCACCTTCACCTACCGTCTTAAGGCGCAGTGAAGGGGGAGGCGCAACTGGGGACACAGATGTGAATAAGGTCTACGACTATAGCGGAGACACATACAACTACTTTAACCATGCCAATTTCGGCACCATGGACAGCTTCGATGATGCCGGAATAAAAGTTCAATCAATCGTTCATTGGAAACCCGCTACGGACCCCGCCGGCTGGAACAACGCTACTTGTTGTGGTGGAACCTTTCCGAATCTCTATGCGAGATATGGCGATGGAGATGGATTCACTTTCGGTCCCTTGGGACGCGATAAGGACATCGTCGCCCATGAATACGGGCATGGCGTCACGGCGTTCGCATCTAATTTGATCTACCAAGATGAACCGGGCGCCCTGAACGAAGCTTTGTCCGACATTTACGGCGTTGAAATCGGGAAATCCAGTGCTACAGATTGGGCCGTAGGTGAAACCGCCTGGACACCTGGTACCCCAGGCGATGCACTGCGTATGATGGACAATCCGCCAGCGCAAGGCCAGCCCGATCATATGACTAGCTACGTGGTCACACTCGATGACCACGGCGGCGTGCACACCAACAGCGGCATTCCCAACAAGGCGGCTTACTTAATGGCTGCTGGAGGTACTCACTACGGTATCACCGTCACCCCCTTGGATGGGACTCTGGCGACCAGCCGCACCATGATGGTGCGGATTTTCCATCGGGCGAACACGACCTATCTGACCAACAGTTCACAGTTTAACGCAGCCGTACTCGCTACACAGGATGCCGTGGAGGCTCTCTTCCCCGGAGATGCTGCCAAACTGGCAACGGTCACCCAAGCATGGCTGGCAGTCGGCTTACCCGTCAATACCAGCCCACCACCCCGACCCATCACCGTCGGCACCTTTTTCAAACCGGAGCAGGTTCCTTTTGGCCAGGATTTCCTGGCAATCATGTTGTTGTTCGGTTGCGGCAGTTATGCCCTTTTCAAACGAAGCCGCGGCGACGCCTAGATCCGAAAGCCACAAGTGTCTAATCTGAGTAGACTCGCCCAACAAGGCCCGGGGGGGTTTGTCCTTCGCTTCGCCCTCTGCATGCTCGTTCTTCCCGTGGCCTACTCCCACGTCGAATCGCTATTGACCTATTCGTATCTCTGGCCACTCTCCCTGATAGCGGCCAGGCTACTCGATCTATGCGGGGTGCCGACCGTCTTGTTCCTCTATCTGGACGACGGTTTCTGTGCTCTGCAGATGGAACGCAACCTGTTCCACGTTGAGCACGATTGTACCGGTGAATTTTGGCTGTGCATCTTTCTCGTGACGATCATGATTTATCCGGCGCCCTGGATAGCCAAATTGCGCGGTTTTCTGCTGGGAATTTCATCCTTCTTTGCCTACGGTGTGCTCCGCGTAACGGGACTGGGACTGATCGGACATCTGGCTCCGTCTTGGGTAGGGTTTTTCCACATCTATCTGATGGTGGTACTCAATCTGGGCTTCCTGCTCTTTCTTTGGACTTTCTACGTCAACCGCTGGGCCTTCAGCGTGACGCCGAAATCATGAACACAGATGTCCGGCACAGCCCATTTTGGTTTTTTGGTCTTTTTGCACTGCTCAGCCTGTTGTTGCTGCCGATGTGGAATGAACTGGACGGTTGGTATTTGACCACACTGACCGCTGTAGTCAACAATACCAGCGTGTGGGTGGGGTTGCCGTCTCAGTTCCATCTTGGCACCGTGTCAGGCGAAGAAGCCATCGCGCCTGGCATTGTCGCCGGCACCGCGCTCTTCATAGCCACACCGAACCGGAGTGCGCTCTGGAAGGCGGTCTGGATCGTCGCTCTGCTACTGACGTTCTCGCTTCTTCAATACTTGCTTATGACACTACAGATCCACATCGCCTATGCGGATTTTTTCACTCAATTACCCTTTTCACAGCAATCACATTACCCACCAGCGACTCTCTCTCCACGGCCGGATTCCCTGTACGCGACCATCGTAGAATCGGGGACATACTGGACCAACTCCTTGCTCTTCCTCCTTCTCTGGATCGTCGCTACCAGGCAACAGAAATCGTCTTAACGCAAGCTCGATTATTTCTTGCGACTCGACCTGTCATTCCATGGATGGCGGGTTTTTTTCTGCGCAAAGCAGGGTGGAATGGCCTTGAGTGTGCCCCGAAAATGACGGGAAAGCGCTTGTCGCTCATCACTTCCCGGATCGCCGCATCCATATAGGCGACGCTCAGGGCACACCGCGCCAGCTTGTGCGGTTAATTCCGGACCGGTGCGACAGCTCGTTGTGGATGAACACCGCCTCACTTTCCGCGCCCTCGAGCTCAATCACCATGTCGTCAGAGCAATGAGTCTGGTCCTCGGAGGTGTAGTGCCGGGGATTGAGGATCCCAACCGAACAGGACGTTGGGCCATTCAACCACAGTGCGCGACAGTCGCTACCACGGTTGCGAGCAGGAGGGCTCGTTGACGTAGCGCCGGGTCTCGAGATCGAGGCGGATCTCGGAACCGGGCGGCAGTGCTACCGTTAATCGAGAGCTGTTTACGGCACAAGTTAGTGGCTCCGTGGTTAACGGGTCCGGTGCATAGCTGCCCGCGTATCCTCCCATCTCTCCCGGCCAGATGCTGGTGCGCCCGCCGTAGCGGACCGTTCCGAAGCTATGCTCGCCGAAGGCGCCCCCCTGGACGATGAGCTCGCGACTCGCTACAGGACTCAGATTCACCAGTCGTATTACGGTGCGCTCCGCTTCCAGTCGTTCCACCAAGACGGCTACATCTTCGGGCAGTCCAGGCCGTCGCCGCGCCGTGTCAAAGTAGCGCAGGCGCACGTGCAGCAAGCCGCCGTTGTAGATGGGCTGAGGACCACCCAGGGTCAGCTGGATCAGCGCCTCGGAGGAAACCGGATTCCCCCACTGCCAGTGGTGGACATGGTGGCGGGTTCCCACAAACTCGTCTTCGCGCAAGAGGGCGAGCCGGCGACAGAGGATCTGGTAGGTCGCATCGAGAATAGCCTCGGGGTAGTCCGCGTTATCTCCGGCGAGAAAGCGTAGCCAGGGCTGCTCGTGACCGGAGTCCTCCTTGGTGTGGAAAGCGAAGACATGTCGCCAGTTGTGCGCCTCTTGCTGCCGCACTCGCTCCATGGTCTCCCAGTCGCTGTCAGCCATGGACAGGTTCCACAGAGTCGCCATGTACAGCGATCCCATAGGCTGCCAGTCGAACCAGCCGGCATCGCCGAATCGATAGGGGACGAGGAAGGTTTCATAGGTCCCCATGGACTCGAACTGAGCGAGCCAGCGCTCGGAAACGCTCATCTCCTGCTCGCGGATGTCGCGCTGCTCGCCGCGCTCAAGGATTATCTCCATCTGCCGGCGCGGCAGCTCGAGATAATCGGTGTCCCGTGTCAGCAAGTAGGCGTTGGCCCCGGCGTCGAGGGTGGCCTTCTGCAGGGTCAGAAATCCGTGCGGGAAGGTCCAGCCGTAGCGCCCTCCGTACCACTTGCCGCCGGTATACTCCCCCACCTCACCGGAGAGCCCCACGTTGTCGGGCAGCAGTCCATTGTTTGCCCGGGCTCGCGCCATCCAGGCGTCGGTGTACTCCACCACCCAGTCGCGGTACTTCTCCTCGCCGGTGAGCAGGAAGGCATTGGTCACCAGGGAGGTCACCGACAGGTTGGTGGGAGTGTCCCCCATGCGCCAGCGGTCGAACAGCGCCTGACCCATGCGCCGGGCGTTGTCGGGATCGGCGAGGTCCTTTACCGTGGTAATGCCGCGCAGGTCGAAGAACGGCAGGCCATAGACCTCCATCGTGGTTCCTACGGGAGCGTACTTCTGGTCCTCGCGCTCGGACTCCGGCGCGTAATAGGGTCCTTGACTGCCGTTGAGGCCAGAGCGCAGGATCTTGTGCTCCGGATCGTAGTTGATGGCCTCCGGGTCCTCGTTCATATAGAACCCAGCGAAGCGCCGTGCCCGCTCCACCCGCTTCGCCGCCGTGGGATCGGCGAGGCACAGGTGGTAGAACAGTACGTCGCTCTCCGACTGGTGCATCTGGTCTTCGCGAATCCCGTACTCCTTGCTCACCGTTCCCAGACGAGTCAGTTGCCGGGTCACCGCTTCCCACCCGCGGTCGGCAAGCTGCAACAGGGTCTGCTCGCCCCCCATGAGGTAGACGAGGGGCCAGTTGAAGTAGGGCTCGTAGTAGTCGTCCAGGCTGCCCCCACCCCACTCATCGTTCCAGATGAATTCGCCATTTTCACGGGTGAAGTGCTCGAGGAAGGGGTGCACAGATTCCCCTATGGCATCGAACAGCCGACGCTCCCACACCGCCCAGTTCGGCGTCGGGGTCGTCAGGGGGATGTCGCTGACGATCGACTTCACCGCCGCTCCCGTCCCTTCCCCCAGCTGTCGAAGTGAGTCTTGATGTCCGGGTTTTCGCGAATGTAGTCCACGACCTCCATTACCAGATTTTCCTGTAGCTGAATGGAATGGCCACCGTCCACCGGCAGGCAGATGCCGTTGATGAAGCTCGCCTCCTGGCTGCACAGGAAGGCCACGGCGTGGGCGATGTCGTCGGGAATGCCCGTGCGCCGCACCGGGTACTGTAACTCGAACAGGTGGTAGCCCGCTTCGTTAGCCTCCTCCTGCCACATTTGCTGCAGCTTCTCCGTGATCATGTGGCCGGGGGCGATGGCATTGACGGTGATTCCCCTAGGGCCGTACTCGATAGCCATCTGTCGCGTCAGCCCGATGACGGCCGCCTTGCCGGCGTCGTAGGTCATCACCCCGGCTGCCTGCAACAGGCCGTGGACGGAGGACATGTTGACGATGCGTCCCACTTCCGAGGGTGCCGCGCTCTTTGGCCGGGGTAAGCCGTGAGCGCACAGGTGGCTGTCGTCGTAGCCGGGCGGCGGCCCTGACGACTCCATGGCAGGCACGGCGTACTTGGGCCCCAGGTAGAGCGCACCCACGAGCAGGGCCATGCCCGCTCGCCAATCTTCGGCGGGCACCTCCTCTGCATTGCCACCGAAGGTGCCCGACCCGATCCCGAAGGCGTTCTGCACGAGGATGTCAAGCCGACCATGTCGGGACACCGCCGCCTCCACCATGGCCTTGGCAGTCGCTTCCTGGGAGACGTCGCCGATGTGAACCGAGCCCGTTCCTCCACTGGCGTTGATGCTCTCGGCGTTGCTGGTCGCTAGCTCCTCGTCGATATCGACGATGACCACCGAAGCGCCCGCCCGTGCCAGCCTGCGGGCGCAGGCGCCTCCGAGCCCCTGGGCACCGCCGGTGACGATGGCGGCGCGGTTCTGCAAACGCTCGTCTCGCGATTCGCTCATCTGCTGCTTACCTCATTTCTTTGTGTTTGGTTCGTCGTTGTCTCTATCCCCTCTTACGGGCGCCCAAATTAGGCGCTCGTGTCCGCAGCCGCATCCGCTCATGAACTACGACACGGTTATCGTCGGCGCCGGCGCCGCGGGTTGCGTCCTCGCCGCCCGACTCAGCGAAGATCCCAAGCACCGGGTTCTACTTCTCGAAGCCGGCCCGGATTTTCCCCCTACCAGTCAGCTGCCACCCGAGGTGTACCGTGCCTACGGGTATCCCGGAATTTGGGGTCAGGCCTTCGGCTACAACACCCGTTTCGGCTGGGGCTACCGAGGCCGCTCCACAAACGCCAACCCCGACATCTTCATCCCCCGCGGACGCATTGTTGGGGGCTCCAGTGCCGTGAACGCACAGATCTTCCTGCGCGGGCTACCCGAGGACTACGACGACTGGGCCGCCGCGGGCAACGACGAATGGTCGTACGAGCGGGTACTGCCCTTCCTGAAAAAGGTCGAGGATGACCGCAATTTCGACGACAATTTCCATGGACGCGACGGCCCCATTCCCGTGCACCGTTTCGCGTTAGAGGACTGCAGCGCTGAGCACGTCGCCTTCTACCGCTCTCTACGCGATCGCGGCATGGCCGACTGCCCCGACCACAACGACCCCGACTCCACGGGCGTCGGTCCCCTGCCGCTGAACAACGTCGACGGAATTCGCTGGAGTGCCGCCCTCGGCTACCTCACGGCGGAGGTGCGGGATCGCAGCAATCTGACGATTTTCGGCAACAGCCCGGTTGCCCGTCTCGCCGTCAGCGGTGGGCGCGTCATCGGTGTCGACATGGGCGAACCGGACGGGGTAGAGCACATCAGTGCGGGTAATGTGATCGTCAGCGCCGGCGCTATCGCTTCCCCGCATCTGCTGCTGCGCTCGGGGATCGGCCCTGCCTCCGATCTCGAAGCCCACGGCATCGAGGTGCACGCCGACCTCGCCGGCGTCGGCCACAATCTGCGCTGCCATGCCCAGTGCGGAATCACCGTCGCCGTCATTCCCGGATCGCGCAACAGCGGTGAGGAGCCACCGGTGCAAATCGGCTGCCGCTACCAAGCGGCAGGCTCACCGCTGCGCAACGACATGTTCCTGCACCCGGGATCCTGCGCCACCCGCAATGGCTACTACGACTCCGAGGACGTCGACTTCGTCGGCTTCTGCCTGGTCAGCGCCATCTATCTGGCTGCCGGCGCCGGCAACCTACAGTTGCGCTCCGCCGATCCGGAGCAACGCCCGCGGCTGGACTACAACTATCTGCAGGAATCCGCCGATTTGAACCGCATGCGCGAGGGCGTGCGCATTCTCCTCGAGCTGATAGAACATGACGAATACCGCGAGATCGTCGAGGGACCTATCAACATCGCCGAGGCCGACATCGACAGCGACGAGGCGCTCGACCGCTGGATGCGCCGCGTCGTCGCCACCAGCCATCACGTCTCCGGTACCTGCAAGATGGGGCCTGACAGCGATCCCACCGCGGTGGTCGATCAGTTCGGCAGGATCAAGGGCCTGCAGGGTCTACGCGTCGCCGACGCTTCAATCATGCACGACTGCATTCGCGCCAACACCAACCTCACGACAATGATGATCGGCGAACGCATCACCGATTTTATAGTCAGCGGACATTAGCACGTACTGAGACTTACGGATTTGGCGGCGACGTGCAGATCAGCACCACCAGGGTCTCGTTGCCGGTGTTCTCAATGCCGTGCACGCACCAAGGCGGCAGGTAAATAAAGTCACCCTTCTTCACGTTGCGCTTCATGCGCTCGAAGGTCATTTCCCCCTCACCCTCGAGAATCACGTAGGTCTCCTCCGTGGGGTGGGATCCGGGCTCGAGTACCACGTGAGGCGGTACGTAGAACAACACGAGGCCCATGTTCTGCGCCGGCGCCTTGTCGTTCACCGGATGTACAACGCGCACACCTATACCGTGACATCCAGGGTAGACCACGGGCACGCCGCTCTGCGCGCTGACGATGTTGGGATCGGGTCCCTCCTCCGGTTTTGGCGGCAGGTCGTCGGGCAGGTCGCCGTCATAGCCTTTGAACTCTGTAATCTTCGCCATCTTCGTCATCGCTCCAGATTGAGTTAATATTCTCGAGCCTTTTAGAACTCGCGCATGTAGCCCGACGTCCAGCCTCCGTCGACGACGAGCACGTGTCCGTTGATGTAACTGCTCTCCGGAGCGACCAGAAAGGCGACCGCATGGGCGATCTCTTCCACCTCGGCGGGGCGCCCGAGAGGGATGTGGTCAAGCAGTTGCTGCACGTTGTCGGCAAACTTGCCGTCCTCTCCGTAGAACAGCTTTCGGGTGCCGTCGGTAAGCGTCGATCCGGGAGCCACAGCGTTGACGAGAATCCCCTCGGAGCCCAGCTCGATGGCCATGGATTTCGTCAGGTTTACCACCCCCGCCTTGGCAGCGACAAAGGCGCTCTGCAGACGCAGTGGCACCAGTCCCGCCACCGAGGCAATGTTGACGATACGTCCCCTTCCCAGCTGCCGCATCTGCGGGATCACGGCGTGGCTGACGACGTAGGGTCCATCGAGATCGACCTCAAGAATGCGATCCCACTCCTGCTTGGGGAAGCGATCGAGAGGCTCCCGATGCGCCAGCGTGTTAACCCCGGCGTTGTTGACGAGGATCTCGATCACGCCGAACTCCTCGCGCACCGCGTCCACCGTTTCTTGCACAGCTTCAGGGTCTGTGACGTCCATGATCCGCGAGGGTGCACCGGACTCATCTGCGGTCTGGGCCAGCGCCTCCTCGGCGACGTCGGTGTAAATCACCGTTGCCCCGTTGGCGACAAGGGTGTCGGCGATGGCACGGCCAATACCCTGCGCCGCGCCGGTGACCAAGGCGCACTTCCCCTCGAGATCGACCTTCATGAATTCTCCTGTCCTGCGGGTTCGGCGTCGAACAGGTCGCGCAGGGCGATCCGGCGCAGCTTCCCTTCGTCCACTTCGTCCTGAATGGCGGCGAGTCTCCCCTCCACCCATCCAAGCTCCCAGCAGAGATCGGCACTGAGCTCGGCGATCGGGGGAGCCAATTCATTGAGCACGCATATATCCCGCAACTCCACCCACTCTCCGGATTCGTCTTGGTCCAGCCAGCGCAGAGGGAGACCCTGATTGCGGCAGACGTAAGGTCGGCTGTCGTAGATGCGACAGCCGCCTGCGCCATCGAGAAAGGCGCACATACCCACCTCGTGCGGCTCGCCGTGAGCCAGCAGCTCGGTGTGATGGCGACGGATATGGGCCGCTTCCACCTCGAACACGTTGATGTCATCGACGCAGCAGCTCGAGCATCCCTTGCGACACTGCAGGCGCTCGCGGTGTGCGTCGCCGAGACGTCTCGCCTCGTGATCGATGTTACCGTAGAGCTCGCGCAGCTGAGTGAGAGCCGGATCCCAGTCAGGGACCATCGGCGCCCGGGCTCAAGCAGTGGCTCACGTCGATGTCGAAGTCCTGCCCGAAGTCCCGCCAGATCTCGGCGGCGATAGCCGTGGTCGCCGCTTCATAGGTGCCGTCCACCTCGTCGGCGCTGGCCTGCCCGGGGAGCACGATGCTCTCTACGGGCGTCGCCAGACAGAATTGAATCGCCAGATGGCGAATGTCGACGCCGCGCTCACGGGACCAGTCCAACATCCGCGTCGCTCGAGGGGTCTTCGTGTCCCGGATCATCCGGCGCTCGTCGTCGTCGTCCACCGATCGCCCGGTGAGCAACCCCATGCCCAGCGGACTGGCCAGGATGACGCCGACGTCGTGCTCGCGACAGTGGGGAAAGAGCTCTGCTTCCGCGGCCTGGGTCAGAAGGTTGTACTCGAGGTAGGTGAGGACGAGTTCGATCTCACCGGTGGCAATGGCGCGCTGATGGACCATAGCGTCGCGAGCGCCGATGCCGATGTGTCGAACCGTGCCCCGATCGCGCAGCTTGATCAGCTCATCTAGGGCATTACCCGGTGCTAGGGGGTCCAGGTAGTCGCAAGGCTCACGTCCAAAGTCGATGGGCTCGTCGTAGCCGTGGATGAGGACGGAGTCGAGGTAGTCGGTCCCGAAGCAGCGCAGGCTATTCTCGATGCTGCGGCGAGTAGCGCCGGCGCTGTGGTCGGAGCGCATCTCGTTGCCCACGTGGCTGCTGACCTTCGCCTGCAGATAAACCTGTTCACGGTGATTGCGAGAGAGAACCTCGCCCCAGAACGACTCCCCTTGACCTGGGTAGGTGTCAAGAAAGTTCATGCCCAGCTCGAGGGCGCGCCCGACACCGGCTGTAGTGTCCTTCCCCGAATCCGCTCCACCCCACCACGCTCCGCCAAGGCCGAGGCAGGCAGGGGTCATCTCCGTGCGACCAAGGCGCCGGGTGGGTAACATCGATCTCAACCTCCACTCACTAGGTGAAACCACACTTTGCGGACACCGGCGATGGTCTGGCACACGTCTTCGTCGCTATAGCGCTCATCCACAGGCAGGCGCAGCACCGTCGCCTGCAGGGCATCGACGTTGGGGCATGAGTCAGGGTCGTAGTCGACATCACGCCAGAACGCAGGCACCGCATCAGTCAGCGGGTAGTATTTCCGCTTCTGCACCATCTCGGTGCGCAAGATGTTGTTCGCCGGCGACATGCCAGTGCTGATGGTCAGGCCTTCGGCGCACAACGCCTCGGCGAGGGTGTCGCGATCGGTGGTAGTGCCGGCATAGCGGCAGACCAGGGGCCACCACGAGGGTTGAGCGCCCTCGACCAAGCAGGGAAGCGACAGATCTGGCAGATCACTAAGCTCGTCGTAATAGCGCCTGGCGATGGCGTCGCGACGATGGACGAGGGCGTCGAGCTTTTCCAGCTGCGCCATGCCGACGGCGGCGTGCAACCCCGTACCACGGTAGTTCAGGGCAAAGAACGGAATGGGCTGTCCACCTCGTCCCACCGATCCATCGCGAATGTAGGTCTTGTCGCGAAAGAGATTGGCGATGGCGGCAGTGTCGTCGTCGTCGGTGACCACGAAGCCCCCGTCGCCCGTGGTCATCTGCTTGGATTCATTCATGCTGAAACCGGCGGCATCACCAAGGGATCCCAGGTAACGTCCCCGGTAACGACCACCGTGCGCTTGAGCGCAATCCTCTAGGATCTTCACGCCGGTGTCGCGGGCGATTGCGGCGAAAGCTTGCATGTCGCAGGGCAGCCCCGCCATGTGCACGGCGACGACCACTTTGGTCCGCTCGGTGACACGCTCGTGCACCGAATCGGGTGAGATCAAGCGAGTGTCGAGATCGATGTCAGCAAACACAGGAACGGCGTGCAGGGCAAGAATAGCAGCGACGGTTCCGATGTCCGTCATCGGCGTTGTGATTACCTCATCTCCCTCCGCTACACCCAAAGCGCTGAGAGCCGTGTGTAGTGCCGCCGTTCCTGAGGTGACGAGCACCACGTGTGCGAAGCCGAAGTGGACCTTCACGGCCTCCTCGAACTCCCGCACCATACCTGTTGGGCCCATGAGCTTGCCCGAATCCAGCGCTTGGCGCAGGTAGACGAGTTCGTTGCCATCTTGGTAGCGATTGCTCAAGCATGAGGCGGTGGGCTTAGCCCGAGGACCGCCGCGTAGCGCCAGCTCATCCATCGTTGGTGTCCAAGGTATCGAGCAACGTCTGGGCGCGCTCCCGCTTGTTTGGATCGGCGTCGCGGGCGACAATGCGCTGCAGGGCGGAACGAGAATCCGGATCGCCCCGCTCCGCCATCTTCATGGCCATGCGGTCGCGTCTCTCGTGATAGCTGTTGTCGTACTCGACGACCTCCAGATTCCACTGTTTCCAGTAGTACTTGAGATCGCTGTCCGTACACCAGTGGGCGTAGATCTCCTCCCAGGTCTGCGGCTTAGTGTGGGGCAGCAACGATCCCGGAGCCACGGGGTCTTTCACCCGCTGATAGCGAGCATCCACGGACATGCGCAGGCGATCTCCCTTATTGGGCACGCCACGGTGCACAGCCATGCTATGGAAAAAGAGCACGTCTCCCTGCGCGAAGGTGCCACCCCGCCACTGACCCGCGAAGGAGTCGACGATGCTAATCCCGCCGGCGCCGAGAGCAGGCTCAAAGTCGTAGACTCCGTGCCGGTGGGATCCTTCGGCGACCTCGAGGCCTCCCATGTCGTCACTCAGCGCGGCGAGAGGAAACCAGGCGGTGTAGGTCTCGGGCGTTCCCTGAATAGGGACGAAGTCCTGATGGGGCGGCGTGGTGAAGGCCTCTTTCTGTGGGAAGATGGTGCGGCCAATGAGACGCGGATGGGGCAGGATCTCCCCATCGGAGCACATGCGCGTCAGCAGGCCGGTCAGCTCAGGTCGGTGCTGAACGCGGTGGAACTCCTCCAGCTCGTACATGCGGCCGTACTTGGCCATGTACTCGGGCTCGGGCTCGACGCAGAATCCAGTAAGGTCGGCCACGGCATCGCTCGGTTCGGTGTCGGGTAACACCCATCCGGCATCGCGAGCGATGGTCAGCAACTGCATTCGTAAGCTCTCGACGACGTCCGTTGGCAGCAAGCCTCGCACGAACAGGTAGCCGTGACGGTCCATGCGGCGGGCGAGCTCGTCGCTGTCGTCAATGGCGTCGCTGGAGTCCAGAAATGGTTGCATCTCACTGTCCCCTTCTATCAACTCAGAACTCCCCGGCGATCGCCGCCAGCGCTTGCTCGGTGACTTCGAGAATGCGGTCGATGTCGGCACGGGTGTGGGCAGTGGAAAACCCGTGGTGGCATGGCATGCCTCCGTAGTCGTGGAAGTAGACGTCGTTCCCGTAGGCGTGGCGAATGAAGGCGAGCAGCAAGTCCTTGCGGTGTCTCAGGGCGTCGCGGTAGTCGACGGGCGGCTCTTCTAGGCCCATGAGCAGTCCGAAGCGAGCTCCGTGTCGCGGCGCCTGCACGGGAACTCCCAAGCGCGCGATGATCTCGTCGAGCCCCTGATAGAAGTACTCGAAAGAGGCCAGCAGCTGCGGATAGAACGGCGGCTGCGTCACTTCGCCGAGAAAGGCCTTGCCCGCGAGAATATTCGGCAGGGGCGCCATGAAGGTACCACTGAGCTGCACTGGTCCCACCGGCTTGTACTGGTCCATGAGCGGTGCAGGTCCGCAGATCGCCGACAACGGTGTTCCACCGCCGAGGGACTTGCCGATCGTGCAAATGTCGGGGATGATCCGGAAATCCTGCTGCGCCCCGCCCGTGCTCTTCTTGAACGAGGACTGAATTTCATCGAAGAACAACAGAACCTCATGCTCGCGGGTGAGATCACGTAGGACCTGAAGATAACCCGGCTGCGGCAGAATGCCGCCGCTGTTGTAGTCAATGGGTTCGAGAATGAGGGCGGCGACCTCGTGGCCACGTTTCTGCAGCACTGCATCCACAGCGTCGGCGTCGTTGAACGGCAGGGAGATAATGAACTGGGCCAGCGGATCGGGGATCCCCGGCGACTCCACGTACTGGCTGGCACGCTCCAGCTCCGTGGCGGGTGGGTGGCCGCCGATGTAAGTGAGCTCGTGGTAGCCGTGGAAGTGTCCGGTGAAGCGGATGAGAAGATCTCGGCCGGTGGCAGCGCGGCAGAGCCGGATTGCGTGCAGGGTGGCTTCACTGCCGGAATTGGTGAAGCGCACACGCTCGGCGCAGGGAATGAGTTCGCAGAGCCGCTCGGCGAGTTCGACGTGATGCACCGTCTCAGAAGAGCAGCAGATGCCCATCTCCAGCGCATGCTGTACCGCGGCGACGATAGCGGGGTGCCCGTGCCCGAGCAGCGCCGCCCCGTGACCGCAGCTTACGTCGATGATCTCCCGCCCATCCACACCGTACAGTTTCGCCCCTTCGGCACGCTCTACGTACACGGGATGGCCAATGGCCTGGTTCAGGCGCGTGGAGGCGCATACGCCTCCGGGCAGGGAATTGAGCGCGCGCGCGTACATGCTCTGCTGGTTCATCGTTGCTCTTTCCCATGGACCCGACGCTGGTAGATCTCGCCGGCCCAGGCTGCGTCTTCGGCGGCGGCGATCTCGTCCTGCGGAAACAGTGGTTTCGTGGTGTGCTGGAAGTCGACCTCGTTGATAAAGGGTGTGGCGCAACCGGGTGCCGCCGCGTACAGGATTCCGCTGGAGAATGGCTCGTAATCGGCGCGAAATCCCTCCGGGCTCTTAGCCAGCACTACCTTGAAGGCACGCGGATCGACGCCGGTGGCGTCGAAGAGCAAGGGTGAACTCCCTGGGCCCGTTTTCTCTACCAGCACGATGGTCGTATCTGTGACCTCGATGTTGGCATAGCGCCCCATATCCACGGGCAGGTTGTGACCGCCATGGCCGCTCAGAGTGTATCGGAGATTGCCCGTCCCGTTAACCGTGGCACGCACTGCGAGTGGCTCGCTAAAAGGATCGCGCTTGCCGCCGACAGTCAGGTCCACCTTCGCTCCCGCACCGGCTGCCTGACAGGCGGCTACCGACTCGGGGTCCACGCAGAAACAGAGGCCTCCCCCATCGCCGATCGGTTGCCGGATCAGTGCGGCCATGAGCTGGGTACTGTCCCCGGGGGCTCCGCTGTTTGTGGCGTCGTGTCCTTCCGAGACAGCGACTGGACCACCGTCGATGGCGCGCACGCGATCGATCAGATCTTCCGGCGATACGTACTCGATCTCCTGGTGGCGGCGGCTGTCCCAGCATGCAGCGCCTACGGCGCCTGGGTCCAATGACGGATCCCCGTCGTCGACCCAGGCCTGGTACAGCGTCCACCCCAGAAGCGGGACATCGAACCAGGGCTGCACCATGTAGAGTCCGGTGGACAGCACCTCCTGTCGCTGCTCGCTGGCGACAATCTCCGCCCAAAGCTCGCGTTGCACGCCTGTGTCAGTGGCACGTCCTGCCGCGCTGACCACCATGGGGATCTTCCACATCGACACCGACGGCACTTCGCCGCCGAGCAGGCGTTGCAACACTGTCGCCGCGCGCCGACCGCAGCTGACGTGGTCGATGTGGGGGAAGGTGTGGTAACCGACGAGGACGTCGGCGCACTCCGCCATCAACGGCGTCACGTTGGCGTGGAGGTCCAGAGTAGCAACAATGGGAATGTCCGGTCCAACCATCGATCGCACCGCCTGCAGCACGCGCCCGCTTACATCGTACTCGTCCTCCGCACACTGGGCGCCGTGAAGGGATAGCAGAACCCCGTCCACCACGGCAGAAGCCAGTGACTCCGTCATCTCGGAGATGACCTCTGCCAGCAATCCGGTCTGCAGCGGCCCGCCCGACCAAGCTACGGCCCGAGCCATGCCCACCCACTTCACGGGCTCTCCCAGTAGATCGGGAAGGCTCGTGAAGCCAGCAAGCTCGCCAGTGTCCCTATAGTCGTCCACGATCCGTTGCCCGGATACGAGGCCGCAGTCCTCGAAGTGATCCCGGGTGGTGATGACAGGATTGAGAGAATTGGTCTCCTGCAGCAGCTGACCTATGCCGATGCGCCTCATATCCGCTTTCCGAGTTCGAGACGGGGCGTGGGAGTATAACCCCTCTGCAGACCTCTGGCACATGAGCACAGGCTGGCCTATCTTGCCGCCTCTTCATCGGATTACCTGACATCACCACAACACGTTGACGAAGCAGGAAGGCGCGCATGTTGAAGCTGGGTTGCATGTCCTTGAGCTACAAAGACCAGTTCGCCGGCGGCGCTCTCGACTTAGAGGGGTTCATTAAGCGGGCGCGGGAACTTCGGCTGGATGGAATCGACCTGCACACGCGGGCCTTTGCGTTGGAAGAGCCCGCGTACTTGCGCGCAATCCGCAAGCAAGCCCTGGAGAATGGTATCGCGCTGTCCTACATCGGAGTGAGCTCGAACTTCGGCGTCCAGGGTCAGGAGAATCTCGACGAGCAGGTGTCGACGGCAAAGCACTGGATCGACATCGCCGAATTCATGGGCATCCCCCTGGTTCGCGTGTTCGCCGCATGGATTCCCGAAGGCGATACGGAGGAAGCGACCTGTGCGCGGATGATACCATGCCTGAAAGAGGTCGCCGCCTATGGGCAGGAGAAGGGCATCGTCGTCGGCCTGCACAACCACAACCACGGCTGCGTCACGCGGACCGGAAAGGACGTGCGCCGCATCATCAAGGAAGTGGACAACCCCTACTTCTCCCACATCCTCGACACCGGACAGTACGTGGGCTCCCCTGGGGCCTCGGGGGCACGCGGGCAGGAAGATCCGTCTCTCAACTTCTACGGCTCCATCAAAGAGACAGCTCCCATGGCAGTGCACGTGCGCTGCAAGATCTACCGGATTCAGTCAGGCACAGAAGACTGGCTCGATTACCCGCGCATTTTCGAAATCCTCAAGGGCGTGGACTACAACGGTTGGTGCTCGATCGTGTACGAGGGCCAAGACGTGGAGGCGGAGGCCACGGCGGTCCCGAAGGCCGTCAACTATCTGCGCAGCTTGATGACTTGGTAGGTCGTCGGGGAGAATTCTGATAACGGCTCTCGCCCGATATAGAGTTTCCATCGGCGCGGGCACAGCCCTCGCCGGACTACTGGTCCGCCACACCGGATTCCTCTCGGCGAATCCGGTGTGGCATCTCGACGAGTTTCGCCTCGTCTCGTTTCCACTGCGCTTTTTGGGTGGGCTGTGGGAACGATGGCTCACCGTCGCAGGGCGAGACACCTCGGCTATGCTCGTCAACGCCTATGGGCAGGGTGAGACGGACCGGGCGAGAAAGTGGCTCCGTCGGATCCTGTCGGTCGATCCTGAGCACCGCACGGCTCGGAAGATCCTGCAGGCAACCGGCGACCCCTGAGCCACATCGCTCAGTTGGCGATCTCGTCCTCGGCGCGCTTCTGCAAGGCCCGCATATAGGCAATGGTATAAGCCGTTCCCAAACGGCCGTCGTCGCCCATTAGGGGGATATGATCGGGTATGAGGGTGCCGTCATAACCTACCTCGGCCAGCGCCTTCATCGCCTCGTACATGTCAAAGTAGCCGTCGTCGACAAAGGTCTCGACAAAGTGCGGTAGGGGCTTGTCCACATTGCGATAGTGGACTTTGAAGATCTTGCCTTGGCCGCCGAAGTGGCGAATGGTCTCCACCACACCCTTACCCATGGCATCTCCGCCTTCCAGCCAACAGCCGATGCACAGACACAGCCCCACGTTGGGGCTGTCAGCGGTCTCAATGGCGCGCTTGTAGCCGTCGAAGCTGCTGAAGATCGGGCGCGGCACACCGCCGAGGGGCAGGCCGGGCGGATCGTCGGGGTGGATTCCAATGCGTACTCCCGCCTCTTCCGCCACCGGCACGACCTCCCGGATGAAGAATTCATAGTTATCCCAGATCTCCTCTTCGCCGTACTCACGCCCATGGGTGGACTCTCCGATGAAGATCCCCGCGCCCGTGGCCTCGTCGAGTCGGGTGCTGTCGAAGGCACGTGCGCGGGCGCCGCCCCGGGTCTCTTCGGTTGGAGTGCTCCAGACACTGTTTGCCATGTGGGCGTAGGTGGTATAGGGGATGTCGGCCTGACCGAGATTGTGGATGTGCTGCTTGTATTCCTCCATCTTCTCGTCGCGGTTGGACAGGTTGAGGGTGATGGCGTCGACGTTATGTACGCTGTTGTTACCCAGCCCGTAGAGTTTGATGCCGCCGCGCTCGAAGTGCTCGCGGCGACTGCGGTAGTAATCCGGACTCGCTTTGTCGGAATCTACCCAGGTCACTGCGTACTCCACCCCCATCTGGCGCACGAATGCCATCTCCTCGTCACTGGGCTCGGGCGACATCTGCGCGGCGACCTTGAGTCCAGGCTCAATCTCGATATGACTCTTCACGGCCATGGTGTCTCCTTCTCTCAGTCTCGCTCCAGAAGCTCAATGTCACAATCGAGCTCCCTGCGGGTTTCCAGGTACGCGTGGCAACCGCTGGGAAACGTCCTTCTGCACCCGGGGCACCGCGTACAGCGAGTTCGTCCACCGGCTTCGACATTCGCTCGATCTCGGTGCCTAAGCGGCGACCGAAGGTCCCCCGGTCATCGGCGACTCCACAACGCGGGCGTTCATCCGACCTCGCTGCGGGACTAAAGAAAGCTCGTTAATCTCGTGATCGACAAGCCCTCGATACCGTCGGGCTCACTGCTCGGCCCCATCGGAGAGGGTGAGTAGGTTCTTGCGGGGCTCGAAATGAGCCAGCACCTTTACTGTCGCTCGAAAAACGTGACGTGAAAGGAACGTGATGATTCAGATTGCCGAGGTGCTTCCCACCGAGCCGGCGCCGTTGTGGCGATTGGCCAAACAGTGCGGCGTCACCCACGTCGTCGGCGGCTTTCCCGTGCCCTTTGAGGAGGGCATGCACCGCGACAGTATGCCGTGGAGCTACAACAATCTGCTACGGATGAAGACCTCCTATGAAAACGGCGGTTTCGAGTTCACCACCATCGAGGCGCGCCCACCCCTCAACAAGGCCAAGCTCGGCCTCGATGGCCGGGACGAGCAGATCGAGTGGGCATGCGACCTCATCCGTAATATGGGCGCCCTCGGCATTGAAGTCTGGTGTCATGAGTGGATGCCAGTCCTCAACTGGACGCGAACTTCGACGACGACCCCGGGGCGCGGCGGCGCCCTGGTCACCGGCTACGATCACTCGCTAATGAAGAACGCGCCGCAGACGGAATTCGGTGAGGTCCCCGAGGAGAAGCTCTGGGACAACCTCAAGTACTACCTCGACAAGGTGGTGCCTGTCGCCGAGGAGGCGGGCGTGCTACTCGCCATGCACCCCGACGATCCACCCCTGTCGCCGATCCGCGGCCTCGGCCGCATCATGCGCAGCATCGAGAACTTCCAGAAACTGCTTGAACTCTATGACAGTCCCAGCAACGGCATCTGTCTTTGCCAGGGGAACTTCACCCTGGTGACCAACGAGCTGCCCCAGGTAATTCGCGATTTTGGGGACCGAATTTACTTCGTTCACTTCCGCGATGTCGACGGCACGCCCGAAAAGTTCGTGGAAACCTTCCACGACGAGGGCAAGACCAACATGGTGGCCTGCATGGAGGCGTACAAAGACATCGGCTTCGACCGCGTTCTGCGCCCCGATCACGTACCCACCATGGAGGGGGACGACAACAACAGCCCCGGCTATTCTTCGGTGGGACGTCTGTACGCCATCGGATACATCCGGGGCATTCGTGATTCCGTGTACCGCAATTGAATCAGAGCGAGGCGCTTATGACTCCGCAAAAGCCGGAACAGTTGGGTGTATGCAGCTGGTCCATGTTGCCCCAGTCCCCTCAGCACATGGCCGAGATAATGCA
>JAYZFI010000033.1:0-169012 GCA_036336855.1 Candidatus Latescibacterota bacterium
GCACGTCCCAGTGGATCACGAACGGAGTGAGCGAGCTGCATCTCAACGTGTTCTGCTGGGTATCCCAGCTGCTCCACGAGCACAGTCCGCGCCATTGCCCGAAACCCGTGCCCCGTCATCACGTCCTTGTAACCCATCCGGTGCAGCGCGGCGTTGATGGTGTTCTCGCTCATTGGGCGACCACGACCACGAGCACTTGGGAAGACGTAGCCATCCGCGCCGCTGATCTCATACATCTCCTGCAAGATCTCAACCGCCTGCCGCGCAAGCGGCACAACGAGAGGGTCTCCCCCCTTGCTGGGTATGTAGTCCCACTTGGCCGTGTCGAGGTCGAATTCTACCCAGACCGATTTCCGTAGTTCGCCCGGACGAACAAAGAGCAACGGAGACAGCTTGAGAGCGGCTCGTGTCGGTGGATACCCGCCGTAGCCGTCGATCGCGCGCAGGAGAGGCCCGATCTCCTGAGGTGAGATGATTGCGGGATGGTGCTTCTTCGATGGTGAGGCGAGCACTCCGCGGAGATCCGCAGTAGCATCCCGTTCGGCCCTGTCTGTCGCAATGGCGTACCGAAAGACCTGACCGCAGAGCGCAAGCAGCCGGTGTGCTGTCTCAAGGCTGCCGGCTCCTTCTACTTTCCGCAGCACGGCGAGGACCTCGCGTGGCGCTATGTCAGCGATGGGGCGTCTTGCGAGCGAGGGGTACACGTGCATTGCAAGCCGTCGTCGATTCCGTGCGAAGTGGCTATCCGTGACTCTTCTCTTGTGGACTTCATAGAGCCATTCGTCCGCCACCACCCTGAAGGTCGTGGCGTCGGCGTCCATGCCAGCCTTCCTCGTTGCCTTTCGATGGACGTTTGGCTCGATTCCTTTGGCATGAAGCTCTCTGGCTTTGCGACACTCATCTCGGGCAGAAGCCAGGGTGACGTCAGGATACACTCCGAGGGCGAGTGTCCTTTCCCTTGGTTTGCCCCTGTCGTTCTTGCCCCAGTAGTATCTCCACCGCCAGTACTTCCCCTTCTCTGTCACATGGAGATACAGGCCACCGCCGTCACGCAGCTTATATGGCTTGCCTCTGTCAGTGAAGGTTGCCGACTTCACCTCAGCTGCCGTGAGCTTGTTCTGCGATCGATCCATGACAATAGGGGTATCTTGTGAAAGAGGTGATGAAGTACCCCGACTATATACCCCTATACGATGACGGATACCCGGTGGATCCAACGAGTTCCAACACAGTCCAACAAACAAGAAAAGGGCCTGTAAGTAAATGACTTACAGGCCCTTTCGGGACTTCCTTGGAACAGTAAATGGTGGAGGCGGCGGGAATCGAACCCGCGTCCGCGAACAGCTACTCCGAAACCACTACGTGCGTAGTCAGTCTATTGATCTCGCTTCGCCAGGCACCGACTGACAGGATTCCTTCCGAAGCCAGCCCGTAAGATTCGCCCGCCGACCCCGGACACTGCCGGTGGACTAGCCTGCTGTAGATGTCACCGGGACCGACGGCGCAGGCTCCATCGGCCTCAGTGGGCTACCTAACGGTTGTTAGGCGGCCAAAGCGTACGAATGATCGTCGGCTTTTTAGGGTTTTCCCGGGATTAACGAGGCATTCGGGGACCTCGGCACGCGATTTCGGTCTCACTATCCCCGTCGAAGCCAGATCGCCCCCACAAGAGAAGTGCCCATGCTGTTAAAAGTAGCCGGCGGTCGGCAATCCGGCAATGCCAGCAGGCGTTTGCGGCCACCAAAGTTGGCGCGACATTGGGTCCCTTAACCCCTCAGAAAGCCTGCCCCATGGAGAAGTAGAAAGAGGGGTGAGAGGCTCTCAGACTCCATGCCACATCTAAGCGCAGCGGGATACCCATATCGTAACGCAGTCCGACGCCATAACCGTTGGTCATCTCGGACAACTTGTAGTCAGTGGCGTGGCGCCACACGCCAGCGCAGTCCCAGAAGGTGACGACTCCCAACCTCTTCCATTTAAAGCGCAGCTCGTTGCGGTTGTTGACGCCGGCGCGACCGCCGTTGGCATCGATGATGGTGTTGCGACCAACGCCACGCACTGATCCCTCCCCCCCAAACTCCTTCCAATAGGTCTGCGGTAGCGTACGATCCTCGCGCAGGGACGCCGTCATAACCCCTCTCAGCGCCAGAGCCCAGATGAGGTGATTGCCCAGACGGATGTAGCTTCGTAGCTCGGCTTCGCCGTCGAGGACACGGGTACTGCGGCTGCCGAACTCCACGGCGTAGAGTCCGACACCGCGAATGAAGATGCCGCGCGTCGGAGCAATTGGATTGTCTCGGGTATCGCGTTGAAAGTCGAGCCCGAAATTGACGGTTCTCGCCTTGTCCGTGAGTAGATCTTGCCAAACTTCATCGATGGGGATGCTGTCATCGTAGGGCAGGCCCAGGGAATCCACGGCCGTTTCGATAGGTAGGCCGCGCTTGCCGGGTTGAATCTCGATGGTCCGGCTGCTCTGAGGTCGGTTGCGCGATTGAGTGAAGTCTACGGTGAATCGGCCTTCGTAGACGACAAGCTGCGAGGGATACCAGTTGTTGCTGAGTACGCCGCGAATCTGCCACAAACGCTCCACGGAGGGATAGTCAAGCCGCGTGCTCTTGAGGAAAGCCGTCGCCGAGTCCACGCCGCCGATCTGCTGCACCGCCGCCGCGAGGGAGTAATTGGCGGTGAGCAAGTCAGCTTGGCGATCGGGATCGACGGAGATCCGGGTACGCCCCCACTCGTCGGTGAGCCCCACGGAGATCGTGTAATCCGCCCGGGTGAATAGGATGTTGCGGCGAGTAATGAAGAGGGACCCGCCCTGGATGGGGCGGCCCAGACTACCCGCGGCGCCGATGATGTGGCCGTTCCCGAGCCAGTTCGAGTGTTCGACGCTAGCCGACATGCCGGGTTCGGAGTTGGCGATGAAGGCGTTGCTTCGAAGGTGGATGTATTTCTTCTCCCGCAGATGCAGGATTACCGGCTGTACACTGTCTCCCCGCTCCGGCTCGGGCGTGGCCAGGGTCACCGAGCGAAAAAGCCCGGTCGCTGCCAGGTTCTGGCGCGACAGACGCAGCTGTTCGGGATCGTAGAGCTCGCCTTCCCGGAAGGTGAGCTCCCTGTGCAGCAGATCTTCACGGGTCTTCCGCTTATCGGGCTCGATGGTGAGCGAACCGAAGCGCATGCGGAGCCCCGGCTCCACGTCGAAGCGCACGGCGGCCTGCCCGAGGCTAGCATCGAGCTTGAGGTGATTGCTCACGTGGACGTGGGCGTAACCAAGGGCACTGAGAGTGGCGACGAGTCGCCGCTCGTCTTCGAGGATCTCACCGTAGAGGAAGACATCACCGCTGTGGCTGCGCAGACGCTTGCGCAGTTGCGGAGTCAGCTTGGCGTGTTCCTCGGGCACGGCGATGTCGACAGCGGAGATCCGCCAGCGCGGTCCGCTGTGTATGCGCAGGACAATGTGCAATTTTTCGTCGCTGCCCATGAAGAAGCTGCGACCGCGAATCTGCACTCCCATGTAGCCAGCGCTGCGGTATAGGTTCTCAATCTGGGTCAGGTCGGAGCGAAAGAACCGTCTCTGAAAGCGCTTGCCCTCCCGGGTCTGCAGAGCGGCACGCAATTCGACATTGCTGATCGGCTTGTCGGCAAGATGTTGGAATCGGATACGTGCTACTTTGGGCTCGCCGAGATCTCGCCACTCCTTGGCACGCAGGTCCGCCTGGGCCTGGACAGCACTAGCGGACAGCAGGAATAGCAGCCAGCACATCACGTCAGAAGCTCTTCTTGAGTCCGATGCCGAGGCCGTAGACCTCGTACTGGGAGTGAGTGCTGGCCTCGACGGTGAGGAACTTGGCGATGTGGTACTCCATCTCAAGCCGGCCGAGCGAAGGGTCTCGAGTCAGCGCTTCATAGCGTAGCCACACCGGGATCGGCGAGGAGAAGAACTTGCCCACTCGAATCGCCTTCTCGTGCCCTTCCCCCCCGACTTTGCTCGATGGCAGCAGCATGAACTCGTCCAGGCCTACCCGCGCGACCTGTCTCCCCAGAAAAAGCTGGCTGGCAACGGTTAACAGCGCACCCTCATAGTCATACTCCGCCGGTTCCAGGGAGCCAAAGGCGAGCAGGCCGATCACCTGCTGATCGACGAGTCCCGCGGAAGTAAGCAGGGGATTCGGTCGCAGCGCCGAACCGCTGATGGCGAGCACGACCTCCCGCTCTTCCTCCTCCTCTTGAATGGGCTGAACGAGGGTGAACGCCTCCAGGTCGATCTCGGGGTCGAGGAGGATGGGATCGAAAGCGATGTCGACAAGGGAGTAGGTGGGCACCAGCTTGTCGAGAATAATGCGCCCGCGGCGGAACTGGAAGTCACGATTGAGCACGAGGATACGTCCCTCTTTGACGACCATCTCGCCTTGGAAAAGGGGCTTCGACAACGACCCATAGACTCGAGTGTTTCCGGATATCACCACGTCCGACAGCTCGCTCACGCTCTGCAGATTGCGTACATCGATGCTGACGTCGAGACTGGTCGCTTCGAATGCGGGGCTGGGCACGGCCGGCGGTGCAGGCACGTCGGCGGCATCAAGCTTGAGAATCTGCGCCTCGACAACGGCGTCGCGCATGACGACTTCCCCCGAAAGGTGGCTGCCCCCCTGGATGGGCTGCAACACCAGGTCGAGATCGACGCGGGCGTCAAAGACATCGTCGAACCGATAGGGGAGATCTCGAGTCAACAGCGCGAGCTGCCAGTCGAAAACAGACTTCCCCACGTCGGCGAAGCCGCCCAAGGAAAAGGAGCCGTCTTCCCCTAGCGCTCCGCCTTCAAAGCCGATCAGTTCCGCACGGTTCCCGATCACCTGAAGCTGGCCGCGGGGAATGCGGTACAAAGGGCGTGTGTCGAGCAGGGCAAGATCCAGATCTTCAATACCGATAGTGCCCCGAGCCGTGAATTCAGGAGCAAACCTATCGATCAGCACATCGCTGCTGACGCGCCCTGTGAGGTAGTCGAGGTTGGGTAACTGATCGAGGAAAACGAGCAGGTCAATCCCGTCGGAGTGCAGCGCACCTTGCGCGGTTTCCCAGACGGGTATTCCGGTGCTGTCCACCGCCGAGAACAGCGTCGCCCGGACGGAATCCTCCGTGAAGGTCACCCACGTGCTGCGCGCCTCCCACCCTGCGGCGCTGAGACGGGTGCTGGCGTCGACGTGGCCAAGGTCGTCGAGTTCGAGGTGGGCCTCGCCGACCACGACGGGCTGGCGCAGTGATCCCGCGAACCGGACCGCCGCCGACAATGCCCCGTCGGGCAACGCGACACCGCTGCCGGGAAGAGCGGCGGCGATGGCGTCAAGATTCAGCTCTTCGACATCGAGCTCCATGGAGTTGCCGTCGAGACCGACATGGCCGTCGAGTCGGATCTGCCCACGCTGCTCTTCGGAGATCTCGCTCGTCTGCACCGGCAGGGCGAGCTGGTCCAGCGTCAGCCGTCCATCCTTGAAACTGGCGGCAGCCGGCTCTTGGAGGATGGCGGCCACGCTGCCGCGGCGCAGCTCGAGCTGCTCAATCAGACCTCGGCCGCGCAGTCGTCTCCAGCTGTCGCTGGTGAACAAATCGTGAGCCGGTATCGATAACCGTCCGGTGCCGCTGAGCAGGCCCTCACTGGAATCGGCAACGAGATAAGAGAGTAAGGCTCCGGTGCGCAGGCTATCGACGACAATGTCGAGTCGAGCCTCAGCGTTGCTGAGCGAGTCGAGCCAAGCTTCGGCAGGCACGCGTAGCGTCAGGTCGAGGCGGCCTCCACCGCTAGTGGCCAACTTCAGGTCGGCGTCGAATTCGTCAGCGTCTATCCGGGCGTCGACCCAGGCCTTGCCGAGGCTGTGACTTCCGAAACGCAAGGAGTCGAGCCGCGATGTCAGGTGACCCGAAAGCGCCGACAATGGGCCGTCGATCTCGAGCTCCACGCCACCCCGCCCCCGCAAAGGACCGATTCCGGCGAGACGCAGGTCACCACCGGAAGCCCGCACCTGCAGGCGATCACCGTTCAGCGAGCCGTGGAGGTCGACGTCGCCGAAAGGAGTCTGAACCGTGACGGGGTGCAGCTCACCTTGAGTGCCGCGGTAGTCGATGCCGATGCCCGCTGCCGCAGTGCGACGGCCCCAAACCATCGCCACAGCGCTGTCCAGCCGCGTCGACAGCTGCTGGAAACGGTTGCTGGGGAGATCCCAGATCGCCTCTGCGCATCCCACTACCCTTACCGTGTCGGTGTGACGACGACGGAACCGAAGTAGCTCGAGTCGTGTCATCTGCAGCTGGGTAGCCACCCGATGTGAGTCGATGCGGGCGTGCGCTTGGAAGTGATCGCCGTTGAGGCGAACCTCCATCTGGTCCGAGTCTACACGGACCCGCAGAGTGCTGGAACCCGCATCCCAGCGGTCCACGCGCAACTCCTTCACACCGACCTCGGCTTGGCCGCGTAGCGCCGCGAAGTCTCCGGAGACGTGAAAATCGCCGTTCAGATCCGCCGAGAGGGGGGCGACGAAACTGCCCAAGGCCAGGTCCTCGATCCGGCCGCGGAGACTGTCGATCCGCCCCTCGCGCAGGTCCGCCGTCCCGGTCAGCTGAACCCTCCCTGCATGCAGCGAGGCCGTCGCCGCCAGGCGCCGGTACCCGGTCAGAGTCAGATCCAGCTGACTCTCTGCAATGGCTGGGACGCCATAGGGAAGACTCGCGGCAGTAAGACGCACCTTCAGCGTATCGCCCTGGAGTCGGCCACTCACCTCTGCTTCGGCCGATCTCCTCGTCCAAGGCGCGAGGCGAAGAACCCCGAACAGATCAATCTCCGGACGTGCGCTCAACAGGTCGAGGTGACCCCGGAAGTCGACGTGCCCCAAGCGCTCGCCGCCCTCTGCAACTCCGGTGAGAGCGCCATTGCTGTCGAGACGCGCTCGCAGTTGCAGCTGCAGCGTCTCGGCGGCCAGCCCCGCGAGATTTGCTGTCCGCAGGTCGATGGTGGCGGCGGGTCGGCCGTTCAGGGAGCCGTCGACCCTGAGCGAGCCGGTCAACGTGCCATCGGCTCCCGTCATGAACGAAGAAATTTCGAGCTGGGAGAGGTCGATGGCGCCACGATAGCGGCCGGTACTCCAGTCGGCGAACAGGCTACCTGTCAGTGTTACCCGATTTGACTCTAGGTGCAGGGAATCGAGATCGAACCGGCGAGCGTCGACCCGAGCACTTCCCTTGAGCTGCATCGGGGACAAGGAGGGCGTCTGTATCGCGCCAGCGAGCTGGAGATTCAGCTGCAGTGGGCGTAACTGACCGAGGGTGGTCAGCTCGACGTTGCTGCGTGCCTGCCCAGCAACGAGGCTTGTCCGCAAGGCTGCGACGAGTGAGAGCTGTTTGTCGAGCTTGAGCTCGGCAACGGGATGCAGACGTGCTGTGCTGCTCGCCCCGCTCAGAGAGATGTCACCTTCGATCCAACTGACTCGATCGTCGTGCACCCGCCAGTCTGTAGTGAAAGCGCCTCGCAGGGTGTCGCCGCTGGCTTGGGGCCAGTGCAGACGGCCCGCCAGATGCACGGCACCGTTCGTCGAGGTGAAGCGCGCCTCGAGACTGTCAAGTTGGGCCGTCAGCGATTCGCCGGCGCGCACCTCCAGTCGGCCACGACGAAGGCGCAAATCCGGCCAATTTTGCCAGGAAAGCCGGAGGGAATCTGTCGAGGAGGGTTGGGACGAATTCGACGATGCCGATCTCTCGGTCAGGACAACTACCGGACCTCGGCAGTGGAGCTTCCAGTCCAGCAGGTCGAACCGCAGGCTGTCGACGTGGATTTCGATGCCCTGGAGTGGATGCTGAGCTCGGGCTCCTGTGAAGGTAGCGCCCACTGCCGGCGATCCGCTGACCTCGTCGACAGTTACCGTCCACCCAGAATCCGCGAGGTCGGATGAGATCCACCTCACCGCCAGGTGGGGAATGAGAGGAGTGAACAGAGCGATCGCGAAGAGGACGCTATTCGCTACCACGACAGACAGCGCCTTCCTGATACCTCGTCCTCCGGGTACCTGCATCGACACCGGTGTCATTCAGCCCCGAATTCCAGGGTTTTGGTAGACCAGAGGAAGGGCGGTGAGGGCGCGGTCATGTCACTTGGAATATAGCTCTCGGGAATAGCTTTCGACGGTGTAGCGAGAGACCTGCAGGCTGTCCGACCAGTGGTCGCAAGGCAGTCCGGCCTTGGCCTTCAGCTCCGCCACGAAGCCCTCAGGCTCGGTCAGGTATTTCCAGACTGCCGGTAGCAGAGTGCTGCGGCACGAACCCTCCTGCAACAGGAGTCCATCGACACCCGGACGCAGGCGGCCGAGTAGCTCCTGCTCGGAATCCACGGCGAGGACCTCGAGCTCGCTAAGCACAGAGATGTGCAGATGCATGCCCTCTAGCTCGCTGGACTGCAGGGGAAGAAATCGGGGATCGCGAAAAGCGGCGGCGTAGGCGTTGTACGACACGTCTTCAACCAGCGGCCGGACGGCCTCGACGCTGCCGATGCAGCCACGCAGGGCCTGCGCCGCGTCGCGAAGGGTGACGAACGAGGAGCACACTTCACGCAGGGGCGGTGAATAGACGTTGATGTCGGGCGTGGATGGGGATTGACCATGAGCGACTCCGTAGGTGATCGAGTCGTGAGCGACGCCGATGAGTACGTGCTGATCGGGAGCGCAGAGACTCATGTCAGCTCAACGCGAAGGCGCCGTAGCCAACGACGCACTCGCGGCCCCCACCCGTATCTCCCGAGTTTCTGAGGTCGAGGAGCTGTGCTGACAGGCCCTGGGTGGCGGCGCTGAGCAGGAGGCCCTGGATGACGACGCGACCGCAGGCGCAGCGCTCGGACAGACGACTGGGTTCCATGGCAACGATGTCAACGCTGGTTTGCGCGTCGACTCGTTGGGCCTCTTCGTAACTGAGGAAGTGGCTAAGGTCGGAACTGGTGACGATGAGGGTTTCCGGCCCACCCCAGAGTGTCTCCAGCAGGGTGTGTACCTGCTGTGCACTAGCATCGCCGACAACGAGGGGGACGATCTCGAAAGGACCGGCAAGAGCGGTCTGCAGGAAAGGCAGGTGCACTTCTAAGGCGTGCTCAAGCTCGTGAACGTGCTCGCTGATTTGCACGAAGTGGAGGTGGGCAAGCTCGCCCCCGGCGGTCGGTTTGGTGGGAACATCGCCCAATGGCGTGGCAAAGGCGTCGCAGGCGGCGAGGGCAACGCCGGCAACAGCGACGCGATGGGCGGGGCCGATGACGATCACGGTGCGGACGACGTCGCGCACGGGGGCAAGTTGGGCGTAGGCCGTGGCAGCGATCGGTCCGGAGTAGGCGTAGCCCGCATGGGGCGCAATGAGCGCTTTGGGCCCACTCGGCGATGATGGGGACACCCCCGCCAGCAGCTCTTCCACGTCATCGCGCAGTTGCCGCGAATCTTCAGGGTAAAATCGCCCAGCTACCACTGCCGGTCGCACCCTCGACACAGCCTTCTCTCCCGGTGAGAGGACGAGTACCTTCACCACGGAGTTACGGTCTCAACGAGAGAGGCCGCGACTCGTCGGTACCTTACTCCGCTCTCCGGAGCTCATCAACCATGGAAGGCGTCGTTTCCGGAAAATACTGGCACGGCCTCGACGACGGCCGCCTGCAGTGCGACCTCTGTCCGCGCTTCTGTCGAATGCGCGACGGCCAGCGCGGTCTCTGCTTCGTACGCGCCCGCCAAGGCGACGAGCTCGTACTCACCACCTACGGCCGCTCCAGCGGTTTCTGCATCGATCCCATCGAAAAGAAGCCGCTTAATCACTTCCTGCCGGGCACACCTGTCCTCTCCTTCGGAACGGCGGGCTGCAATCTGACCTGCCGGTTCTGCCAGAACTGGGACATCAGCAAGTCGCGCGAGGTCGACACCCTTTCCGACACCGCCAGCCCCGAGACCATCGCCCGCGCCGCCCGGCAGCTGGGCTGCTCCAGCATCGCCTTTACCTACAACGACCCAGTGATCTTCCTCGAGTACGCCGTCGACGTCGCCGCCGCCTGCCGCGAGGTAGGCGTGCGCAGCGTAGCAGTGACAGCAGGAGAAATCTGCGCTGGGCCGCGGGGCGAGTTCTTTGGCGCCATGGACGCGGCCAACGTCGATCTTAAGGCGTTCTCGGAATCGTTCTACCGCGAAGTCTGCACGGGTAACCTAGGCACGGTGCTGGAAACCCTCGAGCACCTCGCCGACTCCTCGGTCTGGTTCGAAATCACCACGCTGTTGATCCCTGGTCTCAACGACTCTGACGGTGAACTCGACGCCATGAGCCGCTGGGTGGTGGACCGGCTAGGTCCGCACGTGCCCATCCATTTCACCGCCTTCCACCCCGACTACCGCATGCGTAACCGCCCACGCACGCCCCCGGACACTTTGTCACAGGCGCGGGAGATCGCCCGCAGCAACGGTGTGCTCCACGCCTACACGGGTAACGTGCACGACGAGAGCGGTGGCAGCACCTACTGTCCGGGGTGCTCCGCGCGGGTTATCGGGCGCGATTGGTACGTGTTGGGTGAATGGCGGCTAGATGCCGAGGGCTGCTGCGAGCTGTGCGGCGAGAGCATCGCCGGCGTGTTCGACGGGCCTCCGGGGACGTGGGCGGGAAAGCGGCAGCCGGTCCGGCTGAGCGATTACCGCCTCTGATTATTCATCTGATCCGCCACGTAGGATCAGCAGCCGCACCAGGTGCATGAGCGAGGTCGCCGTCGCCGCCACGTAGGTCAGGGCAGCGGCGTTCAGGACGCGCTTGGCGGCCTTGCCCTCGTCTGGTGCTAGATAACGGCCGTCCACCAGCTGCATCATCGCCCGCGAGCTAGCGTTGAACTCCACCGGCAGGGTGATAAGCTGAAAGGCGACGACGCCGGCGAACAACGCGATGCCGATGTCCATGAGAAAGGTACCACCACCGCCGAAGAAGAATCCGATCATGAACAACGGAAAGGCGGCCATGGAACCGATGTTGGCCACGGGCAGAAAGGTGTGACGCAGGTTCAACGGGAAGTAACCACGAGAATGCTGGATGGCGTGCCCCACCTCGTGGGCGGCGACGGCGAGACCGGCTAGGTGCGTGCCGCTGTAGATGCCAGACGAGAGGCGAACCACCTTTTCACGGGGGTCGTAGTGATCGCTGAGCGTCCCACCCACTTCTTCGACAGCGACGTCGACGATGCCGTTCTCCCGCAGCAGGCGACGTGCTGTCTCCGCGCCGTTGATGCGGGCTGTGGAAGCGATCTGGCTGTACTTCGAGTACGTGCTGCGAACCTTCGACTGTGAGTACAACGCCAGAGCAATGCAGGGCAACAGCAAGACCATGGTGGAGTCGAAGAAGGGAAAGAACACGGGGACCGATCCTCCTCAGTAGACCCGGACGGCCCCGCAACCGAAAACGAGGCGGATCCTCAGGGATTAATAAATCTCAGGGACTAATATAGGTACCGTCGGAAATCTGCCACCCCGACGAGACCGCTTCCCTTCCCCATCGACGCGAGAAAGGCGCAGCCGGTTCCGGCGAGCGCAAGGACGGTCAGGAGGGTGATTTTTCCGGACAGGTCACCCTCGCCATCTCGACGTCCGCGATCTGCACGGTAGTAATGCCATCTCCTTCCGCCGCAGCCACGTCAGCCGGCAGCGTCAGGGTTGACGGCACGGCGACGCCGGCCGAGACGATCATCTGAAAGGCAGCCTCAGGGGACAGCTCGGTGAGGCGGACCTCCTGGCGCGGCACGATGAGCATGAACCCCGTCGTCGGGTTGGGCGCCGTGGGCACGAAGATGCTGTGCGCCGGCTGCCCACCGCCCTCGCGGGGTACGTCACCGGCGAGGAATCCGAGGGTCCAGGTACCCTTCCGCGGGTACTCGAAGAGAACGACCTTCTTGAAACCCGGCTTGTCCGGAGAAGCCATGGTCTCCATTAGCTTGCGGACCGGACTGTAGATGGTGCGGAAAACGGGCAAGCGCTCGAGCGCCTCGCGCGCATCCTGAACGAGACGCCGTCCGAGCACGTGGGTCGTCACCATGCCGACGGCATAGATAATGAATAGGGTGATGAGGAATCCGATGCCGCGGACGTAGAAATCCGGATCTCCGAGCATGGCGGCAAAGGGCCGGAGGAGCGGTCGGGAGATCCGGTCTGCCTGGTTGAACAACCACCACAGCACCATGCCGGTGATCCACATCGGTGTGATCACCGTGAGACCTGCCATCATCACCGTGCGGAAGCGGTGCCGGCGGCTGGGGCCGGGTGGAGACTCTTCGAAGCTGGCGCCGGCCAACTTCTCATCGTCGATGATTTCTACGTTCTCGTCACTCATGAGGATCTTAACGGGCAAATGTGGGCTACCTCTAGCAAGCTAACCGCCCCGAAAATTAAGATCAAGAAGCCAGTGTGACGCTCTTGCGTCGCGAGTTCTCCTACTGATGACTGTCGGCAAGGCTGCCCACACCCTTGAATAGATACCGATGATCTCGCCCGATATCTCCCTTCCCGCCCCGGGTGCGCCCTGTCTGGTGCTGCTCAGCGGCGGTATGGACTCAACCACCTGTCTGTACTGGGTGCGCTCCCAGCGGCCGGAGGACCCCCTTCACACGGTGAGCATCGACTACGGACAGCGTCATCGTGTCGAGCTCCACGCCGCAGCCGAGCTGTCGCACCGAGTGGAGGCGGCCTCTCACCGCGTGCTGTCCGTAGACTTATCTCCGATCGGCGGCTCGCCGCTCACCGATGCCGCTCTCGATCTCCCCACTGCCAGCGAATGCAACCAGATTGCCACGGTGGTTCCCTTTCGCAACCTGTTGTTCGTCACCCTCGCCGCCGCCTGTGCAGAGGTCGCCGACTGCCACGACATCTTCATCGCGCCCGTGCTCGACGACCACCGCGCCTACCGCGACTGCCGACGCGACTTCTACGACAGCCTCGAACAGACCTTGCGCCTGGGAGCAACGCGAGACGCAACCTTCCACATCCACACTGCCCTAGTTGAAATGAGCAAGAGCGATGTCGTCGCCCTAGGCCTGACTCTCGGCGTGCCCTACGAGATCACGCACACCTGCTACACCGGTCGCCGTCCTGCCTGCGGGCGCTGCGATGCCTGCAGCGAGCGTCTCGCCGCCTTTGCCGCCAACGGGATTGTCGATCCGCTCGCATACGAGTTGGACTTGGGTGCGGATGGGGACCCTTGGGATGGGGCCGAGTGATGAGAATTACTCAGGTCGAAGCCATCCACCTCCGCCTGCCCGAGGTGCGCGAGATCGCCGACGGCTCCCAGGAGGTACTGCTGGTGCGCATCGAGTCCGACTCCGGTCACTATGGATTGGGTGAAATAGTGTCCTGCAGCTACGTGGCCCGAGCCGTGGTCGAGGCTCCGCGGTCGGCGCCCTTCCGCCATGGATTGGCGGCCATCGTTAACGGCATGGAGGTGGACGACCTCGGAGCCATTGATCGTGCCATGGTGGAAGGTACCGCTTGGTACGGCCCGGGCGGCATCGCCCGCCACGCCATGAGTGGTGTGGACATGGCTTTGTGGGATCTGCGCGCAAAGGCGGCCGGGGTCCCGGTGCGACGCCTGCTCAACGCCAATGCGGTGAACCGGGTGCCCGCCTACGCCAGCGTGCTTTGGCCAGATCGCCCGGAGCAGATCGCCAGGTCGGCTAGGAACTTCGCCGAGCAGGGTTACCGCTGTGTGAAATACGGGTGGGGACCCATGGGACCCGATGCCGTGCTCGACGAAGAGCTCGTCGCCGCGGCACGTCAAGCGTTGGGCGACGACATCGAGCTCATGGTGGACGCCGGGCGGGCCTGGGACGCCGACATCGCTTTGCAGCGAGCCGAGCGCTTCTCCACGTACCGGGTATTTTGGCTAGAAGAGCCCCTACACCCGTACGATAACGAGGGCTATGCCGCGATGGCCAGCGCCTCTCCCGTGCCAATCGCGGCTGGAGAGGCCGTTACACTGATGGAGGAATACGATCGACTGCTCGCTACCGGCCTGCAGGTAGTGCAGCCCGATCTGGGACGAGTGGGGGGAATCAGCTATGCACAGTGCATAGCACAGCGGGCGGTCGCCGCGGACTGCCGTCCGGTGGCGCACGCCTACGGTACCGGCATTCTGTTGGCCGCGTCGGCGCAATGGGCGGCAGCGGGAGCCGACCCCCTGACCGAATACACGCAGGCGTCGTCACCGCTAGCACGCGACCTCGTGCACCACACCATGGAATTCCGCAACGGTGCTCTCGTCCTCGACGATACTCCTGGCCTAGGGGTCGCTCTCGACCCCGACGTCGTCGCACGCTATCGGGTCAGCTGAGTAACGCACAGCTGACCCCCACCCGATCAGGAGACGGACTCCCATGCCTTCCGTTAAAGAGATCTACAAGTTCGACGAGCTCACCTGGCCCGAAGTCAACGAAGCAGTGGAGATGGGCAAGATTCCTATCCTGCCCACCGGCTCGGTAGAACAGCACGGCCATCACCTGCCCCTCAAGGTCGATCACCTGTGCGCTGACGCCGTCGCTACCGAAGGGGCACGCCGCCAGCCCGAGCTCAGCCTAGTGTTGCCTCCTGTCAGCTACGGCTACGTGCACCACGTGATGGACTTCCCCGGCTCGCTGAACATCCACCACGAGCACTTCATCCAGTACTGCCTGGGGATCACCAAGAGCCTGGCCTATCACGGCTTCAAGAAGATCATCATTATCAACGGTCACGGTTCCAACCACAACCTCGTCGACATGGTGGCACGGCGGACCATTTTAGAGACCGATGCCAGCTGCGTATTCTGCAGCTGGTGGCAACTCCTTGAGGTGAATTCCGACTTCGACAAGAAATGGCGAGAGAGCATCTACCCCGGTGGCTGCTCGCATGCCGGCGAGCTCGAGACCTCCATGCTCCTGCACCTGTCCCCGGAGAGCGTGCGCCAGGATCGGATTAAGAGCGAGATCGCCAAAACCAACAGGCGCAGCTCCAAGTTCGTCTACACCGACCTGTTCGGACATGGCCCCATGGGCCTCATCGAGTGGACGAGTCAGTATTCCGACACTGGAGTGATGGGCGAAGCGGAGAAAGCGACGGCGAAAAAAGGTCGCATCGTGTTCGAGGAGGCATCACAGAATCTCGCCGACTTCATTGCCGAATACCACGCCATGAAGATCGAAGAGCGGACTCCCCATCAGGCCAAGGAGCCCACTTTCCCGTTATCGTTCCCCACCGATTGAGGGAGACGGTTCAGGCTTCCGGGTGTAGAGCGCCGTCGTCGTCGAGGCAGTAGCGCTTGCCCGTGTCGGGACAGAAAAACGTGCGATCACCGTCAGCTTCGAGGGTGATACCCTCCTCGCTGACCCAACCGGCGAACCTACCAGGAACACCGACAATGATGGCGTAGGCAGGCACATCGTGGGTGACCACGGCGCCAGCACCGATGAGTGCGTAGGCACCGATGGTGATGCCGCAGACGATGGTGCAATTGGCACCGATTGTGGCGCCGCGGGAAACCCGGGTGTCACGCAACTCGTCTTTGCGTTCGATGAGAGCCCGGGGATTGATTACATTCGTGAACACCATGGACGGACCGCAGAACACGCCGTCTTCGAGGGTAACACCCTTGTACACAGAGACGTTGTTCTGCAGCTTGCACCCGTCCCCAATGACGACATCTCGGTCCACGTAGACGTTCTGCCCGAGGTTGCAGTCTCGGCCGATGCGACTGCCGGGCATGATGTGAGTGAAGTGCCAAATGCGTGTCCCTTCCCCGATCTCACAAGGGGAATCGACACAGGCAGTCGCGTGGACGAAAGGTTCCGATCCCATTCCGTAGGCAGCAGCGGTTCGATGTGAAGCGGGCGTGGAGGCGAGAGCGGGACCGCAATATAGCCTCGTCCCCGTTAGTCGGCCACAGACCTCCGCCTGTCCGTTTGCCATGAGAGGAGTTCCGGTCACATGAAGCTCACCACCTTTGCCTTGAAGAAGGAGCTGCGCCTGGGCGCTGCGATCGCCAACGACAAGGTAGTCGTCGATCTCTCCGCCGCTGAAAAGCTGGCAGCGCGCCGAGAGAAACGCTCCGCCAACGACTTTTACACCGACATGCTAGCCTTCCTCGGCGCCGGCACCAAAGGGATGAGTGCCGCGCGCAAGCTGGTGAAGGGCGTCACCGAGAAAGTTGCGGCCGCCGGCGGCAAGGCGGATAGCAAGAGCGCCCACTACGTCAGCAAAATCAAGTTGCGCGCTCCGATGCCGAATCCGGCCAAGCTGTTCTGCCTGGCGGGGAATTATCAGGACCACATCGAGGAGGGTGGCGGTCGCATGGCCGCCCAGGACCGGGAAACGCCGCGCGTGTTCATGAAACCTCCCACCACGACGGTGATCGGCCCCGACGACGACATCCTCATTCCGCCCGTGGCTCAGGCCATCGACTGGGAGGGCGAGCTCGCTGTCGTCATCGGCCGCAAGGGCAAGGCCATCGCCTCCAAAGACGCCCTGCGTCATGTCGCCGGCTACACGATCATGAACGACGTTTCCGAGCGTCAGCTCGAAATCAAGAAGCGATCGGCGAGCCGACCCAAGGACGAGTGGTTCGACTGGCTCAACGGCAAGTGGCTGGACACCGCCGCGCCCCAGGGCCCTTGGCTGGTGACCACCGACGACATTCCCAACCCGCAGGCCCTCGACATCAGCACCTTTGTCAACGGCGTGCGCAAGCAGCACAACAACACCGGCCAGATGCTTTACTACGTGGCCGATATCATCGAGTACATCTCCGCCATCATCACTTTGGAGCCCGGTGATGTAATCAGTACGGGGACGATCTCCGGCGTCGGTGCTACCACCGGCACCTTCCTCAAGGCGGGCGACCGAGTGGAGATCGAGATCAGCAGGATCGGCGTGCTGCGCAACAATGTCGCTGCCTCCAAGAAGTAGCCCCGCGTTGGAGAGGGGCTCACCTGGGAAAGGTCCTTTGTCCTGCCGGTGACTCCCTCCGACCACTGCCAAGGCCCGACTCCCGCAGGTCTGTGGAGCCGGGCCTTCGTCGTACTGTGCCTGCTTTCCTTCCTCGGCGGCGTCGCCAATGCTCCCTACGGTTCACTGTTGCCGGTGTACGTGGAGTCGGATCTGCAGCGGCTGCCACTGTTCTCCGGGTACCTGCGCGCTGTCGCCCTATTGCTGGGTGCTGTGTTCGCCGTGATCAGCGGTCGACTGTGCGACCTCTTCGGCCTCAAGATCACCCTGATGCTGGGCCTGGCCGGATCCACGCTGTCCGGCCTCGTCTTCCATGCCAGCGCCGCCTTCACCCTCACTCTGCTGGTGATCGTCATCGGCGCCGGCGGCGGCCCCACCAGCACCGCCGGGCAGAGCTACCTCATCGCCGCCGCGGGAGCGAGGCGACTGGGATTGGGAGGCGCCCTCTACTTTCTCAGCAGCACTCTCGGACAGGCTCTGGGCAATGCCGCCGTGGGCGCTCTGGAAGGCGCGTGGAACTTCCCCGAGCTAGGCACAGCCATGACGGCAGCTCAACTGGGGATCTTGGCGTTGGGGATCGCGCTACTACCGTCCGGCGAGCGTGTACACCCGCGGGAGCGCGAGCAGGGTTTTTCGCTATGGGCATCGTACTGGCCGCTGTTGGCCCGGCGCGACGTACATCTGCTGATCGGCCTGCGATTGTGCATCACTGGATTCTGGGGTATGGCCTCGCTGCTACTTCCACTGCTCGTGTTCCGAGTCAGCGGCAGCGCGGGCATCGCCGCTTACTATGGTGCTGTGTCCCTCGCCTTTGCTTGTGCCTGCCAGTTGCTGACCGGCGCCTTGCGCGACCGCTACGGACGCAATGCGCCGCTTCTGGTGTCGGCCCTGGGGATTGTGGTCAGCGCCTGCGGTCTGACGCTGTCGCTGAACTCGGTGATCGGGCTCTTCGTCTGGGGCACGGCGCTCACCAGCACCGCGTGGGCGGTGTCGGTTCTCGTACCCGGCCTCATCGACGAGGTGGCGGGGAAAACAGAGAAGAGCCGCCTCGTCGGCCTCGGACACATGGTCTGGAGCACCGCCATGGTCGGTGGCAGTCTGCTCGGCGGCTGGCTGGTGGAGATCGATTCGCGGCTGCCCTTCCTCTTCGGGATGGTTTCCTGCAGCGTCGGTACGCTGTGCAGCTGGCGGCTCTGCCGCCGCCTCGACACAACTGTTGAAGCCGTGAGGATCTAGCCACCATGCGCAAGCTCCCATTTTTCGTCGTCACCGTGGCCCACTTCTTCGTGGACTCGTACGCCACCATGCTGACGCCGACCCTGCCCATCTTCGTCGACCGCCTTGAGCTGTCGCACGCCAGCGCCGGGCTGCTGGGCATGATCGTGTCAGTGTGCAACGTCAGTCAGCCCCTGCTGGGGGTCTGGGCCGATGGCATGCGGCGGCGTTGGCTCGTGCTCGCCGGCCTTGCTTTGGTGTCGGTGTTCATGCCGCTCATGGGGGTGGCGCCCAGCTACTGGACACTTGTCGCCATGCTCTGCCTGGGCGGCATCGGCGTTGCTGCTTTCCATCCTCAGGTGTTCTCGTTGGCCGGCGAGCTGGCCGGCAACCGTCGGTTCTTCGGGCTCTCTCTGTTCACCTTCGGCGGCACCATGGGGCTCGGGGTGACACCACTGTGGGCGGCGCCTATGGCCTCGCGAATCGGCCTGGAGTGGCTACCCGTCGTCGGTTTGCCGGGGCTGATCTTCCTGTTCGTGCTGTGGCGCGTAGTTCCCTTGGACAACCCGCACATGAAGGGCGCCGGCAAGCGGCCGAGCTTGCTCGAGGGCCTCGACGGCGCCGGCCGCCACCTCGCCCTGATCACCGCCGTCGTCATCCTGCGCTCGATGACGACCCTAGGTTACGGGTTCTTCCTCACGGTGCTGGCCAAGGAGAGGGGCCTGAGTGACATCGAGTGGGGTGTAACCTTGAGTGTGTACAATGTGTCGGGTGTGGTAGGCTCTCTCATCTTCGGCTACCTCGCCGATCGCATAAGTCCACGACCCCTAGTGTGGGGTACGCTGATTCTCTCCGCTCCCTGTCTCTACCTCTACCTGGGAGCCGAAGGAATCTTGGCGTACGTTCTTCTCACCCTGGGAGGTGGCCTACTAATGGCGTCCAACTCCATTCTCGTGGCCCTCGCCCAGGAGTTGGCGCCCAAGAGCTCGGGGCTGGCCTCGAGCCTGCCCCTCGGCTTCAGTTGGGGGGTAGGCAGCCTAGCGCTCTATCCGGTGGGCTGGATCGCCGATCAGATCGGACTGACCGGAGCCCTCGCCGGCCTCGCCTGGCTGCCGCTGGTCTCAGCGATCCCTGCTTTTTTCCTGCCGAACCGACCCGCCAAACTCGACGAGGACAAGACAGTGACCGAGGCGATGACGTGAAGAGGAGACCAACGGTGAGATGCGACAGGTATGAGGAGTGGAGGTTGATCTACACGGCGCTGGCCACGGACATCATGGACGGCCTCGGCCATCGCCATCAGGCGATGGACCCGTCGCTGCGCCCAACACGGGATGACACCCACTTCGCGGGTCCCGCCGTGACCCTGAACTCAGTGCCCACCGAACAGCCGCACGCGGATCCCTACGGCAAGATCTTCGAGGCCTACGAATTGATGAACCCCGGTGATATCGTCGTCATTGCCACCAATGGCGACGTGCGCTCCGGGCTGTGGGGTGAGCTGCTGTCCACGGCCGCCGCCGCCAAGGGTGTGCACAACGTGGTGACGGACGGCGCCGTGCGCGACGTGCGTCTGATGAACGAGATGGGCTTCGGCTGCTTCTGCACCGGATATTCACCGTTGGATTCAGCGGGACGGTGCATCCCCGAGACCTTGCAGGAACCCGTCGTCTGCGGCGGCGTGCGGGTGGAACCCGGCGATTTCGTGCTCGCCGACTTCGAAGGCGTGGTAATCATTCCCGCCGGTATTCGCCAGCAGGTGTTCACCCTCTGTCAGCAGAAGCTGGAGGGAGAGAACACGGTGCGCGACGAGCTCGCCGCCGGACACTCGCCGCGCGAGGTCTTCGACCGCTACGGGATCCTCTAAACGGATGGGCGTAAACTAGGCCGACCCGTCCGTCCCCCACCAGTAGCTGAACAGGTTCGCCCGGTACAGACGAAAGCGCAACCGCAAATCGCGGTCAGCGAGGTCATCGAGATCACCGGCGAACTCGAGTTGCACCGCCGTCGCGTTGCCGGTGAAGCGCGCTGACCGCCAGCTTTCGAGGAGAAGCCCCCGATCGTCGGTGACCTCGGCTTCTACCCATCCACCAGGTCGCGTCGAGGCGTTAACGTGCAGCGCGCCGGACAGGTCGCATGGGTGGGTGAGCAGCTCCCCCTGCACCTCTCCCGCCTCCACCGAGACGAAGCCGTCCCGGCGGATCGTCGCCAGACCGATGGCCGGCTGATGATGACGTTCCACGCTGTCGAACTTGCGCCCCGTGTGGGCTCCCTGAACGCCGCCGTAATAGAGGTAGATCTGATCCCCCACGGTGAGAAAGCACTGGCTCACCCTTACCATTCCGTCTTCCCATGAGCCCTCGGGCCCTAAACGCAGGAAGCTCTGTCGGTCTAGGGTGCGCTCCCAGGTCATGCCGTCGCGACTCGTGGCCAGCGCTGTTTCGATGCAGCCGTCCACCCCTTCCCGGTAGACCCATAGCATGCCCAGGTAGATGCCCTCGTAGATGTCGAGGGGCATGCCGTAGAACTGGGTACCCTCTTCATCGAATTCGTCCGGCGCCAGCACAAGCTCCGGAGCGCTGAAGTGCAAGGCATCTTCGCTCTCGCTGCGCCCCACAACGCGCCCGCCGACGCCAAAACGACCGAAGGCGACGTAATTCCCTGTGCGGGGATCCCTGACCAGCGACTGAGTCGTATCGCTGCCGCGGGAGATCACCGGATTGGCGCCGCAGTCGCGCCAGACGATGCCGTCTTCCGAGTACGACAGCCACACGCCGTCTTCCTCGCCTTCCCCCCAGATCGTACGGCCCTTGTATTCGCGAAAGCTGTCGACACCGCCGTGCTCCCAGTACAGCGCCTTGTAACGCCGGTAGGCGTCGGGATCCTCGGGATCGCGCAGCACGGCGATGCCCTCGCAGTTGGTGCGCCCGATGTCGATGAGATTGTTGGCCACAGAGCCCTGGACGTCGAGCTGGTTCAGCGTCGGCTTGATCCAGTGCACACCGTCTTCCGAGGTGGCGTAGCCAAGCAGGGTGATGTTGCCGAGGGCTTTGCGGCCCCGAACCTGGATCCAGCCGTCGGCGTAGGGGCCGGTGAGGTACCACATGCGGAAGCGGTCACGCCCGCTGGGGCCGCCGTGGGGCTCGTAGAGCACCGTGCCGTACAGAGAGGCCAGCTTCTCCCAGGGACTGTCGCCCACGAGCACGGGATTGTCGGGACTGCGCTGGGGCTCGTGCACGCGCCGCACCAGGCCTTGCATACGCGTCACCCGATCCAGCCGCAGAAATAGCTCTCGGTTCATCGCGATCCTCCTCTGCGGGGGGACATGATAATGCCAGGAGGTCTATCCTTCGCACCAAAGCCGGTCGATCCAACGTGGATATAAGTATGTGACCAGTAACGGAAACCTGAGCTCGAGAAAACTGGGACGCGATTTCGGGATATTGCGGCGTTATCTCTTATATGACGGGGAAAGGGACACTTCCGGATGCCAGTGCGTAGCGGACTCAGTCTTGGGCCAAGGCCTGCTCGAAATCGGCCCACAGGTCCTGCTCTGCCTCGATGCCCACGGCGACCCGCACCAAGCCATCGACGATGCCCAGGACCTGGCGCTCCTGCGGCGACTGCCCGGCATGGGAGGTAACCGCGGGCCGACTCACCAGAGTCTCGACCCCGCCCAAGCTGGGGGCGTTCACTCCCAACTGCAGCCGCGCCAGCATGCGCCTCGCCGCCGCCTCGTCGGCGAGCTCGAAACTGAGCACACCCCCGAAGCCCTGGAACAGTCGGCGCCCGCGTTCGTGGTCCGGGTGTGACTTCAGGCCGGGATAGTTCACCCGCAACACCGTGGGATGCTGTGCGAGACGCTCGGCAAGGTAATGAGCGTTGGCGTTCTGCTGAGCCATGCGCAGTGCCAAAGTCTTGAGCCCACGGTGCAGCAGGAAACAGGCGTGCGGGTCGAGGACGCCGCCGAGGTGGTTGAGCTTGCCGCGCACGCGCCGAATCACCTCTGCCGAAGAGACCACGCAGCCGGCAACGAGATCGGAATGGCCGTTCAGGTATTTCGTCGCCGAGTGCAGCTCCACGTCAAAGCCGAGGTCGAGGGGACGTAGGTTGACAGGGGTGGCGAAAGTGTTGTCGATGACGGCGAGCAGGCCGTGCTTGCGGCAGAATGAGACCACCGCCTCCAGGTCGGCGATCGCCGTGAGCGGATTTGTAATGGCTTCAACAAAGAACAGCCGCGTCGACTCCCGCAGCTTCGGCGCCCAGACCTCTTCGGCGTCGGCGGGTACAAAGTCGACGGCCATGCCCATAGTCGGCACGTCCCGGGTGGCGAAGGTTAGGGTTCCGCCGTAGAGGCAGTCCTGTGCCAACATGTGCCCCCCGTCCTCCAGCAGAGTTATCAGCGTGGTGGTGATCGCGGCCATCCCCGAGCCAGTGACCAGGGCCGACTCACCGCCGCAGATGGTAGCGAGCTTGTCGGCCAGCACCTGATGATTCGGCGAATTGCTCAACCGCAGGTAGTGGATGCCGTCGTAATCGGCGTTTTCATCCGCCGTTTTGTAGGTGGCGCTCTGGAAGACAGGCAATACCACGGCCCCCTGCACGCGGCGCTCACCGGCGTGCACCAAATCAGTGCGGAGATCAATCATAGATATTTCTTAATGAGCTTCTCGTAGATGCGCACGAAATCCTCGCGGCCGTTGCTCTGATTGTAGTAGTAGCAGAACGGGTTAGGATTGAGTTCAAGGACGGAGAATCCGTCAGACCCGCGGATGAGATCCACAGCGTAGAGACCGAGGTCGATGACGCCAGCGATCTGCTGCACGAGCCGCGCCACCGGCACCAACACCTGGGGATCCTCCACCCGCACGGCGCGACCGCCGTGGTGGTGCAGAGGGTTGAGGTCCATCCCGTCTTTCTCCCCCACCTTCTCGTAGACCAGCAACAGCTCGCTTTGGCTGGCGACGGCCCGGTACTCGGCTCCTTCCACGAAGGATTGGATGAGCAACAAATTGTCGTTGGAGCCAGCGTTCTCGAACAGGCTCTGTAATCGCTGGTGCATGCTCTCGGCATCGTGCTCAAGATACACTCCCTGCGACATTGAGCTACGGTGTTTCTTCACCACCACCGGATAGCCAAGCCGTCCATCGAGTTCGGCCACCATCTGCTCCACCGAGAAATGGGTCTTGTACCGGTCGAAGCGCTCGTCGGCATAGGGATTGAAAACCTGCACGGTCTTGGGCACCGGAAGCCCGGCGTCAGTGAAGAACTCGTGTTGGTAGCCTTTGTCCTCGGCCATACGCGCTGCCACGTAGTCGTTGAAAGGGTGCTTGTTGCGGTAGAACAGGGCGCTGCGGCGGCGACCCTGCAGGCGCAGCACGTTACCGTCAGCGGAGACCCGCTCGCTCTTCAGTCCCCGTCGCCACCCGGCGATTTCCACGCACTCCAGGCTCTCCCAAACCACATCCTCGCTGAGCCCTTCGGGCTCAAAAGGGAGTCCCAGGCGCTCGCGGGCCCGCGCCACTAGGTGCAGAGATCCGGTGACGCAAAGACCTCCGCTGTCGGCAGCGTGACCAAGACCAACCTCAATGGCGTTGCGCCAGTCGTCTTCGACCTCACCGTCAGCACCCTCGGGAAGAGCGCGCAGCAGCTGCTCCGCGTCGAGGGCGCGGGGATGGTCGGCAGCCGTGAGCACGAAGCGCCGCGCCGCCGGCCACAGCGCGCACAGCAGCCCCGTGTAATCGTGGCCGGAGGAGGTGCCAACCACAAAGGTCCACCCACGACCGCCGTGAGCAATGAGATCCTGGCAGAGGACACCTGCCGCCGCCGGATTGTGGGCACCGTCGAGAATGACTAGGGGCTTCTCCGAGGCTAGCTCGTAACGGCCCGGCCAACGATGCGCCGCCAAAACCTGGGCCGCCGCCCCCGGCGTCAGGCCGGGGCCGACGTGGTGGGCAACGGCAAGGGCGAGACGCGCATTTTCCCGCCAGGTTGACGGGCGCTGAGCCGATGGCGGCTCGGTGAGATAGGGCGATACTTCGCCATTGTGGTGGACCCCCTGCGCGCAGGTCTCGAACAGCGGCACCTGGCGCTCGCGGCAAATCTCGGCGATACGGACCTGCACGTCTCCGGCTTGGTCGGCCAGGGTGAACAGCGGTTTCTGCGATCGGGTGATGGGCAGCTTTTCATCGACAATACTGCACAAGTCGTTGCCAAGGACGGCGCAGTGATCGAGGGAGACGCGGGTGAGCACGGCAACGTCGTGATCCCAGGCGTTGGCGGCGTCGTAGCGGCCACCGAGACCGACTTCGAAGACCGCCGTCTCCACCCGGTGCCGAGTGAACAGCAACGCCGCCAGGGCGGTGAGCGCCTCGTAGCGGGAAAAATCGCCGAGCTGTTCTCGGGCGAAGTCACGGGTGACATCGTAAAGATCGGTCACCGCTCGCGCCCACTCATCTTTGCTCAGCAGCTCCCCCGCCACCTGGGCGCGCTCGCGATGACTATGCAGGTGGGGAGAGATGTAGAGTCCGGTACGTTGACCGGCTCCCTCGAGCAACTGCGCCAGGAGCGACGACACCGTGCCCTTGCCATTGCTGCCACCGACGATGACGCTGCGGTACCGAGTTTGCGGATCGCCGAGACGGTGCAGGAGCGCCCGGGTGCGCGGTAGGTAGTGATCGAGGGGACCAGATGGAGGAACGCCCGTCTCCCAGTCCGGCAGGGTGTCGAGAAAGCGCTTGGCCCGGAAGTAGTCCATGCGACCGAGGCGTTGCCCTCAGCCGCCCCGCGTGTGCATCTCGCGGTGGGGATTCTCGCGCAACTCTTCGATCTCGTAGAGGATACCCCGGTCCGGCGACTCCAAGCGCTGTTCGGCACCGCGGTCCGTGCGACCCTGCCAGACTTCGGCGATGAAGTCGCTGAGCCGCTCACCGCCCTGGCGCAGGTAGGGGCGCAAGTTGATCCCATCCTGGGCGTAGAGACACTGGAACCACTGGCCGTCGGCGGTGAGTCGGCTGCGATCGCAACTACCGCAGAACGGCTGCGTCGTCGAGGCGATGACTCCGACCCGGGTGCCGTCGGGCAGGATGACGCGCTCCGCCGGCGCGGCACCACGGTGATCCTGGATCGTGAGGGGGCCGAAGGATTTGCGCAGGCGCTCGAGAATGTCCTGGCGCGAAAATACCCGATCGAAGGACCACAGGGTAGCACCGCCCACGTCCATGTATTCGATGAAGCGCATTTCGGCTCCGATCTGCCGGCCGAAGGTGACGAGGTCGGGAATCTCGTCGTCGTTGAAGTCTCGCATGATCACGGTGTTGATCTTCAGGCTCTCGAAATCGAGCCGAGCCGCTTCGTGAATTCCCTCCAGCACGTTGTCGAGGGCGGAGCGCCGCGTCAGGGTTTCGAAGCGGGCGGGCTTGAGCGAATCCAGACTCACTGTCACCCGCTGCAGACCGGCCTCGCGCAGCAGTCCCGCCCACTTGGCCAGCTGGGTGGCATTCGTCGTCATCGCCAGATCTTCTACGCCGTCTCGCTCCGCTAGTCTCGCCACGAGCTCCACGAGGTTGCCGCGTAGCAGGGGCTCTCCCCCGGTGATGCGAATCCGGCGGACACCATGAGCGACGAAGGCGTCCACGGCGGTGACGATCTCGTCGAAGGTGAGCATGTTCGCCTTGGGCAGCCAGGCGTAGTCCTCTTCCGGCATGCAGTAGGCGCAGCGCAGATCGCAGCGGTCGATGACCGAGACCCGCAAGCTTCCGAGGGGCCGAGCCAAGCGGTCGAGGATGGGGCTCGCAGCTACTGAGGACGTGAGGAGAGACTGGCTCATGAGTGGCGAGAATGGCCGGGGCGTCCGGCTATGCGACGCACGCAAGGGTAGAATATACGGCCGGGCCTGACCACGGCAATCGAGATGGGTCCGAACTTCAGTCGCTTCATACGGTTATGAACTCGCTGGCGACCTCTCGACCCGCGCCGTCCGCGACTCCGGAGTGGAGAGCGCACTACCGGGAGTAGTCCTTGAGGAAGAAGCCGTGAAGCTCGCTGTCGTCGGAGCCGCGCAGGGCGAGGATTTGCTGATGGCTTTGCCGGAACCGACTACCGTCGTCACCTAGCGATTGTGCGCGCTCCGCGCGCCCTGCTGAAAACTGCTGCGGACGCTCAAGGGCGGGACGCAGTGCAAGGGGACAGGAGAAGGGGCGTCCGGATTCGATCCGGGCGCCCCCTTGCCGGTCTATCGAATGCATGGGATGATCAGGGCAGGTGGACGTAGGCGGTGAAGACGATTTCCAGATCTCGGAAAGCGCGCTCGAGGTTCGAGTAGGGTTGGCGCTCATCGGGTGCCTTCAGGCACGCGATGAAATCTCGAGTCATTCCTTGGTAGCCCATGAGATCGCTCATGCCGGGGAAGCTCAGACCCCGTCGCCCTGACCCGCGAGTGTGCAGGTAGATGCCGTTACTTTCGAAAACGATGCGTCCTTCGTCACCCTCGATGCGCGAATGCTGAAAGGTACCCTTAGTCAACGACGGCACATCCCAGGCGTACTCGAGATGTGCCTCCAGTGACTCCCCTGCGTTCTCGTAGGTCCACACGCTCTGTGAGCGCCGCTCCGGCGACGAAGCTGTGGGAAAATCGGCGGTGATCTGCACCGGATAGCGGATGGTTGGCGCGTCGGGGTCGCTGGCCAGGGCGGTGTCGGCAAGATCGGAGATGAGAGCAACGAAGTGGACGCCTCCCTCGAGCAAGGCGCCGTACGACGACTTCCACCCGGACACCTCCTGCTGGGTCCGCTTGCCGGAGTGAATGGAGCGCACTCGTCCCACACCGCCCCAACCGACGATCTCCTTCATCAGGCTCAGCGAGGGCTTGTAATAGTAGTTCTCGGCGACCATGACGAAGGCGGAAGAGGCGGCGGCGGCATCCTCTATGCGTCGCAACTCCGCCTCCGAAGCACACAGGGGCTTCTCCACCAGACAGTGCTTGCCGGAAATGAGGGCGGCGATGAGCTGGTCGGAATGGATCTCCGGAGGCGTGGCAATGACCACGGCGTCGCAGCGCGACACCAGCTCTTCGTAGGTGTTGCACACCCCCTCGCCACTGACCTGCCGGCACAACTGCTCGGCCTTGTCGCGGGTGCGGTTGTGCAGCCACAGCTCCGCGCCATGTGTGCGCAGGTTGCGAGCGTGAAGTGCGCCGATGGCACCGCAGCCAGTGATGCCGATCTGCTTCACGAGCGGGACCCGCCGCTGATGATGGCCGGCGCCACACGCAGGGCGTTGGCGGCGATGGTGAGGCTGGGATTCACGCCTCCCGATGTCGGGAAGCAGCCGCCGTCGGTGATCCACAAGTTGTCCACGTCCCACAGGCGGCAGTCGCGATTGATGGCGCCGCCCTCAGGGGAATCGGCCATGGCCACGGTACCGACGCCATGGGAGAAACTGTCGATTTCGTAGACGCGGGTGATTAAGGCACCAGCGCACTTGAGAATGCGGCGGGCCCGCTCGATTAGATGATCTCTCCGGCGATAGTCATCGGCGCTGTAGCGATGGTGTACACGTGTGATAGGAACGCCGAAGGGCTCTACCTTATCGCCCAGGCTCACGCGGTTATTGGGTGAGGGCTCGTCCTCCGCGATGCAGAGCAGGTTCTGCATGAAGCCGGTCAGGGCGGCGGCAGCGGCGCGTAATCCCGGCGGCGCGTGATGACGGAGCACTTCTGCAGCGGGGGTATAGATGTCCTGAATCACCCCCGTCGCCGTACCCAGTTCGGCGCGTAAATCTTCGTAGAACTCGGTGAAGCAGAGCTGCTTGTGAAAGACCGCCGCAGGGTTGGTGCGAAAGCGGAAGATGCCGGTGACCACGGCATTGCAGTGACGCATGAGTCGACGACCGATCCAATCACCTCCACGCAATTCGGATAGGCCGGAGTACTGCAGCAGCGCCGGTGTATGCAGAGCTCCGGCAGCGACCACGAAGCGGTCCGCGCTCACGGTGTAACGTTGGCCGCTGTCGGCGTCGGCACACTCGAGCTGGCTGATCCGTCCCCCACTGCGCTGCAGCCGCAACGCCACCGTGCACGCGCGAATTTCCAAACCGTACCGTTGAGCGCTGCGCAGCACGGTGACGGCGAGGTCGTTCTTCGCCTCAATCTTACAGGGAAAGCCATCGCAGGTCATGCAGCGGATGCAGACCGGACGCGTGTTGTCCATGAAGTTGAGCGCCATGGGCAACGGAAAGGGGCGGAATCCCAACCTCACCGCAGCATCGTAGATTCGCTGCGCCGGCGTCGACAGCTCGGCCGGCTCGCGGGGGTAGTCTCTGATTCGTGGCGGCTCCTCCGGATCGCTTCCGGCCCTTCCGTGTACATCGAGTAACTCTTCGGCAGCGGTGTAGTGCGGCTCCAACTCACGGCAGTCGAACGGCCAAGTCCGGAAGTCGGCTTCGCGAAGTCGCAAGGAAGCTCCGCCGTAAAACACGGAGTTGCCTCCCACCACCTCGTTGGGATGCACCTCCGACTCGGGGCGGTCGTACTGCGTAACCTGAATCGGTGAACGGCCTCGGTAACGCTGCTCGATGAGAATTTTGGACGGGCTCCAGTCGTCGGCGTCGCGGCGTGGATGACCGCCACGCTCGACGAGAAGAGTGCGCAACCCGGCGCGGGCGAGCGCGTGGGCGGTGAAAGCACCCCCGAAACCGGAACCCACGATAACGGCGTCGTAGTGATCCATCTATCAGCCTGTCACGGCAGCGGCAGCGGCGTGCAGGTCGTAGAGCTCGTACGCGTGGACGACGACGAGGGCGGCGAGGATGACGAGGGCGACGTAATGAAAGCGCTCGCGGGTATCGAGATGGCGTTGAATGCGCTCGAGGTCTGGTCGGAACTTCCCCGACATATTGCGCTGGATGTAAGTCTTGTAGTACTCGATGACAAAGCGCTCGAGACCGCCGTTCATGTAGACGAGAAAACCCACCGAGATCGGAGCGGCGGAGTCGTTGAGGAAGTAGAACAGCGGGCTCAGCACCGCCAGCACCACGCCGGATCGCTGGAACTTCAGCAGCTGAAAGCCCTCGAAGGGCGCGTCCTTGTAGGCGCCTCCCAGCGACACCAACAAACCGGTGCTGTAAGCGATGAGGGCGAACCACCAGAAGCCGGTGATCGGCACTTCGATGAGCATGACGGCGAACACCGTAGAAACGATGACAGCACCCACGGCGTAGCGCAGCAGATCGCTGGCCACGTGCCGACCGAATAAGGTGATGCGCGACGGGACAAAGTATTTGTCCTGATCCTCAGTGCGGAAGAACCCCTTATAGATTTCGGCGAGAAAGCGCTCTACTCCCATGGTGAGGAAGAACACCTGCACCGGGGAGATCGCCTGTAGTCTGCCTTCAAACCACGGCAGGGTGTAGAGCGTCAGAAGGATGACAACGTTGAAGTAGATGCTGCGGGGGAACGTGCGAAGTTTGAGGCCCTCGTACGGCGAATCCTTGAAGGCCCCCCACAACGATGTGTAGAGGCCGGACACAACGGACACAGCGAGCAAAATGGGAAATGTCATCGGCAGAGCTAAGATACCCGCGCTTACGCCCGAGCGGCAAGCATTGCTACCCCTGTCTTGCCGGCGTTAGGGAGCGCCTTATCTTCTTGCGCTTCACGATCTTGCGCCCTTCCAACACTAGACCGGGATTACTGCCACATGCGTCTGGGCGTTGTCGGCTTGATGCCATCCAATTTTCTCGAGCTCACCCCCGATCACCTCGCGGCGGTGCGCGATCTCAAGCTCACCGGCGTCGGCTTTCACGCTCCTGGAGACCAGCTCTTCGACGTCGGCGATGATGACTGCCGGCGCATCCGTGGGCTGTTTGCCGATGCCGGCTTGGACATGGTTCAGTTCGGCGTGGGCTATGGTGAGTGCCTCTTTGACCCGGAGGAAACGGTGCGCAATAGGGTCCTCGCCAAGATTTATCGCGGTATTGAAGTCGCCCGCGGCATCGGCGCTCACTTCTGCCTCATCCGGACCGGATCGCTGAGCCCGCGTGGCGCGTACAGCCCGGATCCGGGCAACCACACTCGACAAGCGCGTCGACAGCTCATCGCCACCCTGCGACGGGTGGCGACCAAGGCCGAGGAGCAGAACGTGCCCGTCGTTGTGGAAACCCACGTCCTTACCATCACCGATTCGCCCGAGACCAATGCCTCGGTACTTGCCGAGGTCGGCTCGAAGCATCTGCGCGTAGTCATGGACTGCGCCAACCACTTTCAGACCATGAGCCAGGTCTTCAATTCGCGCCCGCGGCTAGATCGCATCTTCGACCTCATGGGTCCGTTGTCCGGCGTCGGCCATCTCAAGGATGTGAAGATGTCGGACGGCTTCGTCATGCATATCGACGAAGAGGTGCCTGGCGAAGGCCTGCTGGATCTCGGCTACCTGATGCAGCGCTGGCACGCCCTTTATCCCGACGGATACATGCTGCTCGAACATCTGCCGGATGAGACATATCCTCTTGCCGCCGTCAACACTCACCGGATCGCCGCGGAGGCGAGCGTGGAGATCCATTGATGTCCACCAGACCTCTGCGCCACGTCCCGGTTCGCCACTGCCGCATTGAAGTGCTCTTCGAACTCGCCAAGGAAGGCGCCAAACCCAACGGCCTACAGTTCGATGCCAAATCAGACCGGCTGTTCATCGCCGATCAGGGCGATGGCTCGATGATCACGGTGAGCGATCCGAGGGGTAACCGCAAGGAGACGATCTTTGCCACCGACTCCCAGGGACCTAGCGGCATCACAGTCATGCCGTGGAATGGCGAAGAGGCGATAGTCATGTCGAGCACCTACGGCCGCGCCCTCACCTTCATCCGCGGCGAGAAGGTGACCGCCGTCGATTGCCGCGGTGTCGGCGTGGGCATTGTTGCCTTTGCTGCCGACCACACCAGCGGTACCCAGACCGGCTATCACGGCCTTGAGTTCGACGGCCAGCACCTTTGGGCGGTGTCACCCCCGGGGCAGGCAGTTTTCCGAATCGAGCTCAAACCCAACGAAGCTGGGCAGCCCCGCGTCGTTGGCTGCTCCTGGTTTTCCATCGCCTTCGGTGACCGCCCTCACGGGATGGCCTGGGCGGATCCGTCGCATCGCACCGCTTGGTGCAACGATACCACGATCGGCACAATCTACCGCTACGACGTCACCACCGGGCAGTGTCTGGAAATCCTCGTCCTGCCCGTAGACGCCCCCCAGAGCCACGGCATGACCATCGTCAACGGCGAGATCTGGTATTGCGAGGACACCACCGCAAAGATCGTGCGCGTAATTCCCGAAGTCTGAGAGGAATGGCAGCCGTTCCTCCTTTCACCAGAATAGAAAGACCTGTCTTCAATGATAAAACCCCACGGTTCCATTGAGCTGAACCCCCTTTACGTCGCCGACGAAGACGAGCGTGAGCACCTCTCCGAGGAAGCCGGCGGTCTGCCTTCTATCACCGTCGCTTCCGGCGCCGCCGCGTCGGCGGTCATGCTCGCCTCCGGATACTTCACTCCCCTCACTGGCTTCATGGGATTGCACGACACCCTCAGCGTCGTTCGCGACATGAAGACCACCGATGGGCTGCTGTGGCCGACGCCCGTGGTCAATATCGTCTCCGCCGCTGACATGCCCGATACCGTGAGCGTGGGCGGCCGCATCGCCCTGCTCGACCCAAATGTCGAGGGCAATCCGGTGCTTGCGGTGCAGAAGATCGCGAATATCGAGACCGTGTCCGAAGCCAACTTCGAGGCCATCATCATGGGCGTCTTCGGCACTGACGACATCAAGCATCCCGGCGTCGCTGCCTTCCGCGCTATGGGTGACACCATGATTTCCGGACCCATTCAGGTCCTCAACTATTCGTACTTTTCTGGCGACTTTCCCGAGACCTTCCGCACCGCCCAGCAATTGCGCGACGAGATCTCCGAACGAGGCTGGGAGACTGTAGTCGCCTTCCAGACCCGCAATCCCATGCACCGGGCCCACGAGGAACTGTGCCGCATGGCCCAAGAAGAGGTGGGAGCCGACGGCATTCTAATCCACATGTTACTCGGCAAGCTCAAGCCCGGAGACATCCCTGCCGACGTGCGCGACGCCTCGATTCGCAAGATGGTGGACGTCTACTTCCCGGAAAACACGGTGCTCATTGCCGGCTACGGCTTCGACATGCTCTACGCCGGCCCCCGTGAGGCGGTGCTGCACGCCATCTTCCGCCAGAACTCCGGGTGTACTCACCTCATCGTCGGCCGAGATCACGCCGGTGTAGGCGACTACTACGGCGCCTTCGACGCCCAAACCATTTTCAACGATGTCGCCGACGACGACATCGAGATAGAGATTTATCGCGGTGATCACACCGCGTGGTCAAAGAAACTCAACAAGGTGGTCATGTTCCGTGACGCACCCGATCACCAGCCCGACGACTTCCTATTCCTGTCGGGCACCAAGGTGCGAGAGATGCTCGCCGCGGGCGAAGCACTGCCGCTGGAGTTCGCCCGCCCCGAAGTTGCCGAGATCCTTATGAAGTTCTACCAGTCCGAGGCGGCTGCAACGAGCTGAGTTTGTTCCCTCTTTCCTTGGGCACAGTGTGAGCCAACACCCACAGTTGGACAACCTCTCCCGATGTGAGCTGCACGCTCACATCGGGGGGTGTCTGTTCACCGAAGATCTAGTTGCCCTCTTTCACCAGGCTTGTGGCGACATCGACTGGAGCCTGTTCACCCTAAGCTACGCCCAAGCCTTCGGCGAAAATCCGCCTGATCCATCCCTTCTGCTGGCAGCGGCCGACAACACTGCCGCTCTTGACCAGCTGCGACAGCTCTACATTTTCACCGAGGCAGACGGCCCCGACTTCGGCCGCTTCATGGCGCGATTCAGCCTCGCCATCGCTCTGATCCAACACTTCCGACACAGTGAAGGCAACGACCAGACGCCGGTACGTCGTGCCTTCGAGAGCCAGCGCGAGCAGGGGATCAAGTACGTGGAACTGCGCGCCATGTATATGCACGGCTGTGGCGATCCCGAGGGCTTCCTTGACTTCCACCGCCAGAATGCTACGCTCGCGACCGAGCTATCGGACAGCACCTTCCGGGTCCGTTACGTCCCCTCTCTGTCGCGCAAACAGCCCCTGCAGGACTACCGGCTTATTCGCGGCATCATCGGCACAAATCCGAGCCTGCGCGAAGCAATAGTCGGCGTCGACCTTTGCAACGTAGAGGAGGGCTACCCACCGCGCACGACGGTGGGGCTGTTCCGCCAGCTCGAGGTCGATAACGAAGCCGACCCAGCCAATACCTTGGAGGTACTCTACCACGTTGGAGAAATCTACTTCGACAAAAGCGTGGAGAGCGCCGTGCGCTGGTGTCACCAGGCAGCATTATTGGGAGCGCCGCGACTTGGACACTGTACGGCTCTGGGTCTCGACCCCGAAGCTGCCATAGCCAGACGTACCGGCGAGTGCCACGCATTCGAGTCGGTCGCAGAGCGGTGCGATCAAATTCGCTACGATCTACTGCATTCGCAAAACTTGCAGAATCACGGGGTGACCGTCGACGAGCCGAGACTGCGAGCCGAGTTGGAAGAGCTGCGCGGCCGGCACATCAGCGACCGTGTAGAGCACCATTATGACGCCGAACGTCTTCAGGAAATTCGCGCCCGTCAAGACTACGTCCTTGAAGAGCTCACCATCCTTGGCACGGTGATCGAATCTTGCCCAACCTCGAACCGCCGACTGGGCAACGTGCCCACCGACAACCTGCACCCCGTGCATCGCTTTCTGCGCTCCGAGGTCAACCTCGTGATCGGCGCCGACGATCCCGGCATCTTCGACTCGCCCCTAGCAGAAGAGGTAGATTGGGTGGCGCGCACCAGCGAGCTCGCTCCCGACCAGTTGGCCCGACGTCTCGGCGACCCCTATCGCTTCCGCCTAGGTCAGTTCGGGGCTCGTGAACGCCGCATCCAAGGAGATCCCACATGACCTGCTCAGCTCGAATCGGCATTGTCGGCTACGGCTACATCGGCAACTACGTGTATGAGCAGATCACCACGCGGAACGATCTCGACCTCGACATCGCCTTCGTATACAACCGCTCCCGTGATCGCATCGCCGAACTGCCTCAGGATCACCGTCTGGACAACCTTGGAGATTTCAGCCAGCGCAATCCCGATCTCGTGGTCGAGCTCGCACACCCCGATGTGACGCGAGAGCACGGCGAAGCCTTTCTCGCCGTCTGCGACTACATGCCATTATCGCTAACGGCCTTTGCCGACGCCGAGCTCGAAGATCAATTGCTCAGCGTCGCTACGATGCACAGCCGTCGCATCTTCGTGCCCCATGGCGCGGTGATCGGTCTTGACGCCCTGGAGGAGGGACGCGACAGCTGGACGGAAGTGAGCATCGTCATGACCAAACCGGTACGCTCCCTCGACTTCTCCGCCGCACCGCAATTCGACCCCGAGCAGATCACGGAAAAGGCGGTGCTCTTCGATGGCACCGCTCGCGAGATCTGCCCGCTGTTCCCCCGCAACGTAAACTCCCATGCCGCCGTTGCCCTAGCGGGCATCGGCTTCGATCGCACACGCTCCGTGCTGATCGCCGACCCGCTCATCGACGCTTCCATCATCGAGCTCGAAGCTCAGGGCAGTGGCGTGGAGGTAAAAGTGCTGCGGGAAAACCCAATGAAGGGCGTGAGTGGCGTGATGACCCTGATGTCTTGCCTGGCCAGCATCGGCCGGGCCAAGGCGGGAAAACCTGGCCTCAGAGTCTGCTGAGCTGCTGTTCCAGCTGGGGGAAAAGAGGACGTTGAAAGTCCCGTCTCACCTCGCCGCTGCGAAAGACCAGATCCATGAAATCGAGCAGCGCTTCGTAGTCGATTTCCCGGTGGTCGTGGCCGCCTTCTCGCAGTGCCCAGCCAACTTGATCCGATGAGTCCAACAGATCGTACACCGAGCGCACGGTCTGACAAGCCAGATAGGAAGCGGGTGGATTGGCGGCGTGATCCTCGTAGCCTTCGGTAATCAGCAGGCCCCGCGGCGCCACCAGCGCATGCAGGTAGTGCTGATCGTAGGATAGCTGGCCGTCGCGATGGCGATGCTCGGCGAAGTCACGGCCGAACCAGAAGATGTTCCCCGACCGGAAGAAGTCGTCCACCACCTCCGCGCCCTCGCATTTCCATCGGTTGGAGGCACCCCCCCCCGTACCGGAGTCGTTGGGGTTGGTGATGGCGATGCGCTCGTCGGTCGCGCCCGCCAGTAACACCGTCTTGCCACCCCGCGAGTGGCCAGTGATGGCAATTTGATCAGCATTGGCGGGGGGGAGTTGTTCCAGGGCATCGATGCAGCGGTGCAAACCCCAGGCCCAGCAGGAAATTACACCGAACTCGGCTTCGGGGTAGAGACGGTAAAGACCGGTAGAACGGTACTCGTCCTTGTTGTCGGCGGCAGCTTGGGTGCGGTCGAAGGATACGGGGAGGTAGCCCCGGTCAAGCACACGCTCAACCACTCGATCATTCAGAAATCGCCAACAACCGTCGACGTCGAGCAGTACGGGGCGCGCCTCGTCGCCGGGCGGTACCCACATTGACATCGTCAGCCTGATCTCTCCGGTGGGCAGCGTCACACAAATTTCGTGGACTTCGTAGTCAACATTGAGGTCGCGCACCCGGACACGGCTGCGTCTAGTGACGGAAACCTGGTTTGGCTTTGAAGGCAGCCCACCGTATTCGTGTGGGACGATGGCTTCGAACAACTCCTGGCGCCGGCGCCCCCAACTGTCGGCGTCTACCTGGCTGCCGTCATCGAGGGTAAGCAGATCGAGCAGCCGGATCACTCTTCGTTCTCAATCGATGGAACCAATAAGCGACCGAGGTCGATTTCGCCGATGGCTATCCGCTGCAGAGTCTCAGGATAAAGTCTGTGCTCCTGTTCAAGTACGCGTGCTGCCAGGCTCTCGGGCGTGTCTTCCGGCAGCACGGACACGTGGGCCTGAGCGATGACCGGACCATGGTCGTAAACCTCGTCCACCACGTGTACACTGACACCGCTCTGGATCTCACCGGCGGCGAGCACCGCCTCGTGAACGTGGATGCCGTAGAAGCCCTTGCCGCCGAACTTGGGAAGCAGCGCCGGGTGTACGTTGAGGATGTGGCCACGGAAGGCCGCCAGCGTCTTGGCACCGAGCAACTTCATATAGCCGGCGAGACAGACAATTTGAACTTCGTGCCGCTGTAACGTCTCGCAGATGACGTGATCGAGGACGTCAGGCGTCGGCAACGTGTGGCTGCTCAGGTGCGCGTGAGGGATCCTTTGTTCGCGGGCCTGTTTCAGTGCGCCGGACTGGGAGTTGTTGCTAATGATGACGCGCGGCTCGGCGGGCAGCGTTCCGGATCGGCAGGCGTCGATTATCACCTGCATGTTGGTCCCTCGACCAGAGGCGAGAAAACCGAGCCGCAGCAGGCTCACAGTGTGACCTTCGCCGTGCCGGATCCGATCACAGTATCTCCAGCACCACCTCGGGGGGCGAGCTGACACAGCCCTGGTCGTCGATGACAACGATGAGGCGCTCGCTGAGAATCGGATTCTTAACCATGGCGTCTACCACGGCATTTTCGAAGTCGAGGGGATGCCAGCTTGAACGCCGGCACGCTGAGTTTGCGTAGGATTTCCCGCAGGGTGTCGGCGTCCAGCGAATTGCCGAGATGGTGGGCGATCTCAATATCGAGGCTCTGTTCCAAGCTTGTGATAAATCGTGCCTTCGGCATTTCTTCGTCTGTGTTCACTGAATCAGAAGATGTGATCGTCGAGGTTCTCGGCGGTAAATCGCATGGGATTAACGCGCCGAGGGCAACAACCCCTGGGTAGCCGTTAGCAAACCCCTCAGCTCCAACACACTCATACTTGACAGGCCAGAACCACAATCTATCCTGGGATCAGACCGCAAACCAGGAAATCTTTATGGCGACCGTCAACTGTCCAATCACCCAGCAAAATGTGGCGCAGTACCAAGAGCGCGGCTACATCCAGTTCAGGGGTTTCTTCTCCGAAGGAGAGATGGACCGGCTGCGCGGAGCCATTGATGAGGCAATTGCCATCAATCGCGACCGCATTCTCGGCGCCGGGAACGGCGGACGCACTAGCGAAGCCTACGAACGTGTCTTCAACCAAATGGTCAATCTGTGGGTGGACTTCCCCCTCGCCAAGGAATTCGCGTTCTCGAAACGTCTCGCCGAAGCCGGGCGACAGCTTTCACAGGCTCGACATGTGCGCATTTACCACGATCACGCCATGGTCAAGCCGCCGGGTCAGGAATCCAAGGAAACCAACTGGCACCAGGATGCTCCTTATTGGCCAATGGACCCGGTGGGCTCTTTTTCCGCCTGGATCGCCGTCGACGACGTCACCGAGGACAATGGTTGCCTACACTTTGTGCCCGGATCGCATCGTTTTGGCCGTCTCGAACCCATCAAGCTCGGCGTCGAGGGCGAAAGCATCGTCGCCAAGATGAAAGAGCAGGGTCACGATGTCGCGGAACCGGAAACGATGGCAATGGAAGCGGGAGGCGTCACCTTCCACCACGGCTGCAACTTCCATTACGCGGGACCCAACCACACCGGCGAGCCACGGCGCGCCTTCGCCATCATCTACATCCCCGACCACGTCATGTTTACAGGAGATAAGGATGCGGCGGGAGCCTCAGAGGAAATGCAGGTCGGCAATCCCTGGGACCACCCGGTGCACCCCATTCTCGCCGGGGAATAGACCCTCCGGCTACTTACCCAGCTTGCGCAGGTTGGCGAGGCAGCGCTCGACCGACTCCATGGGAGATACGGGATAGCGCTCTTGCTCGACGATGTACCATCTCGTATCGCCAACGGTCTCGCAGGCTTCGAACATGACGGACCAGTCGACGTCCCCCTCGCCAACGAGAGCCGCCTCGTCGACAGCGGCGTATTCCTTCACGTGCACGAGTTGGGCGCGACGCGGGTACTTGTTCAAAGCTGCCACCGGATCTCCGCCAGCGCGCAGGCAGTGTCCGATGTCGAGCTGGGTCACCACGCGCTCCGCCGTGCCCTCGCAGAACAGGTCCCAGGGAATCTGTCCGTCGAGCTCTTCGAACTCCATGGTGTGGTTGTGGTATCCGGTGCGCATATTCTCGGCGTCGAGCCGACGCGAAATCTCGTTAAACACGCCGGCCGTGCGGCGCCAGGCATCAGCGGATTCGCGGTACTCCTCGGCAAGGCCAGGCACGATGAGATAACAGTTTCCGAGGGTATTGTTGAACTCCACCGTCGCCGCGAGCCCGTTGCCGAGCAGAGTGTCGATGCGGATGTGGGTGCCCGCCACCTTGAGTCCAAGATCATCGCAAAGATCTCTGATCTCCTGGGCTGAGCGATCGTAGTACCCCGCGAACTCCACTCCTTCATATCCCATCTCGGCCACCGCCTTGACGGTGCCTTCGAAGTCGCCGGCGCAGGCCTCACGGACGGAGTAGAGTTGCAGGGCGATGGGAATTCGCGCCATCGTTTCAGTCTCCTGTCACAGTTGGAATAAGGGAGCTATCTTCTCGTTTCTGCAAAACCAATTCCCAAGAAACCGAGATCTATATGTCCTACAAGTTAGTATTCCTACCCGCCATCGGAGACCGTCACCGCGAGTGGGCGGCGGAGATCCGTCAGGCTGTACCCGATATCGAAGTCGTCCTCGCCGAGAGCCGTGAACAGGCCTTGTTCGCTCTCGCCGACGCCCAAGCCGCCTTCGGCGCCCTGGATCCAGAGCTACTGGCAGCGGCACCTCAGCTACAATGGCTCGCTGCTCCTGCCGCCGGGCCATCACCGGGATTCTACTTCGACGAGCTCATCGCCAGCGACGTCACCGTCACCAATCAGCGCGGCATTTACAACGATCACATTGCCGCGCATATCCTGAGCTATGTCCTCGCCTTCGCCCGGGGACTGCACTTCTACCTGCCCGCTCAAGTGCGCAACGAATGGCTGAAAGACGGACCCGACACCTTACATCTGCCGGAAGCGACGGTGGTGATCATCGGGGTAGGCGGAATCGGAGGCGAGACCGCTCGCCACTGCGCCCATTTCGGCATGCACGTCATCGCCATCGACCCGCGCGTCAAGGAATCGCCTCAGGGCGTGCACGAACTCTACCGGCCCGACGCTCTCGACGACCACATCGGCCGCGGCGACTTCGTCATCATAACCGCCCCGCAGACACCTACTATGCAGAGCTTCATGAATCGGGATCAGCTGGCGAAAATGAAGAATACGGGAATTCTCATCAACATCGGACGGGGGTCCAACGTCGTCCTGGACGACCTCGCCGACGCCCTCTACAATGGCGCCATAGGCGGTGCCGCTCTCGACGTTTTCGAGATCGAGCCACTCCCTACCGACCACCGCCTCTGGAACGCCCCTAACTTCCTCATGACCCCTCACGTCGCCGGCATCGGACCCTACCTCGACGATCGCCGACTCCAGCTCCTCATCGACAACTGCCGACGCCTGCGAGACGGCGAAAATCTCATCAACATCGTCGACAAGGCCAACTGGTTCTAGCGTACCAAGGCCGTCACTATCGTCCGTTCCTTCCAGTAACTGTTCGGGACCATCTCCACCGGTCATCAGGTCGATCTCCGTTCGTTCACTATCTCCGTGTTTGGATGGTCGCGGCGGAGCCGCAAGACACTACGCCAACCACCGGTCCAGATTTTCCGCCACGAACTCATCGTCGTTCAAGTGGGGATACGCCAAGTACACCCGGTCGATTTCCTCGCTCTGTCCAGGTGAAAGCCTCTCATTCGGATCCAGACACCGGATCAACTCCAGCAACCCTTGGCGCCGCAACACTTCGTGAATTCCCGCAATACAGCCGGCAAACCCGTTGGCCACGTCGAAGAACGCCGCATTGCAGTCCGTCACTTCGATCGCTCGGGTCAGCAGTCCCGCCGGCACCAACTCTGAGTCCACTGCCGCCTGAGCCTGCTTATGGACCTCTACTGCGCCTTTCGTCCACACCGCCCAGTGCCCCAATAAACCTCCGGGAATGCGCACGTCCACAGACTGCCCTGACGCATCTCGCAACTGGTGCGTCGTCAGCAGGTCAAGAACAATATTGTCATCGTTCCCGGTGTACAGCGTGATCTCGTCAACGCGCCCGGCGGCGACGACACCGCGCAACACGTCGAGAGTCTGATAGCGATTGAAGGGGGCGATCTTGATGGCGACAACGTCCTCGATCTCGGCGAAGCGTCGCCAGAAATCGAAGCCAAGGAGCCGACCGCCCACGGCGGGTTGCAGATAGAAGCCGACGATGGGGATAACGTCCGCGATGGCGCGGCAGTGGTGAACGAGAGTGTCGTCGTCGGCATCGGCCAGAGCGCTCAAGCTGAGCAGCCCTGCCCCGTAGCCGCAATCCCGGGCAATGGTCGCCTCTGCCATTGCCTGGGAAGTCGGGCCGCAGATTCCGGCGATCTGCGAGAACTCCGACGGCGACTTTCGCGCCTCACCTACCACCTGATTCGCTAGTTCCAGCACCGGCCGGAACAGGCCCACCTCGCGGATGGGGAACTGCGTCGTGTGCACCCCCACCGCCAGCCCGCCGGCGCCCGCCTCGATGTAGTATCGGCTCAGCGCCCTCTGCCTGCGCTCGTCAAGCGTGCCCTCGGGATGGAGCGCCAGCGGGTGGGCAGGGATGACACAACCGCTTCGCAAAGCGGCTCGCACTGTGGCTGTCAACTGTCTATTGGCCACGAGTGGGGACTTATTCTAATGCAGAATCTTCGCCAGCGCTAGGCCCTGGACGGAAAAATATAGAGCCTCAGACACTGCCGTTGGTGGGCAGGGAGCCGACGATGAGCAGCCAGCCTTGCGCCTTGCCGGGTTTCTTCACCTCCCACTCCTTGACCTCAGCGTCAAACTTCTTCTCTGCCTTCTCGCAAACCTCGTCGAAAGGAGGACGGCCGGGATCGGCGATGATGATCTGTTCGACGCCGGATCTCATCGCCTTGCGGATCATGCTGTAGAGGGGATCCACCATCTCATCCCAAAAACAGATGTCGGCACCGACTACGAGTTTGGTATCCGCCAGGTGTCGTTTCTTGAGATCCTCAAAGCGGGATTTTCGCGTCTGCAGGGAGACGCCATTCGCTTCAGCGTGCAAGTGCAGATACGGAAATACCTTCGGGTCGGCGTCGACGCCGACGACTTCGGCGTCGAACTGCTTGGCACAGTAGATACCCAGCAGGCCCCAGCCGCAGCCCACCTCCATCACCCTGGAGCCCACGGGCAGCCCCTGGTGCTTGAGGTAATCCATGATGAGATAGCTGGAGTTCCACAATTTATTACCGTGGATGTCCGGTTCATGACTCTTCTTGAGAGCGCGAATCCGCTTGTGGTTGGACTTGAGGATTGTCACACCGTAGGCGGTGCGTTTCGTGCTCTTGCTCTTCTTGTCCTTCTTCTTTGCCATGATCTCGTCGCGCTGTAGGGTTACATTAGACCCTTTTCAGGGCCTCGCGCCGTAGGTTCTGTGGAAATGGGGAAAGGTAAGGTATGCCGGTATGACATCAACCCGAAGTGGCGTGTGTGTGGGAATCTTTGGAGGGGGGAGTTGGGCGCGTCGCACCCACATTCCACATCTGCAGAACATCGGTGCCGAGGTGGTGGCAGTATGCGACACGGACGAGGCTACTCGCAATGCCACTGCCGAAGAGTTCTCCATCCCAGCCCGTTACGCAAACGGCCACGAAATGCTCGCCGCCGAGTCCCTCGACGCGCTCTATTCTTGCGTGCCGGGCTACGCGCGCACGGACGTGGAGGCGGCAGCGGCACACTCCGGTGTTCACCTGTTCAGCGAGAAGCCGCAGGCGACCAGCATGATCGTCGCCCAGCGCATTGCCGATGCTGTCGACGAGGGCGGGGTGCTCAGCACAGTTTGCTTCCGCGAGCGCTACCGCCCCCTGTTTCAGCAGGCGAAGAGTCTGCTCGCCGACAAGCAGGTCGTCCACCTACGTTTCTCTATCTACGGTGGTTTGCCGTCGACAGAACGTCCTGAGAGCGGAAAACACAGCTGGGGATACAGTCTTGAAAAGGGCGGCTTCAACGCCTACGACTGGGGTGTGCACTCCATCGACTATTCCCGCTACATGACCGGCCTTGATGTTGCGGTGGTACAAGCCTTCTTCCACGATGGCAACTTTCTCGATCGCCACTACACCAAGCCGCTGTCCTGCTCTTATCACCTTGTCTTCGAGAATGGCGCCACCGGCAATTTCAACTTCATCAACGCTGGCCAGGCACCGCCAGACACTCCCTGGTTCACCGTGTTCTACGAGGGCGGCTACATTGCGGTGTATGGTTATGATCGCATCGAACAGAACGGCGAGGTCGTCTACATCGCGAATGAGTTCGACCCCTGGTACGAGCAAGATCGCGTATTCATCGACGCCGTCGCCACTGGCGATGGCAGCGGCATCCTCAACGACTACCGGGATGGTCTGAAGTCATTGGCTCCGGTGCTCGCCGGATGGCAATCGGCACGCTCCGGGGGTACCTGCATCGACGTGTCGCGCTTCCTTCTCGCCTCGCTGAGATGATCCGGGCGATCCGCTCCCGGTGGAGCGCCGAGGGGGGCTACCGTGAGTTTCTGCTCATCGCCGTCCCCCTCATCCTCAGCACTGCCAGTTGGAGCGTGCAGCACTTCGTGGACCGGGTATTCCTGACCTGGCACTCCACCGAAGCACTCACCGCCGCCCTGCCGGGAGGCCTTACAAATTTCGTCCTTGTCAGCCTGTTCATCGGAATCGTCTCCTACATCAATACCTTCGTAGCCCAGTACATCGGCGCCGGTCATCCTGAGAAGGTTGGCCCCTCGCTATGGCAGGGCGCGTACCTCGCCGTCTTCAGCGCCGGAATCGGTCTCGTCGCTGCCACCTGGGCAAACGCGATCTTTGATTTGGTCGGGCACGACGAGTCGATTCGTCATTTCGAAGCCGACTACTTCCGAATTCTTTGCTACGGCATCTTCCCCATCGTCCTATCCACTTCCTTCGCCTGCTTCTTCAGCGGCCGGGGCCACACCTGGTCCGTGTTCTGGGTCAATGTCTCGGCCACCGGTTTCAACATCGTCCTCGACTACGGCCTCATCTTCGGTGCTGGGGGCTTGCCCGCCATGGGCATTCGCGGAGCGGCGTGGGCGACCAACATCGCCTCTGCCTTGGGGGCTGGTCTCTATCTTGTGTTGCTGGCACGGCCTCGCTACCGGCGCGAGTTTGCCACCTATCGCGGATGGCGCTTCGACCCCGATCTGTTTCGCCGCCTGCTCCACTTCGGCGGCCCCAGTGGCATCAACTTCATGCTCGACATCCTCGCCTTCACGTCGGTCGTCCTCATCGTCGGTCGCTTGGGGACAATGGAGCTAACCGCGGCGAACCTCGCCTTCAATATCAACAGTCTCGCCTTCATGCCTCTCATCGGCGCCAGCATCGCGGTTTCTACCATGGTAGGGCAACGTCTGGGACGGGACGATACCGCTGGGGCCGAGTACTCCACCTGGACCGGATTCCATATAGGGCTCACCTACATGGTTGGTATGGCGTTGGCCTACGCCGTGGTGCCGCAGATCTTCCTGCTGCCGTACAGCGCCAGCGCCTCGGGCCCAGAGTTCGAAGCGGCTCGCGAGCTCGCGATGGATCTGCTACGCTTCGTCGCTTTCTACTGCGTCTTCGACGCCGCGTACATGATGTTCACCGCTGCCCTCAAAGGTGCTGGTGATACCAACTACATCATGTGGGTGTCGGTGCTGATCTCCTTCTCCGTCGCCGTGATCCCCTCTTACATCGCCGTCACCTGGTTCGACACCACCGCGTACGTGCTGTTCGCCTTCATCACCCTCTGGCTCGTGGTCGCTGCCATCGTGTTCTACCTTCGCTTCCTATCCGGACATTGGAAGAGCATGCGCGTCATTGAACAGCAGCCCGTCATGGCCGCGAACGAAGCCGCATCGTGAGTCAGACCTGCTGGGGAATCGACCTCGGAGGCACCAAAATCGAGGGTGTCGTCCTGCCCGCCGGCGATAGCGTGGATCCACTGTGTCGGAAGCGGGTGCCCACGGAACGTGATCGCGGCTACGACCACGTGCGCCATCGCATCGTCGAGCTCGTCGACGAGCTGGCCGCCGAGATAGGAGAGCGTCCGACGGCAATCGGCGTCGGCACCCCTGGTGCTCTTGACCCTGACACGCAGACGCTAAAGAACTCGAACACCACCTGTCTTATCGGCAAGCCGCTGCAACAGCATCTCAATTCCGATCTGGGGTGTCGGGTGGAGCTGGCCAACGACGCTAATTGCTTCGCCCTCGCTGAAGCGAGGCTCGGAGCGGCAAAGGGGGTGCAGAGCGTGTTCGGCGTCATCCTCGGCACCGGGGTGGGCGGGGGCCTGGTATTCGACGGCCAAGTCGTGCACGGCGCTCAAGGAATTGGCGGAGAGTGGGGCCACAACGTCCTCGACCCTGAGGGTCCGGAGTGCTACTGTGGTCTGCGCGGTTGCGTGGAGACCTTCCTCGCCGGTCCCAAGCTCGAGGAGTTTTACGAGGAGCGCTCCTCCAACCGCCGGCCCCTCGCCGAAATCGCTGAGCGTGCCGGCGGCGGCACCGACCCCACCGCCTCTGATACCATCAACCGCCTCGTGGAGTCGTTCGGGCGGGCATTGGCCAGCGTGGTCAACGTCGTCGATCCGCACGTTGTCGTCCTCGGTGGTGGCGTGAGCAATGTCGCAGTCCTCTACGAACGGGGAGCCGCCGAGTTGGAGCGGTGGGTGTTCAACGACCGGCTGCTGACCCAGTTGAGGCGCAACGAGTTAGGCGACAGCGCCGGGGTCTTCGGGGCGGCTATGCTAGTCGCATGACCCCGTGATCGGCTTGACTCCCGGCCCCGCATTGAGAAGTGATCAATTGGTCACTTCTTGGCACCTAACGCGAGAAGGGGCAACTCCTCAGAGTCCCTGACTCTTCTTCCACTCCTCGAATTCGGCCAGAGTCTTATCGTCGGGTGGGTAGGTGTCGACGATCGACGCTCCCGACATGACCTTAGCGAGGATGAACTCTTCCTTCAACTCCTGCTTCTCCGCCTTGTCGACGACCTTTTCTGCTAGGTAGGAGGGGATGATGACCACGCCCTCTCCGTCGCCAACAACGATGTCCCCGGGCATCACCGCCACACCGCCACAGCCGATTGGCACCTGAATTTCGCTCGGGTAATGGATGGTCTTGTTGGTGTGGGCGTTCATCGCCGAAGCGTACGCCGCCATGCCGGACTCGGCGATGGCGGGACTGTCGCGATAGGCGCCATCGGTGACTACCCCAGCAGCGCCACGCACCTGCATGCGCGCTGCCAGAATCGATCCCATGGTGCCGGCCCGAGTGTCGCCGCGAGCGTCAATCACGAGCACGTCGCCCTTCTGGATCTGTTCGATGCCAAGGCGCTGCACGTCGGTGTAGTTGTCCATCTCGCCAGCGTTGAGATCCTCCCGGGCTGGAATGTAGCGTAGGGTGAAGGCGAGGCCGGTCATCTTCATGCCCGGCCGCAAGGGCTGCACTCTGTGCATGAAGGTGTTGTTGAGGCCGTGATCTTTGAGAACACTGGTGAGCGTTGCCGTACTGGGCACGAGTAGGCGGTCGAGGACTTCCTGAGAAACCGGCGTGGCCTTCATGTACTCTTCCTGTCAGCGAATGGTGCCGCGGGCATGGACGGGCCAGAAGGCCTCTACTTCGCCCTTTCGCACCGCGGCGATCTCGTCATGCTCGTTAAAGCAGGGGCAGGGATGCACGGGGATCACCTGGACACGGTCTCCGATCTGCGGCTGCGGATCACACCGCGACACATCGACGTGTCCGTGCTCCTCCGAAGCGCTGTTGAGTCGCGCCTCGGGATATTCTACGATGTGGCCCATGAGCGATCCCTCGTCATCGCTGGTAATGGCAGCGCTCAGCGACTTGCTCCCGGCGTCGAGAATGGCGCGATCGGAGGTGGGCCGGCTCACCACAGTGGCCAACATGCGCCCGGCGCACTGCTCAACCGTGTGCGTTCCCAGTGACAGGTGCTTCATTCCTCCGACGGGGTACTCGCCGGCACGGTGCTCGGTGATCTCTGGAATCTCGTGACTTGTCCACAGGCAGGGCGAGGAACCTCCGCTAACTATCGAATGAGGCAGCCCCTTGACGTCGAACTTCTCTATCGTCTCCTGGATAAAGGGGCGGGCCTCCGGAGGAGATGGCATGATCATGATGCCGCGCAGTTCCACGCCAGGCAGCTGATCCACTAGCGTACCGAGCTCGGCCGCCTGATCGGCGGTCTCCACGCCGGTGCGCCCCTGACCCAGCTCGATGACGACACCGACCTCGACGCCAGCCCGGGAGCAGGCCTCGGAGAGACCATTCACGGTGTACCCGGAATCCGCCGCCACAGTAAGCCGTGTTCGCTTGGTGAGTGCGGCGAGTCGATCGAGCTTCTGCCGACCGATGATGTTGAAAGGGACGAGAGTGTCTTCGTCAACGCCCCCGGCAACCATCACTTCCGCCTCACCCAACTTCTGCGCCACGATGCCGATAGCGCCGCGCTCCATCTGCATGTGGGCGATGGTAAGGCACTTGTGCGTTTTGATGTGCGGCCGCAATCCAATGCCGTTCTCGTCGCAGTACGCCTGAACGCGATCGAGGTTATCTTCTAACCCGTCAAGGTCTACGAGCAGATAGGGGGTGTCCAGATCCTCAACTCTCATGGGGGCATCTTTCCGTGTTTGCAGGGTAACCCTTCAGGCGTGCGTTACGTAGTCGCGCCGCCTTCGGAGTGTCAAATGGGTTTGGTCGCCTCCACCGCCGAACGTTTACGTCTGCTCTATCCACTGAAACCCTCCCATGCCCCTCCACACCTCCCCCGCCGAGCCCGTTGCCTTCCTCTGTGCCGTGTTGGCGCCCGCCGATCTGCAGGCTCCAACGGTGGAAGAGCTTGTGGAGCACTTCGGACCGGTGCGCGAGCGTTCCGGCCTCTATCCCTTTGCCTTCACCGACTACTACGAAAGGGAGATGGGAGGCAATCTGGTGAAGGAGATAGTCTCCCTAGGCGATCCCATCAACCCGTCTCTGCTCGCTGAGCGCAAACTGCGGACCATAGCCCTTGAGCACAGCCTTTCCATCAACGGAAAAGGGGATTTTCGGCGTCGCGTCAACGTCGATCCCGGCTTGCTCTCCCTCGGTAGCCTGGTGTTGGCCACGACAAAAAGCAGCGGCCATCGCATCGCCATCGCTCCGAGTCTTTACGCGGAGGTCACCCTGCTGCGACAGCAGGGCAGCTACCAGCCCTTTCCCTGGACCTATGAGGACTACCAGGTGGAGCCGGTGAAGAGTTTCCTGGAGTGCGTGCGCCAACGCCTACGGGAGAACCGACTCTCTTGAGCATATTGCCGGTTCAACACTGAGTGTCACTCTGGGAGGACTTCGGCTTGGCCGAGAACTACTACATCGCACCTGACTCCGCCTCCGCTAGAGTGAGTTCGAATGCGCCTCCCCGCAGCAGGCCTGCGCCAGCCTCGCAAGAGCCGCCGAGTTCCTCGTATCGGGTGATATCCTCTAAGCGGCGACCCACTTCTGAGAACACAGTCGATCTTGTCGTGCTCGTCATCGGCGTGCAGCGCCTACCCCTGCCCTGGCCCGAAGCAGTAGAGTCGCAGAACATATGGATCGAGTTGGAGAGGTTAACCTTCTGAAATTTATCCCGCTCTTGGTCCGCGATGCATAGAGCCCGCATGTATCGTGGCCCTTAGAGGGTTGTGTCAAAGAAATGCTAGCGACTCAGCGTTCCTTGAGAGGCACATAGGGCCGATGCGCCTCGCCCGTATAGTGGTGGATAGGGCGGATGATCCGGTTATTGTCAAGCTGCTCGACAACGTGGGCCGACCAGCCGGAGATGCGGCTGGAGACGAAGATGGGCGTGTACAGCGGGATCGGAATGTCCATCATGTAGTAGGCGTACGCGCAGGGGAAGTCCACATTCGGGTGAATCCCCTTCTCTGCGATCATCGTCTCCTCGATGGCGTCGCCCACGTCCGGCCAGAGGGAATTGCCCGTCGCCTCCGCGATCTGCCGCGCCACCCGTTTCATAATCGGCACGCGGGAGTCGCCCGACTTGTACTCGCGGTGGCCGAAGCCCATGATTTTCGCCTTGCTCGCCATCGCCGCGAGCGCGAAAGGACGCGCATTCTCGACACTGCCCACCTTGAGCAGCATCTCCATCGCCGCCTCGTTGGCGCCCCCGTGCAACGGCCCAGCCAGAGCACCGATGCCCGAGGTGATCGCTGCGTACAAATTTGACAATGTCGACACCGTCACCCGGGCAGCGAAGGCAGAAGCGTTGAAGCCGTGCTCCGCGTAGAGGATGAGGCTCACGTTCATGGCCTCCGCCTCGTAGGCTTGGGCCTCTTCCCCACGCAGCATGTAGAGCAAATTCGCTGCCTGATCCAGATCGGCCCGCGGCTCCACCGGAGTCTGGCCCAAGGCCAGGCGATGCGCGGTAGTGAGGATCGTCGGCACCTTAGCCAGCAGCCGGATCGCCTTGCGCACGTTGGCGTCATGAGAATCATCGCCCGCGTCGGGATCGGAGTGTCCGAGTGAGGAGACCGCCGTGCGTAGTAGCGTCATCGGGTGGGTGAAAGGTGGAACCGAGCGCAGGATCGCCAATACCTCCTCAGTTAGATCACGTTGCTGGCGCAGCTGCGCTCCGAAGTCGGATAGCTGAGAGTCGCTGGGCAGATCCGTGTGCAGCAACAGATAGGCCACCTCCTCGAAGGACACGTTCTCCGTGAGGTCGACCAGGTCATAACCGCGGCTGAGTAAGCGGTTGCGCTCAGAGTCGATCCGGGAGATCGCCGACTCGCCGGCGATGATTCCTTCAAGGCCGGGGCTGTACTCCGGGTACTCAACCATGGGAAGTGGGAAATCCTGGTTTAGGGGAGACAACCAGCGATGACCTCAAAACCGTGAAGACAGATCCTCATCGATACGCCTGTAGGCATCGTAGTCGAGCAGCTCGTAGAGCTCGGCACGGGTCTGCATGCGCTCTTTCCACGCCGCCGGTGATCCGGTGCTCTTGAGCTCCGCGAACACGCCCTCTACCGCCTTCATCATGACTCGGAAGGCAGTCATGGGAAAGATCACCATGCGATAGCCCAGTTCGGCAAACTGGTTCACGCTGAGTTCGGGTGTCTTCCCGAACTCGGTCATGTTGGCCAGCAACGGCGCCTCGGTGACCGCTTCGGCGTAGCGACCGTACTCCTCTTCCGTTTCCAGCGCTTCGATGAAGATCGCGTCGGCACCAGCGGCCGCGTAGCGGTGCCCACGCTCGATGGCGACCTCGAAGCCCTCCACGGCACGGGCGTCGGTGCGGGCGATAATCATAAAATCTGGGTTACGACGCGCCTGGGTACCAGCGGCGAGCTTGCGCTCCATGTCCTCTGTGGAAATCAGACTCTTGCCCTCGAGATGGCCACAGCGCTTGGGCATGACCTGATCCTCGAGGTGAATCCCGGCGATGCCGGCACGCTCGAAGGACTGCACCGTGTGCATGGTCTGCAGCGCCTCCCCGAATCCGGTGTCTACGTCGCAAATGGCCGGCACGTCCACCGCTCCGGCGATGTAGCTGGCGAAGCGGAGCACCTCTTCCATGCCCAGCAGAGCAATGTCGGGAAAAGCGGAACAACTGTTGATGATACCGGCGCCTGAAATGTAGATCGCTTCGAAACCCTGTAGCTCAGCGACGCGCGCCACCGGGGCATTGAAGCAGCCGGGCATGGCCACAGTGCGATCGGCCACGGCCTGTCGCAGGCGCGTCATCTTGTCGGCCGCCGATGGCCGGGAGGGATCGAGAAGCAAGCGCCGAAGCCTAGCCGATGGCGATCGTTTCCGACCGCTCCGGACCCACGGAGATCAACACCACGGGAACGCCGCTAATCGCTTCGATACGGCGCACGTAGGCCTGCGCCTTGACAGGCAGCTCGTCAAAAGTGCGCACTCCATTCGTCGATTCACACCAGCCTGCCAGCGTCTCGTACACCGGCTTGCACTTGTGCAACACCCGGGAGTCGGCGGGGAAATCCTGCACCTCTTCTGAGCCGAAGCGATATGCAGTGCACAACTTCAGCTCTTCCACTGTGTCGAGGATATCGAGACGGGTCAGCGCCAGGCCGGTGAGCCCGTTCACCCGCGCCGACTTACGCGCTATCGTGGCATCGAACCAGCCACAGCGACGGGCGCGGCCGGTGGTGGCCCCGTACTCCTGCCCCAGCTCGCGAATTCGATCCCCTTCGTCGGCAACCATCTCGGTGGGAAAGGGTCCGTTGCCGACCCGAGTCATATAGGACTTGGCCACGCCGATCACTTCCTGAATCCGCGTCGGTCCCACGCCACTTCCCGTGCAGGCACCGCCTGCAGTGGTGTTGGAGGAGGTCACGTAGGGGTAGGTGCCGTGGTCAATGTCGAGCAGCGTTCCTTGGGCGCCTTCGAAGAGCACCCGCTTGCCCTCGTCGATGGCGTGGTTGAGGTAGACCGAAGTGTCCTCGATGAAAGGCCGTAGACGCCCGGCCAAAGCGAGGCACCCTCGTACGATGGTTTCCTCTTCTATCGGCTCCGCACCGTAGATCTTGGTGAGCACATCGTTCTTGGCCCGCACGCCGGCACGCAGGCGATCGCGCAGCTGCTCGGTGTCGAGCAGGTCGAGTACCCGGATCCCAGTGGAGCGCTCCACCTTGTCCTGATAGGCAGGTCCGATGCCACGCGCCGTGGTGCCGAGGGCGCCGGCTCCCAGACTCTCTTCGGAGACGCGATCCAGCGTCTTGTGGTACGGTAGCACGACGTGGGCGCAGCTACTCACCCGCAGGCGCTCGGGCGTCACTTCCATGCCGCGTTCGTCGAGTTCGTCAAGCTCGACGAACATGCACTCGAGATCGAGCACCACCCCGTTGCCGATGACGCTCACCGCCTTCGGGTGCAGGACCCCCACAGGAACCATGTGGAAGATGTAGGTCTCGCCATCGATCTTCACCGTATGGCCGGCATTGGCTCCGCCCTGGAAGCGCACAACGATCTCCGCTTCGGTTCCAAGGTAGTCGACGATCTTCGCTTTTCCTTCGTCGCCCCACTGGACACCAATGACAACTTTCGTGGTCATGTTCGTTCCTATGCCTTCCGACTTGCCTCAGTCGATTACAGTTCGACTGGTCTTGCCCAGAGGATGTGCGGATCGGAGAGCAGTTCCTCCAGGACCTCGTCCGGAACATAACTGTCAATGTTGAGCACTGTGAGCGCCCGGCCGCCCACCTGCTGCCGGCCGCAGGACATCTGCGCGATATTCACCTTGTGGGTGCCCATAATCGTTCCGATGCGGCCAATGATGCCGGGAATGTCGTTGTTGACGTAGAACAGCATATGCCCCTCGGGAACGGCGTCGAGCTCGTATTCGTCGAGGCGTACGATTCGAGGATCGCGCTTGCCGAATAGCGTGCCCGACAGCACCCGCGGCCCCTGATTGGTTTGGTAGATAACGGTGATGAGACTGGCAAAGTCCTCCGGTTCGCGACTTTTTAGCTCTTCGACGCCGATACCTCGCTCCTGCGCTAAGATCGGCGCGTTCACGAAATTCACCGCCCCCTCCGCGGCAATGGTCTCCATGATTCCCTTCAGCACCGCCGAGGTCAGCGCCGAGGTCGGCTGCTCAGCGACCACGCCACGGTACTCGATGGTGATACGCTCGAGCTGACCTTCGGCTAGCTGCGCCTGCGCCCGGCCGAGGTACTCTGCCAGCTGCAGGTAGGGGCGCAGCACCTGGTAGACCTCCGGGTCGAGGGAGGGCACATTGACGGCGTTGCGGATGACACCACCCACCAGCAATTCGCGCACCTGATCGGCGACCTGCAGTGCCACACTCGTCTGCGCCTCCTGGGTGGAAGCGGCCAAGTGGGGCGTAGCAATCACGTTTTCGTGCTGCAGGAGCTTGTAGTCTGCCGGCGGCGGCTCTTCCTCGAACACATCGAGAGCAGCTCCCGCCACCTTGCCGCTATTGAGAGCGTCAAGCAGAGCTCCTTCGTCGACGATGCCACCGCGGGCGCAGTTGAGGATGCGCACACCTTCTCGGCACTTCGCCAGCGTCTCGGCATTAATCATGTTGTGGGTCTGCGGCGTCAGCGGCATGTGCACGGTGATGAAGTTGGCCTCTGCCCAGATCTGCTCGAGATCCGCCAGCTTGCCGTACTGGTGCACTGCTTCCTCGGCGAGATACGGGTCATACCCGAGCACGCTCATGCGAAAGCCAGCGGCACGTTGCGCCACCTCGCCGCCGACTTTGCCGAGGCCGATGACACCGATAGTTTTGCCGGCCAGCTCAACGCCAATGTACTTGCTCCGATCCCAGCGCCCATCTTTTAGCGATGCCGTCGCCTGCGGCACGTTCCGGGCCAGGGCCATCAGCATGGCCATGGTGTGCTCCGCCGTGGAAACCGAGTTCCCGCCAGGAGTGTTCATCACTACCATGCCGCGCCGCGTTGCAGCGTCGACGTCGATGTTGTCCACACCCGCTCCAGCGCGACCGATGGCGCGCAAGCGCTCGGCGCGACCGATGATCTCTTCCGTAACCTGCGTGGCCGAGCGTACGATGAGGCCCTCGTAACCACCAATGACCTCGAGCAGCTCCTCCGGACACAGACCGGTATGAATATCAACGGTGATCTCACCGCCACGCTCGAGAATTTCGACGCAGCCGGGATCGACTTTGTCGCTAATCAGTACCTTCAATTCCTCTTTCCCGTTGTCATCTCACCCCGCCGCCGGCTGCGGGGTGGTAATCTCCTCGATCCACTGCCATAGATCCTGTCGGCCCTCGCCGCTGACGGACGAGAACGGCAAGTAGTCCAAATCACTCATCTGTCCTGTCGACTCGATGCCACTCAGCTGCTGCTTGAGCCTGTTGCGTGATAGCTTGTCCGCCTTGGTGAAGACCAGTAGTAAGGGCCGGACGTACTGGCGCAGACGCTCGGTCATGGCCAGGTCGAGATCCGTCGGGCCGTGGCGGGCGTCGATGAGCTGTATTACTGCTCGTAACTGACCGCGGTCATCGAGGAACCGCTCCGTCAAATCACCCAGAAAACGCCGCAGATTCACACCGCCGTGTACGTAGCCGTAGCCGGGCAGGTCTACCAAGTAGATCTCCCCATTGACCAAGTAATAGTTAAGCTGCTGGGTCTTGCCCGGCGTGGAGCTAGTGCGCGCCAAGCTCTTGCGCTGCGCCAAACGATTGATCAGCGAGGATTTGCCAACGTTAGACCGGCCCGCAAAGGCGACCTCGGGGAGGCCGTCCGTGGGCACGTCGCCCACGCCAACGGCGCCGACGACAAACTCTGCGCTGCGAATTCGCATGGCCAGTGGGCGGACCCTTCGCCCTGTGGTTTGTCGTTTACGCTGACTTGCGGAGGTATTCGTCGCCGTCTTCGGCGCCTTCTACTCCCTTGTCGATCATCTCCCCGGTAACGATCAGCTCGGTGAGGTCCTCGTGAGAGGGAGTGTCGTACATTACGTCCATCATCGCCTGCTCAAGCACTGAGCGCAGGCCGCGCGCTCCCGTTCCCTTCTTCACCGTGAACTCTACTACCCGCAGCAGCGCTTCGTCGGTGAACTTCAGATTCACCCCATCTATCTCGAACAGCCGGATCAACTGCTTGATGATCGCGTTCTTGGGCTCGGTGAGAACGCGGAACAGATCGTCCGATGACAGCTGATCGAGAGTGGTCAACACCGGGATACGTCCGACGAACTCGGGGATCAAACCGTGCTGCAACAGATCCTCTGGCTGCACCTCGGAAATCACATTCGCTTCGCCGGCGGCTTCATTGGCCTCGATCTCGGTGCCGAATCCCATGGTGCGCTTGCCCACCCGTGCCCCGATTACTTTCTCCAGCCCCTCAAAAGCACCGCCGCAAATGAACAGTATGTTCCCCGTGTTCATCTGAATCATCGGCTGTTCGGGATGCTTGCGCCCGCCCTTAGGTGGGATGTTTGCCACCGTGCCTTCGAGCATCTTCAACAGCGCCTGCTGCACGCCTTCACCGGAGACATCGCGGCTCACCGCCGGTGTCGCCGACTTGCGGGCAATCTTGTCGACTTCGTCGAGGTAGACAATGCCCTTCTCGGCACGGCCCACGTCGTAGTCAGCCGCCTGTAGCAGTCCCACCAAGATGTTCTCCACATCCTCACCGACGTAGCCCGCTTCAGTGAGGATGGTGGCATCAGCGATGGAGAACGGCACCTGCAGCACCTTGGCCAAGGTTTGTGCCAGCAGCGTCTTTCCCGTGCCGGTGGGCCCGACAAGCAGGATGTTGCTCTTCTGGAGGTCGACGCCATCGAGGGCTACCTTGGAGCGGATCCGCTTATAGTGATTGTACACCGCCACCGACAGGATCTTCTTGGCCTGATCTTGGCCGATGACGTACTCGTCGAGATGGTCCTTGATTTCCAGCGGCTTGGGTAGCGAGCTGGTCTCCCAAGGCAGCGTTTGCTTCTTGTCCTCGGCGAGCACGTCGTTGCATAACCTCACGCACTCGTTGCAGATGTGCACCGAAGGACCAGTAATGATCTTGTCCACCTGGCTGGCGGAACGCGCACAGAAGGAGCATCGTGGCTCGGTCTTGGCAGGACGCCGTTTCATGGCGGGATGCCCGGCGCTAGCCGGCTGCCTCCGCCGTTTCAAGGACGGTCGGCACGATGATTTCGTCGATGATTCCATAATCGCGGGACTCTTCGGGGCTCATGAAGAAGTCGCGTTCGGTGTCCTCCTTGATCCGGTCCAGCAGCTGACCGGTGCACTCGGCGAGGATTTCGTTGATCTGCTCACGCACCTTGATGATCTCGCGGGCGTGGATCTCCATGTCCGAAGCCTGACCGCCAATACCGCCCATGGGCTGGTGCAGCAGCACGCGGGCATTGGGCAGACTCTGCCGCTTGCCCTTGGCGCCGCCGGCGAGCAAGACCGCGCCCATGCTCGAGGCCTGGCCGATGCAGATGGTAGCCACGTCGGGCTGGATATACTGCACGGTATCGTAGATCGCCATGCCCGCCGTCACCGAACCACCCGGCGTGTTTATGTAGAGAGAGATGTCCTTCTTGGGATCTTCCGAGGCTAGGAACAGCATCTGGGCGATGACCAAGTTGGCAATGCCGTCGCCCACCGGAGTGCCGATGAAGACGATGCGCTCCTTGAGCAGACGGGAATAGATGTCGTACGACCGCTCGCCGCGTCCGGTCTGCTCGATGACCATGGGAATGAGAGACATGGGTTCCTGATCCTCTGGGGTGTCTTTCTGCGCTAAACCTTCTGCTCTTCGACTTCGGCATGGAACTCGAGGTACTCGAAGATCTTGTCCTCTTCGAGATCGCGACGCAGGTCACCGGCTCGGGGCGAGCGCTTGAGATCCTCGGGCTCCATGCCCATCTGCTCGGCGCGATTCTCTAGATAGGTGTCGAAGTCCTCGTCGGTGGCCTCGATGCCAAGCTTCTTGCGGGCCGCCTCCATGAATAAGTAGGTCTTCAATCGCCGCGCCGCGATCTCGCGCTCCTGGTTGGATTCTCCATTATCGGCCTCACCCTCGTGATCATGATCGTGATGGCCCTGGGCTTCTTCTCGCTCTCGCCGCATGGTCTCGATGTAGTTGTCGATGAGTGAGTCGGGAACTTCGAGGGGATTCTCCCGAATCAGACCGTCGATGAGTTCGCCGCGGATGCGCTGGCGGGCCATGAAATCCCAGCGTTCCTGCAGCTGGCTGCGAATATGTTCGCGTAGCTGCTCGAGGTTCTCGAATTGGTCGCCGAGATCCTTGGCGAACTCGTCGTCGAGGTTGGGCAGAGTGCGCTCACGCACTTCGCGCACGGTCACCGCGAAGCTCTCCTGCTTGCCGGCCAATTCCGGATTGGGAAGATCGCCGCGGTAGGCGAAGCTTACGTTGCGCTCTTCTCCAGCTTCGATGCCGACCAAAGCCTCCTCGAACCCCGGGCTCACCGCATCCTTGGAGCCGATGAGGAAGGAGCGCTCCTCATAGTGATCACCCACGATGGGAACCCCGCCCTCATCGAGGCGCTGCAGATCCGCGATGAGCACGTCGCCCTTCTCCAGAGGGCGCTCTACGGAGCGCTCGGAGGCGTTACGATTGCGCAGTTCGTCGAGCTGGTCGTCGATCTCTTCGTCTTTGATCTCGTGGACCATGCGGGTTACCTTGAAACCCTCGTAGCGATCGACCTCGGCCTCGGGCCAAATATCTATGTTGGCGGTGAAGGTCAGGTTCTTGCCCGGCTCGTGTTCGAGTTTGGTGATCTTGGGTGTGCCCGCTGGCACTAGACCCGCCTCCTGGGCGGCTTCCTGCATGAGCACTGGGAGCAAGTCCTCGATGACCCCAGTGCGAATGGAGTCGCCGTAGCGCGCCTGGATCACTTTGATGGGAACTTTGCCGGTGCGGAAGCCGGGAAGCTCCAAGCGCTTCTGGTAGCGCAGGATCGCCGACTGCAGCTCCTTGTCTATGCGCTGTGCTGGGACCTCGACTTCGAGGTCCCGCTCCCACTTTCCCTTTTCGATGACGTTGGTGTTCAAGCCCTGTCCTGCTGCCGTTCTCCGTCATCAGTGACGGAGCCCCGACCCGCTCACCTCGCTGTTCGAGGGTGCCCGGACCGGGGCCGTAACATATTCGTAAAGAGTGATTTTCGTGCGAAAGGGGGGACTCGAACCCCCAAGCCCTTTCGGGCACCAGATTCTAAGTCTGGCGCGTCTGCCAGTTCCGCCACTTTCGCTTGTCGGGACGGGCTCGCTACTGAGCCCGCAGGCCGCTTCACAAAGCAAAGCACCAGGACCCGAAGGCCCGGTGCTTTGGCGGACTGCAACCCCAGAACATAGCAAATATACCTTAACCCTTATATATCAACAACCCTGAACGGAGCCCTCTTCCGATCGAAATCCGCCGGGAATCGAGTCCGAAAACGGGTCCATTTCGTCCTCATGCCTCGTGGTGGATCCACTGGTCCATGCGCTTGGTCAAATTGGCCATCAGGTCGCTGATCTTGACCCGGTCTTGATCCATGGAGTCACGCTCGCGCACGGTGACCGTGTCGTTTTCCAGGGTCTCCGAATCCACGGTGAGGCAAAACGGAGTGCCCACCTCGTCCATACGCCGATAGCGTCGCCCGATGGCCCCGCCCTCGTCGTAGAACACACGGAAGTGCGGGCCCAGGTCCTCGACGATCTTGCGAGCAATGTCTGGCATGCCATCGCGCTTCACCAGCGGTAGAACCGCCGCCTTCAAAGGGGCGATGCGCGGGTGAAAACGCATCACCGTGCGCGTCTCGCCCTTGACCTCCTCCTCAGCGTAGGCTCCCACCAGACACATCATCGCCGAACGGGTGGCGCCGATGGCGGTCTCCACCACGGCGGGCATCACCTTCTCTCGGGTTTGATCATCGAAGTACTTCAGTTGCTTGCCGGAGAATTCCTCATGGCGGCCGAGGTCGTACTGGCCGCGATTGTGCACACCCTCGATCTCACCCCAGCCAAAGGGAAACTCGAACTGGATGTCGAAAGCGGCCGTGGCGTAGTGGGCCAGTTCCGCGCCCGCATGCTCGTGCCAGCGCAGGTGCTTCTCGGGAATGCCCAGAGCGTCGGTGAACCATCGCCAACGCTGCTCGCGCCAGTAGTCGAACCACTTCATGTCTTCGCCGGGAAGGACGAAGTACTGCATCTCCATCTGCTCGAACTCGCGTACCCGGAACAGGAAGTTCTTGGTGTTGATCTCATTGCGGAAGGACTTGCCGATCTGGGCAATGCCGAAGGGCAGCTTCTGACGCATGGCCTGCTGAACGTTGAGGAAGTTCACGAAGATGCCCTGGGCGGTTTCCGGACGCATGTAGGCCACCGACGCCGCATCCTCTACTGGACCTACATGGGTCTTGAACATCAGGTTGAAGTGGCGCGGCTCCGTGAGCTCGTTGCCTTTCGGGCTCTTCAGTTCCTTCTCCGCCAGGATCGCCGACATCTCCTCGAAGCTCATGCCCGTGGGATTGATGCCGTTCTCCTCCAGCAGGTGGTCAAGGCGGAAGCGCTCGTGGGTCTTTTTGTCCTCCACCAGCGGATCGTTAAATCCTTCCACGTGGCCGGAGGCCTCCCACACACGGGAGTGCATGAGAATCGAGGCATCGATGCCCTCGATGTCCTCGCGATAGGTCATCGCCTTCCACCACGCCTCCTTGATGTTGCGCAGCAGCTCTACGCCGAGCGGACCGTAGTCCCAGCAACCGTTGAGGCCGCCGTAGATTTCCGAGCTTTGAAAGATGAAGCCCTTGCGCTTGCAGAGGGAGACGACCTTGTCCATCACATCCGACATTCCAGTAACCTGACCTTTCTCACAGCCGCCAGTTAATTGGGCGGCTATCCGATTGACTCCAGGAATTCCAGTGAGCGCAGGCGGCCGTTAGCGCCTGCGTGGTACTCCAGAAAGCTGCGGAGCATGCCGCGAACTTCCCCGCGTTGATCTGCCAGTAAGAGCGGAATGACCTCTTTGGCGTAAGTCCGGATCGCCTGCAGCTGCGCCAACATCTGCAGACTCTCTCCTGACACTCGGCGCGACGTCGCCCCCATGGCCTGAGCCCATCCGTCACCCTCTCCCCCCCATTCGTCGCTGGCCGCCGCGTCGCGACTGCAGGTTACGCAAATCCCGCCGCCGAGGTTGGGGCTGAAGTAGGCCGCCGCCGGATCTAGTCCGTCGCCGCAGTTGGCACAGCTACTCAGCTCGGGACGGTAGCCGAGAGCTTCCGCCACGCGCAGCTGGAAGTACCAAAACAGCGACTCCAGCTGCTCCGGCTCGACCTCCTCGAAACCGCCGAGTACACCCACGATACAGGCGTACAGCCTGGGATTGGGCTCGTGCTCAATGGTGAGCCGGTCGATCATCTCGCAGGCCGCCGCCGCGTACGAGAGCCGCCGCAGATCGGTCAGCAGCACCGGGTGTCCCCGCGTCGGCTCGGCGTCGCTCAGGGCGTGCAGATCACGATCGTCGCGCACGTAGCATACCGCGTGGATTTCCTGCGTCACTTCCAGGCTGCCGCCGAACTTGCTCTTGGGCCGACGCGCACCCTTGGCGGTGACCCTGAGCTTGCCGTGGCCTTCGCTGAACAGGGTAACGAGTTTGCTCGTCTCCCCCATGCGTCGCGTTCGCAGCACCACGGCCTGTGTCTTGGTGATGATTCTCGCCATGGCCCCGGTCTACTTCGAGTTAGCGGCGGATCCGTCTACCTGTTTGATGCGGTAGATTCGCTCTCCCGGCTTGACCATGCCGTAGTCCTCGCGCGCCACCTGCTCGACGAACTCGGGATCATTACGCAGGCGCCACAGCACCTCCTGCAGGCTGTCGGTCTGCGCCGATAGTCGGTCCACGCGCGCTTGCAGTTCTTCAAGCTGCCGCTTCTGCACTTGCAGATCGAGCCACCCGCCTTCGCCAGTGATGAAGATCCAGACCCACGCCAACAATAGCACGAGTAACGCTCCCCCCTTCCACCAAGCTCTGCGGGTACGCTCGGCCAGTGGCGTACGGCCGCGGGCGGTGAGAGTGGCGGAAGTTGTGCGGCGGGGCATCTACAAGAGGACGAGATCGTCGCGGTGGATGACTTCGGAAGCGCGCTTCCCCAGGATCTTCTCAACCTCCTGCGAGCTGAGCCCCTTGATCTGCCCGATCTCTTCAGAGTCGTAGCGGCTCAGTCCCCGCGCCACCTCGGTCTGTCCTCCGTCCTCCACACGCACCACGTCGCCAGCGCGGAACAGGCCCTGGGCGCCGATGACGCCCGCCGGTAGCAGGCTGCACCCCATCTGTTGGATCGCCCGCACAGCCCCGTCGTCAACGACCACGCTTCCCTTGGGAGGCGAGGCAAAGCCGATCCAGCGCTTGCGGCTGCCCATGCGCTTGCTCGCTGGCGCAAATAACGTGCCCAACTCCTGGCCCTCGAGAATTTTCGTCAGACGGTGCTTGCCAGCGTGGGCAATGACCGTCATCTCGCCACACGCCATGAGCAGGCGTGCGGCGCGAATTTTCGTTTCCATACCGCCGTGCCCCATGCGGCCCTTCTTGCGGCCCACGACGGCGTCGAGCTTTTCGGCGTCGGCCTTTACCTCGCTGATCAAGTCGTCGCCGTTGCCGTTGCGGTAACGGCGATAGATCCCCTCCACATCGGACAGAATAACCAGCAGCTCCGCCTGAATCATGTTGGCCACGTAGGCGGCGAGCATGTCGTTTTCGCCGATTGAGCGCTTGAGTTCGACCACAGCAACGGAATCGTTCTCGTTGATCACCGGAACGGCTCCGAAGTCGAAGAGTTGACGGAAGGTGTTACGCAGATTCTCGTAATGCCGTCGCTCTTCAAGAATGTCGGCTTCTGACAGCAGGACCTGCCCCACCGGCACGTCGTGCTGGGCGAAGGCGGTCTCGTAGGTGTGTACGAGCAGGTTCTGACCCACGGCCGCCAACGCCTGCAACTTCGCTACCGAGCGAGGTCGTTCGGCCATGCCGAGCCGGCCCATGCCCGCCGCCACCGCACCGGAGCTGACGATCGCTACCTGCAGCCCGCGCTCACGAAGGGCGATGACCTCGCGAACGAGCCGACGAATGGCGCTCTTTTCGAGGGCACCGCCGTCTCCCGTCAGGCTGCTAGAGCCTATTTTCACCACGACGCGCTTCACCTGCGCCATGCGCTCGGCTCGACTTTGTGTCTTAGTCGCCATTGCCACTGCCAGCTCTGCTCAGGTGTCCGGGTTGTAGTGGCGCACGATAACACCACGATCGGCGAGATACTGCTTCACCTCGGGAATGCTGTATACCTCGAAGTGGAAGATTGATGCCGCCAGCGCTGCGCTCGCCTGGCCTTCGGTTAGCACGGTGTAGATGTGCTCGGTGTTGCCGGCGCCACCGGAAGCGACGATCGGCACATCCACCGCATCGGCAACAGCATGGTTGAGCTCGATGTCGTAGCCCTCGCGGGTGCCGTCGGCGTCGATGCTGTTAAGGACAACTTCGCCAGCGCCGAAATCTACGAGCTGCTGCACCCATTCGAGGGCGTCGATGCCCGTGCCCTTACGGCCCCCGTTGATGTAGATTTCCCAGTGCGGAGCATCGTCATTCTCATTCGGTAGGCGCAGCGCGTCGATAGCACCGACAATGCACTGGCTGCCAAAGCTGTCCGAGCTCTGACGGATAATGTCGGGATCTCTCACTGCCGCCGAGTTGATGCTCACCTTGTCGGCCGCCCCCTTGAGAATCTGCCGCACGTCGTCGAAGCCGCGAATACCCCCACCCACGGTGAGGGGGATGAAGACCTGCTCACTCACTTGCTGCACCAGATCCATGACGATGGCCCGGCCATCGGCCGAAGCGGTGATGTCATAGAACACGAGCTCGTCCGCACCCTCACGGTCGTAGCGGGTCGCCAACTCCACGGGGTCGCCGGCGTCGCGATCGGCGGAGAACTTCACCCCGCGGACGTTGCGGCCATTCTTCACATCGAGGCAGGGGATGATTCGTTTTGCGAGCACTTGACAGACCCACGTTGTGGGTGTGACGATCGGCGTTACACCGACCTTCTAGTTGAGAGACGCGAAGTTGGCCAGCAGCCGCAGTCCCACTTTCTGACTTTTTTCGGGATGGAATTGCACCCCGTACATGTTGTCACGCGCGGCGATGGAGGTGTAGTCGATGCCGTAGTCAGTCAAAGCGACGCTGTCGCTGACTTCATCTGCGCGCACGTAGTAGGAGTGCACGAAGTAGAAGAAGCTGCCCTCCTCCACCTCCTCCAGCAGCGGCGACTCGCGCTGCATGGAAATTTGGTTCCAGCCGATCTGCGGCACCCGCTCGCTTGTCGGGAAACGCACGCAGCTTCCGGGAATCAGCGACAGGCCCGTGTGCTGCCCGAGCTCTTCGCTTTCGGCGACCATGAGTTGCAGGCCAACGCAGATGCCGAGGAAGGGTTTGCCGGTAGCCACGAAGTCGTGAATCGCGCTGTCCCAGCCCGCTTTCCTCAAATTGCGGATAGCATCGCCGAAGGCGGCATCGCCCGGTAGCACGAGATGAGTCGCCTGCTTCGAGTCCTCGGGGTTCTCGGTGATGATGGCGCCATGATCGACATACTCGAAGGCCTTCTGAACGCTGCGCAGATTGCCCATGCCGAAGTCGATGATGGCGATCACTTGTCCCTCCCGGCCTGACCGATCTCGCGGCTCCGTATCGTCGCCGCTTCTACCGCCGAGATCAGGGCGTGACGCAGGCCCTCCTCCTCCAGCGCGCTGAGGCCAGCGATGGTGGTACCACCGGGCGAGGTCACCTCGTCGCGTAGCGCCGCGGGATGTTTGTCGGTCCCTAGCACCATGCGAGCGGCGCCCGCCACGGTCTGTGCGGCGAGACGCAGCGCCACATCACGCGCCAGTCCGACCTTCACGCCACCGTCGGCCAGCGCTTCGATGACGGTGTACACGTACGCGGGACCACTGCCGCTGAGACCGGTAACCGCATCCATCTGCACCTCTGTCACTTCCACGGTGCTGCCCACGCGATCGAAGAGCCGGCGAACGATTGCGACATCGTTGACTCGGGCTCGACTGCCCGCGCACACAGCGGTAGCCCCAGCCTGCAATCTCACCACGGTCTGCGGCATGGCACGTACCACCACGACGTCGCCACCTATGCGCGCTTCGATCGTCGCCGTCGTCACTCCCGCCATCACCGACAACAGGATCTGGTTGGCGATCAGGTTGCCCAGGCTTACGAGCACAGAATCGGCAAACTGCGGCTTGAGGCCGAGGACTACAAGGTCGCAACCGTCGACGGCATCCACCAACTCGGTGCTGGTCTTCACCCCGCGCTCTGCCAGAGGTGCTAACGCCTCCTCGCGCAGATCTACGGCGTGGATGCCAGTTGCGGCGCAGCCGGAATCGATGAGCCCATGGATGAGACTTCCACCCATGTTGCCCACCCCTACGACGCCTAAACGCATCTTGTCGGGGGAAGAAGGCACGCTGAAACCCTACTCGAAAACTGCCCTAAGTCCAACTGTTACAATCAGGTTCCTAGAATACGCGGGGCTTCAGACAGTGTCAAAGACTTCCAGTCTCGGCGCGGCTTGTTTGCCCTCAGCAACTCGGACGGAGAGACCAACACCACATCGCTGCGTTCGCCTCGTTTTCATTGCGATCGTGTGCGCAAGACGTGATGGTCAATGACATCGTTGCACGGCGTTGCACACGCGCGGTTCACGACATGATTGGATCACTCCAACTGCATGAGCGCGAACGCGTTTTCCCTCTGTAACGCAGTTGTTTTCTGCTTGACTATTCTCAGAGCGCCGTTCTATCTTAACTGCATCGTATGTAGTGGGTACTTATGCGCCTTATTTCAGATGATACAAACCCGCTAAGTATGAGCCGATTCTGGGGAGGAGGTAAACGCGCGCACACTGAATCGGTTATGAAGGACCCAAGGGAGAATTGAAAGGGGCTTTTTACCGCCAGGTGAGATTTCGGTCTCACCGAGATGCCAAACGCGCACGCAAAGGAGAAAGCTGAAAATGGCGAAGAAGAAAGCCGCAAAGAAGAAGGTGGCCAAGAAAAAGGCCGCTAAGAAAAAGGTGGCCAAGAAAAAGGCCGCCAAGAAAAAGGTGACCAAGAAAAAGGCCGCAAAGAAGAAGGTGACCAAGAAAAAGGCCGCCAAGAAAAAGGTGACCAAGAAAAAGGCCGCCAAGAAAAAGACGACCAAGAAAAAGGCCGCCAAGAAAAAGGTGGCAAAAAAAAAAGGCGGTAAGAAGATAAAGAGGAAGCCCAATCCCTCCTTCATGCGGCCGCTGCAACCTGATGCGGCCCTGGGTGTCGTCGTGGGGAACAAGGCGCTCCCCCGAACTCAGGTTGTGAAAAAGATTTGGGCGTACATCAAGCGAAACAACCTGCAGGACACTCAGAACAAGCGGATGATCAATGCCGACGAGAAGCTGCGCGCTATTTTCGGCGGCAAGAAGCAGGTCAGCATGTTTGAGATGACCAAGCTGGTCAATAAGCACCTCTGCTGACATATCATCCCCTCCCACCAGTAGAGAGAAGGAGCTCCCAGCCTCGGGAGCTCCTTTCTTTTTCTCAGCTTTCGACCCTTCTCTATATTATTGGGCTGACTCTCCTCGGCAGAGTCGCCTCCGTCAAGAAACGAAATCCACTCAGTCGTATAAGGATGGCGAATGCCAATCGATTTTCCCCCGGCGGTGGTCGCTCTCGCTGACGGCACAGTCTTCCGGGGTCGGTCCGTTGGTGCCCCCGGTGAAGCCCTGGGTGAAATGGTCTTCAACACCAGCATGACAGGCTATCAGGAGATCCTCACCGATCCCTCCTACGCCGGCCAAATGGTGACCATGACCTATCCCCATATCGGAAACTACGGGGTCACCCCCGAGGACGACGAATCCCATCATCCCCACGTGCGCGGCTTCGTCATGCGCAAATGCTGTCCTCGCCCCAGCAACCAGAGAGCGACCTCTGGCCTCATGGAATACCTGCAGGAGCACGGGATCATCGGCATCGAGGACATCGATACCCGCGAGCTCACCCGCCGAGTGCGCACCCACGGCGCCATGAACGCCATCATATCCACAGAAGACCTGGACGCCGACAGCCTGGTAAACAAGGCTTGCGAATGGGAAGGACTGGAAGGTGTCGACCTCGTGCAAGAAGTCACCTGTTCTCAGAATTACGATTCGACACCAGAAGGAGAGCCTCGCTTTCACGTTGTCGCCTTCGACTACGGGATCAAGCGCAGCATCGTGCGCAAGCTGGTGGCAGTCGGATGCCGAGTCACGGTGGTACCTGCTGGCACCACCGCCGACGAAGCCGCAGCCTTGGAGCCGGACGGCATCTTCCTCTCCAATGGCCCTGGCGATCCGCGACCGCTGACCCACGCGATCGAGACCGCACGGCAACTCATCGATCATTCCGGCCTGCCCATCTTCGGCATCTGCCTGGGCCACGAGATCCTCGGGCTCGCCCTGGGTGCGAAGATTTACAAGTTGAAGTTCGGGCACCGCGGCGCCAATCAACCCATTAAAGAGTACTCCACCGATCGGATTCTCATCACCTCCGAAAATCACGGCTGGGGAATCAGTGCAGAGGGCCTACCCGATTGCTTGGAGATCACCCGACGCAACCTCAACGACGCCTGCGTCGAGGGCATGCATCATTGCGAGTTGCCCATCTTCTCCATCCAGTGTCATCCCGAAGCGTCGCCGGGGCCTCACGACAGTTTCCATCTGTTCAGTTACTTCGCCGAGCTCATGGCTTGGCGGCACGCCGACAAGCACCGCAACTCGGTTTCTACCCCCGCCTGATTTCGAACTATCTACGAATCAGAGTGCGTCGGGATCGAACTCAGCAGGGAGACTCCCTATGCCTATAGTTCACGAAGCACCTCTCCGCAGCTTCGTCTTCGACATCTTCCGCGCTACCGGGATTCCCGAGGACGACGCCCGTATCGTCGCCGATCATCTCGTCAACAGCCACCTCGCCGGCCACGACTCCCATGGTACCTGGTTCGTCCCGGCGTATGCGCGGGCCATGAAGAAAGACTACCATCGTTGGGAGGATCGGCAGGTCCTGCGCGAGAATCCGTCCCTCACGCTGATCGATGGTCAGGGCGCCAACGGCATCGTCGCCTGCACCCGCGCCGTGGACATGGCCGTGGAAAAGGCGCGGGCCTCGACCTTCGGCTTCATCGGCCTGCGCTCGGTAAGCCACATCGGCCGGCTCGGCGACTACCCCCCTCGCATCTCCGACCACGGCATGATCGGCATGGTCTGGCTCAACGGGGGTGGGCTATTCCTGGCTCCCTACGGCAGCGCCGACCGGCGACTGCGCCCCGAACCTATCGCCTTTGCCGCACCACGCCGCAACGGCGCCCCTTTCATGCTCGACATGACCATGACCGTGGTCGCAGGCGGAAAAATCGAGCAGAAGATCATCCGCGATGAGCCACTACCCGAGGGCTGGCTCATTAACCAGCAGGGCGATTACGTCACCAATTGCCACCAGTACCGCGACGCCGAAAACACCGGGGTCCTGCCCTTAGGCGGCATGCAGTTCGGCCACAAAGGGCACGGTCTGGCAATGATGGTGGAGATGCTGGTCGGGCCGCTGTCCCAAGCGGGCTGTACAAAAGCCGACGGCAAAGGTGGAGGCGGCGTCATGATCCTCGCCATCGATATCGAAGCCTTCACAGAGATGGAGGACTACACCGCCGAGGTGGAGGCACTGGCCGAGTGGGTCTGCTCGGCTCGTCCTCTGCCGGGTTTCAACAAGGTGTATGCGCCGGGAGAAATCGAGGAAGAGACGCGACAACGGCGCCACGAGGAGGGCTTCGATCTGCCTCAGGCCATCATCGACTCCATGGCCGAAGTCGCCGACGAGCTAGGCGTTGGCATGGTGGGTCTGTAGTATCGGACGTTGGGACGTCCATTGCCTACAGCGAGACTCCCAGCAACCCCCGGGTAATCTGAAAGTCGGTGTTGCCGCGCTCGCTCATGCACGGCCGATAGCGACGCGACGCGACCTGCACGATGAGCTCGAGCAGTTTCTGAGCGCTGTCTCGTCCGACGACGAGGTCGAAGTCTCCTTCGAAGCGCCTCGCTAACTCGGTGGCGTCGGTGACCTGCAGCATGGGCAAGAAAGGGTGACCGACGACCGGATGCTCCGCCACGCCGGCAATGAGGATCTCCACACCGGTGGCGCCAAGGCCAGTAACTGTCTCCGTCCAGTGCCCTCGCAGCGCATCCATCACGTATAGCCCCGGCTCCGCGTAAGGCTGGCCGTGGGCTAGGGTAGTGGGCAGAGGAGTTTCGAGGTCAAGGCCGGAGGCGAAGGTGGTATCGCTTCCGAGTCCAGCGTCGTTGGGAATCACTATCGTGCCCCCTGCCGAAATCACCCACCGCGTGAGCTTGGCGAAAACGCCAGCCGTTACCGAACTGAGGGGTCCGGCGGTGAGCAGCCCGAGGCGCAACACGCCGGCACCGCTCCCCTGTTCTTGAGCCGGTTCCAGAGCAGCCGTCTTCTGAGCGAACCAAGCGTCGATCTTGTCGAGCACGTTGACAATACCCCCGTCCATCTGCACGCTGGCGTAGCCAAAACGCTCAACGTCCACTCCCACCATCTGCATGTGGCTGCGCATGTAGTCGTTGTGGGTCTTCTCGCAGCCATGCTCCAGCATCATCACCAAGTCCACCAAGGGGTGTGTCGCATAGCCCGTGAGAGTGCGGGCGTATATCTCTTCGTTACCCTTACCACCCACACCACAACCTTCGGTGTGCACGAGTGTGGCAAAACGTGAAATGGAAGAAGCTCCGTCGCGGTACCTCTGCTGCAAGCGCTCCACTGCCATACGTGCGATCTGACCCGAGCATAGGCTTGTGGGCACCACCAAGCCAATGCGGTCGGTGGTCTGGCCGTTGCCGCGCTTCAACGCCGTGACCTCCACCGAAGGCGCCTCCGCCCGCCGAACCGGTAGCGGCTCGCAGGACGGGGCGTCGGCATCGATCAGCACCTGCAGCTCGGCGGCGCTCTGTTGCGGCCAGTCACGCCAGATCGAGACCTGCGAATGGCCCGCCCGCTCTCCCAGTGAGCGTTCCCCCGACGCCACCCGCAAAGTGTGCTCGAACAGCTCCCCGCCGAGCTCGTCAATGTCGGCGCCGTCCTGGTAGGCTCCGGCATTGACGTCCATGTCCTTACCCAGCAACTCGAAGCGCGAACTCGTTGTCACGATCTTGACGGTGGGCACGAAGGGGAAGTTAGTGATCGATCCGTTGCCGGTGACGAAGTAGATCACGTTGCTGCCGGAGGCGACCTGTCCAGCGATGGACTCGAGATCGTTGCCCGGACTGTCCATGAAGTAGTAACCGGGCTCGCGCATGGGCTCGCTATAGTCAATGCAATGATCGAGGCGCACGTCGGGGTGGCGCTTCATCGCCGCTCCAATGGACTTGAGCACGATGTTGTAAAGGCCCCGGTACTTGTTGCCGCCGGAGGGATTGCCCTCGGCGCTGGCACCGTGCCAGGCGGCACGCTCCTTGAAACGCTCTACCATGTGTAGAAACTTGTTCGCCGTCTCTCGGTCGCGCACCCACTTCAGCACGTAGGGCTCGGCGCCAATGAGCTCGTCGGTTTCGGCCAGGTTGGCAGCACCGCCGTTTCGGATAAGCTCCCGTGCCGACCAGGCGGCCAGCGGGTTGCCGGAGATACCCGAGAACGCATCCGAACCACCGCACTGCAGCGCCAGCTTCAGTTTCGAAGCCGGGATCTCGCTGCGCTCTGCCGAGCCGACTTCGCCGTCGATCCAGGCGCGAATCGTCTGCTCGCCATCCGCCAGGGCTTCCTGGAAGGCAGTTCTTATGGTGAGAAAGCGGTGCGGCACCATGCCGATGGCGTAGCGGTGCTGCCGTAGGTAGTCGAGCAGATGGCGGTTGCTTACTGGCTCGTAACCGTAGTCCACGGCGAGCAGTGCGCCCACATTGGGATGAACGGCGAATGCCGCGAGAGTGCGCAGCAGCAGCTCTTTGTTGTTGGGCTCTTGCGGTCCGCCCCCTTCGGTATGGGCCACGGCAACGACGCCGTCGAAGCCGTCGCTGCGGTCAACCCCGTCGAAGCGCTCGACGAGAAGCCGGGCGAAGGCCGCCGTGCGCGAGTTCGTGCCGAGGACGACGATGAAGTTGCGGGTGCCAGCGCCGCGGGCGCCGCGGTCGAAGCCGCAGAAGGTGCGCGGAGTCTCCACGAGCGGCACCTGCTCTCTCTGTTCGAGCTCTTTCTCGGGCAGCTCGTAGGGCACGATGCGGTCCTGGAAGTTGGCCGCTTCAGGCAGCTCGAAGTCGATGGAGCGGCCTCGTAGCGCCTCCAGCATGCCGAGATTGCAAACGTATTCTCCGGGCTCGATGTCGCGCAGGGAGACGCCGAAGGGCAGCTCCCATGACAGCAACTCGGAGCCACTGGCGATGGGCACCACGGCGAAGCGGTGTCCTTCCATCACTGTGTGGCTGAGCTCGAACGCCCCTTCACCCTGGGAAATCTCGATTTTCGTGCCTGCTTCCAATCGGCGAGTGGCGATAGCCACATTGTCCCCCTCCAAAGGCAGGCGGCCAGCGTCTGCGAAGTTCAGCTCGGTCATGAATCGCGTTCGTCGAAGAGGCGGAAGTGTCGGGGGTCAATGCGCGTCGCCTGGTGCGCCATCACCGCGTCGAGAAGCTCGATCGCCATGCGCGATTCCAGGGTCACTCCGGCGCGGATGCCTACGCAGGGATCGTGGCGTCCCTTGCGCAGCTTATAGTCCACGTTCTCCAGGTTCTTGCGCACCGAGTCCTGAGTCATGGTGATGGAAGACGTGGGCTTGAAGCCGACGCGGAAATGCAGCGGGTTTCCCGTGGTGATTCCCCCGAGCAATCCGCCGTGATGATTACTCTGATAACCCTCGGTACGAATCCGGTCGTTGTTCTCGCTGCCGGTACGCATCACGACGTCCAATCCCGACCCCATCTCGCAGGACTGCACGGCATGCATCCCGCCCAAGGCGCCCATGAGGCGAAGCTTGAGGCTGTTGTAGAGAGGAGCGCCAGCGAGAGCGGGCACGTTCACACCGACTACCTCTACTGCGGCCCCGATGGAGTTGCCTTCCTTACGGGTGCGAGTGATGAGCTCTCTAGCCGACGCCGCGAATCCCGCGTCGATGCTGCGCACCGCTGCCGATTCCTCGTTGGCCTCTAGCTGACCCTCTACCTCGATCAGCTGCTCCGATGTCAGGCGGCCGAAGTCTGTGCGGCTCCACACCCAGTCCGCCAGAGACTGTTCAACGACCAGTTCGCCCACTTGGCAGATTGAGGTCAGAAATCGCGTACCAAACAGCTGTTCGAGGAGCAGCCGGGCGACAGATCCGCCCACGACATCGGTGATCGTCGAGCGATAGCTCGAGCGGCCACCGCCGCGGGGGTCGGTGTGCCCCTGAGACTGGAAGTGCTTCACAAGGTCGGTGTGGCCCGGTCTGGCTTCCCCGCGCTCGCCAAGAAACTGATCATAATCCGCGGATCGCTTGGCGGCCGACAACACCAGCGCGGCGATCGGCTCGCCCGAAGTCACCCCCTCTTCGTAGGTGGTAACCTCGACGACCTCGTCATCGGTAGTCGCAATTCGCGACTGCTGCAACAGGGCATCATGGTCGTCGTTGTACAGGCCGGACAGCAACACCACCCGGTCCCGCTCACGGCGCGGAGTGCCTAGTTTGCTACTACCCGGGCGGCGGCGGTCGAGGAAGCACTGAATGGCCTGGCGCGACAGCCGCAGACCGGCGGGGCATCCGTACACGATGGAAGTGATGCCTGGACCGTGTGATTCGCCGGCGCCGCCGACGCTGAAGTACCTGCCACCGAGAAGCTCCACCGGCGCTCTCGTCTCCTGATCGGGCTGCGAGGAAGATTCTGAGTAATGTAGCATGGCGGCTCATCCCCGGCAACGCGAAGCAAGGCTAAGTAGTGGCTTTGCAACGAGTTACTTCGGATGCATCGGCGCCCGGCAGCTGACAATTGTGCGAACGTCATTGGTAATCCGGTTGCCTTTTCGTATATCTGTCGCATAGACAGATAGGGGTGCCACCTTGTGATGGTCCACACAGTTTTCTTAGCAGCGGCACCCATATTTTGGGACAAATACCCGACGTCGATTCGAATAGGCTGTTCGTTGCAGGTGTAGGCGTCCCCTTCCCATCCACCCACACGGAGGGCTGGTATGTTTCGCGTGATCGCAGCCTGTGCAGTGCTTGCCTTGGGCTTGACCTCGACTCTTGCCAAAGGGGAGGTACGCTCTCGGGAAGGCGAGCATCCTCCGGGGATCTTCCTTGGTCCGCCCAAGGACTTCGAGCCGCCCGAGAGCATGGAGCCGCCGCAATCTCCGGAAGAGGCTCGCAAGATGTTCATCCACATGATGTTTGGCGCCATGGACACCAACGGCGACCGCTCCATCGACCCCGATGAGTTCATGCCTTGGGTCCGTCACGTCGAGATGCCATCTCCGCCTCCCCACATAGAAGACATGCATCCGTCCAAAGGCGGTGATATGGGCATGATGGATGGCATCTTGCGCCGCGATCCGGAGATGGGCGAATTGCCCATCGCTCCCGAGTGCAGTGACGAGTTCGTGGAGTCCGAAATGGACCCACAGGCTGAAGGCGTCCCCTGCCGCGATCGCGCGGGCAACCTCGTGTTCCGCACCATCTGCAACATGCCCGGTTACGACATGCAGGCCATCAGCCTACCCGACGGCCGCGCCGCCGCCTGTTTCGGCATCGAAGCCCTGCGCGGTGAGATCGGTTTCATGATCGAGACCGAAGGTGGCGAGCATATCTGGGACACCACCATGGGCAAGGAGTCTTACATGCGCCTCAAACTCGACGGCCCGGGTGTCTTCCACGTGAAGTCCACCGGCGGCTCGCCGGATGGTGCCGTCTCGGTGAAGTTCGTGGACGCACCGGCCGACATGTAACACCTGCACAACTGCACAAGAAGTGGCCGGGTACCGTCAAGCGTTGGCCTCCTACGGTCTCGTTGCGCTCGTGCCCGGAACTTGAATGTCTCTTTCTCCCATCTGTAACATCTTAGAGACCCCATCGCATCCATCTCAGTGCGATCACGATTCTTGTTGTGGATTTCTCGCGAGCCGATGACCTCCGGCCGGAGGAGGCGACGGCTGCAGCCATGGCGGCGAATGCGAAGAGTTGTCCAGTCGGTCCGGCTCGCACACCTACTCATTTGAAGATTCTCAGAGCAGCCGCTGGTCTGCCGAGATTGGCAGACTAGGGGCACGGAAGCAGCGTTGGTGAGTTGTAGCTTCGCGCAGATAGCTATCAACGACTGACTCGATGGCTGCTCGTCGTGTAGGTCAACGTCTGCCCCACTTTCGGCGCCACCACCTCGATGTTCGCCGACAGGAATTTGACCGCTTTCGACAGCTCGTCGATATCGGCCGGCTGCCCCATCGTCGCCCCGTAGTGACAGGGGATGACGATCTCGGGTCGAATCAGACTTGCCGCCCTTGCTGCTTCTCGCACTCCCATCGTGAACTTGCCACCCACGGGCATGATAGCGATGTGCGGCCCGTACATTTGGCCTATGAGCTGCATATCCGAGAACAAGCAGGTGTCGGAGGTATCGTACACCGTGACGCCGCTGTCGAAGCCCATCACGAATCCAGAGACCGCTCCGTCGGGACGGAAGTACTCGCCCTCAGCCGGAGCACCGTGAACAAGATTGGGCGACATCGACAGCGAGTGGAAGGCCTGGGTCATGGTGATCGTCACGTCCCTCACTTTCACCGTCCCCCCCGGATTCATCGGCAGTGCTCGCGATCCCAGCCTGAGGCCATGCGCTTCCGCCATCAGGCACATCTCGTAGCCACCGACAAATTTCGCCTTGGTTCGCTGACAGATCTCGAAGCTGTCTCCCACGTGGTCGTTGTGGCCGTGCGAAGCGATGACGATGTCCGCCTTACGCACCTGCGAGACCTTGAGCTTGGCGGTAGGATTGTCGTCGAGCCATGGGTCGAAGTACAGTACGGTGCCCGTGTCCGACTCCAGGCGAAACGAGGCGTGACCTAGAAAGGTGATCTTGGCAGAGCCCATTCTTGCATCTCCGAATTGAGGGTGTAGAGGCCGATCAGGTTGCGATCCATGATGCCCTCCTCTTGCAGCTTCATAGCGAACACGTCGACCCAGGAGTCCAAGCCGATGCGCAGTTTCGCGCCGTCAAAGGACCGTCCTACGTTGTGCCAGCCTGCCGCGCCAATGAGTCTCTGAGTTCCGTACACCAGCTCTTGTCGGCCAGCACGCAGGGTCAGAGGACTCGCCGGAAATTTCTTCCAGCTCAGCGTAGGCCTGGTGGAAGTCCATATGATCACCGCTGCCGTCGAAGGTGCTATTCTCCTCTCCCCACAACCGCGAGTCCTGCACCCCCACGATCAACCGGGTGTCATGGCGCAGCCGCCCGGTGGCCCGGATGCGGGCGCGCAGCAGCTCCTGCACATCTGCATTCCCCGAGGTGAAATCAGCGTCGATCCACTCGAACCGGTTGCGGACCTGACCCGTCACCTGGTAGCGGGACTCACTCTCTGCCAGCTGCTGCCGGGTGAGTCCCTCGCGTAGCCGCTCGACCTCCTCGCGCAGCTTCTGCAGCTCCTTGAGCTGCTCGACCGTGTCTTCCTGCGCTGTGGCCAGGGACGAGGACGAGAAAGCGAGGCACAGTGCGATCGCGAGGGACGCACTGAGGCGATGCAATGTCATGGGTGGACTATCCTACTCTCGTTGGCGCACTTGGGACGCCGAAATAGTGTCAGTCTTCAGTACGGTTCCGCTCTTGCGGTCGACCTGGCCGAAAGAGAGCACTCCCGTGGGACAGGACTCGACGCAAGCGCTGCAACGAACGCACTCAGGGTCGGCCATAGGCAAGCCCTTGTTGGCGAAGTTCATGACGTCGATACCTTGGTGGCACGATGACGTACACAGATTGCAGGAGATGCACTTCTTCTTGTCGGAGAGGATCCGGAAACGGCTGAAGCGGGCGTAGACGTGCATGAGCGCCGCCAGAGGACAGGCAAACCGGCACCACACGCGACCGCTAAACCAGAAGTAGGCACCGTAGCCCACCACGCCAGCGAGCATGAGGTCGACCAGGTAGCTGTAGTTGAGGGGAATGCCCGCCGGCTGCCAGTCGTAGAGCATGCCCTCGTGAATCTGGCGCAGGAAATCACCGAAGACCGTGCCCGGCCAGCTCCAGTGGGCGATGCGGGTTAGCAGCATGATCGCGCACAGGGCGAGAATCACCTGTCCCACCAGGTTCCACCGGTTGGAGGTAGCGCCGTGCCACATCTTGTGGCGATGGGTGTCTCCCAACGTCTCCGCCAATGCCCCACACGAGCAAATCCACCCGCAGTAGGCCCCTTTCCCGTAGAAATAGATCAGCAGGGGAATGATGACGAAGGTCTGCGCCACGCTCACCGCTAGCCACGCCCAGAGCGGCTCGTGGGTAAACACGTTCCACACGAACAGCGGCCAGGCAAGAACGAAACCGAAGGCCCGCCAGTACTCGCGGCCGTGGTCGTAGGAGACCTCTGGGAAGAACAAATCCGCGATGCTCTTGCCGAAACCGTCGTCGAAAGCACCGTTGTAGCCCATCCAGGGTAGAACCAGGTAGGGCAGTAGGAACAAGGAAATTACCTGGATCGCTGCCAGACTTAAGGTCTGCGCTTTCACGTAGGGCGTCTGCCTTCGGCGCATACGTCTCCAGCCGAAACCCACCACGAGAAGCGAGTAGAGCAGGCTGTAATAGAACCCCGGCTTGCCTAGATTGAGAGTCAGTGTGCCGAGTAAGGTCTTAGAATCCGACGCCGCGCAAAACAAACTCTGCAGCAGGTGGGGCACGTTGAAGGGGAACCACCCGGCTTCCTTGAACCAACTCGTCAGCGGGCCGCCCGCCTTCCAGTTGTAAAGTAAGAAGCAGAACGCGCCGAACAGCCCCAGTGCCACCCACTGGCCGCGATTCATTTCGCCGCGCAGCGTTACCCCGCTACGGCGGAAGAAATCGAGGGGCGGCTCCCGGCCGATCATCGTGAAAACGGCGTCGTTGGGGATCGTGTGTGTCGCACCTTCTGAGTCGCAGATCGCTACCTGCGTCTCCTCGATGCGTTCGACCTGTGAGGCCATCATGAGCTCGATGGATCCCGGCTTCCGCTCAGCCTCAAGGAATGGTCCCGAAGAGGTGGTCACTCGCTCCGAGGTGGGCGTGTGGACAATGACGTCCGCCATCGGATCCGATGCCAGCGCCTCCAGCCTTTCGATGTTTTCCGGATTGGGCCGGGAGAACTCGGGCTTTCGATACGAGAGGGTGACTCGTCCACCGGCACAAGCGAGGGCGATAGCCGTCTCCGTGGCGCTGTCGCCACCCCCCACAACGAGCACATCGCTGTCGGCGTAGTCCTTGGGGTCGTGCAGTCGGTTGGAAACTTTGTCGAGGTCCTCCCCGTCCACCCCCAGCTTGAGGAAGTTACCCGACCGCCCAATGCCCACGACCACTCTCAACGCCTTAAGGTCCTCGTTCTCGGGGATGGTGAGCACAAAGTGATCACCCTGTCGCTCCACCCGCTCGACCCGTAACATGCGCGGCTCGATCCCCTGTGATAAGGTTTGGGCGCGCAGCTCAGCGATCAGTGGCTCCTTCACTTTCGCCGTAAACTGCAAATCTCCCGCCGGTACCATGTCAGTGGGATAGGTGAAAATCGGCTTGCCCATGGGGAAATTGATGACCGTGGAGAACGGCTCTGTCGCCTCCAGGATCTCGAAGTGAAGGCCCGCCCTGCGCGCCGCCAGCGCCGCCGCCATACCGGATACACCGGCGCCGACGATGACGAGATCGAGAACGTCGTCGGCGCTCTGCGTGCACTCGCGCTGGAAACGGTGGTCGGAGAGGATGTCCTCCACCGCCAGGGTGCCGCTGTTGGAGGAGAACTTGAGCAACGGGATACCGGTGAGATCACCAACGATGTAGAGCCCGGGGATGTTCGATCGGTAGCGCTCGTCGACCTCGGGTAACTTCTCCACCGTGCCCGCAGGCCAGCGCAGGTGAAGCCACCGGAAATACCGGCGTAACGGTGAGATCATCGGATCAGGCAGACGGCGCAAATGCCCCAACAGGTTGATTTTGAAGCAATTGGGAGGCGGAAAACATAGTGAGAAGGCACCCAGATGAGAAGCCGGGTGCCTTGGATTCGCCCGTCGGCGAGGATGATGGTCATCGCAGCAGGTCAGCGCGCCGGAGCCTCTATCCGGTAGACATGGGTGACGCTGGCGACCCTCCGGTCTGCTCACCAAGCTCACATTGAACGGCGTCCGTACCGAGAAACTGCCTGACATCCATGCGGGCCCTGGGGTCACTCATCTATGGGGTGACGGAATGCGCTTTCCGATCTCGTCGGCTGGGCGATCATTACATGTGGTCCGCCTCTGCCCTGCCTGGTCTACAGCCTGGGGTAGGGATTGTCCGTCCACGCAGAGATTATATGGGGGACCAACGCGTTGAGCGGTTCAGTTCACAGGGAGTGGTGTGGAGTCACTGAGCAGTCAGAAAGCTGTCGCTCACCACGTAACCGTGTGCATCGCCTCTTCCGGTGCTAGGCATCGCGAATCGTCGCAGGCCTGGTATTGGATGAGCAGGTTCACTCGGTCGCCTTCTGTCGCGGGACCCACGCGCAGACGTACGGGGATTTCGGTCACACCCTCGTAAACCGCCAGGCTCTCCTGGAGGGCGGAAAAGAACAGCGCTTCTGCCGGCGGATAGTCGATCCCTTCTACCGTGACATCGAGGTCCGGTGAGTTGACAGTGACCGAGGTCGGGATGAGGTCGGCAGAGGCAGAGTTGGCGTTCACGTGCCAGCCCTCGGCGATGGACAGACGCACGTCGATCGTGTAGTGGTCACCTCGCTCGCGCCGTGGCTCCCCAAGGGAGACGTTGACGACGTTCACGGTCTCATTTCGCGGCACTGGAGTCAGGTCCTCGTAGAAGTCCGACAGCGCCTCGCGATTAACCTGTAGCGCCGTCAACCGACCCTCCTCGTCGAGTGTCAACAGCCGCCACGCCGCCCGGATCAACTCCGAGTGACCTGAAGGTGCTCTCGCCACATTCCCTCCGAAGACAGTGAGCAGAGCCTCCGCTTTCTCGCGGTACTTCTCTTCCCCCGTTTGAAGTGACAGCTCGATGAGTGCGTGGGCCGCCACTGCATTCGCAGACGGCAGCGCCATGTCGTGGCCGGTCGTGCTGCGTGCAATGAGGTGCCTTGACGGAGGCGCAAAGTGAAACCCACCTCCTCCCTGCTCGTTCCAGAGATCGGCAAGCGCCACATCCATGACGCGCCTGGCCTCGTCGAGCCACTCTTTGTTGTTTGTCGCTCTATGTAGTGACAGCAGTCCCTCGGACAGATGCGCGTAGTCTTCAAGGAAGCCGGGCTGGCTCGCCTCACCATCTCTGTATATGCGCAGCAGTCTGTCGTCGTCGGTACGCAGGTGATTCAGAACGGCACGGGCCGCCCCCGCCGCCGCCTCGACCACTGCGTCGTTGCCCAAGGCCACACCCGCCTCGGCGATCGCCGCAATAAGCATACCGTTCCACGAGGTGATAATCTTGTCGTCGAGTAACGGATACGCCCGCGATCGTCGCTTCTGGCGCAACCGCTCGAGCGATGCTTTCAGCTGTCGTTGCAATCGCTCCAGAGATCGCCCCATCGCCGTCGCCGTCTCGGCAAGGGGCGTTCGCTGGTAGAGCACTTCGCCTGCACCCTCAGGCACGTGTTCAAGACCGTAGACTTTCAGTAGCGTCTCGCATTCCTCACCGCCGAGCACGTCGACTAGCTGTTGCCGCGTCCAGGTGTAATACTTGCCCTCAATCGCCTCAGACTCGGCGTCAAGCGCGGAGAAGTAAGCGCCATTCGTGGCGGTCATCTCGCGCGCGACGTACTGAAGCGTGGCCTCAATCACGCCACGCCAGCGCTCATTCCCCGTAAGCCTGTGTACACGAGCATACAGGCGAATCAGCTGAGCCTGGTTATAGAGCATCTTCTCGAAGTGCGGCACCCGCCACTGCGCATCCGTAGCGTAACGGTGAAAGCCGCCGCCCACGTGATCGTGAATCCCGCCCAGAGCCATGGCGGAAAGGGTGTGCTCCACGATCCGGCGCGCTTCACCGTCGCCGTTGCGCTCCCAGGCATCGACGAGCAGTTGCAACCGCATCACGGGAGGAAACTTGGGCGCGCCTCCGAAGCCGCCGTGGGTACCATCGTAACGCCGCTTGAGGCCACCGATCGCGCTGTCGATCCAGGCCATCGCAGGCGGCTGCGGGACTCGAGCACCGGCTTCGATGCGTCCGATCTCCAGCACCATGCGCCGCGCCACCTGCTCTACCTCATCCCGTCGCTCGACCCAAGCCAGCTGCAAGGTTTCCAGCACGCGGGGGAAACCGGGACGTCCGGGCACATCCTCGGGCGGGAAGTAGGTGCCGGCGAAGAACGGCTTGAGCTCGGGAGTCAGGAACACAGAGTTGGGCCATCCCCCATGGCCGGTGCTCAGCTGAGTCGCCGCCATGTAGATGCGATCAAGGTCGGGACGTTCCTCGCGATCGACTTTGATGTTGACGAAGTGGGCGTTCATCGTGGCAGCAATCTCCGGATCGGAGAACACCTTGCGCTCCATGACGTGACACCAGTAACAGGTGGAGTAGCCCACAGAGAGGAAGATGGGCCGGTCGAGATCGCGGGCGAGGGCGAAGGCCTCCTCGCCCCAGGGGTACCAATCGACGGGGTTGTGCGCGTGTAGCTGCAGGTAGGGACTAGTAGACTCCACCAGCCGATTTGTGTAACGCCAACTGCCATCGGGGCGAAACGGATCGTGCCCTGTACCCTCAGCGGCCTCGCTTGCTCCACCCGCCACCGCAGTGAGCCACACTACCAAGGCGATCAACGCATCGACTCGGGTCGAGCGAAGCCCTGGTGTGAAGATCACGAGCCGCCCACCGCGACCGCCTCCTGATGCAACATTTCGCGCGTGACCTCAAGCACGTAATCCACCGACTCGGCGTTGATGTGCCGATTGGTCACGAGGCGCACTGCCGTAGGCGGCCGGGGATTGCACAGGATCCCGCGCCGCTTCCAGTGCTCGATCAGGGCCTGCGTGCTCCACCCTAGGCCGGCGACGTCCACGCGCAGGATGTTAGTCGGGCGCGGCGCTTGCACGGTTTCGATGCCAGTGATCGCTTCCAATCCCTCGGCAAGTCGGCGCGCCTGCTCGTGGTCCTCAAAGAGGCGATCAATCATCGTCTCCAGAGCGATGATGCCAGCAGCAGCAATGATCCCGGCCTGCCGCATGGCACCTCCGAGGCGTTTGCGGGCCCGATAGGCCTTCCCTATGAACTCGCGGCTGCCGCACAGCAGCGATCCTACCGGCGCGCTCAGGCCTTTCGACACGCAGAACATTACCGAGTCCACATGCCGAGTGAGCTCGCGCACGTCGAGGGCGAGGGCGACTGCGGCATTGAACACGCGGGCGCCATCGAGATGGACAGACAGGCCGTTCTCATGGGCCCGCTCGTACACTGTCGCCATCTCCTCTGGCGTCCATACCGAACCGGCGGCGTTATTGTGGGTGTTCTCCACACACACTAGCGACATGCTGGGGAAATGCGGATTTGGAGGACGCAGCACCTCCGAGAGCTGATCGGGGGTGAAGATCCCATGCTCGCCGCGCACAGGCCGAGCCGTCAGCCCGGCGATATTGGCGTAGGTCCCTGCTTCCCAGTTGTAGAGGTGGGCGAGCTCTTCGAACACGACTTCATCGCCGAGCTGAGTGTGAGCCAGCAAGGCACAGGTGTTGCCCATGGTTCCGCTAGACACGTAGAGTGCCGCCTCCTTACCTACTTTCTCGGCGGCCATCTCCTGCAATCGGTTGACCGTGGGATCTTCTCCGTAAACATCGTCGCCGACTTCGGCTCGGGCCATCGCCTCCCACATCTCTTCCGTAGGCAGCGTTTGTGTATCGCTACGAAGATCTACCTTGCGATCCATTTCCTTGAACCTCGCGTGTTCCTTTATTACTCCAGCCCTTTTGCAAAACCTAACCGCGCCCCAGAAAGCTGTCTAATGGCCTTTTCCTCCCATGGCTTGACCCACCGTTCCACGGCGACCGGCCGCCGCGGGATGGTAGCATCCGCGCACCCCTTGGCATCTCTGGCGGGCGTGCGCATCCTGCTCGAAGGCGGAAACGCCATCGATGCCGCCGTCTCCACTGCGGCGGCGCTGAATGTCGTCGAGCCTTATATGTCCGGAATCGGCGGCGTTGGATACTTCCATATCTATTCGGCACGAAATAACGAGCACAAAATCTGTGACTACGTCGGGCTTACTCCCGCTGCCACCGACCTCTCGATGTATGACGAAAGCGCCAAGCAGGATCGCGGCCCTCTTTCGCCCTTGGTGCCCGGCTCTTGCGGGGGTTGGTTGGAATCGCTACGCCGCTACGGCACCATGGATCCCGCCGACGTCTTCGCCCCCGCTATTGAGTACGCCGAGGGTGGCTATGCCGTGTCGGTGAAGAATTGCGCCTTCATCAAGCCCAGCATCGCCGACCTGCGCAAGTATCCCTCTTCTGCCACGACCTATCTCATCGACGGCCACGCGCCCCGGCCCGGCGAGGTGTTAGTACAGGAGGACCTCGCCGAGACCTTCCGCACTCTAGCCGCCGAGGGTTCGGAGGCGTTCTACAATGGCCTCATCGCCGATGTGATCGCCGCCCACATGACGGACATGGGCGGCCTCATTACCAAGGAGGATCTGGCGAACTTCCAGCCCTCCTGGATCGATCCGGTTGGCGTAGAGTACCGCGGCCAAACTGTGTATGCCCCACCACCACCCTGTCAGGCCATTCAGTACTTGCTCACATTGAGCCTGCTCGACGGCTTCGACATCGGTGGCATGGGCCACAACACCGCCAACACCCTGCACACATTCATCGAAGCGGTAAAGCTCGCTTGCATCGATCGTATTCGATACGCCGCCATCGACGATCCGCCGACAGCTGGGCTGCTCTCCGCCGAATATGCCGCCGACCGGCGCAAGCTGATCTCAACCGACAGCGCCGGCGTACATGTGGGAGATACCTATCACGACGATTCGCAGGAAGGCGAGGTTCCCTCCGGCGATCCTTACGCCTGGATGAAAACGGAATGCACCACCCACTTCGACACCATCGACGCCGATGGCAACGCCGTGGCCTGCACACAGTCGCTGGGCAGCGGCTTTGGCTCCGCCATGGTCGTGCCAGGCACAGGCATCGTGCTCAATAACTTCATGCGCTGGTTCGATCCGCTGCCCGGTAGCCCCAACGCCATCGGCCCGTCCAAGAAGAACGAAATGTGCATGTCCCCGGCACAGGTCTGGGATAACGACGGTCTACGGCTGCTTATCGGCACACCGGGATCCTACGGCATCCTGCAAACCACGCCGCAGATGATCATGAACGTCCTCGACCACGGAATGAACGTGCAGGCCGCCATCGAAGCGCCGCGGCTAAAGGCAGGGCGCGGACGTCTCGTGGAGACCGAGTCGCGCATAGATGCCGAAGTGCTTGCCGAGCTCGACAGGCGCGGCCACGAGTTGCATCACATTGGCGACTGGTCCCCTGGCGTCGGCGGGGGTCAGGGGATTGAGATCGACCGCGATAGCGGTTCTTTCATGGGCGGCGGCGATCCCCGCCGCGACGGATCCGCCCTCGGATGCTGACCGAATCTTCCGCCGGCACCATTTCGATTGGTGGGGGCAATCTTCCCCAGATCACCATCCATTGCGAAGACTGTGTGGCTGGCATGCTGCAACGCCTACATCTGGGTTCTGTCGATGTCGTCGTGACCTCACCGCCCTACAATCTCGGCACCGACTACAAGCAGTACGACGATACCGGATCCCGGGAAGACTACGTGGAATGGATGGGGCGTTGGGGTGCCGCTGTGAAGGAAGTGCTCGCCGACGACGGATCACTTTTCCTGAACATCGGAGGCAAGCCCTCCGACCCCTGGGGCCCGTTCGAAGTGTTGACCCGACTGCGCCAAGACTTCGAGCTACAGAACGTCATCCACTGGGTGAAATCCATCGCCATCCAAAAAGAAGACGTAGGGCGCTACCCGGGAATCTCAGGCAATGTCTCGGTGGGTCATTACAAACCCATCAACAGTCCCCGCTACATCAACGACTGCCACGAGTACATCTTCCATCTCACCAAATCGGGCCGCGTCGAGCTCGACCGCCTGTCCATCGGCGTGGAGTATCAAGACAAGTCAAACATCAGCCGATGGAATGGGGTCAAGGAGGATCGACGCTGCCGTGGCAATACCTGGTTCATCCCCTATCGCACTATCCAAAGTCGCGACAAGCAGCGCCCACACCCGGCCACCTTCCCGGTCAAAATCCCTCAGATGTGCGTGCAACTACACGGTGTCGAGCGCGCACGGCTCGTCGTCGATCCCTTCCTCGGCATCGGCAACGCGGCGCTAGCCTGTCTGCAAATGGGGGTCGACTTCGTCGGCTTCGAGACCGACTCCGACTACTTCGAGCAGTCGCGAGAAACGCTGCAGGAGGCCATATCCGCGAGAAAGCCAGGAAGTAAATCTTCAGTGGAGGCGTCGTGAGCGCACTGGAGCAGGACTTCAAAACCGCCGACCTCAGCGACGAACACAAAGATGTGGTCTCCATCGCCGAGCCTCTATTCCACAACTACGGCGGCAGAGCCTGTTTTGGAGGCGCCATCGTCGCCTTGAAAGTATTCGAGGACAACAGCCTAGTGCGCGAGCTCGTGCAGGAGGACGGTCGCGGGCGGGTGATCATCGTCGACGGTGGTGGTTCGCTACGCTATTCCCTCGTGGGAGATCTCGTCGCCCAGTCCGCCGCCGATCATGATTGGGCGGGAATGCTCATTTACGGCGCCGTGCGCGACAGTCGCGATCTCGCCGACATCCCCGTCGGCGTGCAGGCCTTAGGCACAATTCCACGACGCAGCATCAGGCGCAACGAAGGCCAGCGAGGCTTGCCTGTCACCTTCGGCGGGGTCACCTTCTCACCCGGCGAGTTCGTTTACGCTGACGAGGACGGAGTCATCGTCGCCCCTCACAATCTGTTGGGATAAATCCCCCGACGGACTATCCGAAGGTGCTGGACTTGGGCGTAGCTGGAGGCCAGTAACCGTTGGGATCCTCGTTCCACTCCGTTCCGCACATCCGACTGATCACCTTCCACTCCGCTGCCGTCAGGTGGCCGTGGTTGTGGAACAGGAATCTCTGCAGACCCGCACCGGCAGAGGCAATGAGAATCCGGTGCAGGTCCCCAGCTGTCATCGGATCGCCGGCGTGTGGCATGCGGCCCGTATCCACCCAGGGCAGAATCTTGCCGGGATCGCTCGCCGCTTCGATGGCCCGCCGCGTCTCCAGAGCCACCGTCTCGTCGAAGAACGTCTGCGGGAATCCCAGCTCCATATCTGCAAGGGTGCTGATTTCAGGCAGATCGATGCCGAGCCAGGCGCGCACTACGGTAAAGCAATCTGCCTCGGACAGGGTCGGATTCCACGCTCCCACCTGTTGCACCCAGCGCGCTACCGTGCCGTACATGCCGTCGAAGCCGCGATGCCAGAAGTAGTGCTTGACCAAGAGAAAGTCGAGCACCTCATCCCACTCCACAAAGTCCATCGCCGTCATGCCGCTGAACACGGCGGATCGCAGGCCGTTGCCGAGCAGTAGCCTCCTCGGCAAGGCGTCAAGCTCGGCGCGAAAGGCCTGGCCTTCGCGCAGCCCGTCCTCGCGCCGCCAGCATAGCCAATACAGGGCGTCCTCATTCACATCGAAGAGATTGAGCATCGACAACAGTCCGTGATCGCCGTAGTGGCCCACGCGCTTCGGTGTCAGGCTTTGAAAGCTACGATGGAGATGAGTGCGGCCCCGTTCCAAACGCTCGGCATCCCATCCCCGAGCGTTCGCCTTGTCGCGCTGACCCTGGTCGATGTCGCGAAACACGGCGTTGCCGTGGTGGTAGACGAGCTCATAAGCAGACTCCGTCCACCCATCCATGATGCCCCCCTCCGCCTCAGGAAACGCGGAAAACACGTCCTCCCAGACGGCCGCCTGCAGCCGCGCGCCGTACGGATCTTCCTCGGCGGGGAGAGCCTTGGCACGGCTCGTTCCTTGCCCCGGACAGAAAATGAGCAGCCGCCAGCCCCGCGCCTTGGCGTTGACCAGCATGTCGTGGAGCTGTCGTTCCCGAGTCGCGTCAGGTTCAACGGAGGCTTCGCCGAGCTCGATCCCGCGCTGGCGATACGGTTCGGGATTGGTGGCAAAGGCGGGAGTCGTGAACCCACCCGCTTCGTCGGCGAACAGCAGCCGACCGAAAACCATCCCGCGGATGCCACCCTCTTCCCAGGCGTCAAAAATTCTCTCGTAGTCTTCGATGACGTTCTCGAGGGGTTGACCGATACGAATCCAGGGCTCTAAGGGCATGTTACTCCTACTCGGGTCGGTCGTTTTCCGGAGACAGCTCACCGACGAACTCGAAGTCGCCTTCGGGGTAGGCGCCTTGCTCCGTCTCGAAGTCGGTGTCGACTTCGTCGCCATAGGCTCGGCGATGCAACCAGTTCTGGCGAATCCGCTCGAACTTCAGTCTCTGTTCTTCGGTCAGGATCGAGTCGAAGGAAATGCGGTGTTCCTCGCGCAGACGCAGAAAGTCCTGCCGGGAAAGTTCGTGGCCGCTTCCCCGTAGCGCCTGCACTTCCAGCCGTTGGCGCTGCAGCAGGTCCAGCCACTGCCACTGTTGATCCAGGGTGAGCTCCAACGCTTCGGTGATTCTCCGGTATCGAGTCTCTTCTTCTGGGAGCTCACCGCCGTGAATCTGCCGTTTCCTTGCGTGGTTGCGGGCGCGCTCCAACAGACTCTGTTGCCACAGGGTCAGGATGGTGTCTCGCGCGACGCGGTGGTTTTGCAGCGCCAGGCGATAACGCTCACGGACAGAGTAGCGGGAGATCTCGCCGATCTTCACGGATCCGCTTAGTACCTTCAGGGTGTCAGCCAAGTCCTGGCGGATCTGGGTCAGCAGATGATGCTGTTCCGGAGTCAGGTCGAGAGCACGGTGGAGGCGTCGCTGGAAGTCGTCGACGTCCCACTCGGTCATGGCCACCGTGGGCAGGAGCAACAGGGCTAGGGTGGGCACTGTTATTCGGATCATCGAGGTCAGACTGCGGTGTACTCGCTTGGTCTTGTCCTCGCCTTCCGCTGCCTCCTCGATGGCGGCGCGGTCGTCCCGCGAGAAATTGGGATAGAGATTCTGCAGGCGGTGCTCGAAAAACTGATACACTTTGTTTCGGCCGTCCTTGGGAGCCACGATTCCGTCGAAAATCGTCTTCATGCACAGCACTACGCGTGAAGGCCGATCCACGTACTTCCACAACTCGAGCGTCGGAAGCAGCCCTTTGGTATAGGTTGTGGCGGCGCAGCAGTCACGGCTGTTGGCATATCGCGCGAGCACAGGCTCACTTCAGACAAGCTCAATATATGTGGGGACCCAACTCTTCGGATAGCGTCAGCCAGAGGGTCCTGATGCGTCGAGGAACCTCTTCAGACTGAGACCAAGAATCTTCTCCCGATCCGCCTCCGGAATGAAGTCGCAGTGCGTGCGAAAAACCTCGATGGCGTGCTGATAGGTCATGTACGACCTCACCACCGGGTAGTCCGATCCCCAGCAGAGACGATCCGGGCCGAAGGCGTCGTACAACTCCTTCACCGTATCATGAGTGTCGGGGTACGGGTATTCCCAAGATGTCTGCGAGACGTAGTGAAATCCTGACATCTTGATGGAGATATTGGGCACCTTCGCCGACTTCACGATCTCTGTCAGGTTCTGCGGGTTACTCACGCGGGCACCAGCCATGTGATGGCACAATAAGGTGACTGTGTCGAAGCGCGTCGCCAACTCTCGCAGTGCCGGCTGCCACTGATGTCCGCCCGCGAGGCTGACGATTAGCTTGAGTTCGGCAGCCACCTCAAGAAAGGCGATACCCTCGTCAGAGGCGAACCACTCGAAGTCACTCTTCAAGTAGTGTGTGAAGCCTCTCAACTGGTACTTCTCCGCTGCCTGTCGCAGACGATCCGCCGCCCCTGGCGTGTGATAGCTGTCCATCCATGAACAGTCCACATCGGCGAACTGGATGAAACGGTCGGGATACTGCTTGACGACCTCCGCGACATAGCCGTTGTCGTTTGGATTGTGGTCAATGCGGGCGCACACCAGAACGGCCTGATCGACGCCGTGCCGATCCATCTCATACAGCAGGTTTTCGGCACGCCCTCGGCTCTCGTGGTCGGGCACAGACGGTTCGTAAGGCCAGTACTCCCAAGCGTGGGTATGCGAGTCGATGATCACGGTGATCCTCTTGATTTAGGTCGCTCCATTCAACGAGATCACGAGCCTGGGAGCAAGGGATGCGCTGTTGGCACCGCCAACAATTGCGTTGCTTTCTTAAGAATCTTGACGCTTCGGCGTGATCTCCATCATAGATCGCAACCATCGCCTGGTGGCGGGCATCCCAAGCTCAGTGGTGGCCACTATGGTCTACTTCTGATTACGCGGACGAGACAGGAGGTCATGATGAAGACTCTCGAGATCACTCGCAGCGCCAGCTCGTCATCACGGGCATAGCCTGGCTCAATCTGGTCGCCAGCATTGTCGTTGCTTGAGCAGTTTAATTTAGGTAGAGGCAGAAGACCCTTTGAGGGCTGGTTTTCGTGTTTCTTCCGCCAGTCAACAGCCTTAGAATTGGCCTGGTTATTGCGTTCGCCCCGAAAGGAGCACCGCCCCATGAGAAGAGACCCCGTGCGCGCTATAACATTGACCGCTTGTCAACAGTCGCAGGGGGCTGCCGATCCTGCGGCTAACACGGCGCCAGAAACGTGCCCTGCTAGTCTTTTGACGGTAGCATCCTACAACGTTGCTCCCTGCCGTCCGTTGTGATCTGGGCGATGGAGACCGATGAGGAGACGGTGATCGGTCCAAACACTCAGCAGCGAGCCTGCGAGAACTTCGTCACCGAAGAAGTGAGCACTCGGGAATTCAAGAATCTCTCTGAGCCCATCGGGATACATCGGGTCCTTCGCAGTCTCTGGTTTCCCTGCCCGTCCACGCCTTGATGATTCTCGCCGCTTCCGCTCGCTACCGCGCCGCCTGGCAGCGCGGGCTCGATTGGATCCTTCCCCGTATCGCCGACGACGGCACCCCTGGTCCGGCGCTACAGCGGCTGTTCTACTACCGCTTGCCATGGACGCTCGCCCTCACCGGTGAGATCGAGGCCGCCAACCGGGTCCTGAGCTGGATCGTCGAGCACACACTCTCCGACGAGGGTGAACTCGACCGGTATTCCCCTCGGGGTAGACTGGACGAACTTTATGGCTCGTATCCTCTCGCCTGCTTCCTCATGGGAGCCGTTCTCCTGCAACGTTTCGACGTCATTCGACGATCGCAGAATCGCCTACTCGGCTGGCAAGATTCGCAGACGGGAGGCTTCTGGGAATGCTGGCAGCAACGAGGGTCCGACAGCGAACAGCTGCTCTTCCCCACGGCGCAGGGCGGCATGACCTTGCTGGCGCTGGGGCGGATCTCCGCAGCCTTGTGTGCTGGCGAGTGGCTGGAGGAACTTTGGCGGTTGCAGCCCTATCCAGAGGAGCAGCTGTACGCCGCGCGTACCCATCGGGGGCTGGTGGTGAACATGGACGGACTGCAGGAAGTGGAACGGATCCGCTACCTGACGCTGCGTAACCGACCCTTCGAGCACCACTTCAATGGAGGCATTGCCGCGGCTTTCCTCGCCCAGCTCTATCAGGCAACCGGAGACGAGCGCTGGCGGCAGCTCGCCGAACACTATCAGCGTTTTTCCATGGAGACTGATGATTGCCAGTTCGAATCCATGCAGACCTGCAAGTCAGGATGGGGCTCAGGATGTCTATACGCAGCAACGGGAGAGTCAAAATACCGAGACTGGACACTGCGCATGGGCGAATGGTTCGTCGCCCATCAGGCCAAGGATGGCCACTGGAGCAACACGCCTCGCTGGAACCCTGAGCCGGACGAGGCGGATGATATGGAGATCACCGCCGAGTTCGTCATGCACTTGGTTCACATCTGCCGCCAATTGGCTTCGCGCTGAGACGGAGCATGGTCGAAGCACCGGCAATGGGGCCCATAATGCAAGAGGGGCCCGCGCTATGCGCGAGCCCCTCGATCGGAAGCAACGCTGCCGATGCTCCCGTTGATACCATTGGACTCTGACCGAAGTCAGCGTCACTCCAGGTGGGCGACCACCCGGCGAACCGTTCAGGAAGGCTAGGTGGTCGCACCTCCTACAGGTATACAACTACTCACGGACCACCTCCTTTCGTATCGGTTTCGGGTGCCCTACACCGGCTCGCGTCCCACGTGCCGCCGCAACAGATGGCCCCACAAACACATGTAACCGACCGCGCAGCGCTTCGCTGCCGAAGCAACGGGATTTACGGTCAGCTGGCGAATGCTCAAGACCAACGCCATTCGTTGGCCACCGCTAATGTAGTGGAGCCCTTGGAATGGAGTCAAGCGTGTCTTAGCGCCCCCGAATCTTCTGGCCTAACGCCGGTGGCGCGTTGCAGTGAGGCGGCCTATCTGGTAGTTTTTCTTTAACTTGCAGCAATTCATGCCTCGCAGAGGTTCCATGTTCAGTCTAATCGGCCGGAGTTACCTGCCCGTCCTCGCCATTGCCGGCCTTCTCGCCTGTTCTCCTGCCGAAGAAAGGGCGAGCGACCCGTTGTTGCTGGTGTCGGCCGCTTCCAGTCTTAGCCGTGTTCTTCAGCAGATTCGCGTCGACTTCGAGACCACCACCGCCGATCGTGTGGTCTTCAATTTTGGATCAAGTGGCTCGCTGACACAGCAGATCCGTCATGGTGCCACCGTCGACGTCTTTGCGTCCGCTTCGCAGCAATACCTGGACGAGCTTCGCCACGAGGGGCACTTGGCTGACACCGGGCTAACTCTGCACGGCCGACTTGTTGTGTGGACTCCTCCTGATGAGGAGCCTGTGGCCACCGTTGACGAGCTCACCGCCCTCCGTTTCCGGCGCATTGCCCTGGCTCATACCAAGCTTGCACCCTACGGCCGAGCGGCCATCGAAGCGCTGCAGTCCAGCCACGTGCTGACGCAGGTCGAGCCCCGTCTGGTCCAGGCTCCAGATGTGTTGACCGCATTGCGTTACGCCGAGAGCGGCAGTGCCGATGCCGCCTTGACCGCTCTGTCCCTCGTTGGTGACACGGACGGACGGTGGTACACCGTGCCCGCGGATCTCCATCTCAAGGTGCAGTTGGGCATCGCCGTCGCCACCGGCTCTCCCCGGGCGCAACAAGCACGTCGGTTCGTCGACCATCTCTCCACGCCCGCCGCCGTGTCCATCTTCGAAGCCAACGGCCTCTTCCTCACCACGGCGCAGACCGCTCTGTGATGTGGGCTCCTCTGCTCCTGTCCTTGCAGGTCACGGTGGCTGCCACTTTGCTGATCATCTGCATCGGCGGTGGCCTCGCGGTCTGGCTAGCACGCCGCGAACCTCGGGGTCGGGCCCTTATCGAAACAGCCATTCACCTGCCTCTCGTGCTGCCGCCCAGCGTCGTCGGCTACTACCTGCTCATCGTACTCGGACGACGGGGTCCGGTGAGCACCTGGTTGGAATGGGACCTGTTGTTTTCGTGGCCCGCCGCCGTCATCGCCGCGACCGTCGTCGGCATGCCCCTCATGTTCCAGGCTTCCCGCGCCGCCATCGCCAGCGTCAATCCCGACCTCGAACAGGTAGCGAGAACCCTAGGCGCCTCGGAGCTCGGTGTGCTCTGGCGAGTGACCCTGCCGCTGGCTCGCCGCGGCGTGATCGCCGGTGTCGTGCTCAGCGCGACTCGGGCGCTGGGTGAATTCGGTGCCACTTTGATGGTGGCGGGCAATATACCGGGACGAACTCAGACCCTGCCCCTGGCTATTTACGACGCCGTGCAGAGCAATGACACCGACCTTGCCAACGCTATGGTCCTCCTCATGACCGCCGTCGGCTTCGTCAGCCTGTGGTGGGTTCGGCGCTTCGACATCGGTCCTCGCCCCCAGCGGTCGGGTACCCCGGTATGAGTGCGCGACTTCTCGTGCGGGCCCGGCGGCGCCTCGACAGTTTTCAGCTAGACGTCGATTTCGAGGCCGGCAGCGAGACCTTCGTGCTTTTTGGTGCCTCAGGTGCCGGGAAGTCCTCGACCCTCAATGCCATCGCCGGTCTCTTGCACCCGGATGAAGGCGAGATCACCCTCGATGGCGAGATGCTTTTCCGTAGAGAACTGGGAGGCGCGCGCGTGAACCTCGCGACTCGTCAGCGCGGTGTCGGCTACGTTTTCCAGAACTACGCCCTTTTTCCCCACCTCAACGCGGCGGACAACATCGGCTTCGCAGTGCGCCGCCAGCCGAGGGCGGCACAGCAAGTAGAAAAGATGCTCGAGCGAATGCATCTCAGCCACCTCGGAAAGCACTATCCCCACGAGCTTTCCGGAGGTCAGCAACAGCGCGTGGCCATTGCCCGCGCGTTGGCCCACCGGCCACGGCTTCTCCTGCTCGACGAGCCCTTCGCCGCCCTCGATCAACCGCTGAAGGAGCGGTTGCAGGTCGAGCTTCTCCAGCTGCGCCGTGAACTCGACCTCGTTGTCCTCTACGTGACACACAATCTCGATGACGCCTTTGCCATGGGAGATCGGATTGCGGTACTTCAGGAAGGCCGGGTTTTGCAGCGAGGGCGCCCTGAGGACGTCCTCGCCGAGCCCGCGGACTCGGATGTCGCTCAGATCATGGGCATCCGCAACATCTTTCACGCTCGCGTCACCGCGCGCAGTCCTGAAGGCGTGCAGTTCGACTGGGATGGGATCACCTTGCAGGCGGGAGACGAGGCAAGCGTGGACACGGGGGAATGGGCGACGCTCTACATCGTGCCAGAGGAGGTAAAGATTATTTACCCGGATGTCCCCCTCAGTGACACGGTCAGCCACAACGTCGTCGACGCCGAAGTCAATGGTTACCAGCGCGCCGCCACCCACCACTCGCTGCGCGCCAAAGTGTCAAACGGCGCCATCGTGGAAACTCGGTTCGCCCCATCTGCCTATTCCGAACTTGACCTCAAAGCAGGGGCCCCGCTTCGGCTCGCACTGCGCCCCGCGGGTATTCGCGTCCTCAGGCAGCGACGTGGAAAACGCAGGTGAGAGCGCGCCATGTGCAGGTCGCCATCGTCGGTGCGGGCCTCTCCGGACTTGCCGCCGCTCATTTCCTTCGCAAGCGCGGCATAGACGTCGAAGTCGTCGAGGCCTCTGCGGTGGCAGGAGGAGTGATCTCCTCGTTTCGGCGCGGGGAGTTCCTTTTCGAGCGCGGTCCCAGCAGTGTTCTCGACAACTCACCTGATCTTCGCACGCTGATCAATGATCTCGACTTGAGCCCCCGAACGATCGAGGCCGACAAGACAGCGTCGAAGAGCCGCTTCATCGTACGCGACGGTCGATTGCGCCGGCTGCCGATGAGCCTGCCCGCCTTCATTAACTCTGACCTGTTTTCCTGGGGCGCCAAGCTGCGGCTACTGCAGGAGCCCTTCCGCCGCCGTGGCCACAACGCATCGGAAGAAGCCCTGTCTGAATTCGTCCTGCGCCGATTGGGCCGTGAGTTTCTCGACTACGCCGTGGACCCTTTCGTCTCCGGCACTTTTGCCGGAGTTCCCGACGAGTTGTCCGTACGCGCCGCCTTTCCTCGGCTCTACAACCTGGAGAAAGATCACGGCAGCCTCATCCGCGGTGCCATCGGGTTGGCTTGGCGGCGCAAGGCCGCCGCTCGCCAGGCAGGGGCCCACGAGGACGTAGCCGGCAAGGTCACTGCGGGACCAAGCGGAGGTATGCTCAGCTTCGACGATGGCATGCAGGTCTTCGTCGATGCTCTAGCTCGTCAACTGGGTGATCAGCTCCGCCTTCGCACTTCATTGCGTTCTCTCAATCGCGACGCTGAGGGAGTGCGCTTGACTTGCAAGTCCGGCGACGGTGAGCAGGAGGAGCTGCGCGCTCGCGCCGCGGTGCTCACATTGCCGGCGTACGCGTACAGGGAGTTCTCATCATCGATATCCTTTCCAAGAACGCTCGGTGAGATTCCCTATGCTCCGGTGGCCATCGTCTTTCTCGGCTTCCGCCAAAATCCGCAGCCCGAGCCCATGACCGGCTTCGGATTCCTCGTGCCAAGCAAAGAGCGGCGCACGATCCTGGGCACGCTGTGGAATACTTCCGCCTTCCCAGGCCGCGCCCCAGAGGGTGGCGCCGTCTTCTCCACCTACATCGGTGGTCGCCGCCAGCCCGAACGGGTGTCGTTGAGCGACGAAGAGCTCGTTGCCTCGGTGCGCTCAGAGCTGAAAGAGCTCATGGAGATCACATCTTCGCCCGACGAGGTACTCGTGCAGCGCTGGGAGCGAGCGATACCCCAGTATCTTCACGGTCATCCAGGAATCCTGGATCAGGTGGAGGAGGTGGAAGCCAACAACCCGGGGATTTTCATCGGCGGCAACTTTCGCGGCGGCATCTCGATTGGAGACTGCGTATCTCGCGCCGCTGAGATGGCGCAGTGCATCGCCGCGTACATCAGCGCCCCTTCCTAATCAGACCGGCGATGTCCACGTTGGTGGACAGTCCTAGTGTGAACTGACATCCGGCGGGGAAGTTGCGACCCTCCGTGCTGATGCGTATCGCCGCCTCCAACGCCGTCGAGCGGTGGATGCTGTGCGCCACGGTGGGCACAAGGTAGGCAATGCACTGCTTCAGATTATCGGTCTGAAAGCCGCCCAGCGATCCGACCCGACCCTTGAGGTACTCGAACTTCAGCGCCAACAACAGGTTGTGGGTAGGCAAGTAGCCTACCTCAGCATTGAGCAGCCATTCGTCACCGGGGTCGCGGAAGATCTCTTCGTTCTCCAGTCGCACACGATAGCCGGCGTCAACATTGGCGTACGCCGGCAGTGGCCACAGCGATCTACCCACCTGTAGCAGGAAGTCGAAGTCCCATTGGCCCTCTCCCACCGGGATCAGGCCGTCCTCATTCTTGAAATCGCCCGTGGGGATCTTCGCTTCCGCCTTCAACGTGATGATCGCTGGTTTCTGCAGCACCCGTATCTTGCTGAAAATTCGCAGGTCGCTGAAGCCGGCGTCCGAAGGCGGATCGGTGCGATTATCGTCGTGGAAAATCTGATCGGAAAATGGCAACTTCACACCGAAGTTCAGCCAGTCAGTGACTCCGTAGACCCCTTCGATGAATACTGCCTTCAAATCGTACTCGCCGTTGAAGTAGTAGGGCCGCCGCGTTCCTGCGGAAAACTGCCCGAAAGTGCCTTCGTCCTGGAGTTCCGGATCCAGGGCATCTATGTACCACTCATCCGTATTCTGCTGGAGATACGAGACCTTCACCCACAGCTGCCCTTGGGGAACGGTCCAGGCCCCGGCGTGTGCCGGCCGACTTTCGGAAAGCGCAAGCAGCACGACCATCGCGGCGTAAACGCCGTGGGCAAGTTCGTTGCTGGGTCTCATGCTCATTGGTTACTTACCTTCTAGCGAAAGCCCTCTATATCTTACTAACCAGCCACGTACTTCAAATGGCTGGCCTCGATGTCGGGTTCATTCCATGCACCTGTTGGCCTTCGGCGTCAATCATACCACCGCATCGGTGGAAGTCCGCGAGCGCCTCGCTTTCGCTGAGGATGACCAGCCCACCTCTCTGCGTCGACTGCGCGATGGCTATGGGGTGGCCGAAGCGGCCATCCTCTCCACTTGCAATCGCTCCGAGATCTACACGGCCAGCTTCGACTGCAACATCCAGGCCCTGCAGCGTTTTCTCGCCGAGGAGCGCGGCGTCGATCTGGCCAGCATCGCGCCCAGCCTCTACCACTTTGCCGACGGAGAGGCAGCGATGCACCTGTTCCGCGTCTCCTGTGGCGTAGATTCTCAAATCGTCGGAGAGTCGCAGATTCTCGGCCAGGTACGCGACGCTCTTGAGACCTCTCAAGCAACGGGCACGGCCCGGGTGATCATTAACGAGTTATTTCAGCGCGCCTTGCGAGCGGGCAAACGCGCTCGCACCGAGACTGATATCGGCCGTGGCCGACTGTCGGTCGGCACCGCTGCCGTCGAGCTCGCCAGCCAGATTTTCGATCGATTGGAGGATCACTGCGCCCTGCTGTTGGGTGCTGGTGAGATGGCGGAGCTCACCGCCCAATACCTCGTCGATTCCGGGCTTTTGCGCTTCATCGTCGCCAACCGCACCGTAGAGCGCGCCGAGCAGATGGCGCGCCGCTTTTCCGGGCGCGCTGCATCCCTGCCGGAGTTGCCCGCGCTGCTGCCCGAGGTCGATATCGTCATCTCCTCCACAGCGGCCCAGGAGCCAGTTATCGGTGCCGATGTCGTGCGCGCCGCCATGGGCAAACGCCGCGGACACCCACTATTTCTCATCGACATCGCCGTGCCCCGAGACATCGACCCGTCAGTGCGGGAGATCGACAATGTCTTCCTCTTCGACATTGACGATCTCGAGGGCGTCGTCGAGAAAAATCGCAAAGAGCGCGAGGGTGAAATCGCCCGGGTGCAGTGCATCGTCGACGAGGAACTCGGCGATTTCCTCCACTGGTACAACTCGCTCGGCTCTGAACCCATCATCCGCGACTTGCGCGCGCAGGCGGACCACCTGCGCGATCACGAGCTTGAGCGCTGGCGATCGAGGCTGTCTCACCTCAGCCCGGAAGACCGCGAGCTCGTCGAGGCCGTGCTTCGCGGCTACGCCAACAAGCTGCTGCATCAGCCTCAGGTGCAGATCCGCAAACTCGCCAATCGCGACGATGGCCATCTGCGGCTCGACACCGCACGACGGCTTTTTAATCTCAATCGATCGGAGTCGTTGGAGGAGGAGGGATGACGACACTCTGCATCGCCTTCTTGAGCTTTTCCCTGGTCTGCTACCTGGTGGCTTCGCTGCTGTTCCAAGGCCAGCTGTTGTGGGATCGCAACCGTTGGGGTCTCTGGGCTCGCCGTCTGCTCATCGCCGGTGTGGCCGTGAATGTCGCCGGGCTTCTACTGCACGCCTTGTTCTCCGGCCAGTCACCACTTTCGCACATGGTGCTGGTGATCTCCCTCGTGGTCATCGCTTTTCTGGTCTCCGGTCTGCTTCTGGATGCGCTCACGTCCGTGCGCAATCTCAATTTCGCTCTGGCGCCTATCGCCTTTCTGGCTCTGCTCTACCCGCTGCTTATGCCAGTGCGTTTCGAGAGCGCAGAGTCCATTCTCGTGCAGTACCCGTGGCTGGGCGTGCATGTGCTCATCACCCTGCTCGGTCACGTGGGCTTTGCCATCGCCTTCTTCGGTGCTCTCGCCTATCTGCTGCAGGCACGCAATCTCAAACACGGCCGGCTCGGCAGTTTTCTGCCCGCCCTCGACACTATCGGAAATCTCACTTTCCACACGGCCGGTGCGGGGTTCTTCTTCTTCACCATCGGGTTGGGAATGGGCGTTCTCTGGCTGTTTTCCGCCCCCGGCGAGCAACTGGGCGCAGATGACCTCAAGATCCTCCTCGCTCTGCCCACTTGGTTGCTATTCGCCGGATACCTCGTGCAGCGAGGACTTAGAGGACGGCAAGGCACGCGCATGAAGTGGTTGGTGATCACAGGATTCGTCGTTGCTCTCGTCAACTACCTGGCGGTGCGGCACGACTTCGAAACGGCGTCGCAGGTTGGGCTGAGATCTCTGATCGGAATCGTCGGCTGATCTAGCGCCGCACAGCACTGGCCTGCAACAGTAAGCTCTTCACCTCCGCCGCCAGTAGCGCCTGGGCATCGTCGGCATCGTATACAGCATCCACGAGCGCCTCAATTCTCTCCCACGCATTCGCCCCCGTCACGGGCACAGCGATCTTCTGGAATCCGGAGCTGACCAGCTCCAATGCAGTGCTGCCACGCCCGCGCAACTGCGCTTTGATGGCGGCGACAGCGCACATGAGCGCGCTGTGGGTGTAAGACCACTCAGCGCCTCGGGCCAGGGGGTTGTCTTCGTCGAAGTGGCGTTCGCAACGGATCGAGCGGGCGAAGATTTCGAGGTCGACCCACCAGAACAGCGGTAGGCCAGAGAAGCGCACGAAGGCGCGCCTGTGCTTGGTGGAGCGCTGAGTCTTGATGTCGAAGCGCAGGCTCGCGATTGCCCGCACCCGAGACAGAGTCTCCTCCAACCCGTAACAGAGGGCGGTGAAATCCTCGTCTCTGACTTCCCAGAGCAGATCGATGTCGCTGTACGAGTCGGCTTTGCCCTCAGCCAGCGAACCGTGTAATTCCGTTACGCTGCCAGGCGCCTCCTCCTGCAGGATTGCAACGATCGCCTTCGCGATCTCGTTTCGCTCACTCCTGTCCAGATCCATGGCCGTCGGGCAGCACAAAGGGCTCCACCGGCGCGCGGCGAAGCCCCTAGTTATCGCATAGGGTTCAGTGTCGGCTACTTGATGGTGTCGGCCTGTTTCTTGAGTTGATCCGCCTTCTTGTGCATCTCGTCCGCCTCTTTCTTCATGGAGGCGGCCTGCTCGGCCATAGTTTCCCACCTCGCCTTAAGCTCGTCCGCCACTTTCTGCGTCTCATCGTACTGCTGTTTGAGAATCTCCGCCTGCTTCTGCATGGTTTCGCCCACGGCGGCCATCTCTCCGGCCTGCTTTTCGAGCTGATCGGCCTGCTTGCGCATCTCCTGCGCCACCGGCTCGCCGCCACCACCCATGCCCAACATCTCGCAACTGCTGGCGAGCAGGAGAGCACCGGCGATGGCCGCTACAGTAAGACCCTGGTGAAGTGTCCTCCTCATATGGCCATAGTAACAACACCGAAGCAGGATCAGCAAGGAATTTGACGTGGCAGGGATCGGAGTAGTGCAACCAGTGCGACAATCATCATCGCGCCGGCTCCAGTCGCTGTGTGGCTTCCGCTTGGATTTCGATATCGTCCCAGTTCCACAACATGGGGATGTACTCCACGTCCGCCCACATCTGCGCCTGGTCGGCGTAATGCTGGCTACCCGCGTGTCCGGACGATCCCAGTGGCACGATCCAGCGCGATTGGCTCCAGTCTGAAGGATTGAGGATGTAGCGGTTCACAGAGGCTCCGTTAACCTGCTGATCGGTGATAGTGATACTCCCAGCCAACGGTGTGTCCGAATCACCGTGCACCGCCTTAGCCGGCGGATCGAGGTGCTGCGCCCAGGCGGGAAAGGAATCGGACAGCGGATGCCGCGAGTACGTGTGGTGCAAGCGCCCCCATTGCCACTCGTCCATGTCCTTGCCCAACCGCGTGCGCAAGCTACGCAAGCCTTCTTTCAAGCCATCGCGCAGCAGGAGGTCCCAGGATTTGCCTTCGGGCAGCAGATCGTCACCGACACCGCGCTCCAACGCTAGATGCATTTCCAGCGCCAGCAGGCGTTGATGTACCTCGCTGCCCGGAACGCCCCCCAGCAGGTGACACGCTCCGGCCCCAAAAACGCTCCCCGCCAACCGCAGCAGCACCGCCATCCGGACCGCGTGGTAGATCGCCGGCGCCACCGCCTCCCGATCCACCCGGCAGTTCCAGCGGCGCAGTCGGTTTAGGGCGTCGCGCTGGTCTTCGGGAATTTCCGTCTGCCCATCGAACGCGGCAAGCAGCCGGGGCACAAGCACCTGGGCGGGTATGGACAAGCGCTCGTCGTGGATGGCCACCATGTCCTCCACGGTGGCAGTGCCCGGTGCCAACTCGAGAATGCGCTCCTGCACTCTGCGGGCACGAAACTCTGGCGTGTAGTAGAGACCGTGGTAATGCGGGTAGTCGGCGGCTACCACGCGGTGATTACAGGTTACGGCGTAACCGCACTCCGGGTCGATGGCGGCAGGGAGCTGGTTGTGAGGTATGTAGCCCTCCCACTCGTGCTCCCCCGTCCACCCCGGCACCACCCCCCAGCCGTTGGCTTCTCCGCGACGGGGGATCCGGCCCTCATGTAGATAGCCAAAGTGCCCGTCCACGTCGGCGACGGCATAGTTGTTGACGCGGTCGTTCCAGTTGCGGAATGCGTGATGGAGCTCGGCCACCGAGCGTGCCTTCATCGCCTCGTATCCCGCATCCACCCACGGCGAAGCCTCGATGAGGCCGGGGTCGCAGATCGCGATCCCCCAGCCGGCCCGCGGATCACCGGCGATGACAGGTCCATGGTGGGTCACTGTCACCTCCATCTCCACCGGCCGACTACCTTTCACGTGCAGCCTCTCCTTGCACACCTCGGCGACGCGCCACTCGCCGCGGACCTCGTATTCGCGACTGGCCCCCTCTTCCCGAAAGCGCTCTATGAACAGATCCTGGGTGTCGGCGGCGCCGTGGGTCATGCCCCAGGCGACGTGCTCGTTGTGGCAGAAGTGCAGCGTGCCGGGCATGCCCGGCACGGAGTGGCCGATGACCTCGAAGTCGGGGCAGCGCAGATGCACCTGGTAGTACACGCTCGGCGTGTCCAAGCCGCGGTGCGAGTCGCCCGCCACCATCGGTAGACCACTAGCGGTGCGCTCGCCAGAGATCGACCAGGCGTTCGAGCCGGCATCGGCATCCGCTGGTACCGCACCTAGCTCCAGCAATTCGTCGACGGCCTTTACCGCATCCAACGCCGCCGCCGATGCAGCAAGCGTGGCCGTTCCGTCTAGTGTGCCGCCCTGTGAGCGCTCTCCCGGGGGCACGGTGAGCAGGTGTCCCTCCGGATATCCGGGAATGAGGCGCGCCAACTTCTCCGGGGCGATGAGGCGCGCCAGCCGGCTACGAAAGAGCTTAGGCTCAAAGGTGCCGAGCAGGGTATTGCGCATCTTGTACACCGCCAGACAGTGCCAGCTCTCCCACGGCTCGGGCTCAGCACCGAGCAATTGATACTCGATGGGAAGAGGGTCCCCTCCGGCCAGGTAGGCGTTGATTCCCGCCGTGTAAGCATTCAGCATGACGCGCGACTCGGCACTGCAAGTCTCGAGGTCGAGCATAGCCGTGCGGCCCATGCCGGCGCTGCGCAGCAACCGGTCTTGAGCGACGCCGCGCTCGCCTACGAACTCCGACCAGCGCCCTAGGGCGCGATGACGATCAGCGTCCATGTGCCAAAGCCGGTCCTGGGCGGTGACATAGGCCTGGGCGAAGAACAGGTCCGCCTCGGACTCGGCGTGAACGTGGGGTATTCCCCAGGGATCGCGGTACACCGTCACTGCCGCTTTCAGGTCGTCGAACTCGAGGGTGGACTCTACGTCCGGCAGACACGCCTGCAGTCGCTTCTCTCTATCCCGCAAAGGATCGTCCTCTCTATATTCTGTCATCTCGAGCCCGCAAACTCCGGAGACACACAATGAACGCCGAAGAACGCTTTCAGTTCGACCTTCACGGCTACCTCGTCGTTCCCAAAATCCTCAGCGCCACCGACCTCGAAGAGCTCAACCACGTCGCCGACGACAACGAGGGGGAGTGGAAGAACGGTATGTTTCGGACCAGCCGCGTCTCACGCTGGAGCCCCGCCTGCCAAGCACTTATAGACCACGAAAAGCTGTTGCCCTATCTCGAGGGCTTCCTGGGACCATGGTTCCGCATCGACCACGACTACTGCATCTTCATGAGCAAGGGCTCATCCAGCGGTGGCCTGCATGGCGGGCCCCACCCCCAGATCAATGCCGGCGATCACTGGTACCAGTGTCACAACGGCATCATTCGCAACGGCCTCACCGTCTTCACTTTTCTCCTCACTGACGCCCCCGCTGGCGCCGGTGGTTTCGCCTGCGTGCCCGGAAGTCACAAGTCGAACTTCGTCAGCGACCTACCCACCGACGTGCGTCACTTCGACCGCAACGCCAATTACGTTTGCCAGCCCGTTGGCGAGGCAGGCGATCTCATAATCTTTACCGAAGCCCTCGTGCACGGCACCATGCCTTGGAAGGCCGATCACGAGCGGCGCTCGTTCCTCTTCAAGTACAGCCCCGGGCACTCCTCCTGGGCAAGCGATTATTACGACCCCGACTCCTATCCCGCCCCGGTCAGCGATCGACAACGCCGCATCATGGCCCCTCCCTTCGTTGGCGGCCGGGTCAACAGCGTCAGCGGAGAGCCGCTGTGATTCCTTACACCCGGTAGCGTTCCACCACTTTCGCGTCGAGCTCCACCCCAAGCCCAGGCGCTTTCGGTACCACCGCATAGCCATCTTGCACGGTCACAGGCTGACGCACGATCTCCGTCATCATCGGGCTAGGATCAGCCTCGCCATCGCCACCGGCTCCCCAGCGCCGCGGCGTGATCGGATATTCACACAACTCTCCCGCCGGCATAGCCGCCACCAGATGAACGCTGGCGGCGGTGTTGATCGCCGTGCCCCAGTTGTGAGGCACGCACAGCATACCGTGCTGCCGTGCCAGCTCGGCGATGCGCACCCCCTCGGTGAGGCCTCCCACCCAGGACAGATCGGGCTGCAGGATGTCGACGGTTCGTCGCTCGATGAGGTCGCGAAAGGCAAAGGAGGTCAGCTCCCCCTCTCCCCCGGCGATTGGAACTATCCCAGCGGCAGTGAGTCGCGCTAGATCGCCGGCTTGATCGGATGTCGACAGCGGCTCTTCCCACCAGCGCAAGTCGATCTCAGAGTCGGCGATCAAGCGCGCCATTCGCAAAGCACGGTCGAGAGTGGTCGGACGGCCGAGATCCAGCATGAGCTCGGTCCCGTCACCAGCAGCAACGCGGATCTTTCGCAGCAGCTTGGCGTCATCCCTGCCTTCGCCGAAGCTCTCCCACCCGTAGTACTTGATCGCGGTGTAGCCTTCACTGACGTAGCGCGCTGTCGCATCGAGAGCGGACTCGGGGTTGTGCGGATCGACCCAGATGCTGCTCACATAGACACGCACGCGGTCACGTACGCGCCCTCCGAGCAACTCGCACAGGGGAATGCCCAGCGTTCGCGCCGCCGCGTCGTGCACCGCCATGTCGATTCCGCTCAGAACGTGAATGGCCGTACCGCGGCGATCGTAGAGGCGACGGCAAAGATCGTAGAGAGATTCCCAGATCGGGATGCGCTTGAGCACGGAGCGGCCGACGATGTCGTTGCTCATACGCTCGCTGAGCAGCAAGGCGGCATGGGCGCTGTCGCCGAAGCGGTCGGGGACGAAGCACTCTCCGAGGCCCTCGGCTCCATCGGCAGTACACACGCGAGTGACCACCCAGCCCCCGTCCGGGTACTCGGGGGCCTTTATCAGGATGTGCTCGATGCGCTCGATCCGGGACATATCTCTCGCCGCCGGGCAATCGTTCAGCCCGGGCGACGAGAAGGTGGTTCCCGGACCGGTTCGAGGCAACCGCTGTCAGCGATGGCGCACGCTGCGAGGCCTCTCCATTATAGATGGGATGCCGGTTCCCTTGCTCGACGTCCCCGTCTCACTGACCTGGTGGGATCTTGTTCTCATCCTCGTCGTTGGTGTGCAGACCACAGTGGTGGCCTACGTCGCCACGCCGCGCATGAAATCGATCTTCCTCACCCTGCCCTTTCCCTTCACCGTAGTCACCCTCTCCGTGGGCCTGCCCATGGACGCAGCCAACGTGCTGGCTTTGTTCGTTCTCTTCCTCTACATCCACCTGATCCGCGCCCTGCACGTGTTCGTCGGCGTACCCATCGTGCCCGCCATCGTCCTGGGTCTAGCGTTCTACTGCACCGTGAGCTGGATCGCCGTTCCCTACGTGCCCGCCGGCAACCAAGTGTTCTGGTGGGTGGGTGTAATCACCATGGCCGTGGGCGCGGCGCTGTTTTTCGGCACCTCCGCCCGTGCTGAGCGCGTGCATCGTACCCGATTTCCGATCTGGCAGAAGCTGCCCATCGTGCTCTGCGTGGTGCTACTGCTGATAATCATCAAAGACCAGCTGCACGGCTTTGCCACTCTGTTCCCTCTGGTCGGCGTCGTCGGCGCGTACGAAGCCCGACACTGTTTGTGGACAATGACTCGCACCATCCCCATTCTGATGATGACGATGGTACCCCTTATGGCCGTCACCTACCTCACGCAGGAGGGCTTTGGCCTCGGCGGCGGCCTGCTCATCGGGTGGATCGCTTTTCTTGTCTTTATCGTGCCCATCATGCGATGGCAATGGATGCGCTGGCCACGCGCTACAGTGGCGGTACTGACCGTTCTCGCCCTCTCCTCCTCCGCACACGCCGAGGCCATCGATCTCCACGGACCCGATGTCTACCGCGGCCACGGCCTCGGCATTCACGACGAGCTCAAGTACGGCTCGGACTTCACCCACTTCGAGTACGTCAATCCGGACGCACCCAAGGGCGGCGAGGTGCGGCTATCTAATGTCGGCACCTTCGATAGCCTGAATCCCTTCATTCTCAAAGGCGTGGCAGCGGCGGGTACCAGCTCCCTCATCTACAGTCGGCTGTGCACTAAGGCTCTCGACGAACCCCTGAGCGAGTACGGCCAGGTCGCTGAGACTATCATCTGTCCCCGCGACCGCTCCTGGATCGCCTTCCAACTTCGTCCAGAAGCGCGCTGGCACGACGGCGAACAGGTAACCGCCGACGACGTGGTCTTCACCTTTTACACCCTGATCGAGAAGGGCACACCGTTCTACCGGCGGTTCTACGCCGATGTGGACACGGTCTACGCCGTGAACGATCTCACCGTGCGTTTTGACTTCTCTACGGGTGACAATCGCGAGCTGCCGCTCATCATCGGTCAGCTGCGCATATTTCCCCGTCATTACTGGGAATCGCGCGACTTCTCCAAGACCACACTTGAACCGCCCCTAGGGAGCGGCCCCTATCGCATTGAGAGTGTCAACCCGGGGCGATCCATCACCTACGCCCGCATTCCTGATCACTGGTCTGAGGAACTGCCGGTGATGAAGGGCCGCTACAACTTCGACCACATCGTTTACGACTATTACCGCGATGACACCGTCTCTATAGAGGCCTTCAAAGCCGGCGCGTACGATTTCCGCATCGTGAGCAGTGCCCGCGAGTGGGCCACTGCCTACGCCCATCCCGCGGTGAAGCGCGGTGACATCGTGCGTCAACAACTGCCCCATCAGCTCATTCGAGGCATGAGCGGCTTCGTCCTCAACACGCGCAAGGCCAAGTTCGCCGACGTGCGAGTGCGCGAAGCACTGAGTAATGCCTTCGACTTCGAGTGGACGAATGCCATCTTGTTCTACGGGCTCTACACTCGTACCCAGAGCTATTTTGAGAACTCTGAACTGTCGTCAGCCGGCGGACCACCAGAGGGACTGGAGCTCGCCATTCTTGAAGAGTACCGAGGTCGCGTTCCCAATCGCGTCTTCACGGAATCGTACCGTGCCCCGTCCACCGACGGCGATGGTGGCATCCGACCCTTTCTACGTCGGGCGCGGACGCTCCTGCATGACGCTGGCTGGACAATTCTCGACAGCAGCCTCGTGCACGAAGAGAGCAACGAAGCGATGGAAATCGAATTTCTCCTACGCCGACCCTCGTACGAACGGGTCCTCGGCCCTGTACGCCTGCACCTTCAGCGCCTCGGCATCGCCTCGACGATCCGCACCGTCGACGCCTCCCAATATTGGGCGCGTCTGCAGGAGTACGATTACGACGTCATCGTCTGGAAGTGGAACCAGTACGTCAGTCCGGGCAACGAGCAGCGCAACTACTGGTCCTCCTCGGCCGCCCACAGTCCGGGTTCCCGCAACTACTCGGGCATCGCCGATCTCGCAGTGGACGAACTCGTGGAGCGGCTCGTTGTCGCCCAAGATCGCACAACTCAAATCGCCATCACCAAGGCCCTCGACCGAGTGCTACTGTGGGGCCACTACGTGATCCCACACTGGCACAGCACCGAACACTGTCTTGTCTACTGGGACAAGTTCGGCTGCCCTGACACTCTGCCGCGAAATGCCCTAGGTTTCTTGAGCAACTGGTGGTATGACGCTGGGCGCGCCCAGCGCCTCGTAACGGACTGAGTTCCCAAATATGACCGCCTACGTGCTGCGGCGGCTTCTGCTTATGATTCCGACGCTGTTCGGGATCATGGTGGTGAACTTCGTCATCGTTCAGGCTGCACCCGGCGGCCCTGTGGAACAGATGATGGCGCGCTTGCAGGGAGACGAAGTCGGAACCGCCGCCCGCGTCACCGGCGAGGGGGGCGCCGATCTCGAAGCACGCGAGCTCACCCGCCATGATGCCGCCCTCGTTAGTCGTTACCGAGGCGCCCAAGGCGTGGACCCGGAGCTGCTGCGCGAACTCGAGAGCCTCTACGGCTTCGACAAACCCGCCCACGAGCGCTTCTTCCAGATGATTGCTGGATACCTGCGCTTTGACTTCGGGGACAGTTTCTATCGCGATCGATCGGTGGTGGACCTCGTCCTCGACAAGCTGCCGGTGTCGATCTCTCTGGGGCTGTGGACGACCTTGCTCGTCTACCTGATCTCCATTCCCCTAGGGGTGCGCAAAGCACTTTGCGACGGCTCGCGCTTCGACACGTGGACCAGTGGCGTCGTCATCGTCGGCAACGCCGTGCCAGGGTTCTTGATCGCCGTGCTCCTCATCGTGGTCTTCGCCGGCGGCCACTACCTGCAGTGGTTTCCCCTTAGGGGTCTGACGACCACCGGATTGGAGGAGGCGTCGTTCGTCACCCGCAGCGTCGACTACCTGTGGCACCTCGTACTGCCTGTGGCCTCCTTGGTTATCGGCAGCTTCGCCGGCCTCACCCTACTGACCAAGAACTCCTTCCTGGACGAGATCGGGAAGCAGTACGTCATCACCGCTCGCGCCAAGGGACTGGAGGAGCACCGCGTTCTCTACGGCCACGTCTTCCGCAACGCCATGCTCATCGTTATCTCCGGCTTCCCGTCAGCTTTCGTGGGGATTCTGTTCACCGGCGCCCTGCTCACGGAGATCATCTTCAGCCTCGACGGCCTGGGTTTGCTCGGCTACGAGTCGGCGATCAACCGCGACTACCCGGTGGTTTTCGGTATTTTGTACTTCTTCACTTTCCTCGGCCTGATCCTCCACCTCATCGGCGATCTCACCTACACGCTAGTCGATCGTCGCATCGATTTCGAGGCGCAGACATAGCCGATGGCGATTTCCCGCCTTAACCGCCGGCGTGTTGCCGTGTTTTGCGCCAACCGGCGCGGGTTCTGGAGTCTGTGGATCTTCCTCGGCCTCTTCCTGCTCTGCCTGCCCGCAGAATTTCTCGCCAACGATAAGCCGTTGTTGCTGAGCGATGGCAACCGGCTCTACGTACCCGTACTGTTCAGCTACACCGAAACTGATTTCGGCGGCGAGTTCGAGACCGAGGCGGATTACCGCGATCCTTACGTGCGCGATCTGCTACAGGCCAACGGGGGCTGGATGCTGTGGCCTCCAGTACGTTACTCCTATCGCACTGTGAATTTCGCACTCCGCGAGCCCGCCCCTTCACCACCCTCTCTCGACAATTGGCTCGGCACCGACGACCAGGCCCGCGATGTTTTCGCTCGCCTGCTCTACGGCTTCCGCATCTCCATCCTTTTCGGGCTCTGCCTCACTGCGATGAGCTCCCTCATCGGCGTCGCCGCCGGTGCCGTGCAGGGCTACTTTGGCGGCTGGGTAGATCTGCTCTTTCAGCGCTTTGTCGAGATCTGGCAGGGCCTGCCCACTCTTTACCTTCTTATCATCCTCGCCAGTCTCATAGAGCCCAATTTCGCCTGGCTACTGGGCCTCGTGCTGCTGTTCAGCTGGATGAGCCTAGTGGGCGTCGTACGTGCCGAGGTTCTGCGTGCCCGCAACTTCGACTTCGTGCGCGCTGCCCGCGCCCTCGGCGTGAAGGATTGGACAATCATGGTTCGCCACGTACTGCCCAACGCCATGGTGGCGACACTGACCTTCCTGCCCTTCATCCTCACCGGCTCGGTCACCGTACTGACCTCCCTGGACTTTCTTGGCTTCGGCCTGCCCGTCGGCTCTCCGTCCCTTGGCGAGCTGCTCGGCCAAGGCAAACGCAACTTGCACGCCCCGTGGTTGGGACTGACCGCCTTTCTCTCGCTGTCGATGCTGCTGTCACTGCTCGTCTTCATTGGCGAAGCGGTGCGCGGCGCCTTCGATCCCCGCAAGTCCGGTGTCGGAATGGCGGGATCCTCAACGGGAGATGCTTCGTGAACCTGCTGCGCATTTGTGACCTTGGGGTGCAGTTCCGCGGCGACGAGCCTGAGGCGGATGTAATCGCCGTGCACAGCGTGTCTCTCGATGTGCGTGAAGGTGAGACCGTTGCCCTCGTTGGGGAGTCAGGCTCAGGTAAGAGCGTGACCGCGCTCTCCATCCTCCAGCTGCTGCCGTATCCTCGGGCCCATCATCCTGCCGGCTCCATCCGATTTCGCAACGAAGAGCTCCTAGGTGCCGGCGAAGGTCGTATGCGTCATATCCGAGGTGACCGCATCTCCATGATCTTCCAGGAACCGATGACCTCGCTCAATCCCCTGCACACGGTGGAAAAGCAGGTTAGCGAGACCCTGCGATTGCACCAAGGTATGTCTGCTGCGCAGGCCCGCGAGTGCACCCTTGAGCTGCTCCATCAGGTGCATCTTCCCAATCCCGAACAGCGCCTTGACGCCTGGCCACATCAGCTGTCGGGGGGGCAACGTCAGCGGGTGATGATCGCCATGGCCTTAGCCAACCAGCCCGATCTTCTCATCGCTGACGAGCCCACTACCTCCCTTGACGTCACTGTGCAGGCGCGCATTCTCGAGCTGTTGCACGAACAGCGGCAGCTCGGCATGTCCATGCTCCTCATCACCCATGATCTCACCATCGTGCGGCACGTGGCGGAGCGCGTCTTTGTCATGACCGAGGGACGCATCGTCGAGTCGGGACACACAGAGAAAATTTTCGACGCGCCCGACCACCCCTACACCAAGCAGCTGCTCGCCGCCGAACCCCGGCGACGAGAACGCCCTGCGGCGCTCCGCAAGGCCCAGCAGCCCGTCGTACAGGGATCGGATCTGAAAGTATTGTTTCCGATCAAGCGCGGGCTCTTGCGGCGCACAGTGGACCATGTGAAGGCGGTAGACGGCGTCCGCCTCGAAGTGCGACCGGGAGAAACCCTCGGTGTGGTCGGCGAGTCGGGATCGGGAAAAACCACCCTCGGTATGGCGCTATTGCGCCTGCAGAGCTGTGCTGGCTCGATCCGCTTCGGCACCCAGGAACTTCTCTCGATATCGCCCCGCGAACTGCGCCCTCTACGCCGGCAGATGCAGATCGTTTTTCAGGATCCCTTCAGCTCACTGAGCCCGCGACTCTCTGCCTTCCAGATCATCGAAGAGGGACTACGCGTGCACGACATCGGTGCCGATCGCGAGGAGCGACGGCAGCTCGTGGCCGACATTCTCACCGAAGTCGGCCTCGACGCCGACGCTATGGAGCGCTACCCTCACGAGTTCTCCGGCGGCCAGCGCCAGCGTCTGGCGATCGCACGGGCGTTGGTGCTGCGACCCCGCTTCCTCGTGCTCGACGAACCTACCAGCGCTCTCGACCGTTCCGTGCAGGTGCAGATCGTCGATCTGTTAATCCGCCTGCAGGAGGAGCACGAACTCGCCTACCTGTTTATCAGTCATGACCTTCGCGTGGTGCGGGCCCTGGCGGATGAACTGGTGGTATTGAGAGATGGTGCGGTGGTGGAGGCGGGAGCCGCCGCCGAGCTGTTCGCGAATCCACAGACGGAGTATACCCGGCAGCTTATGGCCGCCGCGTTCGAGACACGGGTGGTAGGGGCGAATCAGACCAATTGAACGGTATCTGCATCGACGAAGCTATTGGCTAGCAGGCAGCCATTTTCAAAGCATGACTCGCGTTGCTCTTAAGAGATCACCGTCGCCTGCACTTCAGCTGCGCCGGTCACTGCATCGCTCCTGCGTCCACCTCAAGGGCCACATCGGCGTCAAGGGCACGCTGCCTCCATGGTGGCTGATCTCAGAGGTCTCGGGGGTTGCTCTTCTGCGGATCGATGTCGAGCCAGCTCTGTGCTTCCGCCGCAACCTCGGTCGCGATCCTTCCCTGCCGCATCAGGTCGACGATCGCCGAGTATGCAATGGTGGCGGCGTCCACCTCGAAGTAGTGCCGCAGCACATCGCGGCTCTCGCTGCGACCGAAACCATCCGTCCCGAGGCAGACCGGGGGGCGGGGGAACCAGCGCGCCACTGAGTTCGCCATCACCTTGAGCCAATCCGAGGCGATCACGAAGGACCCCTCTGTGCCCTGGAGGCACTGCTGCATATAGCTGGGACGCGGCTCCTGTTCCGGATGCATGAGGTTCCAACGCTCAGTATTGGCACCCTCGTCGTGGAGCTGCTTGAAGCTGGTCACGCTCCACACGTCGACGCCGATTTCGAAATCCTGCTCCAGGATATGCGCCGCCTTCAGCGCTTCAGGTAGAATGGCACCCCCCGCGAACAGATGTGCCTGAGCGTCGTCGGTGGCCCGCAGGCGGTACATCCCCTTCAAGATCTCTTCGGTGCCAGCGGGTCCGGGAGCATCCAGCATTTCGTAAGGCTCGTTGTGCACAGTCAAGTAGTAAATCACGTCCTCACCCTCACCCAACATGCGGCGGATGCCCTCCTTTACGATGGCGGCGATCTCGTACCCATAAGTCGGGTCGTAGCAGACCACGTGCGGATAGCCCAGAGCCGCGGCGTGAGAGTGGCCGTCCTGGTGCTGCAGTCCTTCACCATTAATCGTGGTACGGCCAGAAATGGCCCCAATCAGAAAGCCGCGGGCGCGCTGGTCGCCGGCAGCGTAGATGAGGTCTCCCACGCGCTGAAAACCGAACATGGAGTAAAAGATGAAGAACGGCAGGCAAGGCAGGCTGTGCGTGGCGTATGCCGTACCCGCTGCCGTAAATGAAGACAGTGCACCCGCTTCGGAGATGCCCTCTTCCAGCAGCTGACCATCACGCGCCTCGCGATAATATGTGAGACTTTCGCTGTCTACAGGTTCGTAGAGCTGGCCGATGCGGGAATAGATCCCGTACTGCCGGAACATAGCCTCCATACCGAAGGTGCGCGCTTCGTCAGACACGATGGGAACCACGTACTTCCCGACGGCATCGTCGCGCAACAATTTGGCGAGAATCCGAACGAACGCGCCTGTCGAGGAAATTTCTCGCCCGCTACTGCCACTTTCGAACTCGTCGAACAGCGCCGATTCGGGGCCCGTCACGGTGGGTGTGACTACGGTGCGGCGCGGCACCGAGCCACCCAGCGCATGGCGACGCTCCCGCAGGTAGGTCAGCTCGCGGCTGTCATCCGGCGGCCGGTAAAACGACGGCTCTTCCACCGCCTTATCGGTGAGGGGAATCTCGAAACGGGTACGGATCTCCTTGAGCATGTCGAAGTCCAGCTTCTTGATCTGGTGCGTCGTCATTGTGCCTTCGCCGGCGCGCCCCATGCCGAATCCCTTGATCGTCTTGATCAGTACCACGGAAGGCGCGCCTTCGAAGGACACAGCCGCCTGCAAGCCGGCGTAAACCTTCTCGGAGTCATGACCACCGCGGCGAATCGTGCGGATCTGCTCGTCGGTGAGTTGACGCGACATCGCCATGAGCCGCTCATCAGTGCCGAAGAAGTGATGACGCTGGTAATCGCCGTCGGAGACGGAGTACTTCTGGTACTGGCCGTCAACGAGTTCGCTCATGCGCCGCGCCAGCAGCCCCTCGTCGTCGCGCGCCAGCAGCGGATCCCAGTCGCGGCCCCAGATCACCTTTACCACGTTCCAGCCGGCGCCGCGGAATACGGCCTCCAACTCCTGGATGATCTTGCCGTTCCCGCGCACAGGGCCGTCGAGGCGCTGCAGGTTGCAGTTTACAACGAAAATCAGGTTGTCGAGGCGCTCCCGCGCCGCCAACGAAATCGCACCCAGCGATTCCGGCTCGTCGGTCTCGCCGTCGCCGATGAAGGCCCAGACCTTGGCATCCGACGGCGGCTTCAGCCCGCGGTCCTCCAAGTAGCGGTTGAAGCGCGCCTGGTAGATAGCGACGATCGGCGACAGCCCCATCGATGCTGAAGGAAACTGCCAGAACTCGGGCATGAGTCTCGGGTGAGGGTACGAGGGCAGCCCTCCGTTGGGGCGCAGCTCATGCCGAAAGTTGAGCAGCTGTTGCTCGCTAAGGCGGCCCTCCAGATAGGCGCGGGCGTAGAGACCGGGCGAGACATGCGCCTGGAACAGCACCTGATCGCCCTCGAATTCGCCGGTGCGTCCGCGAAGGAAGTGGTTGAGGGCGACCTCCATCATGGTTGCAGCCGACGCGTAGGTGGCGATATGGCCGCCGATGGTGGAGTCTTCTTGATTGGCTCGCACCACCATCACCATCGCGTTCCAGCATAGGATGTTACGCAGCCGCTGCTCGATGTGATGGTCGCCGGGATACGGCGGCTGGCGATTGGCGGGTATGCTATTGACGTAAGGCGTCGTCGAGCTCCGCGGAATCTCCACACCGCGTTCGCGCGCATGGCTCAGCAATCGTTCGATGAGCTGCGCCGCGCGCGCCCTCCCCGCCGAAGCTACCACATAGTCGAGCGAGTCCAACCACTCCCGGGTCTCAATGGCGTCGAGCTCAGGATCCGCGAAGTCTGGAATGGACGGCTCGCTCATGGTAGATCTTTGTCCGAAATGTTAAGAGGGAGAGAAACCGGAGCCATCAAACTCGAGTGACACGGCATCGGCTACTTTGGGTCCACCATTCCCGATACTTTCTCTCTCGAGATCTTCCGGGAGGTCCCGCCTTGGAGAAGTCTATGCGAGGATCTCGGCCTGATCCTCGGCGTTGGGCACGACGCAGATGAACTCGAAGGTCTCGTCGCCTTCGACCCGGTACGAGTGAGGAACATCAGGTGGGATGAACACCGAGTCTCCCTCCGCCACTTCTACTTCCTCCTCGCCGATCCGCACCGACGCTCGGCCTCTCAGCACGTACTGGCCGTGTTCCACCGTGTTCGTGTGCAGCGGCATCCCTCCGCCGGGCTTCATGGCGAAACGCCGGATGGCGAAGTTAGGGCTATCCTGCGGGCCGAGCAGCACCTGTCGCATTGCCCGGGCACCGCCTGCTACCTCTTCGTTAACCAACTCCTCTGCCGTCCTTACCATCATTCTTCCATCTCCTGGTCATCATTTTCGCAGGCACCCGCAACCGCTGCGTCTTCTTCAGAGTCGCGGGCGGTGACCTCGGCGTGATCGGCCAAGTGCTGCTGCCAATTTCACTTCTGATCGCCAATTGCTGTCCTGTGCGCAGTAGCAAATTCTTCTCCTCATCACTGAGGTCGAACTGAGTCGCCCTGGTCCTGGTGGTGAGGTTGCCTGATTGACTATTCGCCGTCGTCGTGAACGCCGTAGCCATGACCGCCGAAGATGCCGCGTACCTCCATGGCGGTCTTCGCCTTCGCCAACTTGCTCATACGCGCCTCCTCCTCTTCGCGCAGGGCGTGCAGGTTGGTCACGACCTGCTCTAGATGTCTGGCGGAAAACTTCACAGCTCCGTTCTCATCCATGTGTACGATCTCTCCCGGCGCCACATCCATGCCGGCAATGTGCACGGGCACATTCACAGCGTGCACGTCCTGGCTGCCGTGACCCGGGGTGATGCCGCTGAGCAGATACTGAAATTTCATCGGTCGTATCTCGTCGATATCGCGGGACGGTCCGTTGGAAATGGCACCCACGCAGCCTATGGCCTTCATCGCCGTTGTCATGTTGCCGCCTGCTAGACCGATCTTGCCCGCCAGTTCGGGAGGGAATTTCTGTTGGAAGCAGAAGATCGTTGGCTTCAGCGAGGTGTCGAGGGCGTCGATGACGTCCATGAAGGAGAGCCGCTTGAAGTCGGGATCTGACGGTCCGTATACCGCCGTCACGGCGTAGCCGGCCAGGGCACCAAGTTCGGGGTACATGCAGCGAATAGTGTGGTCGGTGTACCAGCTTTCGGACAGCGGGTTGTAGAGTCCCAGACACAGTGGATGTTGGGGATAGGTAGCGACGACATTGGTCACCGATGGCGTGTCGAACTGTCGGATCTCTTCCAGCAGCTCGGTCTCTGATCGACTCATGGGTCTTGGGCTCCTCGGATACGAGAACGGTCGAGCTAGGGTAGCTCAGAGTCCGAGCTTCATCAAACAGTGTGGCAGCGATCAGCGCCCGATGACACATCGTCGGCGGCAACCCGCGTTGGCGTTGTCAATCGCTGGCAACAGGATCCGGTTGCAGCACCGGTTTTCTTGGCGACCAGGGGGCGATCGGCCGAGCGGGAGGCTTCAAATTGCTCGAGTTCGACCTCACGGAAACCCTGTCGGTGACCTTCTGCTGTATTGATGAACAAGAGCGTCAGGTGGGCCTGCACCGACGCTCTCAAGCCTGGATCCGCAGCCGGGAGTCCTGCTGGCGCGATAAATCCCGCAGTCTACGAGCTGTTCCTTCAGTACCGCGGTCTCAACTGAGACTCCCAGCAGCCTTCGGTGTAGGGGTCGCGATCGAAAAGCTGACGCCGCACAGGGTTGGCCTGCGCCATCCATTCGTCCGAGATCACCTGGGTGTGGCGGTGCGGGGGTCCGGCTTCCTTGAAGATGTCGATGACGAAGATGCGGTAGTCCTGCTTGGTGTCGAGAGGTTTGGGTTCCACCCCGTGAAAAACCCGGGCGTTGAGGTAGACCATGCTGCCCGGAGGCAACTCGAGGGCCCTCTCTTCGAGCCTGCGACCCGCCTCTTCATCGTAATCTCCTGACAGCAGCCTCTCCGGGGTGACCACAGACGTCGGCGCAACCTTATGACTGCCGGGGATTATGGAGAGACTGCGGTCCCCACACCGGAAGCCATTGGGGTAGTAAAGGATCTGGATGTAGTAACCATCGCGCTCGGCGATGTTCACCGGATTCTCGTGAACCCAGTGGTGGTGATCCATGTGGTAGCGCACCCGGTCAACGCCCCGTAGCGCCACATTGAGGGCAGAGTGGCAAAATTGGATCGGGTTCTTCACAGTGGCCCGCAAGAGCGCCTGTACGAAGGGCGCATCGATGAGGGCATGTCCCCACGGACCGCGATTGTTCCAGGGTCGTTCAAAGAAATACTGGCCGTCGGCGCTCTTGGTCGCGGAATTCAGGAGTTCGGCGACGGGATCGTAGCTGAGCACCTCCTCGATGAGACCTTCTCGAGCCTCGTCGGTACACACGTCGGGATAGACGATAAAGCCGTCGCGGTGGAAGCTCGCTACCTCTTCCGCGGAGGGCTCATCGAGGCAGAAGAGGCGGCCTGTGGCGAAGGCAACGGGGCAATTGCGGGACATCTGAGTGCTCTCACGGTGTCAAGTTGCTGCCGTGTCGCTGGCAACGCAGCGGAGATGACAGCCGGGGTCAACACCGACAGGAGGTTCAGGTTACCTTGGAAGGGATGACCGACAAACCAGCGCGAAAATACGCCGGCTGAAGGAAGCTGCGAAGTGGTACAGACCCGTCCTCGAGGGTATAGATTCAGCTCGTCAGCACGAGATCGGGGAGGCCTTGCTGCACCTCGATGGCTCTCAGCCACTACCACTACAGAGTAAGACGAATTAAGCGATTGGGGAAAAGTTTGGAGTCCAGGGAATGGGTGGAAGCCTACAAAAGTGCGGAGCTTGTGGGCCGCCGCAGCTCTACATACGCGCGCAAACTCCAGCGTCTTGGTCTCTGGCGTGCCGAATCCGGTCCCATCCTCGACATCGCCTGTGGCACGGGGGAGGCTTTGTGCCTATTGAACTCGGCAGGTCATCAGCACCTGGTGGGTCTGGACCCAACGACCCATCGCAATCCATGCGAGCCTTTTCATCGGGTAAGCGGGGAGGGCAGTCACCTGCCATTCCCTGATGGACACTTCCGCCACGTCATCTGTCTACACAGCCTTCATCACTTCCGCGATCTCGATCAGGTGGTAGAAATGCTAGCGGAAGCTCGCCGTGTCATGCATCCGACTGGTCGCTTGTATCTGATCGACCACTTCGGATCCTTTTACCTGCACTGGATCTTCAAAGTCCTTGAGCTCCGCCTTCCCGTATTCCCGAAAGTGATGAAGGACTTCGGGGTGCAGTTGCGGCACGAACGGGAGTACATCTACTGGTGGCTGAAGAACTGGCGTGAGCTGTTTCCCGCGCTCGAACAGACGGGCTTGCGAGTGGTACGCTGCCGTCGACGGCTGTTCTTTTTCTATCTGGTTGCCGAGCCCATGTAACTAGCGCGAGGGCAGGTCGGGCGGCGGCCCACCGACAACAGATTCACCATCTCGCAGGAAAGGCTCGGCATTGCCCCACAGCTTACTGCGATCTGCCGACAGCAAGGGCTCGCAGGAGTACTGGGCGAGATAGGATCGGCGCAACCGGTCGGTAGTGTTGACACCGGAGCAGTGGAAGTTCACGCTCGTAAATACGACGATACTGCCCGCCGGGCACTCGACGAGCACGCCGGGATCATCGCCGAAATAGCCCACCTTGTCGTTGCTAACCTCCTCCACCTCGTGCTTGACAAAAGTGCGGATGCCGATGTGGGAGAACGGCATTACCTGCACCGTGCCATTGGCTTCGGACATGTCGTCAAGAGCGCACCAACAGGTGAGATAGGGCTTGTGTTCGGGATGGCCCACGTATCCTGAATCCTGGTGCCAGCTGAACTTCATTCCCATCTCCGCGCCTTTGACTACGTACTGCTCCCAGAACAGGTAGAACGTGTCCCCCAGGGTGACGCGGCAGATGTCGGCCATGAGATCGCCGAACAGAAACGCCCGTAGACGCGGCTCCTCCCGGAAGCAGTTAGCAATGAAGTAGCGCTGGCCGCGGTGGTTGATGCCGAGGATGTCGTTACCCTCTTCGTCCATGCGAGCGTCCATCTTGTCGATGAATCGCTGGCATTGACCCCGTAGTAACTCCAGATCAGTCTCGGGAATCACCGATTCAAGCACGAAGAAGCCGTCTTGCTGGAACAGCTTTATCTGCTCCTGACTGACTGCGCTGTTCACGACTTCGCCTCCCTCTGTGGTCGTCCCTCGACCGGTGGCGGTCCGTCGTAGCCGATACTCTCCCAGCCGGCGACGTCACCCCCGCGCATACGGTAGGGGTGGGGATAGATGCGGTAGTTCCGACTATCGAGCGGCAGCGGGACACGCTGACCGCCGCGGCTGGCGGAACGCTTGAAGGCAATGGCGATCTCCAGCGCCTGGCGATAATCGTGACCACTACAGGCGACCTCAGTGTCGCTGTTGCGCACCGCGTCGACGAGCCGTTGGAAGACGGGCTCGCGTCCGCTCGGGCAGAGCTGCTCGACGAAGTCGGGACGCACGGGACTGGCTTCGGCACCCGTGCCCTCGATGATGATGGGCTCGGGCCGCTGCAGAAAAACCTGGCCGTTCTCGTAGGTTGCCGACACCCGGCAGGGAATGTGATTCTCCGCACGCGGCTTGAGCACTTCACAGATCACGCCTCCGACGAGTCCGATGCGGCCGTAGGCGGGACAGTCCACTTCGACGTCGCTGGCCTCCGGTGCGCGATAGCTGTCAACGGGTGGTAGCTCGCTACCTTCCACCCACTCGACCTCAAGCCCGGTGAGGCCCCGCAGGTGGGTGAACTGCACGCAACCGGCTCCCGAGACTTCCACCGGCAGGCCGCCGGGGATGGCAACGGCGGTGAGGGCACCGAGATGGCCGTCGGTCAGCCATCTTGAGAGCTCAGCCAATCTCGGAACCTCCCAGTAAGCAGTACCGCAGCCGAAGGGAATCCTTCGCGACCGACAGGCTTCCACCATGCGGTCAGCTTCCCCAAGCTCAATAGCAATGGGCTTCTCGCAGGAAACCACCCTCACCCCGGCTTCGGCGCAGGCGATCACTGCCTCGGGCGCCAGAGCTACGGGAAGAATACAGCAGGCGATATCGGGGGTCTCGCGCTCGAGCAGCTGCTGCCAGCTATCGGCGACGTGGGCGATGCCGTAGTGCTCGGCGAAGGCGTCGCGCCGTTTAAGGGCGGAGTCTACTAGAATGACGTCGCACTCGGAATGCGCCACAGCGGCCCGCAGGTATCCCCTGCCCCACATACCGGCGCCACCGATGACGGCCACTCTTAGTATTGGATCTGCCACAGCCCTGTCCCCTCCCTTGATGTCAGCCCACCTCAGTGAGATCATACATGGCGATGATGTACGGATGCTCGGGATCGTACTCCGTCAACGGTCGCGCGTTGTCGACGTGGCCAGGCGGTCGGCATCCGGTGCCTTCGATGCCTGAAGCCACGCATCCGAGATCATGCTTGCCCCGGTCAGCCAGCTCCATCAGTCGTTGCACCACGTCAGGGTGACGCTCGTAGGTGTTGGTGGTCTCTCCGACGTCTTCTTTGAGATCGTATAGCTCGCGGACTTCTACCGAGGTCTTACTCGACCGATCCGTGCGCCGGAGGAAGAGCTTCCACTTCCCGCTGCGTACCGCCTCGAGGTCATTCTTCATATAGTAGAAAAAGGTCTCGTGAGGCGTCACCGCATTGGGCTCGGCGCGCAACAGAGCGCCGATATCGCTTCCGTCGATGATGCGATCTGGTGGTTCCCGGGTGCCGGCGAGGCGGGCCAAAGTCGGCAACAAATCCATAGAGGTCGTCAGCTCGTTGCACTCGATGCTCGCAGGAATCTGGCCAGGCCAACGGGCGATAAGGGGCAAGCGCATACCGCCTTCCCAGGTACTGCCCTTGTTGCCCCGCAGAGGCGCGTTACTGCCCCTTTCCCGGGCCGCCGAACCGTTGTCGGAGGTGAACAGAATCAACGTGTTGTCGATGAGGCGAAGCCGCTCGATCTCGTCCATGAGCACACCGACACTCCAATCGATGGCTTCGACGCAGGCGCCGTAACGGCCATTGCGCGATTCCCGCAGGAAGTGATCCGGCGCATACAGCGGTAGGTGCACGTGCATGTGTGCGAAGTACAGGAAGAAGGGGTCGTCAGGATGTTCCCGCAGAAAACGCACCGCCTCTTCAGTGTAGCGCTCAGTGAGGGCCGCCTGATCGGGCTGCTGCTGGATGACTCTGTCGTCGCGCAGCAGAGGCAATGGCGGGAACCGATCATCAGGACGACCTGATTGCCGACCCATGTCGTTGCTATAAGGCAGGCCGTAGTAATGATCGAAGCCGTGCCGCGTGGGAAGGAACTCGGGCTGGTCGCCCAGGTGCCACTTACCCACCAACTGGGTAGAATAGCCCTGCTGCTTGAGCAGGGCGGCGATAGTGATCTCGTTGGGATGCAGCCCCGTGGCATCGCCGGGAAACAGTACCCACTGGCCGTGCTCGTTGGTCGCCAGGCCGATGCGGGGCGGATAGCAACCTGTCATCATCGCGCCGCGGGATGGTGTGCACACCGGCGAGGCCATGTAGAAGTCGGTGAAGCGCATGCCCTCGGTGGCGAGGCGATCGAGGTGCGGCGTTCTGTGCACGGTGGAGCCGTAGCAGCCGACATCGCCATAACCGAGGTCGTCACAGTTGATGAGGATGATGTTGGGCCGATCGGTGGGTTCACGCATGGCGGGATCAGTGGGAATCGCGCTGCACATCGACGGGAGGAGGGTAGAGGGTGGCTGACATGACTCCAACGTCCACGGCAGGATCAGCCTCCACGATCTGATGGGCGCCGTCCTGGGAATCCGCCTCGAAGAGGAATTGCTGCGCGGCCTCAGTCATGGCGAACAAGCTACAAAGGGGTGCCGATGGCGGACAGCCGACGTCGCCTTGACACCCGCATAGGATGTACCCTGCATAACCCGTGAGTGCGGTTTATCCGAACGAAGCGAGAGAGGGGGGTGACATGGCTGCACGCAGGAAGGGAAGGATGGTCAACATCGCCATAGTCGGCTGCGGCGGCATGGCGGGGGCGCACCTCGACGGCTACGAAGAGATGTTGCGTCGCGGCGAAACCCGTTTTCGCATTGTCGCCGCTGTGGACGAAGTTGAGGAGCGCGCTGCCGGCTTCGCCCGACGGCTCGAAGCCAGCGCCGGCTGGCAGGTACAGACCTACGGAAGCATGGAGGAGTTGCTCAACAGCGGCCAGCGGGTCGACGGTGCCGACATCTGTTCTCCCCACGGCCTGCACCACGTGCTCTGCTGTCAACTGCTCAAAGGCGGGGTGCACGTGCTCTGCGAGAAGCCTATAGGAATCACCGTAAAAGCCTCGAAGAAGATCATCGCCGCCGCCAAGAAGGCAAAGCGCATCGCCGCTACCGCTGAGCAGTGCCGCCGCGCCATCGGCCAGCGCACCATTCGCTGGGCCTTCCATGAGGGCAAACTCCTCGGCGATCCCACTATGTGGTGGGCGGTGAGTGCTTCCTGGCGCGACCCCAAGGAAAGACCAAACTGGCATTGGCGCATCGACCGCAAGCTCGGTGGCTGCGGCATGATCATGGACTCCGGCGCCCACTGGGTGGACACCATGCGCTACTGGTTCGGCGAGGTGGAGAGCGTGTACGCCCGCGTCGAGCAGGTCTTCGAGCGTCCGCACAAGAAGGGCTCAAAAGTGGTCAACTCTAGTCAGGAAGACTTCTGGACGAGCATCTTCAACTTCGAAAGCGGACTGGCGGGCACGTGGTCCTGGACCACGGCGTCGCCCGGCAAGGGCTTCACTCAACTCACCCTGAGCGGTCGCAGGGGATCGGTCATCGACTCCGACATCTTCCACCCCGCCGCCTTCCAGGCACATGCCGAGTTCCAGCTCGTCGACGGCACCAGCTATAGCATGGAGAAGGTCCAGGCTATGTACCTAGACAGCCTGAGTCCCCGCAAGCTCGAGCGCCTCTTCCCCTATGGGATGACCGGCGGTGTACCCCTCGAGCTGTGGGATTTCATCGACGCCATCAGTACGGGGCGCAACGTCGAGATCGACGCCGAGGAGGGTCTGCGTAGCAAGGCGGTGAGCGAGGCCATCTACGAATCTGGAAAATGCGGGCAGGTGGTGAAGATCAAGGATGTACTGAGTGGCAAGGTCGACGCATGGCAACGAGACGTAGATCGTGCCTGGAAGCTGTAGCCGACGTTTCTTGAGATAGTGTAGTAATTGAGGCGATGTGAACGTATCTGAAGTCGGACCCGCCCAAGAGACCGTAAGAGGTTTCCTACTGCACGTTTTTCACCGCAACCGCGGCGCCAAGACCATACTGTACGGCGTCGGCCGGCTCGAGACGGGAGAGACCTTTGCCCTCGCCGAAAGTCGTCGGCAACCCACGTTCTTTGTGCGCAGCTCAGAGGCGGACGACGTCAGGGCGGTGTCCCTGCGCAGCGGCGCGGATCTCACACCCAGCCAGCTGACTACCATGGACGGCGAGCCTGTTGAACGCGTCGCCGTCCCCCACCTGCCCCAGTTGCGCCGCGTTGCCGAGCGCATTCACGAGGCGGGCCTGCGTACCTACGAGGCCGATGTCACCTTCACTCGGCAGTACCTCATCGACCACGACGTGCGCGGCTCGCTGACGATCACGGGGGCGTGGCGCCCGGGATCCGGAGTCGATCGCGTCTACCTCGACCCGGAGATCGGGCCCGGAAACTGGGAGCCCGAACTCTCCGTGCTCTCCATCGACATCGAGACCCTGCCCGATGCCTCGGAGGTCATCGCGTTCTCCCTAGTCGGCGGCGGTGCCGGGGACGTTCGCCAAGTGGAAGAGGTGCACGTCGTGGGCACCTCAGACCCCGGTGATCCCGAATACCTGAGCTGCCATCCGAGCGAGCACCACCTGATAGAGGCGCTGGTGACGCGGATTCGCGCTCTCGACCCCGACGTCCTCACCGGATGGAATCTCATCGACTTCGACCTCACCGTGCTGCAGCAGCGCTGCGCCGAGCACAGTATCGGCTTTAACCTGGGCCGCTCCAGCGACGACTCCTGGTACCAGGAAGGCGACGTCTGGGGTGGCAGCCGCGTTGTCGTATACGGCCGACAGGTGCTGGATGCCCTTCACCTGATCCGCGCCACTCTGCAGCGCTTCGATGACTACCGACTCGACACCGTAGCCCGGGCCATTCTTGGCCGCGGCAAAACGGTGGAAGCTGAGCCAGGCGAAGCCATGCCGGACACTCTGATGCAGACTTACCAAACCGATCGCCGCGCTTTCTGCGACTACTGTCTGGAAGATTCGCGGCTAGTGCGCGATCTGCTGGAGAAGGAGAACTTGATCCCCTTGAGCCTCCGCCGAGGCTCGCTCACCGGTCTGTCGCTGGAGCGGGCGTGGGGATCAGTGGCGGCCTTCGACTTCCTCTATATCAGTCAGCTGCACAAGCGGGGCATGGTGGCGCCCACTTCGGGCATCGACCGTGAACAGCTCGGCGGCTCCCCCGGTGGTCTCGTCATGCCGACACGGGCCGGCCTCTACCGACACGTCTTTGTCTTCGACTTCAAGAGCCTGTATCCGTCGATCATCCGCACCTTCAACATCGACCCGCTGTCGCGCCTTAAGGCCAAGGCGCTGTTCCCGCAACGCGCGCAGCCGGGCGAGCCAGGCATGGACGGCGAGCTCATTCGCGCCCCCAACGGAGCGCGCTTTCACCGCGAGCCAGGAATCCTGCCGCAGCTACTCGAGCGGTTCTTTGTGGAGCGGGCTCAAGCGCGCGCCGAGGGCGACGAGCTCGCCGCCTTCGCCTATAAGATCGTGATGAACTCGTTCTACGGAGTGCTGGCGACGGACTCTTGCCGCTTCGCCGAGGAGGAACTCGCCAGCGCCATCACCGAGTTCGGCCACTACCTGCTGCGCTGGACCCGCGACCGCCTGCAGGACGAGGGCCGCGGTAGCGTTCTCTACGGCGACACCGACTCCCTGTTCATCGATGCCCAACTGCCAAATGACACTACGGCCAGCGTTGCATGGGAGCACGGAAGTCAGCTGCATCGCTGGCTCAACGACATGCTCGCAAAGCACGTAGCAGAGCGCTTTAATCTGCCCTGCCACCTCGAGCTCGAGCTCGAGAAGTGCTATCGCTTCTTCTTTCTACCGCCCATGCGGGGTGGCACAGATCAGGCTCGTGCCAAGGGCTACGCCGGTCTCAAGGTCGACGCCGAAGGCAAAGAAGAGGTAGAGATCATCGGCATGGAGGCGGTGCGCCGCGACTGGACCGACCTGGCCCACTACATTCAGCACGATCTGCTGGAGCGGGTCTTCCAAGAGGTCCCCGGCGTCGAGCTGGAAAATCGAGTTCTCGATTGGGTAGATGCAGTGCGCTCGGGTGAGAAGGACGAAGACCTCGTCTACCGCAAGGCGCTGCGCAAATCGGTAGAGTCCTATACGAGCACGGTGCCACCCCACGTGGCCGCGGCTCGGCTCATGGACAAGCCTCACGGCGTCATCCGCTACGTGATAACTCGTGACGGCCCCCAGCCGGTGGAACGGCTTACCGCACCTCCCGATTATGACCACTACATCGAGAAGCAGATCCGTCCCATCGTGCAGACCATCGGTCAGGTCTGCGACTTCGACGTCGAGATCGCCCTGGGCGGCACTCTCGATTTGTTTCGATCGCGGGGAAACTGACTCGCCGTGATGTGGCTATCTGGGATCCGGGGCGCGGTTTTCTCGCGTGCTCAGTCATCGAAGTGCATGACTACTTTCACCGCGCCGTGCTTCTCGGGCTCGTCAAAGGCCATCTCGAAGGCGCTCTGAATCTCGGTGAAGGGCAAGGTGTGAGTGAGGATTGGTCGCACGTCGATTCGCTTCTCCACGATCCATTGCAAGGCAACAGCGTAGTCGGCGTACGGGTTGGGGCCCACAGTGGTGACAATGCGCAACTCGTTGCTGAACATGCGCAGAAACTCCAGGGGCATGATGCCGCTATTGTCGTCCTTGTTGGGCACGCCGAAGTAGAGAATAGTACCGCCGCGGCACACGAGAGTCGCGGCGCGATTGAAAGTCTCCGTCTTGCCCACCGCTTCTACTAGCATGGCGGGTTGCTCGCCGTCACAGAGTTCGATGATGCGCTGGCGCAGGTCCGGGCCAGGAACCAGGGAATGGGTGGCTTTCATTTGGTGCGCAATCTCGCGCCGGTGTTCGAGGGGGTCGACCGCAATGATGCGTCGAGCGCCGAGATTGCTCAGCGCGGCGTTGAAGAGCTGGCCCACGGGCCCCTGGCCGAGGACGACGACATCTTGGCCGATGATGTTACCGAGCTTGTAGAACGCGTGCAATACGGTACCAAACAGCTGGCTCATGAGCAGCACTTCGAGCTTGCCGGCATCGGGGAGACGAATGCAGCCGCCGTCATCACTGGCGAGTACGCACTCCTGAAACAGCCCGCCCCCGTGAAAGCCCCAGAGCAACACTCGCTCGCCCTCTCGGTATTTCCCCGACGGGCAGGCTTCGACGATGCCCAGAGCCTCGTGGCCGCTACGACCCACCTCCATCGGGTACTTCTCCGAGAGACCCACGTAGGCCGGCTTGTCGGTGCCACAGATCGCCGTCCGCTCTAGCCGTACGCGCATGGTCCCCTCAGTGGGTTCAGACCGGTCGACGTCAAAGACCTCCCATCGGCGCGGTGATACAAGACGAGCCGCCTTCATACTTCCTGAACTCCTTTCGCAACTATTCTGTCACTTCGTTCGCTATATCTATGATCGATAGGTCAGCGACCACGACAGCTCTTCGCCAGGCTGCAGGGTCTGCTCGAGATAGGGTTCGAAGGAAACGGTGCAGGCATTGCCCCAGATCGGCATGCGCGCCAGGGCGAAGTCTCCCGTCACCGCGATCTTGCCGAGGCTGGGATGGCTCTGTTCGGCGTCGAGAAGGTAGCCGGTACAGCCCTCGATGTGGACAAACTGACCCGCCTCCCAGTCGTGATCGGATATGCGCTCCACGGCGTTGTCGGCGCCGACGCGGAAACCGGGGTTGTCGTTCATGGTAGCAGTGAAGCCGCGGAAGCGGCAGACCCACGGGGACGCCGGCGCCCAGTGGAAGAACGGATGGGCGAACCAGATCGTGGGCAACGGCGCATCTCCGGTGTTGCGCAGCTGACTGGTGGAGGTGAGCTCCCGACCCTGAAGGGTGAGCCGGCGCTGCAGCTGCAGGGCATGGTCGGCCATGGACTGGGAGGTCCTCATTTGCAGTGACGATTCGGCGGCCTCAATCTCCCACGTGCAGCGTTCGGCGACCTTGCGCGTGTTGAACTCGTTCTCGTCGGACTCATCGTCGTGGATGATGCCGATGCCGATGGCCAGGCGCTTACCGTCGATGGGATCGAGGGTGTAGGGAAAGGCCTCGGGAATTCCCTGCCCGTCGAAGACCGGCGGCGGATCGCTGGGGTAGACGGGGCCAGACATCAGCGGTCCGTGGCGGGCTTCTTCGATCTGATAGACGTAGCAGCCCGAGGTGTAGCGCGTACCCAGACGGCTCTGGTCCGCCACGGGGTCGAGCACGTGGAGTCGAAGCTCGTCGTTGGCTAGATACAGCAAGCAGGTTCGCTCTCGGTCATCAGTGGGTCGACAGTGAAATCGGCCCGATAGGGTAGCGGCCACGAGCGGTGGACACCAGAGAGGCTGTCAAGTCGGTATGGGTGGATGGCGTGGTCAGATGCTGTTCAGGAGGCGTCTTACATCATCCCACGAGTAACAGCGGGTCAAGCTATCGCTATCAGCGAGATCGCGGTTCCACGGCTGGTCATAGAGGGCAACGGGAATGCCGAGGCCCAGAAGCTTGGTTGCAGTGACGGCAGAATCCTCAATAGCGAGACCGAATTTCATCGCCTCCACACTCGACATGGGTAGGGCAGGATCCTCTTCGCTCAGCTCATAAAGGCTGCCATAGTTGCCGTACTTGTCGGCGAATACGAGGCGGTCGTAGGGCACGCCTTGCTCTCTTAACCAGCGCTTGGAGGCATTGCGAGAGCTCGTGGGACGGCCGGTGACGATCCGCACCTCGTGGCCGCCTTGGCGAGCCTCACCGAGGCACTCGATGGCGCCGGGTACAACGCCGTAGCGGAGAAGCAGCTCGTCCTCGTGGGCACGGGTGATGAAGCGGCCGAGCTCGGGCTTGGAGAGACTGAGAGACTCACACAGGTCCCAAGTGGTCATCTGCTTGAGCTCGACGCGGCGGCCGTACTCGACCTCGAGAAGCCGTAGAAGTTGCGGCGCGGTCTCGGCGATGACGTCGTCGAGATCAACGTAAATGCGGATCCCGTTGTGGGGGGTCAGTGGGGGTTCACCTTGACGGTGGCACGATAAGTGACCAGGTGCTCGCACACCGAGCGCCATATTTTGGCGTCGGGATCATTGTATATGCATTTCATGACGTTCATCCGTCGCGGCAAAGCTCGAAAGTCCGCGTCCAGACCTCGGAGATGTCGGACTTGAGTCAACAGAGGCAGAGGTTGCAAGCCGCCATGTTTCGAATGCTGGTGTCGGTAGAGCGACTGTTTCCGAGAATCTCTTCAATGGTTGGCAGGGATGGTGGAACCCTCGCGGATTCGGTGTCTCAGTTGACTCTAATGGGCGCCCCTCTACATTCAACACTCGAACAGTACTGAGGCAAGTCTCGCGCCGAAATTGGACCATGCTATGCTGATCATCAGTGACGTCGCACAGAAGAAGATCGTCGAGCTCATCGGCAAAAGCTCGGAACCGGTACACGGTCTGCGCATCTCGGCGCAGTCGGTGTCGCCGATAAAGGTCGACTACCGCATGGCCTTCATTAGCCAGGCCCAGGCAGACGACAGCAATGATATCATCCCTTTCGCGGGCTTCAATGTCTTCGTCGACGGCGACAGTACCGACTTCGTCGATCAGGCCACCGTTGACTTCGTGGAAGGGCTAATGGGCTCAGGCTTCAAGATTGAACGCCCACGCACGATGCCCGCTGGCACCGATGGGACTTTGGTCGAGAAGGTCCAGCGAGTGCTCGACGAGCGGGTGAATCCATCGGTCGCCAGCCATGGCGGCAGGGTTTCCCTAATTGACCTAAAGGACAAAACGGTGTACCTGCAGCTCGAAGGCGGTTGCCAGGGCTGTGGCATGGCCGATGTTACCCTGAAGCAGGGGATCGAAGTCATGCTGAAGGAAGAAGTGCCGGAGATCGATGAGGTGCTCGACACCACTGATCATGCCAACGGAAAGAACCCCTATTATCAATCGCAGGTATAGGCCGACGGCAAGGACGAAATCTGCAGGCGTTCGGGCACTCTTCGAACGCCCTTTTGCGTTCTAGGCGCGCCAGACGACGACGCTAATCTCGTCGCATTCCCGGGGCGGACAGGCTAAACAGGATTCGGCTTACGGGGCCTTCGATCAGTGTCCCATCCGTGTTCACGAACAACAGTTCTCCGATAGGAAGAACGGCAGCGGGTGGCCACGCGATATACTGTCGATGTTCTGCATCCAGCGGTATCTTCCCTCTCCATGATCGAGACGAACATCATGCACACGGTGGAACAGGCTCGCACCGCAGTGCTGGAGCACATCGGCGTCGCTCCGGCGGAACGAGTCGCACTCATCCTCGACGGGCTGGGACGCGTACTGGCCGAAGACGTGTCGGCCAGCTACGACAATCCGCCGCACGACAATTCCGCCATGGACGGTTTCGCCGTGCGCTGGGAGGATGTGAAAGACGCCACTCCCGAGGCGCCGGTGAGCCTCATCGTGATCGAAGATATCCCGGCGGGCAAGGTGCCCGAACACGCGGTTGGCGATGGCCAAGCAAGCCGCATCATGACGGGCGCACCCCTGCCTGCTGCCGCCGACACCGTGATCATTGTGGAGGATACTGTAGGCGACGGCACCTCCACCGTACAGATCCTTGAAGCTGAGGACGAGCCCGGGGCTAACGTGCGCTGCCGGGGCGAAGACATGAAATGCGGCGAAATGCTGCTAACCGCCGGAACCGAGCTTGGTCCTGGTGAAATCGGCGTAATCGCCGCTGTGCAGAAAACCTGGCTGGCGGTGCGCCGGCGCCCAACCGTGGCCGTGTTGTCGACCGGAGACGAGCTGGTCGAGGTCGACGAACCTCTGGAGCCGGGCAAGATCGTCAACAGCAACACCCCCGCCATCGGCGCCATGGCCCGCGCCTGCGGAGCCAAGCCGGTGTTGTTGCCCACCGCCAGAGACGACGAAGCGACCATCCGCGCCGCCATCGAGTCGGCCCTAGCCTGCGACCTTATCGTGTCTTCCGGCGGCGTCTCTGTCGGGGATTACGACTTCGTCAAGAAAGTCCTCGACGACCTGCGAGCGGAGGAAGTGCTGTGGCGGGTGGCGATGAAACCGGGCAGGCCCCTTTACTTCTGCATGCTGCAGGGCAAACCCTATTTCGGCCTGCCCGGCAATCCGGTGTCGAGCCTGATGTCCTTTCTCCAGTTCGTGCGCCCGGCATTGCGCAAAGCCAGCGGCTACACCGAGGGCGAGTGGCTGTTGCCGGAAGCCCCCGCGGTGATGGAGCACGAGGTGGGCAACCCAGGGAGCCGCCGCTCCTTCCTGCGCGCCCGGCTGCGGCGCGACGCCGAGGGACGTCTGCAGGCCAGCACTGCCCACCGCGCCCAAGGCTCGCATATCCTCACCAGTATGCTCGGCGCCAATGGCGTGGTCATGCTCGATCCCGAGGCCCACGTCGCCACCGGCGAGGAAGTGCGGGTGCAGCTGCTCGGCGACGTCTACTGAGCGTTTCCGTTCCCCTCTTCCATGTTCTCGCCGCAGCTCGAAATGAAATCCCGCGTGTGATGGGATACCGCCTTGTGTTCCCGAATCCGTTTCACCACGGCTTTCGCAATCCCGGTGCACCGTTCCCCTCTTTGAACGGGGCATGTCAAAGAAAGCCGGGACATTGCGCCCTGCCGCACGACCTTGCCGGCGGATGGAACCGATATCCACGTTTTACCTTACGCCGGGGGGATCCTCGGAGAGGATCTTCCTCTACTACGCCACGATCTCGGTTCAGCACCGTCCTGGCGCCGGGGGCGGCCTTGAGCACGAAGGTGGGGACATCGAGATCGTGGGGATGGCCCTAGAGATGTTGTAGAAGGCGGTGGACGAGGGCGACATCGTCGACGCCAAGACCCTCGTGGGCCTGATGTGGCTGTGTCGCCGGCTCGGTACCTGAGCGCTATCGGCACCTTTTCACAGTCCGGTCATCTGCGGATATTACGTTGCGACAAGAACGCCAAGCATACTTCCCAGGAGTGATCTCCCCATGAGCGACGAAGAAATCTACGAAGCGCCCCAATCGTTCCGAGACCGCGCCTATCTCTCCAGGATCGAGGAATACAAGAGCGAGTACGAGCGGTCCATCGCTGATCCAGAAGGCTTCTGGGCGGAAAAGGCGGCGGAGTTCGACTGGTTCGAAAAGTGGACTAACGTGCGCTCCTACAACTACCACATGGACGCCGGCCCCATCGACATCAAGTGGTTCGAGGGCGGCAAGACCAACATCGTCCACAACTGCATCGACCGGCACCTGGCTACGCGGGCCGACCAGATCGCCATCATATGGGAGGGCAACGAGCCCAGCGAAGGCTCCACGCTCACCTACGCGGAGCTGCATGAGCAGGTGTGCAAGTTCGCCAACGTCCTCAAGTCGCGGGGCGTAAGAAAGGGAGACCGGGTCTCCATCTACTTACCCATGATTCCCGAACTCGCCGTCGCTATGCTTGCCTGCGCCCGTATAGGCGCGATTCACTCCATCGTTTTCGGCGGGTTCTCCGCCGACTCCCTGGCCGACCGCATCGTCGACTCTACCTGCACCACCCTCATCACCTGCAACGGTACCCATCGCGGCGATAAGCCGATCCTGATGAAGCCCGTCGCCGACGAGGCCATGGCGGAGGCCGACAGAAAAATGGAGCCTAACATCAACACCTGCATCGTGGTGGAGCGGGTCAAGGGCGACCCCACCTTCGACGTGGACATGCACGAGGGTCGCGACCTCTGGTGGCACGAGCTCATGACCAACGCCTCCGCCGACTGCGAGTGCGAGCGCATGGATGCCGAGGACCCACTGTTCATCCTCTACACCTCGGGATCTACGGGGAAACCCAAAGGCGTGCAGCACACCGTCGGCGGCTACATGGTGCACACTGCGACGACCCACAAGTACGTCTTCGACTACCACGACGGCGACATCTACTTCTGCGCCGCCGACATCGGCTGGGTCACCGGTCATTCCTACATCATCTACGGGCCCCTTAGCAATGGCGCCACCACGGTGATGTTTGAGGGTATCCCCACCTACCCCGATGCCGGCCGCTACTGGGCAACCATCGAGAAGTGGAAGGTGAACCAGTTCTACACAGCGCCCACGGCGATCCGCGCCATCGCCGCCGCCGGCGAGGAATTCCCACAAAAGTACGACATGCCGTCGCTGATCCTGCTGGGCACGGTGGGCGAGCCCATCAACCCTGAGGCTTGGCGCTGGTACTACCGCAATGCCGGTAAGGAGCGCTGCCCCATCGTCGATACCTGGTGGCAGACCGAAACGGGTGGCATTCTCATCACCCCCTTACCAGGAGCGATTCCGCAGAAGCCGGGCTCGGCGACGTTACCGTTCTTTGGCGTTGAGCCCGTCGTCCTCGAGCCCGAGTCGGGCGAGAAGATTGAGGGTAACGGCGTCTCTGGCGTACTCGCCATCGAGGCACCCTGGCCGGGTCAGATGCGCACGTTGTACGGCGATCACAAGCGCTTCGAGGAAACCTACTTCCAGCAGTACAAGGGTTACTACTTCACCGGCGACGGCTGCCGGCGTGACGAGGACGGCTACTACTGGATTACCGGCCGCGTCGACGACGTCATCAACGTCTCTGGCCATCGCATGGGCACTGCCGAGGTGGAGAGCGCCCTGGTGCTGCACGAGAAGGTCGCCGAGGCCGCCGTCGTCGGCTTTCCCCACGAGGTGAAGGGCCAGGGCATCTACGCCTATGTTACCCTGAACGCCGGAGAAGAGTACACCGACGAGCTCAAGGACTTGCTGCGCAAGCAAGTGCGCACAGTGATCGGGCCCATTGCTACGCCCGACGTTGTGCACTGGGCACCCGGTCTGCCCAAGACGCGATCCGGCAAGATCATGCGCCGCATTCTGCGCAAGATCGCGGAGAACGACATGGGCAGCATCGGCGACATCAGCACTCTGGCCGATCCGGCGGTCGTCGACGATCTCATCGCTCGACGCTGATATCTTCGCAACCGCTCGGAACCGAGAACGGATGGGGAGGAACCCCGACGGATCTCCTCCCTTTCTCTTTCCTCGCTGATTTAAAGTGCGGCACCACGGCCACCTGCCCACGAAGAAGCGTGGCCGTTTTTCTTGCTCAGCTTTCAGGCCTCATCTATCGTAGCGTCCATGTACGATCTCATTCTCCAAGGCGGGCGTGTCATCGACGGCAGTGGCGCTCCCTGGTTCATCGCCGACGTCGCCATCTCCGACGGTCTCATCTCCGCCGTGGGCAAACTTGACGAGGCTCCCACCACAGAGTGCATCGACGTCTCCGGACGCTACGTGACACCAGGCTTCATCGACATCCACACCCACTCAGACCTCACTCTTGTGGTAGCGGGGGAGGCAGCCTCCAGCGTCGCCCAGGGCATCACCACCCAGATCGCCGGCAACTGTGGCGTGTCCGCCGCACCGACCCGGGATCACGAGCTCTACTACGGACCTCTCGATCCGGCCATGACCCGCGGCATGGAGTGTGACTGGCTCACCTTTGCCGAGTACTTCCAGCGCCTGCAGGACCAAGGCTTGGGCACCAACGTGGCGAGCCTTGTCGGCCACGGCAATATCCGTGTCGCCGCCATGGGCTACGACGACCGTGCTCCTTCGGCGGCGGAAATGGAGAACATGCGGCAGCTCACGGCGCAGGCCATGCAGGACGGTGCCCTGGGAATGAGCACGGGACTTGCCTACGCCCCGGGTCCCTTCGCCAAGCTTTCGGAGATCGTCGAGCTCGGGCGCGTCGTCGGTGATTACGGGGGCATCTACACCTCTCACATCCGCAACCAGACGGAGAGCATCCACGATGCTGTGGACGAGGTGATCGCCGTAGGCGAACAGACGGGGATTCCCGCCCACGTCTCGCACATGCAGCCGGGATCGCCAAAGATCGGCGCGACGTCAGAGTTGCTGGCTACCATGGACGCAGCCCGCTCACGAGGCGTGGACGTGAGCTGCGATGCCATCCCCTACACCATTGGCTCTACAACGCTGAAGTCTTTGCTGCCGCCATGGTCACTGGACGGCGGCGACGAAGCGCTACTGCAGCGACTGCGGGACCCCCAGATGCGGGAAAAGATCAAGCAGGACACGATGACCCACGGCGCCGAATCGGGGGGCAGCCGCAAGCGCAACCTCGTCAAGGATGGCGACTGGCATCTGATCTGGCTCGGCAGCGCTGAGCGCAACGCTCAGCTCGTGGGCAAGAGCTTTGTCGAAATCGGACAGGCCCGCGACCAGGACCCTCACGATGCCGTGCTCGACATCCTTATCGAGGAAGAAGCGCAACCGTGGATGCTAGCAGAGGACGTGTCCGAGGAGGACTTCCTCAACATCGCCCGGCACACCATCGGCGGCGTGATCTCGGATGGTTTCTCGCTGGTGCCCGAGGGTGTGCTCGCCGAGGGTAAGCATCACCCGCGCTCGTACGGCGCCTTCCCCTATTTTCTGCGCCACTTTGTGCGCGAGCAGCAGACCCTGACCTGGGAGCAGGCCATCCACAAGCTCACCGGCCACGCCGCCATGCGCTTCCGTTTGCCTGGGCGCGGCTTGGTGCGCGAAGGCCTGTGGGCCGACCTCCTGGTCTTCGACTCCGATACCATCGCCGAGGCCGCCGACTTCAACGAGCCCTACCGCTACCCGGTGGGCATCGACCACGTGTTCGTCAACGGTCTCGCCGCCGTGCGGGACGGACAGCTGCAGAACCTCCGTGCTGGCCGCGTACTTCGGGCGGCGTAGGGCAGATTACTACCAACGACAATCTCATCGAAAAGGATAGAACCGTTCCCATGGCTCAGCTTGGATACGATGACACCAATTTCATCCCCGGCCAACCCTGGAGGGTGCACGACAGCCAGCGCCCGCAGCCCACATTGGTCACCCCCAGCACCGAACCGGGCGCACCGCCTTCCGATGCTGTCGTGCTCTTCGACGGCAGCGACCTCACGGAATGGGAGAGCGCCCGCGACCTGGGCAGGGACGCGGAGTGGAAGGTGGAGAACGACTACATGGAGGTGGTGGCCAAGACCGGCGACATCCAGACCCGCAAGATGTTCGCCGACTGCCAGCTACACCTCGAGTGGGCAGCGCCGGAGAAGGTTGAGGGCGACAGCCAAGGACGCGGCAATAGCGGCGTTTTTCTTATGGGTCGCTATGAGGTTCAGGTGCTCGACTGTTATGACAACCCCACGTACGCAGATGGCGCGACAGGCGCGATTTACGGGCAGTATCCCCCATTGGTCAACGCCTGTCGGAAACCTGGCGAGTGGCAGACCTACGACATCATCTTCGAAGCACCGATCTGGGAAGAGGGCTGGTTGGTGACTCCCGCGTTTGTCACCGTAATTTTCAACGGCGTGCTGCTCCATCACCGGCAGGAGGCCATGGGGCCTACGGGTCATCGCAACGTGTGCAGCTACGCCGAGCCCGATCCGGAAGTGGGACCGTTGAAGTTGCAGGACCACGGCAACCCGATTCGCTTCCGTAACATCTGGATGCGTCCTCTGGTGGGTTACGACGGGGCCTGATCAACTTTGACCTTGTCGGCAGTGATTGCGGCGACCCCGGCCTACACTGCCATCAGCCACGACGGCGTGGAGGGAGGGATAGGAAGAAACGTTGGATGGTAAGGTCATAGCGGACCATCTTGTCGCACTGCGATGGTCTCGAAGCAAAGTGGTATACGCCAAGTCGCGCTCTACGTCCCGGGATGAGGAGGAAACATCGTGATCGCTTGGTCGCCGCGACTGATCCTGACAGAGAGACAGTTCCGGCTACCTGTGGTGTCAGCGCCGACTACCCGCCCGGCGCTATCTGCGCCGGGCTTCACCCTCGTCGACGAACGCTACTCGGCTCGCGACAGGGCCTGGATGTTCTACCTGCGAGCACCACCACGCCCCGGCGACGTCGATATTGAGGTCCGGATCGGTGACCACTCCGATCGCTGCAGTATTCAAGTGCGCGGCCTAGCTCAGCTGCGCGAGCCCTTCGAATACAACGGGGTGACTTGGCCGCGCCGCTGGCCGCTAGAGGATCGGTGGTCGAGCCGCAAGACTCGACAGACTCTGCAGGCAGTCAAGGACAGTACCTTCAACGAAGAAACGCTGCAATGGTGGGCGGCGCAGAGTGATCGGATGCTCTGGGATCACTTGCCGAATTGCGAATTCCCCCGCGCTCACTATGTCAACGTGCACCAGGGCTGTCCGAGCTGCGGCACTGCCATCTTCCGCTATCACGGCTTCTACCCGTGGCAACGCTGCCACCGCCCCCGAGACCTTAGCTCCGAGTGCCCGGCTTGCGGCAGTACCTACCCGAGCAATGATCTGCTCGCCGGCGACTTCAGCAGTGGCGATTTCATCGATGACGGCTTCGGCTACTTCGACGCAACGGGTCACGTCTACCTCTTCGCGGCTTCCAGCCATCGCGAGCTGGTGGGTCAGTATTCCGTACCCATTCGCACGCTGACGGCGCGGTTGCGGCAACAGTTCGACGCCGAGATGGCTCGGCAGCTTGCGATACTGCTACTACGCTGGGCTCAGGAGGAGGTCTACGTGGCGGCGGCACCGCAGTTTCGCCACGGTCCCTCTCAGGAGGAAGAGACGCCCTGGGACGGGGGTCAGCCCGATTGGGCGAGCGCCAACGATCCCGTGAGGTCCCTCTACCGCAAGGGGTCCCTGGCCTACGCCATTGACGTGCCTGCGGTGTCAGAAATCCATTCCCTAGCCTACGACACGGTGTGGCCTCTGTTGCGCCAGGACGAGGAGATAGTCGAGCGCGTCGGTGCCCTGGGGCTTGAGCTCGAGGGACCCCGAGATGCGACTCATCTGATCGAGGAATCGCTGGCCGTCATGGTGCAGTGCGCCATCGACGGCGCCGCCCTCAGCAACAAGCCGCGCACTAGCATCGGGGCGCTCACCGTACTGCGCGCCCTCGACCGGCCCGACGCCACCGACGTGATGGACTGGCTCTACGACCGCGGACCCGACCGGCTGCGGGTGTTCGTGACCAACAACTTCACCCCGGACGGCGTCCCACCGGAGGCGACGGGCGGCTACAACAACACCCACACGAATGGTGTCTTTCAGCTTGAGGAGCAAATTCGGTGTTTGCGGGCTCTACACCCGGAAACGTACCGGGAGTCAGAATATCCCTCCCTGCTCGACGATCCCCGCATCGCAGCGATCGTCCGCAACCCCTACGAAGTGCTCATGTTGGATCGCGTGCCCCTGCATTTCGGAGACGGCGGCTCGGCTGGGGTGCAGACCCCGTTGGGGCCGGACCCTTTGGAGCCCCTGGGTGAGGAGAACCGGAGTCGGATCAGCTCCCTGCTCGAAGACAATGTATTGCCGCGGAGGGCAGTCAAAACGTCATGTCCGCGCTCGACGATTCTCGACGGTGCCGGCTTTGCCATACTGCGCTGTGGAGAAAATGGGCGCGAGCGTGCGTCGGCGGGCATCGTCTTCGGCGATGCCCCCTGGCACAGGCACATGGACCTGCTCGACGTGCAGCTGTACGCTCACGATCGCCCCTACCTGTCCGATCTCGGATACCCCCAGTCCTGGTCGAGCGTGCGCACTTGGGAGGGCAACTGGGCGACCCATAATAGCGTGTGGTCTGTGCTCCCGGGAGTGTACCCCCTGGAGCTGCCCTTCGACACTCCCTGGCACTTCCTCAAGCAGATCGCCGGCCGCGGCCGTCTGGTCCGGACCATGGAGGCCCCGGGTGTACAAGTGGTGGAGGTGGAGGCTGAACGTTGGTGCTTTAATGCCGAGACCCTGCGCTGGCACCGCCCCGGCGTGTGCTTCCGGCGGCTACTCGCGCTAGTGCAGACCGACGGCGACGGCGTTGCCGTCGTCGACCTGTCGCGAGTACGAGGCCCGGGACAGCACTGGCGAATCTGCCGTGGTATGGAAGGGGCGCTGGAACTTGCCCAGGTTCGGACCGTTTCACTTCCTGGCACTCTGGCCGGCGAGGGGGTAAAAAGGGGTGATCTGGAAGCAGTAGAGCACCCCGATCACGCGGGACTCGCCTACATGGACAACGTTCACGACATCGCTGCCGACGTGTCCTTTCGCGGCAGCTGGCGGTCTCGCTATGACGCCGAGGCCCAGCTCGACCTGCACGTGCTCGGTGTCAGCGCCGGCACGCGGATTCGCACGGCGCGGGCCACGGCGGTCATGGGTGAGCCGGAAGAGTCGAAGTACGAGTACCATGCCCTCGCTTTCGATCGGCCGGCCGGGACTGTCGACTCCGGCGTGGACCTCGTCTTCGAGCCCCGCCTAGGCGACAGCCGACTGCGTGCCGTGGAGTATCTGGCACCAGAGCCCGGGGGTACCGCAACGGGGATCACCCTACACACGCGAGAGGGGCGCACCGTGCGACTATACTGGTCCACCTCAGGACGGGGCATCAGCCGTTACGCGGACGGAGCGGTTCTCGACGGAGCCCTGGCGGTCTGCGAAGATGACGAGAGCTGGAGCTGCGGTGCTGTGAGTCTGTCGGGGTGCGGTCGCCATTGGTCGTTTCCCCAGCCACGGCAGACTGGCACTATCATCGCGCTGGATCGCCGGGCCTGCTCGGTGGAGGTGGAAGGGCTGGAGGCGGTGGAGACCGGCGACCGTCTTTGCGTCAACGCCAAAGGCCGCGCTGCCACCTACCGGGTGGAGGAGGCGAGAAAGCTGGCCCCAGGACGGCACCACTTGCGCCTGGATGTAGCTTCGGTTCTGGGCCGCGGTCGCATTGTCGCTCGCGATCCATCCCAATGCCGGCTGCAAATCGACTTCTTTCTCATCAGCCGTACCGGCTACTTGCACGAGGCGCGGCTCGAGCGAGAGAGCGACAGTGAGTGGAGGAGGATCGAGCACGCTGTGAACGAAGATTCGGAGAGCACCGTCATCGACGTCGAAACTCCCCTTCCCGGGGCGGACGGAGAGTGGATCCGAGTCGTTACCTACGTCGTCGGTGACGAAGTGAGGCTGGAAGCGGTGCGACACGGTGAGGACGCATCGCACAAGTCGGGCGATGCCGCGCAGTAAACTGCTATGGGCTCTGCTCGGGATGCTCGGCCTCTACCTGTCGCTCGCTCTGTTGGCCTGGATCAAGCCGGTCCCTGTCGCCAAAGACCACCCTCACTTCGCTGATATCGGCTTTCAAGTCATCGCCCATCGAGGTGGCTGGAAACTGGGTCCGGAGAGCACAATCCTGCAGTTCCATCGCGTTGCGGAGCTTGGCGTTGACGTGCTGGAGATGGACGTGCACGCTCGCCGCGACGGCGAGCTTGTGGTGATCCACGACCCCACTGTGAACCGCACTACCGACGGTAATGGACGCGTAAATTCTCTGACCCTAAGGGAGCTGCGCGACCTCGACGCTGGCTACAGCTGGTCCGACGACGACGGGATCACGACGCCGTATCGCGGGCAAGGGATCCGCATTCCCACCATGGCGGAAATGCTGGAGGCCTTTCCCGGCCAGCGTATGCTGGTGGAAATCAAGTCGCGGACGTCCGGCGCGCCGACTGCCCTCTGTGATCACCTCCGGCAACACGATGCGCTGACACAAGTCGCCGTGGCGGCATTCGGCGGCGGTCCCATGCAGGAGTTCCGCGCGGCCTGTCCAGAGGTCGCTACCTCACCGGGCGTGGGAGAAATGGCCTGGTACCTGGTGATGCACAAGCTGCGGCTGGACGCATTGACGAACCCGGGCTTTCAGGTTTTCCACGTGCCCAAAGCCCTCGGCGCGTTCACGATAGTCGACGAGGGCTTTGTCCGCCGTGCCCGCGAGCGCAACATGCCAGTGCAGGTGTGGACGATCAATCGAAGAGAAGAGATGGCGCGTCTGATGGATCTGGGAGTCACCGGGATCATGACGGCTCGTCCCGACCTGTTGCTGAAATTGAAGAGGGAGAGAGAGCTTTGACGGCAGTACTCGAAGTACGGGACCTGACCAAGACCTACAGGAGCGGTGAGCGCGACCTCACCGTTCTGCACTCAGTGAGCTTCAGCGTCGAGGAAGGCGCCACCCTCTCGGTAGTGGGCCCTTCGGGTAGTGGCAAGACCACCCTGCTCGGCCTCTGCGCCGGTCTCGACCGCGCCACCTCAGGCTCGGTGATCCTCGACGGTCAGCCCCTGGAGCACATGGACGAAGACGAGCGCGCCCAGCTGCGCGGTGAGCGCGTGGGTTTCGTCTTCCAAACCTTCCAGCTCGTACCCACTTTGAGCGCCCTGGAGAACGTCGCCGTGCCCCTGGAACTGCGAGGAGAAAGGGCCGCCGGGAGTCACGCCGCCACCTGGCTGCAGCGCGTCGGCCTCGCAGACCGCCTACACCACTACCCGGCACAGCTGTCGGGCGGCGAGCAGCAGCGCGTGGGCATCGCCCGCGCCTTTATCAACAAACCGCGCATTCTCTTCACCGATGAGCCTACAGGCAACCTCGACGCCGATACCGGCAAGTCCATCGAGGATCTGCTCTTCGGGCTCAACACCGAGGCCGGAACCACGCTTGTGCTCGTCACCCACGATATGGACCTCGCCGATCGCACCCAGCGCGTCATCCGCTTGCGTGGCGGGGAGATCATCTCTGACATGCCGGGAACCCAGACGGAAGTCGCCACATGAGTTGGGTACTGCGCATGGCCTGGCGCGACAGTCGCGGACAGCGGCGGCGCTTGCTACTGTTCACCGGCGCTATCGCCGTAGGCGTCACCGCCTTCACTTCCCTGCGCGGGCTCTCAGAATCGATGGCGTACAGCGTCGATCAACAGTCGGCGGTGCTGATGGGCGCGGACATGGAGGTGGAAAGCCGGCGGCCTTTCACCGAGGTGGCGGAAGCACTCTTCGACTCGATTGGCGGCGAGCAGTCGCGCATCATCGAGCTGAATTCCATGGTGCTGCTTCCGAGCTCGGGGGGCACGCGCCTGGCTCAGGTGCGCGGCATACATGGCGGCTTCCCCTACTACGGCGACATGGTCACGGAGCCCACCGATGCGGCGCACACCTTCCAGCAGGGCAGAGGCGCTCTGGTCGACGAAGGCCTGCTGCTGCAGTTCGGCAACGCCGTCGGCGACTCCGTTCGCGTCGGCACTCTGACCTTCGAGATCGTCGGACGGCTGAAAGGAGTTCCCGGCGAGACCGCCCTGCGCAGCGATGTACAGCCACGTGTCTTCATCCCCCTCCACTACCTCGACGACACCGGACTCATCAAGCGCGGCAGCCGTGTCGAGTACATCATCTACTTCTACTTCGGCGACGACGGAAAACGCGACGTCGAAGCTGCCGCCGAATCGCTCTCTGATCAGCTCGAAGGGGTGGACGTGGACACCGTCGAGGACCGCAAGCGCCAACTCGGTCGCAGCCTCGACAACCTCTACCGTTTCCTCGGTTTCGGCAGCTTCGTTGCCCTGCTGCTCGGCGCCGTGGGGATCGCCAGTGCCGTGCACTCGCACGTGCAGCAGAAACTGGCCATCGTTGCCATTCTACGGTCACTCGGTGCAAGCTCGAGTCAGGCGCTGTGGATCTACCTTCTGCAGGCAACGGCCATGGGCCTGGCGGGCTCGGCATTGGGTACCGTAGTGGGCGTAATCGTCACGATCTTCATTCCTGACTTGGTGGCCGACTTCATTCCCTCGGGCGTCACCGTCGCCTTCCTGTTGCCACCGGTCTTCGAGGGCCTCGCCGTAGGCACGGGGATCTCCCTGCTGTTCGCGGCCCTACCCCTGGTGGCGATCCGCTCCGCGAGTCCCCTTCTGGCGCTGCGCGCATCGTACGAATCGATAGCGACCTATCGAGATCGCGCACTGCGCATTGTCATTTCGGCCTTCGCTCTGCTCGGCACCCTGGCCTTGGCGCGCCTGCTCACCGGCCGCGAGGATCACGCTCTGATATTCACGGGTGGATCGGCGACAGCCTTGGCACTGCTGGCGTTAACCGCACGGCTACTGCGCAGCTTCGCCCGCAGGTTCTTCCCACACAAGTGGAGCTACGCCTGGCGCCACGGGGTGGCCAACATGTACCGGCCCCACAACCAGACGCTACTGCTATTGGTGAGCCTGGGCATGGGCAGCTTTCTCGTGGCCTGTCTGTACACGGCGCAGAGCTCCATCCTCGCCCACATCGACTCAGTGAGCGGCGGCGATCAGCCCAACGTGGTGATCTTCGACATCCAATCGGATCAGGCCGAGGGCGTCGCCGCTCTTGTGCGTGACTTGAACATGCCCGTCATCGATCAGGTGCCCATCGTGACGATGTACCTGGCGGAAGTGAAGGACAAGACGGTGCAGGAACTATCTGAGGAACCGGTGCGCAACCGACGTGGTGGTTGGACTCTGTTTCGGGAATATCGCGTCACTTATCGGGGGCAGCTGTCCGAAACCGAGACCGTGCTCGCAGGGCAGTGGAAAGGCACCGCCAGCAAGGACACGAACTTCATCTCTCTCGAAGACGGCATCGCCAAGGCCTTAGGGGTGACCGTAGGTGATAGTCTCGTCTTCGACGTGCAGGGCCTGCCCATCACGGTCGTGGTCAGTTCCTTGCGAAAGGTCGAATGGCAGCGCATTATGCCCAATTTCCTCGTTGTGTTCTCCACGGGGATTCTGGAGACGGCACCTCAGTTCCACGTGCTCGTCACCCGCGCTGCCGACTCCGCTAGCCGGGCGCGTTTGCAGCGCGAATTGGTGCAATCCTTTCCCAACCTCTCCATCATCGACCTTGACCTCGTGTTGCGTACCGCAGATTCCATTCTGGAGAAGGTAGGCCACGTGGTGCGCTTCATGAGCCTCTTCAGCGTCGCCACCGGGCTCGTGGTGCTGGTCGCGGCGGTGTCGGCGAGCCGGTTTCACCGACTGCGGGAAAGCGCGCTGCTACGCACCCTCGGCGCGCACCGTAAACAGGTGTTACGTATTCTTCTCGTCGAATACGCCTGTCTGGGATCGCTCGGAGGCCTAGCGGGAATGCTGCTCGCTCTGGCCGGAGCTTGGGGACTGACGACCTATGTCTTCGAGGTCACCTTCCAACCTTCGTTGACGCCGCTGCTATTCGCGCTAGCCGTGATTCCCATACTCACCGTCGGCGTCGGCATCTCAGGCAGCCGGGGCATCCACACCTCACCCCCCCTGCAGGTTTTGCGCAGCACCGACTGAGCCCGGATCCGCTTGTTTGTCGTTCACGAACGGATCGCACTCAGCCCTCTTAGATCAATTCGGTAACGCCGAACGTAGAGCAGACCTTCGTCAAGCATGTGATAATACTTCGAGATACGAACGGTACCCTGGGATTGCTGAGAGGATCAAGGGTGCGACAAGAAAGATGAATCGGCAGACCCTGGCTGCGTAACGGTGTCCTTGAGTTCTTCCTCTATCAGGAACCGAATTGCCCCTCGTAGTGCAGTGAGGGCATCGGCCCGAGCCTCAGTGCTACGAAGCCGACAGGGTTGGGGGTGGATCCACCGCGTGAGGCTCTGCCGTGAACGGTAAATCGCCATCCACAAGTTTGGCAATCCTTCGGAAGCGCACAGTTCCCCTGTGGAGTCAGCGGAACGTTACCGTGAATCCGATCCTGTTGAAGTGGGCTCGGACGCGGCTTCATCAGCGGAGCCGGGCGCGCCGGTTTCGAGCCGCTTCAGCAGCGGTCCAAGGTAATCCCACACGGTATTAGCAACTAGACGGTGGCCTTCGACAGTGGGGTGAATTCCGTCCGGAGTGAGATCGAGGTCGCCCCCCACCCTGTCGAGCAGGCGCGAAATCAGGACGGCGTCAAACTCGGCAGCGAGCTTAGGAAAAATGCCTCGGAACTGTTCGGTGTACTCCAGTCCCAGATTCGGCGGTAGACGCACCCCGGCGACGACGAGAGCCGCCTTGGGATACCTGACACGTACCCTCGTGAGGATCTGCCGCAGGTTCTCTTCGGTGGACTCCAGCGCCACCCCGCGCAGGCCGTCGTTGCCGCCGAGCTCGAGCACGAAGACGTCAATGGGACGCTGCAGCACCCAGTCGATGCGTCGCAGGCCAGCGGCAGAAGTCTCGCCACTCAGGCCGGCGTTGGCCACCTCGTAGTGCAGCCCCAACGAATCGATACGCGCCTGCACTACCGAGGGGAAGGAAGCGGCACGGCCCACCTGATAACCGGCAGTGAGGCTGTCGCCGAAGAACAGGATCACCTTGCGGGACGCAGACGTCTGGGTAGCAAGGCCGGTGACCAGGGTCAGCGCCGCGGCGGCAAGGATTCGGCTGGGGCGAGAGCTCATGAGCTAGCGCCGGGGAAAGGTGAGCTTCGGCGCCAACGGTTGCCCAGGCACGGGTGGCAGATGGGTGTGGGTCCGTGGATCCTCTCGCATCTCCGTCACCCACGCTCGATGCAGATCAACTAATCGTCGCACCTGATCGGGATGACTCTTGAACAGGTTTTTCGACTCTGCCGGATCTACGGAGAGCTGGTAGAGATGCAGGTCTTTCTTGTCGTCGGCGACGAACTTCCAGTCGCCGCTGCGCACTGCCGCCCAGTTCATGTACTGCCATACCATGTGGTCGTGGGGTGAAGGAGCCTGTGCCGAGGCGATCACCTGGGTCAGGCTGCGGCCGTCCACCTCCAGCCCCTGCAGCGGTACTCCACACCACTCGGCGATGGTGGGAAACAGGTCAAGGCTCGACGATAGCTGGTGCCGCACCTCTCCAGCCGGCGCCCGACCCCAGGCAGTGACGATACACGGCACCCGGATGCCGCCTTCCCAAAACGTGCCCTTACCGCCGCGAAATGGCGTGGACCGTCCACCGCCGCCTAAGGTGTCCTTCTCTTCCGAGTGGCCATGATCACTGAGGAAAATGACGATGGTATCGCGCGTCTGGTCGCTGTCGTTGACCGCCTTCAACACACGGCCTATGCAGCGGTCCATGGTTGTAACGAACGCGGCGTACATTCGGCGCGCCAGATCGGTGATGTGGCGGGTACGCTCCAGATCTTCCGCAGAAGGCTGCAGCGGGTAGTGTGGGATGTTGAGGGGCAGGTAGAGGAAGTAGGGACGATCGCCAGTGTCGGAGATAAACTGCACAGCGGCATTTGCCACGACCTCGGAGAAGTGCTGCCCGCCCTCGTAGATAAGCGCGTCCTCCCGCCACATGGCCGGCTTGGCACCGGGGCCCCAATAGTAGTAGTAGGAATAGTTGTCGATAGCGCCGTACTTGAAGCCGACGAAGCTGTCGAAGCCCTGGCTCTTTGGGCTGACATCCTTGCGATGCCCGAGGTGCCACTTCCCGTACAGGGCGGTTCTGTAGCCCGCCGCGCGCAACAGCTCGGCCAGGGTCACTTCCGAGCCATCGAGGCCGACACCATCGATCATCACACGCTGGTAGTGGCGTCCCGTGAGCAAACTGGCACGAGAGGGCAGACAGACGGCGGCGGTGACGTAGAACTGGCTGAAGCGGACACCGAGCTTGGCGAGGCCATCGATGTTGGGCGTGACAAGATCGTCGGCACCGTAGCAGCCGATATCGCGGCTGCCGAGGTCATCGGCAACAATGAGGATGACATTGGGAGAGCGGCTCTTCTGCGCCAGGGTCCGCCCGGGGGCTAAAGCCAGACTGGCGGCGGAGGCGCCGGCCTGCTGGAGCCAGCGGCGTCGAGAGATGTCGCCGCCCGCAGTCGCAGGTGCTGTCGGGTCCAATCGAGTCATGACCGTCTCAATATACGGGCGACGGAGTCAGGCGCCCTCTGAGGCCACGAACCGCAGCAGCTCCTGCACGTAGGCGCCGTTCCCGTAATCGCATAGGATCCGCTGCTGCGCCGAGCGCGCAGCGCGCTGGCGCTCCTCGTCGTGCGCAAGCCACCAGCGCGCCTTGTCGGTCAACTCTTCCACCGACTCCCAGGTATCGATGCCAGTTCCGATGTCGAAGACCTCTTCCATGCCGTTTACGTAGTCGGTGAGCATAAAGCCGCCGGCGCCGGTGATAGCAGTGTCGCGCTGGTTGAGCATGCCGTAGGTCAGCGGTGAGTTGTGCTGGTTAATGTTGATCTTGCTCGCCGTGTACACTCCCGGTAACTCCTGGTAACTACGGAAGCCGCGGTACGAGGGGCGCGGTACTCCGGGAAAGGTCCCGAAGCCCATGCCGCCGTACACGTGCAAGTGGCCGAGATCTTGAATGGCGGCGATCACTTCGTGGCGCAGGGCACGCTGATCAGGAAAGGGAATGGGGTGAGTGACGCGATCGATGGTGTTTTCGGAAGAAAGGTAATGCTTACGTTCGCCACCCTCTCGAGAGTAGAGAGAGAGCATTGTCACGGAAAAGTCGCAAGCCTCGCGTGGCGATGGCGTGGCCTTGCCGTGGAGTTCCAGCGCAGGCGGTGGGTAAAGAGTAATGGCGCGGATACCTCGCTCGGCGTAGACGGGCTCGCTCTCCTTGCAGCACGTGACGGCGAACTCGAATTCGGAAGAGAACTCGGGATTGCGGATTACGTCCCAGGGATCATCCTGAGTGTGGGCGACGGTCCTACAGTGCGGGAACTGCTCACGCAGGGCAGCAATGAGCCTGGCGGGCTTGTCGTCCTTAGGAAACCACCAGAGCAGGAGTTCGACCCGCTCTTGGGCGACGATCTCGAGAAGTCCGTCCAAGAAGGCGGCGGCATCGCGAAAGGTTAGGCGCCAGTGCGAAGCGTCCGGGATGAGGTCGGCCTCTTCCGCGGCCAGCGCGATGTCCGCGGTGCGGTGGGCCTCGATGCAGCCCCGTGAGGGCTGGTAGATGACGTCATGGCCGAGCCGTAGGAAGCCCTGCTGAATCGACCACAGGGACTGGCCGGGCAGGAAACCGCCGACGAGGAGGACCTTCACGAAAGCTCGGGGGGAAACCGATACGAGGGAGCTGCGGCGAAGCGGCGCAGGCCGAGGTCGAGGCTGGCCACGGCACCGGCGCCGAGATCTAAGGTGAAAGAGCTTGCGCTGATGTCGGTCGCCACGCCATCGAGGGTGGCAGTGGTGAACTCGTGCTCGCCAAAGGAGCCTGCCTGCACCACGACTTTGCGGGATCGCACAGGGTCGAGGTTCACCAGCTGAGCGGTCGCGGAGTCGGCGGACACCGAAGTGACCAAGGCGGCGATGTCCTGGGGCAGGCCGGGACGGTGATAGCTGGGGTCGAACCAGCGCAGGTGGCTCTGCAGTAGGCCGCCGTTGTAGATCGCCGCTGGCGTGCCCATCATCATCTGCACGAGCGCCTCTGGCACGACGGGGTTCAGGTTCTGGAAGTGGTAGCACTCCCGGGTTTCGGGATCGCTGTCGTCGGCTTCCTGCCGGTCGAGAGCCAAGTGGAGACTGCGCGAGGTAGCAGCGAAGGCTTCATCCACATAGGTCGGATTCTCTCCCTCCATGAATCGTGACCACGGCTTTGGCGAGCAGATGCCGGCTTTAGCCGCGCCGAAATCCTCCTGCCATTCCACAAAATCGTCACGATCGGGAAAGACCTCATCGATACGCGCCCCATCTTCCTCGGCCTGTGACAGGTAGTGCAGGTGGATGTAGAGGTAGGGATCGGGGGGCCGGAAATCGAACCAGCCTTGATCACCGTGGCGTGCCGGCAACATGGTCTGACCATCTACTTCTCTGCGTTCCTGCCACAGGCGGTCGAGCTGAGAACGTGCCAGGTCGAGCCATGAATCGTCCCCAGTCATCAGCAGAGCGCAGCTGCCCGCGACGAGCGAGGGCTCGAGGATGTTGCGCGCACCGTGGGGCCAGCGCCAGCCGTAATAGCCGCCCCACCACTTGCCGTTCATGAGCTCGCCGATCTTGCCCGTGAGCCCCACGTTGTCGGGCATCAGGCCGCCGTTGGCGTCGCGTCGCTCCGTCCACGCCTGCAAGTAGTCGAGGACCCAGTCGCGATATTTCGCCTCGCCAGTGTGCAGGTAGGCGTTGGTGACCATGCTGGTAGCACAGAGGTTGAGGGGCACGTCACCACACATCATGCGCTCGTTGATGAGCTTGAGCACTTGGCTGAACATCTCGTCGTCCGTCCAATCTACCTTGAACAGCGGGTCCGAATTGTCCACACCCGGAATATCTTCGAAGGGCGCAAGGTAATTGGCGAGAATGGGCCGGTGGTAGTCCCAGTCCGTTTGGGTGGTAACGAGGCGCGGTCCGTGACTGCCGTTCAGCGGCGAGCGAATGAGGCGGTGCGTCGAATCCCAGTTTTCGGCCAGCGGATCCTCACCGATGTACATGGCGGCGTAGCGCAGGTCGCGAGCGCGATCCAGCTGATGCTCAGGATCGCTCATGGCAAGGTAGTAGGCGTAGGTGTAGGACTCGGAGTGATGGAACCAGTCGAAGCCGGTGACGAAGTCGCGGTCGACGGTGCCGTATCCGGCGTACTGGCGGGTGATGGCGTCGAACTCGCGACGTCCGAGCCCGTGCAGGTGCTCGCCGCCCCCGATGAGGTAAAGCAGGGGGAAGGAGAGGAAGGCCTCGAGGCCGTTGTCAGTGCCATCCATGCTCGTCCACACTGAGCGCTGAATGAGCGACCCGTCGACGCGGGTGGCGTGATCGACAAAGTGCAGCGCCACCCGGTCCATGCGGTCAATGAGGTCACGCTGGCGCACAGCCCAAGCGGGGGAAACGGTGCGGCCTGATGCGCGCAGGGTCACCGCCATGACGCGGGCTCCCTCACTCCCCTTCGCGCCGAGGCGACGTCAGACTCTTGCCATCGTCTTCGATGAGAGCACGGTTATACACGTAAGGCGGCTCGAGAACCGCCCGCTGCGCCCCATTGAGCTCGCTCGTCCACTCAGGCAGCGAGGTCTCGTAGGCACCGCCGGTGTAGTGCAGGTACTTCGGGGTAAAGCGGTAGAGCGCGACTCGGCGCTCGTGGTCCGCCGTCCAACTCAGCGTACCATGGGTGGTGGCCTCGTTGAAGATCACGAGATCGCCTGCTTTCGCCGGCACGGAATAGACGATCTCTCGATCCTCTTCGTAGTCGGCGATAGCCCTAGGCACGGCGAGGTTCGCCTTGTGACTGCCGGGGATCACGCACAGCCCGCCGTCGCCGGGATTCTGATCCGCGAGGTAGAACTGGCAGTTGATCAAGCCGCAGCGCATCGTGCCATTGTGGAAGGCGTAGAACCGAGAACCGCTGAAGGTGAGGCTCCCCTGCCCATGCAGAGCTAACCCCTCAGCGCCCTTCGTCGAGGTCAGCACATCGGGCATGTGATCGAGCTTCCAGCCGCGACCGAACAGGGTGTTCAAGTAGGGGATCAGCTTCGGGTGGGCCAGTAACTCACGCCAGGGCTCGCACCAGGGGTGCTCCCAGGTGAGCATGCCCCCCACGTGGCCGCGCTTGTGAGTGCCTTCGAGGACTGGGCTCGTCTGCCGCGCCTCGTGGGTGCCGATTTTGTCGGCATTGACGTCGAGGGAATCGTTGAGGGCTTTGACTTCGGCGTCGGACAGCACACCGTGCACCACGAGAAAGCCTTGCAGATCAAAGAGGTACTGCTCGCGGTCGCCCATCGTCGTATACACAGGTGCATTCACCTCAGGCTTCTGGACGACACGGTCTATTTCGTGTGCGACGGGCTGGGTTGGCGCCATGGCTTAGATGCGCAAGCATGATGGATCTCCTGTGGGTGCAGCCGTAACGCTATAACACGGCCATCACATGCAGCATTAGCTTATGGGTATCAGTCCTGCACGGACTCCAAAGAATAGGCCGATTGGCATGTTTCCACATCTCATCCGCTTTCGTTCCCGCCCAGCCCTGGCTCTCGCTCTTCCGCTACTGCTCCTGATCGCCTGCGACGACGATAGCGGCAGTAAGTTAGTGTCGTCCTCGTCCAAGGGCTCTACGTGGGCACGGGTGCAGCAAATCTTAACTGACAACTGCACGAGCTGCCACGCGGCCGGCACCTCCCAGGCTCACCAGTCTAACCTGCTGTTGACCCCAGATGTGGCCTACTCCCAGCTCATCGACGTGCCCTCCACCAACCTCGCCGCCCAAGAGACCGGCCTAGTGCGACTAGGTAGCCAAGGCATCGTCAGCCTGTCCAAGAGCTTTCTGTGGGAGAAGATCAACGCCCCCAGCGAATATCACTTCTACAACGATCACCCCAATTACGGCACCCTGATGCCGCCGCCGCCGAGCGTTCCCCTGACCTTCGGCGAGCTCGAGTTCATCCGGCAGTGGATCATCGCGGGTGCCCCGGAGGACGGCGAGGTCGCCGACCCCACTCTGCTCGACAACGAAGAGCGCTACCTCTACAACACAGACGTCTTCGCACCGCTGACGCCACCAGCCTATGGCATTCAGCTACACCTGGGCCCCTTTGAGGTCTTTCCCAACAACGAGCGGGAGCTGTTCTACTTCGAGCGCCTCAACAACCCGGCGCCGATCTTCATCGACGCCATAGAGATCGTCATGCGCCGCGGTAGCCACCACTTCATCATCTACGGCTTCGAAGAGGACGTCCCCGCTGATGTCATGCCCGAAGAGGGAGTGATCCGCGACCTACGCGATCGCCATGGGGTGCCCCAGCCCGAGAACTTCCTGCCCATCCTCTTTCAGGAGTTCATCTTCGGCACCCAGTGGCCCTCGATGCAGTACGAAATGCCAGAAAGCGTGGCCCTGCGTATTCCCGCCAACTACGCGATCGACATGAATTCCCACTACGTCAACCGCACCGATGAATCCTTCGAGGGTGAGGTCTACGTCAACCTGCACTACGCCGATCCCGACGAGATCGAACACGTAGCGCAGATCATCGACTTCAACAACTTCGATATTGACCTGCCCCCGGGGAAGGTGACCACCCTGAAACGCGACTTCACCTTCGACCAACGAGTCAACATCTTTCAACTGTTCTCCCACGCCCACGAGCTCAACACCGAGTTTCGAGTGGAGATTCTCGGTGGAGACCGCGATGGCGAAGAGGTCTATTTCTCTAGCGACTGGGAGCACCCGCCCATCCTCACCTACGATCCCGCGCTGGTAATCAAGCACGGCGAGGGATTTCGTCTGATCGCCACCTACGACAACTTCCGCGACTACACCGTCAACTTCGGTCTTCTCAGCACCGACGAAATGATGATTCTCTTCGGGTTGTACTACCTCGAATAGTCACATACCTTGTGAGCGATGCTCTACTTCGCCTACGGCTCGAACCTGCACCCCTTGCGCCTGAGCGAGCGCATCGGCGCCTGCAAGCAGGTGCGGAGTGGCCTTCTACGGGGCCACCGACTGCGCTTTCACAAGGTGAGCGTAGATGACTCTGGAAAATGCAACCTCGCCGCGGACGGTGATGCTGTCGCCTACGGGGCGATCTACCGAATGACCGCCGAGCAGCTCAAGGTGCTCGACGAGTTCGAGGGTGAGGGCTACGAGCGGGTGACAGTGGAAGTGATACAGATCGACGGCTCCGCACGCACTTGCCAGACCTATTTCGCCGACGCCGGCTACGTCGATGACAACCAGGTGCCCTACGACTGGTACAAGGAGCTCGTTGTGCTCGGCGCCCGTCACTGCCGCTTCCCCGAGCACTACCAACTCGAATTACAGAGCCATCCCGCCGTTCCGGATCCGCATCTGGATCGGGCCGAGAAGAATTGGAAGCGGGTCGAGAGACTGCGTACCTGGACTCCACCTTAAGAGGAGATCGACAGCATGATCAGCGGCACTCACACCATCATCTACAACTCTGGCGCCGGCTCCGACCGGTCATTCCGCGGTGTGCTGGGCATGGACCACGGGACTTAGCATCGTGCGAGCAACGGACGGATCCATTCACAGGTGGTACCGCAATCTCATCTTCGAGCCACGCATAATGGAGGGCATGAGGACCGTGAACCCGGGTGACATGCCGCACGGCACGATCTCGCGTCGTTGTCGTTGAGGGCGGATCTACCGACTGGCAGAGCGCAAAGAACGGTCACGAGAATGGGGTGCGCGTAGGGTTCTCTGAAGGTCGCCCGATATGACTGTAGCTGAGCCGCGTACGCGCCAACGACCACCTCTTATCGCAGAATCACCACAGAACAGCAGTAAACGGTTACCCTCAGGGCCTACGGCACCAAGCGAATCCGCAGGAATGTCAATCCGCGAGCCACCCGGAGCCATTCCGACCGGAGCGCAAACCCACCCCACCACAGACTCGGCTTTGGCCACACCTCCAAGGCCGATCTCCTCTACCAGGCCTGATTAGGTCGTGGGCACCAGATTCAGCAGCACCAACCCCCACGTCCGATGCCAATACGCCGAGTGGATATACGGATTCTCCGCCGACGGCCAGTTCTTCCAATACGTCTCATTGTGCGCGACTCGATGATACCACTGGACCAGCGGAATCGACGGCAGCTCGGCTAACCAGATCTTCATCGCCTGTCGATAAAGCTCGACCAGATGCGGATCTTCCGGGTCCTTCGTCCCCATCTGCTCCACCAGAGCATCAAACTGAGGATTCGACCACCGCCAAGGATACTCGGCAAAAATGCCCGTGGGCTGCACGTGCCGGGAGTGGTAGAGGGACAGCGTGTAGTGCGGATCCCGTACCGAGGCGCCATGGCCGTTCATGAACGCCTGAGCCCGCCCCTGAGTGATGCGCGTGTAGGCGTCGCGCACCATGCGGAAGTTGGCGTCGATTCCGGCGCCTTGCAGCTGCGCCACCAGCACCGGCGCGAGATCCTGAAAGATCGGTTAGATGTCAACGAGAATGCGCAGCCGCTCGCCGTTCTTGCTCCAGAACCGCCCCTGCTTCACCCACCCTTTTTCTCGCAAAATCGCAGCGCTCTTTTCGAGATCGAAGGTGCCGATGTCGCTGTCACGCACCAGATCCTCAATCTGACTCGTGTACCGCCGCATGGAGGGATAGTCAGGGAAGGGCAGCAGCGTCTTCGTGCCCGCGTTCTGCCAACCCACTTCCACTAGCTGATCGCGATCGATGGCGTAGTTCACCGCCCAGCGGATCTCAGGATCGTCGTAGGGCGGCTCCAAGTTGTTGAAGCCTAAGGACACCGGCCAGAAGTCGAGGTAGCCGTACGGCGTCTGGCGCCCTGTCCAGGTGGTGATGTTCGGGTTTTGATCAAGGGCGGTCTTGATGTTTGGTGGCCGCAAATCGAGGCTGGTGTCCATGTTGTTGGCGATCAGATTCTGCACCCGCTTGGTCTCGTCCATGAACGGTAGGTAGATGAGACGCTCCACCTCAGGCGGAGCGTGGAAGCCCGTGGTCGCCGCCCACCAGTCGTCGCGCCGATCCCAGATCCGCTGCTGTGGCACGGAATGGACGAGTCGGTAGGGCCCGTTCAGGATGGGCCACCCCTTCTCCATGTTGAAATTCCTGAACGTCAGCGGATCGTGGCCCTCCCACACGTGACGGGGCACGATAGGAATTCCGATGCCGAAGTTGTTGGTGAAGAACGTGAATAGGAAACGCGGATTGGCGGCGGCGAGATCGATGCGAGCCGTGCTGTCGTCGATGACGACGGTCTGCTTCACCCAATTGGCAATGTCCGTCGACCATAGCAGCTCCGGCGCCGCGCCCTTGAGCATATCGATGGTGAAGACGAGGTCGCGCACCGTCCACGGCGTGCCGTCACTCCACTTCACGTCGGAGCGGGTATGGATAGTGACCGACGTGTGGTCTTCGGAGTACTCGTGCCCCTTGGCGATCCAGGAGATCAGGTTGTTTTCTTCAACGAAAGCATTGTAGTAATAGAGCGGCTCGTAGGAGAAATTCCACCCCGTGCGCGAGGAGGCGCCTGGCACGAAGGGATTGAAGGCGTTGTAGTCCTGAATCTGGCCGCCACAGGCTTCGACGTCGGAGCAGTCCATGATCAGGGTGCGGTTGCGCGGCACCGTGACGGTGTCGTCGCTGGCGCTGCAGCCCATCATCGCCAGTGCGGCGAGAAGTAGAGAAGCAGCAGTCGAACGAAGGCAGGCAGGACCTGTCATGGAGTGACCGTCAGTCTTGTATGGTTGCCGTCTTCGTCGACAGGATTTCCGTCAGATCGCCATCAGGCACCGGTACGGACTCTTCGTAGAGGAAGCAAGAGATGCCGCGGGTGTCGCCGGTCTGATAGAGGTCGGGCAGCTGGCCCACACACTTGTTCATCGCTTTGGGGCAGCGGTGCACGTAGCGGCAGCCGGAAATGACCTGGTGCTCCGCCTCCATGATCTCTTTCCCCTCGGCCTTCTCTTCCACCGGCTTCTCCAGCCACTCCGTACCGGGAACGGGCGCAGGAATGGAGTGGATGAGTTCCTGGGTGTAGGGGTGCTTGGGATTGCGGATGATGGACTCCGTATCTCCTGCCTCGGCGACGGTGCCGTTGTAGAGGACGACGAGGCTCTCGCTTACCTGGTACGCGGTGGCGAGATCGTGCGTGATGTAGAGGAAGGAGATGCCGAACTCGCGGAACAGTCGATGCAGGCTCTCGAGAATGGTGGCGCGCAAGGAAGCGTCGACCATGGAGACCGGCTCATCGGCGATGATAAGCTTGGGCTCGAGCAACAACGCCCGGGCGGTGGTGATGCGCTGCCGCTGACCGCCGGAGAGCTGATGCGGGTAGCGGCCCAGAGTCTCGTCGGGCCGCAGGCCCACGGCGGTGAGGGCCGTCTCCACGCGATCCTGTATCTCGGAACGACTATTGGCGAGGCTGAATTTCTTCAGCGGTGTCGTTAGGATGTGATCGACCTTGTAGAACGGGTTGTAGACCTCGAAGGGGTCCTGAAAAATCGCTTGCACTTCCTTGCGGTACTGCTTGCGCTTCACCTTGTCGAGATCGGGTAACGGCCGTCCGCGGTAGCGCACTTCTCCCGAAGTGGGATCTACAAGACCAAGCAACAACCGGGCGATCGTCGTCTTGCCGCTCCCCGACTCGCCGGCGATGGTGGTGAAGGTGGGGTTATCGGCGTCGATCTTCAGCGAGAAATGATCGACGGCAACGGTGGCGGTGTCTGCCTGCAGCATGCCGCCGCCACGGAAGACCTTGCGCACGTCCCGCGCTTCGAGAAGGAACTCGTCGCTCATGAGTTCTCTCCTTCCTCATACAGTAGGCAGGACGCAGTGTGGTCGGGGGCGATCTCTTTCAGAGTCGGGGGCCGTTCCTGGCACTTGTCCATCTTATTCGGGCAGCGTGGGTGGAAATGGCAGCCCGAAGGCGGGTTCAGCAGCGACATGGCGTTACCGGGAATGCCGCGGAAGTCACCCTTAGTTTCGAAGGATGAAATGCTGTCGATGAGCAGGCGCGTGTACGGGTGCTTGGGTTCGACGAAGATCTTGTCCACCTCGCCAACCTCGACGAGCTCGCCGCCGTACATGATGCCCACGCGCTCGGCAAACTGGGCCATCAGCCCCATGTCGTGACCCACCAGCAACACCGTAGCGTGGAGTCGATTCTGCAGGTTCTTCAGGGTCTGCATGATCTGCCTTTGAACTACCACATCGAGAGCTGATGTTGGTTCGTCGGCCAAGATCAGCTTCGGACTCAGCGAAATCGCCTGGGCGATGCAGGCACGTTGCTTCATGCCGCCGGAGAGCTCGTGGGGGTAGAGGCGCTCCGTGGCTTCGCTCAAGCCCACCATCTCCATGAGCTCTCGCACCGAATGCTCGCCACCGCCGTGCTCGGCCATGGCGAGCTCGAGCTGATCGCCGATCCGCATGACGGGGTTCATGGAATTCATCGCCCCCTGGGGGATCATGGCGATCTCGGACAGGCGTAGCTGGCGCACCTCTTCGCCGTCGAGATTGGTGAGCTCCCGCCTATTCAGCTTGGCGCTACCGTGCACGATACGGCCCGGCGGCTTGATCATGTTCAGCAACGACAGGATCAACGTCGACTTGCCACTACCCGACTCCCCTACCAGGCCAAAGCGCTCGCCCTTGTATAGAGAGAGGTCCACGTCATTCACCGCCTTGGCGACGCCGCGTCGGGTCTCGAAGTGCACAGCGAGGCCGCGAATTTCGAGCAGGACCTCGCGGCCGGCGCTGCTGGGCTGAATGCTGGAGGTGGATTGAGACGTGGCCGCGGTGATCATTCTGCCTGCCTCTGCTTCGGATTCGCGAGCTCGTCGAGACCAGAAGCGACAAGCAGCAGCCCCACGAACAGCAAGACCAGGAAGGCAATGGGAATCGACCACCACCACCACATGCCACGGATCAGCGCCGAGAACGTGATCGCCCAGTAGATGGTCATGCCCACGGTGGGCTCGTTCTGCGGGCCCAGGCCGAGCGCTTCCAGGCTGATCGTCGCCAGCACCGCCGCGGACACGGAAACGGCGAAGCTCGCCGCCAGGTAAGGCAGCAAGTTTGGGAACAGTTCGCGCCAAATGATCTCGAAGGTGCCCATGCCGTTGAGCTTGGCCATGTCCACATAGGCGCGCTCGCGCATGGACAGCACCTGGGCACGGATCGTGCGTGTCGGCCACATCCACGACAGCGAGGCAACAACGAGAGCCATGATCTCGACGCTGATCTCTTCGCGGATCGTCGAGGCAATGGAGATGAGCACGAGCAGACCGGGCACGGTGAGCAGAATGTCCACGGTGCCGCGGATGATCGTGTCCACCTTGCCGCCGATGTAACCACTTAGAAACCCGAGGAAGGTGCCGAGGCCGAGGCCAACGCCCCCGGCGAGAAAGCCGATACGCAGAGTGAGAGGCACGCCCACCACCATGACGGCGAACAGATCGCGCCCGGAATCGTCGGTGCCGAAGGGATGCTCCGTCGAGGGCTGCAGCCGCGGCGTCGCCGCCAGAGGCTCAGCCATCTCTGCGTCAATGATGAACCGGCCAATGACGCCGAAAGCGATCAGGCTCAAGAGCATGGCCAGGCCCACGGCCAGCGACGGCGAATCGGCCAGGTAGTTCCGCATGAGGATGAGCCGGCGCATCATGAGGCCGCCCCCCGGTGGTGGGTGATGCGCGGATCCAGCAGCGGGTAGAACAAATCCATGGCCATGGTGATCAAGCCGATGGAGAGGATCGTGAAGAACACGATGCCGTTGATCACCGTGTAATCGGAGGACTGGATCGCCTGAAAGAGCAGGTTGCCGATGCCGGGATAGGCAAAGACCACTTCCACCAGCACCTGCCCCGTCACCACGTAGCCCAAGGACAGACCCAGCGCCGTGAACTGGGGTAGGAAGGCATTGCGCAGGGCGAAGCGGAAGAAAATGGTGCGATTGCGCAGACCGTTGGCTTCGGCGAGCGAGATGTAGTCTTCGCCGACGGTGCTCACCATCATGCCGCGCATGCCCATCCCCCATAACCCCACAGCCGAGATTACAATGGAGAGGGCGGGCAGCACCGAATGGTGCAGCACCTCGAAGGCAAACTTGACACTCCAGCGTGCCAGCGAGCCTGGCGCGTAACCGCCAGACAGGGGGAAGAGACCGAACTTCAGGCCCAGGAAGTAGAGGAGGATGAGCCCCAGCAGGTAGAACGGCACCGCCGACAGGGTCATGAGCGGCACGCCCATGCCTTTGAGCCAACGCGGCGAGCGCGGCCAGGCAATAAGGGCGCCGAGCAACGTTCCGATGACAAAGCCCATGATCGTGGCGACCACCAGCAGACCGAGGGTCCACGGCAGGGCGTTACCGATCATCGTGCTCACCCGCGCCGGGTAATTAGCCAGGGAGTAACCGAAGTCGAGCTGCACCATGTCGACGAGGAAGTTGCCGTACTGCACGATCAGCGGCTGATCGAGACCGAACTTGGCCTGGTAGGCAGCGACCATCTCCTCCAGGCCTTCCTGGCGCAGGCCGCCGGAGGCCATGAGTTGGCCTAACTTCTCGCGGATGGGGTCGCGGCCCGTGCCCAAGCGCGGCACGAAGAAGTTCACCGTCGACGCTGCCCAGACTACAACAAGAAAAAGCCCGAAGCGCCTTATTATGACTGCTGCTGGCACCGGTCTCCCATTGGCGCTCGCTTTGCTCCCTATTCGGTGGATGCGCCGGCGTTGATCCAGGCGACGATGCGCTCGATCTGCTTCGGGCTCAGCGGCGGCGAGCCCAGGGGCATCTGAACGCCGGCGCCGGTGCCGCGGATCTTGCGCACCAGGTACGAGTTCTCGGCGTCACCCGGCGCCACGCGCTTCAGATCCGGCTGTTGATTGCTATCCACGTCGATAATGTTGGCGGCGATCTGATCCGCCTCCAGCGACATGTTCTCCGACAGGAAGCTGCCGCCGTGACAGCTGATGGCGCAGCTCGGCGTGAAGATCTCGGCGCTGAGCTCGGTCAGGGTCGGCGGCGGTGCCTCCTCGTCGCCATCGCTCAGCGGCATACCGTCAGGACCGAGGGTGGTTCCGTCCCCGGCGCAGCCGGCGAGCAGCACCGCCGTCAACAGAGACCCCCAACATTGCATCCACGATCGCCTGATCATGACGTGCTCGCGTGGATCCGAATTGTGCTACCCACCGGTGCGCTGCTCACCCACCTTTCACGCCTCTTGCGTCTCGGCGGGCACCCAGCCGCGCTGCGGTCCTGTCGGCCGGTCGGTCTCGAAGCGCTGACGCAATTCGTTGAACTTTCCCCAACCTGACACCACCGACTCCGGGTGCTCCTCACTCTGCACTACGAAATCGGCTTCCGGCGCGTAGCAGGCAATCTCTTCGTCGGGCCGGTTGGAATCGAAATCCGCCGGCAGCTCCCCCACATTGTTAGGCACCGTCGCCGACTGGTAGCGCACGTCGATGGCCCAACGTACGATGTCGACGCTGTGCTGGGTCGACATATGGGGGGTAAGGTTGGTCATGAGCAGAGCCCCACGCGCCGGCACAGGCACGGTGATGGGTTCGATTCTGGTGGGTCGGTCTTCCTCCGTAATCCACAGGTAGCCGCCCGGTCCCTGGGTGTGGTGGGTCAGCACGCCCTGGCGATGCGCCCGCGGCAGCACTCGCAGGCAGCCGTTTTCCGCGTTGGTGTCGACGAGGGGAATCCAGCAGGTGACGATAAGATCGTCGTCGCAGTGTGGGCTGAAGTAGCCAGAATCCTGATGCCAGGGCACGGCACCACGGGAATAGCCGGGTATTTTTGGGCGAATGCGGTACACCGATGAGCCCACAATTTCGCGCCCCACCAAGGATTCCATCTTGGCCAGCAGCGCTGGATGGGTGATGAACTCGAAAAAAGCCGGCCCCGAGTGGCCCCCACCAGCGCGGCCGACGATGGGAGGTAGAATCTCTTCGGTCTCGGCGAAAATACGAGTGAGGCGAGTCTCGAAGGGTTCTTCTTCGTAGCTGCGGCTGAGCTTATCCTCGGCGATCAACCGCTGGGCAGCCCCATGGATGACAGCGGTGATCTCATCGCGCACTGGCTGCAGGTCGACGTCGGTGAAGATGTCCGACACCATGACCCAGCCTTCGTGGAAATATTGTACCTTCTGCGCGTCTGTGAGACCGCTGTATTTCATTCTCGCACTGTGGATTTGGGGAAGCTGGCAGAAAGTGCCAGCCGGACTAGGATAGCCGCTCTCGAGAAGGCGGTCAAACTCGATAGACGCCTCTCAGGCGCGCCCTCGGCATGCCGGGCGGGCTGTGCTATTTTGCAGTATTTTGCCTCGGTGGCTCCGTAGCCCGGCACCCTCTTGTGCCGGTGCCATTGCGGATGAAACCGACATAGGAGGACGCTAACTCCATGCAGCTACACTGGTTCGACCTGCTGATCGTGCTGGTCTATGTGGGCGGCACGATCCTGGCCGGCACCGTAGCACGCTCCGCAATTCGGGGGATCTCCGACTTCCTGGTAGCAGGCCGCACCCTGAAAACCCATCTGGCGGTGGCCACCATGGTCTCCACCGGGCTCGGACTCGTCACGGTGATGTACTTCGCCGAGGAGGGCTTCAAGAACGGTTTCGCCCCCTTCCTCGTGGGCATCATCGCCATGGCCACTCAGATCGTCATCGGCAAAACCGGCTTCATCGTCTCACGGCTGCGGCATCTGCAGGTGATGACGGTGCCCGAGTTCTACGAGATCAAGTACTCGCGGGGTGTGCGCCTGCTCGGCGGCAGTCTGCTGGCCCTGGCTGGCACCCTGAACATGGGGCTGTTCCCCATCCTCGGCAGCCGCTTCGTCGTCGGCTTCACCGGTCTGCCCCAGGAGTACGTGAACTACGTGATGGTGGCCATGCTCATCGTCGTCGTGGTTTACACCCTCATGGGTGGCATGGTCTCTGTAGTGATCACCGACTTCGCCCAATTCGTCTTGCTCACCGCCGGGTTCCTGTTCGGTACCATCTTCATCCTCACCGAAATCGGCTGGGAGACGATTGTCACGACCGTATCCGCCCACAAGGGAGCCATCGCCTTCGACACCATCGCCAATCCGGACTATGGCTGGATCTGGATCGGCTACTTCGTGTTCGTAAGCATGATCGGTGTGGTCTGGCAGCCCGAGATGTCGCGCCCGCTCTCTACGGAAAACTCCTTTGTAGCCCGACGCATCTTCCTAATCCAGTCATTGACTGCCGTGGGGCGCGCCGTTGTCCCCATGTTTTGGGGCGCCGCCGCCTTCGCCTTCACTCACCTGCCCTCCTACACCGGCAGCTACGCCGACGACGGTCGCTACGCCATGCCCGAGATGCTGGGACAGATCCTACCCATTGGACTGGCGGGGCTGTTGCTGGCGGGCATGTTCGCCGCCTTCATGTCTACCCATGACTCCTACTTGCTCGCGTGGAGCGGCGTCATCGTCCGCGACGTCATCTCCCCCATCAAGGCGATGCTCTCCAGTAGCGCTCAGCAGCGCGGCGCCGACGGCACTTGGGGCGGCCTGTCCAGTGAACGCGAGATTTACTGGACTCGCGCCATCGTCATCATTCTCGCCGCCTTCCTCGCCATCTTTGGCGCCTTCTACACGCCCCCGGAAACCTCCTTCAAGTTCATGTACGTCACCGGCACCATCTATTTCGCCGGCTGTGTGGGCACCATCGGCCTTGGCCTGTACTGGCGCAAAGCCAACACCGTAGGCGCTTACTGCGCCCTCTTACTCGGGGCCCTCGGTCCCATCAACTTCCTGGTCATGGCGGAGATGCCTGAGACAGTGCCGCAGAGCCTACAGTTCCTCGTGGAGAACTCGAACATCGCGGCCCTCTGCAGTCTCGTTCTTGGTGGCCTGGGAATGATCGTCGGTTCGCTGCTGACCCAGCGGTCGCACCCGGCCCGTCCCCTCGATTTCAGCGACATGAAGTAAGGAGATAGAGTGATGGAAGAAGCATGGGGTTGGCTGAGTTTCTGGAAGTTCGTCTTCATCGTCGCCAGCCTTCTGTTCTACGGCACCGTCACCGTCGTCGCGCTGAAAGGGGCAGGGGATTTGGTACAGATGATCAGGGACATGATCGGACACCGCGGCCTGAACCACGGCGAGAGCAATGGCTAATCTGGGGCATTGACGATCTGTGGATGAAGGTAGACAGAGCGTAGACGAGCTGGTTGCCAGGCTGCACGCCGGCACGCTCACCGAGCAAGGGCTGCGCGCCGCCTTCGCCGAAGCCGTGAAGAGCAACTCCGGGTGTCAGGAGCTGCTCATTCTCGAAGCCAGCGACAGCTCCCCCGCCTCAACGATCAACGCCTTCAGTCACTTCAAGGACGGCGAGCCCCAGGTGGTCGCCGACGACCCCGAGCAGTGGCCCTACCAGACACCGCTGGCAGCGGTAAAGGACGGCTGGCGGATCACCACCTTCCCCGAGATGGCCCTGCAGATCGTCGCAGAAGAAGAATGGCACGGCGTGGGCTTTCGCTTCGTCCTCGAGCGCACTTCGCCCTAATCAATGACCTTGCCGCCCGCTACCTACGACTGCGATCCGGGTCTCACCGACTCCGAGGTCGTCGCGTTCTGCCGAAATGGCTACCTACTATTGGAAGGCGTCGTTCCCAACGAGATCAACGCTAAAGTGCAGGATTATCTAGGAGAGGACACCTACTATGAGCCCACGGGGATTCTGGAGCAGAACTGGTTCGTTGAGGAGGTGATTTGCAACGACAAGGCGATAGGTGCGATTCGCTGTCTGCTAGGCCACGACTTCCACTTGCCCGTACTCATGAGCAACCACCGCGTACAGGGGCCCTACAACGCGGTAGGCGGCTGGCACGTGGACGGCAATTACCGGTTCAGCCCAGAGGTACAGTACCTACAGGTGTTCTACTACCCTCAGGACACGCCCTCTGAGATAGGCCCCACCCAAGTCGTGCCCGGTACCCACCTGATTCCCCACAAGGCCCGCTTCATGGGCCACCTCAATGCGATACGCGGTGTCGCCTCCACGGCGGCGCCCGCCGGGTCCATCTTCATCACCGTGTACCAAATCTGGCACCGACGCGGACCAGCGAAGGCGAAGGCTCTGCGCAATATGCTGAAGTACGTGTACTGGCGAACCAAACCGCCGCAGCGGGACTGGATCCGCGAGGATGACTTCGACCTCGCCACCGCCGACTTCAACACCCCGGCGAACCAATTCGTGGAGCAGTTTCGCGGCAACGCTAAGGCCGCAGAGATGTTCCTCTGGCTCTGTGGCGAACACGAGACCTTCCAGAACGTGGGCGGGCAGAGTTGGCCCACTCCCGCCCACCGCCTCGACAAGCCTTACGGACTCCCGGAGGCACTTTCCGACAGCTGATCGTCCTTTCCTCCCTACGTAGTTAGGCCTCCCGCCGTTTCAGACCGGTTTCTTCTCTTTCTCTCTGACGAGAGGGGAGTAACCACGTGGTCACTTTCTATTTTCCTCGAATCTGCATGACTAGCTTGACCTCGTTGTACTTTCCTTATATACTGAACAAACGTTCAGTATATAATCATGCAACCGGTCTGTTTTCACATCCCCGATTTTTCTTCTTGGGCTCTCCTCCACCGCTGGCAGGAGGCCGATGAAAGCCCCGTCGTGGTCTGCTCTGCAGGCAAGGTGTTCTCCTGCAGCCCGATGCTTCGACGCCGCGGCATCGAGCCCGGAAACTCTGTGGATCACGCTCGCAGATTGATCCCCGACGCCCAGTTCCTACCGCGCGATCACGCCGTGGAGAGCGCCCTCTGGGACAACCTGCTCGCCCGGCTCCACACCCTGACACCACAGGTGCAACCTCTGGCGGGGCCGAACGCGAAGGCGCCCGTCAATGGACGAGATTGCCGTTCCGATGTGAATCCCCAAACGCCAGCCACCGGCCTCTGGGACAACGGCGCCTGGGCACTGCTCGAGCGACCCGACTTCGCAGGCCTGATCCGGTTCACCGAAGAGCTCGGCGCCCAAGTGGGGATCTCCACCCGGCGCTCTTGGGCGATGCTTGCCGCCGCCTATTCCAACCCGGGCGGAACTACCACCGTGCCCGGTCACATGGTGCGCCCCTTTCTCGACCAAGCGCCTATCCAATTATTGGAGTCCCTCTGCTTCAAATCTGATCTCCCAGAGCGACTACAGCTGTTCGGCATGCGCGCTATCGGCCACGCGATGTCTCTCACCCAACGCCAGCTCACCGCCCAGTTCGGCACCGAGGGACGTCGCCTCTTTCAGCTGTTGCACCCTGGCAAAGTGGAGTTGCCCATTGCCCACTACGATCCTCGGGTGGCGCGCGCCGAGTACGACTTCGACTCGCCCGTCTTCGAACCGCGCGATCTGCAGCCCGTCCTCTACGAGCTGCTGGCGCAATTGCAGCACAGTCTCGGCGCCATGAGCGCCCGCCATCTCGAAGTGCGCCTGAAAGGGCGTGGCCCCGACAACCGCACCGCTGCTCGCATTCTCCACGACCCCACGCGCCGACTCGATATACTGCACCGCATCGCTGACGTGCTGCTCGCCGACGCACTCTCGCAACCGTTGCACCGCCGCCTCAAGTCCCCATCCAACGGGCGCAGCGTGCACCGTATCACCGTCGTGCTCAGCGGTCTGTCTGAGGTCGAGCACGCCCAGAGCGAGCTCTTCCACACCCGTCCCGATCTCAAGCCATTGATACGCACTGTGGAGGCCCGCTTCCCCGGTAAGCTGCTGCGCCCGGTCCAGACCCACGCCGACCCCTTCTTCCCCGAGGAGGAGTACTACTTCGAACCCGTCGCACCCTGAACCTATCAGGCGCAACTACAACTGAGAGGTCACGTTGAAATCGTACCAAGAGCCCATCGACGTCGAAGTCGACGATGGGGGCAAAATCGCTCTCCCCACGGCTCTGCACTGGCGTCGACAGCGCTTTCGCGTGCACAAGCTGATCGACCGCTGGGTGCTGCAGAGCCGCTGGTGGGAGCGCGAAGAGAAGCGCGTGTACCTGTTGATGGAGGTACTGCCCGAACGCGCCCCTGAGACCAAAGGGGCTGCCTCGCAGCCCCTCGCGACGACGACCATAGAGATCTACCGCAATGACTACGGCTGGGTGCTGTCCCGAGTGGTGGATTGATGTTCGCTCACCTCCACGTGCGCAGCTGGTTCTCCTTTCTCTCCGGCGGCTCCTCGCCTTTGGCCCTAGTGCAACGCGCCCGCGAGCTTGGCATACAGTCCCTGGCCCTTACCGACCGCAACGGCCTCTACGGCATCGTGCGTTTTCAGAAGGCCTGCTGCTACTACGGCCTGCGCGCCATCACCGGCGCCGAAGTCGTCGTCAACGATCACCCGCTAGTGCTGCTTGTGCGCTCCGAACGCGGTTACCGCGATCTCTGCCGGCTACTCACTGACGCCCACCTCGGCGCCAAAGGCCTTACCGTCCAGGACCTGCTGTTTGCCGGCGATCCCCCCACCGACGCCGATAAGATCGTGCCTTTACCCACCGACCAGCGCGAGGGGCCCAAGGTCGATATCGAACAACTCGCCGGACGCTGCTCCGATCTAATCTGCCTTACCGGCGGTCGCGACGGCCAGCTCTGGCAGCTCACCGCGCGGCGCGCCTACAAACCGGCACAGCAGTGGCTGCGCACCCTACGCGAACTCTTTCCCACCCGCGATCAGCTTTATGTCGAGCTCGTGCATGGCCTACTACCTGAGGACGGCGGCGCTCTACGTCGCCTCTACGAGCTCGCCGAACGCGAGCAGGTGCCGGTGGTGGCGAGCAACGACGTGCGCTACGCCGAGCCAGCGCACTGGAAGCGCTACGACCTGCTCACCTGTATCCGCCTGATCCAGCCTGTCGCCGAGCCCCACGCCGAGCGACCTCGCAATGCCGAGGCCTACCTGAAGTCCGAGCAGCAACTGCGCCGCCTCATTCCCATCGATGCCGCCTTCGACAACAGCCTGCGCATCGCCGACAGCTGTCGCCTCAACATCGTGCCCGAGTACATCACCCCACCCGCCGCCAAAGTGCCGGAAAAGCACTCCGCCAACTCCTACCTAATCCAGCTCTGTGACGCCAGTATCGAGCGCCTCTACCCCAAGCCCGAGCGACCCCGCGCCACTCGGCAGATGCACGAAGAGCTCGAAGTGATCTCCAATCTCAAGCTCGAAGAGTTCTTCCTCGTTGTCCACGAGGTAGTGGACGAGGCGCGTAAGCGCGGCATCCGCTGTGCCGGTCGCGGCTCCGCAGCCAACAGCATCATCGCCTACCTGCTCGGCATCACCGCGGTCGATCCCATCCACCACAACCTGCTATTCGCCCGCTTTCTGCACGGTGGCCGCAAGGGCACCCCCGACATCGACGTCGACTTCGACGCCGACCGGCGCGACGAAATTATCGAGTGGATGGAACAGCGTTTCGGTATTGAGCAGACGGCAATGACAGCGACCCTGATCACTTACAAACTGCGATTGGCTCTGCGCGACGTCGCCAAGGCTTTGGGCTGGCCCATGCTCAAAGTGGACGAGCTATCGCAGAGCATACCCTCCGACCACGCCAGCGAGGTGCTGGAGCACCGCGAGCCCATCGTACGCGTCCTCGGTGAGTCGCCGCTCACCGAGCTGCTCTTCAAGCGCGTCGCTGACCTCGCCGACTGTCCTCGCCACCTCGGACTGCACGTGGGTGGCATGGTTCTTTGCCGCAAGGCGCTTTCGAACTTCAGCCCGGTGCAGGTGTCGGCGAACGGCGTGAAGATGGTGCAGTTCGACAAGGACGACATCGAGGCTATGGGGCTGGTGAAGCTCGACGTCCTCGGCCTGCGCATGATGGCCTGCCTGTCGGAGTCAATAGAGATAGTAAAGCGCCACGAGGGGATCGACGTTGACCTCGACTCTCTGCCCATCGACGACGAGGGGGTCTTCGATCTCATCCAGTCGAGCAAGACGATGACGCTCTTTCAGATCGAGTCCCAAGGACAGATGCATCTCATTGCAAAGAATCAACCCCAGTGTTTCGACGACCTAGTCTCCGAAGTCGCCCTGTTCCGCCCCGGGCCACTGCAGGGTGGCATGGTTCACCCTTTCATCCGGCGACGTCGCGGCTGGGAAAAGGTGAGCTACGATCACCCCAGCCTCGAGCCCATTCTCGCCGACACCTACGGTGTTATCCTCTACCAGGAGCAGATCCTCGAGATCGCCCACCGCTTCGCCGGCATGCCTTTGGACGTGGCCGACAACTTCCGCCAGCTCACGTCCAAGCGCCACGATCCGGAAAAGCTCGAGCTCATGGGGCAGCAGTTCATTACCGGTGCCATCGAGCGCGGGGCCTCTCGCGAAGTGGCAGAGACTGTCTTCGAGAAGGTCTCCCACTTCATCGGTTACGGGTTCTGCCGCTCCCACGCCGCCGCCTTCGCCAAGACCGTCTACCACTCCGCCTGGATGAAGTGCTACCATCCGGCGGCACACATGGCGGCCTTCATGCAGCACCGCCCCGGCTTTTACAACCTCATGACTCTGGAGGAGGAGTCACGGCGCTGCGGCGTGCCTGTGCGGCTCCCCGACATCAACGACTCCGGAATCCGCTACGACCTGGTGCGCACCAACGATGGCCAGCTCGTCATTCAGAAACCCCTCACCACCATCAAGGGAATCACCGAAGAGAAGGCGCAGCAGATCGCTTGGGCGCGCATGGCCGGCCACTTCACATCGGTGGAAAACTTCGCTTCCCGGGTACACCTTGATCGCGACGCCCTCGACGTCATCGCCCGCTCTGGCGCCCTCGACCGCCTCGCCGGATCAAGCCGGCGCGCGTTGTGGGAAGGTCGCGTCATCGCCAATCGACTGAACGAGGTAGATCACAAGCCGCCGACCAACAGCCTCTTCAAGCTGCCCCTGCTCATAGAAGAGGACGTGCCCGAACTCAAACCCCTCACCGATGCGGAACGCATCTCTTGGGATTACCAGACCACCTCCACCGGCCGCGTGCACCCCATCATCCTGGCGCGCCGCCACCTCAACAACCTCGGCATCCAGACCGTGGAGAGCTGCTACCGCTACACCCCATTGGAGGCGGCAGCGCAACCCGATAAGGGCGAGACCTACTATGACAATCACAATGGGCCGGTGGTCAACATCGCCGGCATCGTCATCGTGCGGCAACGACCGCCCACAGCCAAGGGCTTCATGTTCATCACCCTCGAAGACGAAACTGGCTTTCTTCAGTGCGTGCTCAATCCCAAGCTACAGGAGTACTGCTACCAGACGTTGATCAAGCCCGCCATCATCGTGCGCGGCCAGCTACAGGCCACCGGCAAGTGGCGGGGCATCGTGGTCAGCGATGCCTGGCCGTTGGAAGGCGTGTTCGGCGGCTACTCCGGCTTTCCCTCGGCGCGCGGCGACCAAGACCACCTCGACGACGGCGAGCGTGCCATCGCCACCGGTGTGGTCATCGAGAGCGACGGCCGCATCGTCAAGCAACATCAACCTGCGGTCGCCGGCGGCGACCACCAACGTCAAACGAGCTAGCGAAACATACGTCGATCCTTCACCCATCCATGCAGTCCAAAGACCATTACGACGACGACGCGAGCCGCGAGGGTTCGCCTCGCATCCTGCCGCCCAAGCCGAAAGGGCGGGGCGCTGCCATCAACACGCCGAACCGCTACGAGCACGTGCACGTGGAGCCCGACGCCTTCGAGCCCGGCGACGAGAATTTCCGCGATCGCGAGCCCACCCAGTACTTTCACGACACCACGAAGACCCTGCTCGCCAGCAACGACAGTCCCGACGTGGGCTTCATCTACAGCATCAACCCGTACAGGGGATGCGAGCATGGTTGCATCTATTGCTATGCTCGTCCCAGTCATGAGTATCTCGGGTTCTCCGCCGGCGTCGACTTCGAAACTCGCATTCTCGTCAAGCACGACGCTCCAGAGCGTCTCGAAGAAGAGCTACGCAAGAAATCCTGGGTGCCCCAGTTGATCGCTCTTTCGGGCAACACCGACTGTTACCAGCCCGTGGAGAGGAAGCTCGAGATCACCCGCCGCTGTCTCGAAGTGCTGCTCAAGTTCCGCAATCCCGTCACCATCATCACCAAGAATCACCTCGTTACCCGCGACGTCGACATTCTCTCTGAGCTCGCAGCTCTCGATCTCGTGCACGTGACGATGTCGATCACCAGCTTGAAGCACGAACTCACCGCCACCATGGAGCCGCGCACCTCCCAGCCGGAACTACGTCTCAAAGCGCTGGAGACCCTCAATCGCAACAACATTCCCTGCGGCGTCAGCGTGGCACCCCTAATCCCCGGTCTCAACGACGAGGAGATTCACGCCATTCTCGACGCCGCCTCCAAACACGGCGCTAAATGGGCAGGCTACATCATGGTGCGGTTGCCCCACGCGGTTAAGCCTCTGTTTCTCGAATGGCTGCACCGGCACTTTCCTGACAGGGTCAAGAAGGTGCAGAGTCGGCTGCGGGCGGTGCACAACGGAAAGCTGTCCGATCCGCGTTTCGACTCGCGCATGCGCGGCGAGGGTGAGGTCGCCAACTTGATCTCCGACTTCTTCGCGATCTCGCAGCGTCGCTGCGGGCTTGGAGACCGTCACTACGAGCTCGACACCACGCGTTTTCGCCGCCACGGCCACCAGCAGCTAGAGTTGTTCACGTGAACTTACCTCGTGAGCGAACCCTCATCCTGCTGTGTCTGGTCATAGCAATAGCCTACCGGGTACCCAGCATCCACCGATCTCTCGGACACGACGAGATCTACTTGTTGGTGATGTTCGCCTTCGCCTCCTACGGCCAGATTCTCAGCGACTACAGTCTTCACCAACATCACCTTTGCTGATTTCGCCATCTACTTTCTCCCGTGCGCGAAGAGTGATTAGCACCTGTCGGTATCGGCCCGTTAGGGATCTGGAAGTAACAGTGATCAGGATCTGACCTGCACAGTCCCCGTCGATTCGATATCTTCGGGATTCCGAACAGACAGCAAAACGGTAGAACACCTATGGAGGAACCTCATGAATGAGTCTCAACAATTCGAGTCGGGCTTGGCCGCAGGCGAAGCCACAGCATCCGCCGCAGGAGGCGTATCAGAAGCATCCTCAGCCGGGGAGCGTATGTATGTGCGCACACAGAGCTTTGGCACCACCGACGCCGATCTGCGCTTTCTGCAACGATGCGGCGTGCAGCACAAGGCCGGCAGATTTCCCTTTCATCCGGACCGCGGCTGGGATCTCGACGATCTGCTTCGGGAGAGAGAGCGCCACGAATCCTTCGGGATCACCCTGGATATGAGCGCAATCCCCATCTACGAACACCTTCCGAACATCATCTACTATGGCAAGAGCCCAGAGCGCGATCGAGAGATCGACCTGGTCTGCGAGATGATCCGCACCGCGTCGCGTGCCGGCATTGATTCCCTGCGCTACAACACCTGCATCCTGCCCATCGACCGAACCGAGCCCGAGGAAGGAAGGGGAGGCTACCGCCACACCGCCTTCCGCCTGGACAAGATCTCGCAGGAGGAGCAGGACACACTGACCGATGCCGGGCGGGTCAATGCCGAGATGCACTGGGAGCGCATCGCATACCTTCTCGAGCGCATGATACCGGTGGCGGAAGAGTGTAGGGTGCGGGTAGGTAATTCCCAGGAGGACCCCCCCACACCCCCTGGCTACAAGGGTGTGGACAAAGTTCTAAACGATTTCGAGGGCATGAAACGCTTCATCGAGATTCAGCGTAGTCCCTATCACGGCTGGAACTTCTGCGTCGGCTCCATCGCCGAGATGCTTGAAGACTCAGCCAACGAGATTTACCCGTTCATCGAGTACTTCGGTAGCCGCAACACGATCTTCCTCGTGCACTACCGCAACCTCATCGGCGGCCGCTACAGCTTCCGTGAGGCCCTGCCAGACGAGGGAGATATGGACTTTTTCCGGGTGCTGAAGGCCCTCAAGGACGTGGGCTACTGCTACGGCATCGATCCCGACCACGTCCCTTCGACCGACGACGACCCGAAAGGCACCTACTCGGGACACGCCTACTGCTTCGGCTACATCAATGCCATGATTCAGGCGGTCTACGGCTGAGTCTGGACAGCCGAGCATTGCCTTTGGTCCTCATATTATTCTCTCCGACCACTGACATTATCCAGAGACATTGTTATGGACGCTCCTCCTCGACTGCGCAGCTCCATCACTACTCAGGGCCGGCGCATGGCCGGCGCTCGCGCCCTCTGGCGCGCCACCGGCATGAAGACGGAGGACTTCCGAAAGCCGGTTGTCGCCATCGCCAACTCCTTCACTCAGTTCGTGCCCGGCCACGTACACCTACACCCCATCGGCCAGCGCGTCAAAGAGGTCGTCGACGCCAACGGCGGCTACGGCGTCGAGTTCAACACCATCGCCATCGACGACGGCATTGCCATGGGCCACGACGGCATGCTTTACTCCCTCCCCAGCCGCGAGCTCATCGCCGATTGCGTGGAGTACATGGTCAACGCCCACAAGGCCGACGCCCTCATCTGCATCTCCAACTGCGACAAGATCACCCCGGGCATGCTGCTGGCGGCGCTGCGCCTCAACGTGCCCGCCATCTTTGTCTCCGGCGGTCCCATGGAAGCCGGCCGTGCCGAACTCTCTGCGGGATCGGCCAAGCTCGATCTCATCGACTCCATGATCGCCGCCGGCGACGACCGCATCAGCGACGAAGAGCTCGAGACCATCGAAGCCGACGCCTGCCCCACCTGCGGCTCCTGCTCCGGCATGTTCACCGCCAACTCCATGAACTGCCTGAACGAAGCCATCGGGCTCGCCCTGCCCGGCAACGGTACGATCCTGGCGACCCACGGACTGCGCTGGTCGCTGTTCGAAGAAGCGGGCAAGCGCATCGTCGACATGTCCAAGGCCTACTATCTCGAAGGCGACAGCTCCGTGCTACCCCGGTCTATCGCCACCTTCGAGGCTTTCGAGAACGCCATGACCCTCGACATCGCCATGGGCGGCTCCACCAACACCGTCCTGCACCTGCTCGCCATGGCCCAGGAAGCCGGTGTGGACTTCACCATGACCGACATCGATCGTCTCTCCCGCAAAGTGCCGTGCATCTGCAAAGTCGCGCCGGCGACCCAGCAGTTTCATGTCGAAGACGTGGCCCGCGCTGGAGGCATTCTGACCATCATGGCCGAACTGGCGCGGGGTGGATTGGTGAGCCCCCACACCCGCACTGTCCTCGGTAAGTCCCTGGGCGAACTCATCGCCGAGAACGACATCCGCTCCGAGAACGCCACCGACACCGCCCTCCATCGCAGTCTCGCCGCTCCGGGCAATGTGCGCACCAAAGAGGCGTTCTCCCAGAGCAATTACCACGAAGAGTCCGACCTCGATTCCGAGAGAGGCTGCGTGCGCTCTGTCGAGCACGCCTATTCGAAAGATGGCGGTCTCGCCGTGCTCTTCGGCAACATCGCCGAGGAGGGCAGCATCGTGAAGACTGCCGGCGTCGACAAATCCATCCTCGTCTTCGAGGGGCCGGCGCGTGTCTACGAGTCGCAGGAAGCGGCTTGTGAGGCCATCCTCGGTGATCGCGTACAGGCCGGCGATGTCGTGGTGATTCGCTACGAGGGGCCCAAGGGTGGACCCGGTATGCAGGAAATGCTTTACCCCACCTCCTACATCAAATCCAAACAACTCGGACACAAGTGCGCGCTGATCACCGATGGCCGGTTCTCCGGCGGCACCAGCGGCCTCTCCATCGGCCACGCCTCTCCGGAGGCAGCCGAGGGTGGCGCCATCGGCTTGCTCGAAGAGGGGGACATCATCCGCTTCGACATCCCCAAGCGTGCTGTGCAGGCCCTGATCTCTGCAGAGGAGATGGCGAGGCGCCGGAAACGCATGGATGCGCTGGGCACCAAGGCCTGGCAGCCCAACAAGCGTCGACGCCTAGTGTCGCCGGCGCTGCAGGCTTACGCCGCCCTCACCACTAGCGCCGCCCGTGGCGCCGTGCGCGATGTTAGCCAGGTACAGAAATAGCACCCACACCCTCACTATTCCACCGCGGGCCACAACATGCTGCGGTGGCGCAGTTCCGGATACCCAGGTCTCAGACATAGTATTCGGGGACCCTGTCAATCGGCAGAAACGCAATCCGCCAGGTGACGGCTCAACTCCTGCGTTCCTGTAAGCTCGCGCGTCGCTTGGGCGATTTCCTTGCCCAGAGTCAGCACATGCTTCACGCTGCCGCTGCGATCGCGCTGCAATTCCCTCTCCACCGCAGCCGGCAGCTCGCCAATCTCCGCGGTTACTCGCAGATCGCTGAGGCAGGTGAGCATGGGATTGTCTTCCCCCGTGAAGGGAGCACGATCGTCCTTCTTGTAAATCACCACCGCCTTGGCCGCATGCCAGGCCAACGCCGCCTCTACTACGGTCCCTTCGTCTGGCACACGGCCGTTGATGTTGATCACCGCTGCCTCCGCCCAGTTGAGCAAGTGGTAGACGTCGAGGGCAAAGATTGACCGGTGCAGCACGGACCTGGTCTGTGTAGGCTTCATGCCACGCTTCTCCAACATCGACCCCACTTCACTGAGCTCGAACCCGTCGCGCT
>JAYZFI010000034.1:0-54247 GCA_036336855.1 Candidatus Latescibacterota bacterium
GCTCTTGTGCGAGGAGGGCACGACCACCAGCGGGCACTTGCCGTCTGCGGAGTCCGTGAGGGCGATGGCTGCCACCAGTCCCTGGCATTGCCGGATGCGGACCTCTTCCCAGGCGCCCCCGGCCCGCGAGAGCGAAGCTCCGTCGGCGTTGCGGCCGTTCCACCCCGTCAGGTTGAGGTACGCCCGGTCCAGCGTGTGCGCCCCGCCTTCCAGGGGCAGCGAGGCCTCGTCATGCGCTCCTGCGGCGTCGGCAGGGACGCGCCGCACAGGGCCGTCCTGGCGAAAGCCGTCTCCGCACAGCTCATGCACGTAGCGTCCGACGGCGCCGTTCTCGCTGCATAGATCGTCCAATCCATCGCCGTTTGGACGACACGCGGACAGCTCGGCCTGGCTGAGGACCTGCGGCAGCACGACGAACCCGAGCGCGTCGAAGGCGAAGTTCTGCTCTGTGGTGAAGATCGAGGGACCGTGCACGTGTTTCGCCTCGTTCCAGTGGCGCACGGTGTAGGTATCGTTGCTCATGGTCAGACTTCGTCGGTTCCAGTTTCTAACTGTTGTGGTGGGCGTAGTGTCGGGTTTCCCGGCGCCGTTTTCCTACCGAGTATGTGTGACTCTTTCTTGTACAGTTCCGCTACCGTCGACTTTATCTGTTGTATTGATATACACGAGTTGTGTACTGGACATGGATTGGATCTCAATAGTGTAGTCACCCCAGAGGTTGCCGTCCGAATCGACGATGGCAAGCATGGAACCTGAAATTGCCCAGAAATAAATTAAATCCCAACCATCAAATTCTACTGTCCCGTCCGACGAGAATGTCCAGTGTGGCTCACCATACCAATTCCAAGTGCCTACAATAGTTTCAGAATACTCATCTTGCGACACAGAAGTCGGACTTGCATCGTCATCTCCGCATCCAACAACACCAACCACCAACCCCACTATCATCAATAATCCAAACAACTGTCTCATCATCCTTACCCCCGTTATGAATGGAACAACCTCACCCCAGCCGTTCCCTGGCGAATACTTGCTATGTTGAGATTTCACATTGGTCCGAGCCATATTCAAGTACTTCGAAGTGGTGTCCTGATTCCTGTGACCCAGTATTCGTTAGACGCTGAAGGGATCACCTCCGGAGACTCTGCTCTCTGTCAAGAATTACCGTCTGTATCCAGACGATCCTGAACACGAGCAGTGGCTTCAGCGCGAGTTACGCCCGTTGGAATGGTGTCTTTCCCCACTTCCGCGCGCTGCCGGAGGACAAGCGCATCATCCTGACCCATGATCTCGTCGGGCTCGAAGAGTAGGTGGTCGTCGCTTGCCTGCAGAGCGCCGGCTGCCGCCAGTCTTTGCACGGAGGCAAAGGCGGGGTGTTCCAGGGGAACGTCGGTGAACCAGAACAACGGAATTCCCGATGCCACCAGCTGCTTCTGAAAAGACCACAATAACGCCTCGTCACCAGCGACACGCTCCGGACCCACCCGCCGCGAGAGACAAAATGCGGCGAGTTCCCCCACCGCCTCACCCACATTCCACTCGACCGGGTGCAGTCGATAGCACCCGTTAGTGATGTGAGTGACACCGAGGTTCTTTGCCCCCGCCAGCAAGTTGTCGCCACCCCTCGGCACCAGGGATCTGAGGGGGATTTGGAACGGTTTAGCGGCCCCCCCCTTGGCCGGATCGTCGGGTAGGCCGTGGATGTCGATGGGATACCAGCCGAGACCGACACTGTCAGGGAACCGTCGTGCACGCGCGCCGTCCTGGAACTCAGCGGACACGTCCTGCTCCTTCACTGTGGTAAGCGCCACGATCCTCCTTGACTCGCGAATGTAGGGATACATGGAGAGACCGTCGGCGGTGCCCAGCACGTCGGTGCGCAAACGCAGCTCTGGATAGCCGTTCCCGGAGCCGTCATCACGGGGCACCTCGGTCTGTAGCCAGTAAAGAAAGGACAGACTGAGTGCTTTGGCCTCGGTGAGCAGACGCCCTCTGTCGGCGGCGGAGGCAGTGATCAAGTCCCCACCCTTAAAATCGTTCCCCGGCCAGTTGATCATGGACAGGTCGCCTGGAACCTCCCCTTTGGCAAACTGACTCGTTGCCAGGATTCGGCGATAGGCCCAGAAGGAACCGGGCAGATCAGGCACGTCCTCGAAGACCTTGTAGGTCTTGTCCTCGGTGCCGTAGCGAAGGGTCAGAGTGAAAGGCTGCTCGTCGCGGAGCTTTTCATAGTTGGGCGGTGGTGAAATCGTATGATCTTCACCGGCTCGAAAGTCGACAACGAAGGGATAGGTATAGGTCTGATTGAGGTGGGGCGCCAAACCCTGCTCGCGAGCACCAGGCTCCCCCGTCTGATCTCGACTCTCCGCACCAGAGACCCAATTGCACCCGGTCAGCGGCAGCAGGTCGCCCAGCTCGGTAGCGTCAATGACGTAAGTCGCCCGAATCGCCAGCTGCGCGCTGCCACCATTGCGCTGTAACTGAACCTCGCAGACCCGGGAGCCCTTGACGCGAGTCGCAACAGGTTTGAACCGATAGTGGATGTCGAGCGCTCCAGAAGCGACATAGGGGAGCAGCATGGTGGCGATGACTCCCACACCCACCTTCGGCTCGAAGCACAAGCGGCTGACCCAGCCATCCCCGGGATTGAAGTAACCGAAGCGGCCCTCGGTATTGCCTGTGGGGGTCAGATTGTGCCGGTAGTAGTGTCTTACGCCTTCACGGAAAGCGGCGTACGATCGCGTTCCGCCGAATTGCTCGATATGTGCGTGCTCATCGAGAGCGGACACGCCCTGGGAGGTCATCTGCCCGCCGAGCCAGGCGGTTTCTTCCGCCAGATGGACGCGGTAGCCGGCACGACACGCCGCCAACGTGGCGGCAACGCCCCCCACCCCTCCCCCAACCACGAGGCTGTCGCACTCCTGCACATCAACCACTTGATTGTCTGTCACTGCCCCAGCCTGACTAACCAAACCGATGAGATTCTGACATGCCTGCGACTACGGAGCCCCATGTATACATACGAGGCGAATTCATGCCCGCCTCTGCGGCGAGCATCGCCATCTACGACGCCGCCGTCGTTCTTGGAGCGACGGTAACGGACCTGGTTCGCACCTTTCGCCGTCGTCCCTTCCGCCTCAGCGATCATCTCGACCGGTTTTATCGGTCCTGCCGCTACGCCGGCATCGAGCCACGAGAGAGCCGGGAGGAAACCGAACGATTATGTCAGGAGCTGATAGAACGCAATACGGCCCTGCTGCACCCCGACGAAGATCTCGCCCTCGTGTTGTTCATCTCGCCGGGCGAACTCACGGTGTATGCAGGCAGCGCCGGGGGCGCGCCAATGATGCCCACCTTCTGCATTCACACATTCCCTCTGCCTTTTCAGGTGTGGAGGCATCTGTTCATCGAGGGCGCCCACGTGGTGACGCCGTCGATTCGCCAGGTGCCACCGGTGTGCGTGGACCCGAAAATCAAGTGCCGGTCGAGAATGCATTGGTGGCTAGCCGATCAACAGAGCCACCAAGTCGATCCCCAAGCGATCTCCCTATGTCTCGACCTACAGGGAAACGTGACCGAGACTAGCGGCTCCAACTTTCTCATCTACCGCGACAACACCCTCATGAGTCCCCGCCCCGACCAAATTCTTCGGGGCGTCAGCCTGCTGACCGTGGCTGAGATTGCTCAAGAAATAGGTATGGGCTATGAAGAACGAGACTTCCAAGTCTACGACGTTGTTAACGCCGAAGAGGCATATCTGGCGACGACGCCGTATTGCCTAGCGCCGGTGACGAAGATCAACGGCTCAATGATTGGCGATGGCAAGCCAGGATCTGCGTTCAAGTCGTTGCTGTCGCAGTGGAGCCAAAGGGTCGACTGCGATATCGAACGGCAGATTCTGGGAGAGCCAGACTGACGGGGAGCGACGCGTCGCCGGTTTAATCTTGGCACCGACGACTTGGTTGGGGGAGCTTCTACAGTTCGGAAGGTTCAGGGTTCGAGTCCTGAAGATTGTCGGAACGGTTCGCCCCTTCCTGCCTTGGATCTTCACCAAAACGGTTTGGGCCCTCTGTGCCGGACTTCACTATCCAAACTAGCAGAACAATACCGCCAATGACAGGAACGAGATTTAGTAACCACCACCATCCCGACTTGTCTAAGTCGTGCAATCTTCTTGCAGTGACAGCTATGGTGGGAATCGTTACTGCTAAACCGTAGATGCCCGGGATTTTCTCACTATATCCCGGAAAAAATGCGAATTCAATACCGATTTGTATGAGTATTTCGAGACCGATATATGTGAGTGTCAAGAAGAGAGTGAAATACCAGAACTCAGCACGCCCTGCTCTTCCATCGAATACAGCATATTTCTTAAGGACCTCTATTTACCAACGCATGGCCTACACCTTTCGTGACGTGCTCTGCGGTATGCAGCTACGGCTATGTCTAACAAAATCCTCAGATGGCTACGGCCCAATTCACTCGGATCTGTGCCCGACGAATCCCCTGGGGTTCTCCATAGCGTCCACCCAGAGATCACACCACTGCTGGTGATCGCTTAGGACACTGACCGGCTCGGCGGCGGAGCGGGCGACAAAGTCGGGGTGGCCGGTACGGCCCGTGTGCTGACCCCGAGGTTGGTACCGCAAATCCAATGACCATCTGCATTTGTCGGACTTGTTCGGCCGCGACCGGTGAGGCGTAAAGCGGTCCATAAGCACCACGTCCCCCTTTCGGCAATCCATGACCACCGGTTTCTTCGCGGGCATGAGCTCGGAAGCGATGGTGGTGCCGCCCTCCTTTTGATGGCGCAGGTATCCCCCCTCGCGCTGTCCGGAGATGACCTCCATACATCCCATCTCCGCTGTAGCGTCGCCGAGCGGAAGCCAACAGGTGATGATCTCCGACCCTTCGGCCTCCGCCATCATAACTCCCGCGTCCTGGTGCCAAGGCGCGTTGTGGAAGTTGGGCTCGGAGGCCGGATCGTAGCGGGCGGGGGGCTTGGCCCGCAGATGCTGAATGGGATTGCAGGTGATCTCGGACCCAAGGAGGGACTCCAACGTGTCGAGGAGGTTGTCGTTGCGGAGAAAGGCGAAGATGGCCGCGCCGCGGTAGTGCATGATGTCGAGGCCGCGGCTGATCTCTTGGCTCTGGCCATACAGAATGCCATAGCGCCGCTCAAAGGGCTCGTCGACAGCGAGGTCGACGATCTTGCCCTCAGCGTGGAGCTCGTTGGCCTGATCATCGATGATCTGCTTCAGTTCATCGATGACTGGCTGCAGGTCTTCCTCCTCGAGGGCTCCTTCGACGCGAAGCACCCCATGGCGGAGATATTCAGCGATCTGGTCAAACGTCAGCTTCATGATCTTCTCTTCATTCCAGGCGGCGCCACTCTTGGGCTCTTCCGGCGTCGTCCGTTAGGACAAGAAGGGAGTCACCCTGGAGCGTGCAGGATACGCGGCTCTGTCCATCCTCGAAGTATCCTCCATCCAAGGTCAGCTTATTGGGCCCAAAGGCCCAGCTGCCACTAAAGGTCAACCTGCCACCGGATTCCAGTAGAACAGTGACCCGCAAGTCACCGAACGGTCGCAGATCAAAACGAACCTCGACATCGCCCAGCATTGGATCCTCACCTTGAGTCGACCAAACGCCGACGAGGCTTTCCGAGGTCTTGTCTTCGGGAAGCTCTGGGCCTTCGGTGGGCTTGTCTGCCTTGGAGCAACCGGAAAATCGAGCAGCAGCGAGCCCCAAGAGGGCAATAGCCAGGACCCGCATTACCGTCATCACGGATTCTTCAGTTCGAATGGCGCCAGCCGCTGCCTCCCATCACTTCAGCTCGGGCGTTGAAGGCGAGAATCTCTTCGAGCAGATCCAGCGGCAGAGTTTCGGGGGCCACTTCCGTGGCGTCATCGGGAATCTCGGCGAACTCGGCGAGCCAGCTGCCGTCACTCTCGACCCAGCGCACACTGGACGCATTGCCCGCGTTGCGTAGATAGTAGTCGTCATGGCGACGATATAGCCGAGGAGCTGTCACAGATCAGACGTGAGGGCCACGGCTGAGAATGACTCTCATCGCCAGCTCGGGGTCAATCTGTACAATCATCTCGGGCTCGATGCGCACGTGGCCGGGCAGGTCGAAGCCGGCGACAGCGCTGCGGGCATGCCAGCCCGATAGAGAGGTGTCATCGCCGTTGCTGGCGAAGTCGGAGAGGGGGCCACCGAACACGTCGTGAAACAGCTTGGTGTAGCCGTCGACGACACGCGGAGATTTAGAGAACGCCCCACCCCCGGCGGAATTCACCATGCCTATGCATTTCACGCAGTACCAAACGTCGTTGAGGCTACCCTCCGGATCCAACGCCCAATGCAGAGTGCGCAAATGGTTGACACCCGCCTCCCGACCTGCTTCATAGCCGGCCTCCACGTCGTCGTCATCATTGGTCACAGCGCCGTGGCCGCCCCCGGTGCCGGAAGTGAAGATCAATCCGGAAGGCGTGAAGGTCGCCATGCTGATTCGACGCCCGGTGGGCGCGGGCAGAATCTCGTCTCGCCGGCCCAGATCAATGCCGAGCTCCTCGATACGATCATATACGTCAAAATCCCGCTGCCAAGCTGTGGGAAAATCCGTCATGTTCATTACCCTTCTATGTTGTCTATAAGGTTGTCTCGGACCGGCCAAGATAGATTCGCCACCACAGGGGTCAAAATTGGCCGAACATGGATACGGGATTAACGAGCGGCTACCTTCAAATGTCCCCGGAATGTAAAACGAGAACCCGTGACCGTACGAATCGTAAGCGAGTCCCTTAGTCCGCTCGAGCCTGCTCTGTCATCAACGCTGCAGGCCCTGTCTACGCAGCGCATCTGCCAGCGAATCTTAGGTCGCGACCACACAGTGTGGTCCCCTGATCCCACGGAGATCTCCAATCGCCTGGGCTGGCTGGACAGCCCCAAGAATACCAGGATGCAGCTCGCCGAAATCGAGAGTGTCGCCACCGCGGCTCGGGAGGCGGGACTGAGGGAGGCGTTGCTGCTCGGAATGGGCGGTTCCAGCCTGGCCCCCGAAGTCTTCCGTCGGTGCTTCGGCATTGCCGAAGACGGCATCAATCTGGCGATCCTCGACTCCACGGATCCGGCAGTCGTTCTCAAAGCGAGTCGAACTCGCGATCCACGTCATACTCTATTCATCCCGGCAACCAAATCGGGCGGAACGATCGAGACCCTGTCCCTGCTCAAGTTCTTCCATCGCCAGGTCTCAGAGGCGGTAGGTGAGGAACGGGCGGGTTCGCACTTCGTGGCCATCACCGACCCGGGCAGCGGACTCCAGGATATGGCACGCAACCTCGGCTTCCGCCACACCTTCCTCAACGATCCCGACATTGGTGGGCGCTACTCGGCGTTGTCCCTGTTTGGCATGGTGCCAGCTCGGTTCGGCGGCGTCGATCTCAATGCCTTACTGATCAATGGGGCGAACGTCATCGACGGATTCAGCGACGGCAGTGACGCAGCGCGGCTTGGCGCCGCCATGGGCGTTGCCGCCCGTGAAGGACGCGACAAAGTCACGCTGGTGCTCTGCGACGGGATCGCCCCCCTCGGCGCGTGGATCGAGCAGCTGGTGGCGGAGAGCACTGGCAAGGAGGGTCGCGGAATCCTGCCGGTGGAGGGGGAGGCGCTAACAGCGGCAGAGGCCTACAACTCCGACCGGCTGTTCGTACAGATGGGGCTTGCCGGTTCGCCGGACAGCGAAGATCCGACGCTCGATCGCCTGCGAGACGCAGGCCATCCGGTGCTGCGAGTCGAGCTGTCAGATCTTCACGACATCGCAGGGGCCATGGTGTTGTGGGAGCTGGCTACAGTGATAGCCGGCCAGATCTTGAGCATCAATCCCTTCGATCAGCCGAATGTCGAGTCCGCGAAGGTGTTGGCACGCTCGATGATGGCGACCTACCAGGAGCGGGGCGCCTTGCCGGAGCCCGAGCCCGTGGTCACAGATGGCGCGGTCAGCATTTACGGTGAGAGCACTGCGAACTCTGTGGAAGCGGCACTGAAGGAGTTCTTCAGCACCGATGTCCTCAGAGCGCCCGGCTATCTGGGACTGCAGGCATACACCCCGGTAGAGCCCGTTGTCGAATCCCGACTGCAGCGGATTCGCCACTTCGTGCGGGATCGGCGGCGGGTTGCCACGACCCTGGGTTACGGACCCCGTTTTCTGCATTCCACTGGCCAGCTGCACAAGGGCGACGAGGGCCACGGTCGCTTCCTGCAACTGACCTGGGACCCACCAGAGGACGCCGCTATACCCGAGCTGCCGGGAGACGCATCGTCTGATTCCGTCAGTTTCGGCGTGCTCATCACTGCACAGGCTCTTGGCGACCGCCAAGCCCTACACGATGCAGGCCGAGCTGTGATGAGAGTTCACCTGGGCAGCGACGTGGAGGCCGGACTGGAGCAGATTGAGTCCAGCATAGAGTCAGCGTTGGGCTGAGGGATCTGCGTTACTGAGGGTAGTGGATGCCGCGCTGACCGGTCAGGCCTCGGTTATACGGTCCGGCCGGCTCGGCGTGGGGGATGTCTTCGAGGCCGACGAACTCACCCGATGCATTCACCCAGCTCTCATCCTCCCCGTAAAGTTCTGATTTCAGGTGCTGCTGCAGTCGCTGTAGATGCTCTTCATGGGCGACGGACGCGGAGAGATCGAATAGCTCTTCGGGATCGTCCTCGAGATCGAAAAGTTGGAAGCGGTTGCCCACCGAATAGTAGATGAGCTTGTAGCGGCCGTCGTGCAACATGCGCGACGCATTCTGTCCGTCGCCGATCTCGCCAAACAGTGTCGCCCGCTTCTGCTCTCCCACCATGGACAGCCCTTCCACACTCTCCGGCGCATCGACCCCTGCCAAGTCGAGAAGCGTGGGCATCACGTCCTGCCAGCCCACCAGGCGATTGTCAATGCGATTGGCACCGACTTCGCCTCTTGCCTGCGCTGCCGTGGCGACCAGGATCATGGGAACTTGTGCGGACTCCTCCAGGAACAGCCTCTTCGCCCACAGCCCGTGCTTGCCGAGCATATCCCCGTGGTCGGACGTGAAAAGGATGATGGTGTCGTCCAGCAGATTTTCCTCGCGCAGGGTGCCGATGACGACACGCAACTGGTGATCGATATGTGTGCACATGGCATAGAACGCCCGCCGTGCACTGCGCACCTCCTGATCGGTCATCAACTCTCCCACGTCTCGGCGCACCCGAAGGTAGTGCGGCAAAGCTTCGAGATCCTCGGCCCACTTCCCCATGCTCGGCGTCTCCACCGGACGCTCGCGGTACATGTCCAGGTAGTCTCGCAGCGGTACCAGCGGCGGATGGGGATGACAGTACGAGAGGTACCAGAAGCCGGGCAGAGTGGGATCCCGGCGCTTGATCTGACGCACCATCTCGCGGGTCGTCCAGTTGGTTACGTGGCACTCTTCAGGCAGATGCCATGGCCGGTTGCTGTACTCGTTGTTGCTCATGCCGTGTAGAAACTGCTGACCGGCAAACCCGCATTGGGTCAGGTGTTGCTCGTAGTCATCGACAACACCGTACTGCAAGCGTCCTTCTTCGGCGAGGATCACATCGTCGAAACCGATGCGGTCGCGCTGGGGATAGACGTGGAGCTTGCCCACCGCGTGGGCCTGGTAGCCTGCACCTCGGAACGTCGATGCCAAGGTGGGCAGATCAGGCATCGGCATCTCCGAAGCGAAAACGCGATCGCCGTGAATGCGCGGCGGGCATCCGGTCATCAGAGTACGTCGGGCGGGAATACAGACCGGCGTCTCTGAATAAGCTCGGGGAAAGCGGACGCCGTTGCGCGCGAGCTGATCTAAAGTGGGCGTCTGGATGCGGGGATGCCCAGCGATGCCGAGCAGTGAACCCGGCCAATGATCGGTGGTGATCAGGAGGACGTGGGGTCGGGAAACGGCCATCGGCGCGCGGTCGTCAGCGACCTTCGAAGAGATCGCGTCCGGCAACGAGGGCGGCGATCTTGCGATCGGCGACCGAGCGCTTGAGCATCCAGAACCCGCAGTCGGGGTTGATGTAGGCAATACGATCTATGCCCACCTGCTCGACGGCTTCTTCGATCGACTTGGCAATCTGCTCCGGCGTTTCCACGACATTGCTCTTGATGTCGACGACGCCGAGCCCAAAACGCGCACGGGGATCGATTTCCTTCAGATAGGGCAACTCCCAGGAACCGCGGTGAGCAAGCTCAAGCAGAACGTGGTCGGCTTTCAGCCCGCTGAGATAGTTCACGAGGTGTTCCCAACTGCCCTGCTGAATGGTCTGCCCGCCGTAGTTGCCGAAGCAGAGATGAACGGCGGGAATCGTCTGCACCGCCGAGAGCACACGGTTGATCCCTTCCAAGGCCCACTCCCATTCCTCGGGATGCCCAGGTAGGTTGGCCTCGTCCACCTGCACGACATCGGCTTCTAACTCCGCCACCTGCTGGGCGAGAACACCGGCAAGCGCCACGCACAACTCGGTGCGGCTGCCGTAGTGATTGTCGAGCAGCGTCTTGCACAGCATGTGCGGCCCAGTGAGAGTGAATTTCAGAGGGCTGCGAGTGAGATCATGGGCGATGGCGAAGTCTCCGGGCAGGTCGAGAGTGCCTTCACCGATGGGACCCTCGACGATAGCGCTAGGGCGCGCCCGGAAGGCCATCTGCTGATCCTGACGGAAGGCCTCGATATCGCCGCGACCGATCTCCACGCGCACGTTGTGCAGAGGATGGACGAAATACTCGATCATCCCGTTGGTCTCGGGATGGTTGACGTCGAAGCGCGACAGCTCGCCATCAGCCACCAGGTCAATACCGGCGTTCTCCTGGGTCTTCAGAACGACGGCCATGGCGTCGTGGAGGGTTTGTTCGGACGGATAGCTCGCCAGCCAGTCGGGAATGGGATAGCTGCCCACTACCGTCGTCAGAATCCCCATGTGTCTGTCACACCCCCTGATGCACTCGTCGTTGCCAGAAGTCGCGTCAGCCGCCAGCAGAGATACGCACGGCCTTGGCGAGTTGTTGAAGGACGATACCGGAGGTGAGCAATTCGGGCAAGACCAGCGGTTGCTGGGGCTTCCCAGCGGGGAAGATTACATACAGCGGGACTCCCGAGCGACCGAAGGAACTCAGCAGCTGAGTAATCTCCGAATTGCGATTCGTCCAATCCGCCTTGATTAGGGCTACATCGTGTTCATCAAAGGCGGAGACAACCTCCTCTTCGTTGAGCACGGTCTGCTCATTGACCTTACACGTCCAGCACCACTCGGCAGTAAAGTCGATGAACACGTGGCGATTGCTTGCCAACATACTTTCGACCGCGGCGACGCTGAAAGGCATCCATCGGTCTTCGCGAATGGAGGAATCCCCAGAGGCGAGTCGCGCTTCGGAGGCAAGCATGGGGGCGAGAATCTGTTGATAGGCGAGGCCTACGATGACGAGAGCTGTGAGCCAAGCCAACCTGCGCGCTTGCACACTGCTGCGCAGATTGACCCAGGATCCAGGAATCCACACGGCAACGGTGACGCACAACAGGAAGACGGACGTCCAGACCACGGCCTCCATCCCCATCTGCTTTCCCAACACCCAGAGCAGCCACAGCACGGTAGCGACGAGGAGGAAGCCCATGCCCTGCTTGAACAGCCCCGTCCACTCTCCCGGACGAGGCAGGTGGCGGATCCAGGCCGGATGGGCCGCCAGCAGCAGGTATGGCAGTGCCATACCCACCCCCGCCGCCGCAAAGATGACGATCACGGTGACACCAGAGGCGGCGAAGGCAAAGCCGAGAGCGCTGCCGAGAAAGGGAGCGGTGCACGGAGTAGCCAGAACCGTAGCCAGTACGCCGTTGAGAAAGCTGCCTGTCAGCCCCCCGCTCGGCCCTACTTGGACGAGGTTGGAGAAGCCGGGTATTGGCACTTCGACCAAACCGAACAGGCTCAGGCTCAGTACGTAAACCAAGGCGGTGAGGAAGAGGATGAAATGGGGAGACTGAAACTGGAAGCCCCATCCGATCTGCTCTCCGCCCGCCTTGATCGATAGAACCAGCAGCGCGAGCCCGACGAAGGTGGCAATGACCCCGGCGGTAAAGGCGAGCCCCAGGGTACGCACACGGACATCGGATTCGTCCGCTTGGCCCATTAATGCCAGCACTTTCAACGATATAACCGGCAGCACGCAGGGCATAAGATTGAGGATAAGGCCACCCACAATAGCCATGAGCAGGTAAATCCAGAGGGCTGTCGGCTCTCCCAGTGAGAGCGCGTAATCCTGGTGCAGCAGATCCCCTGACACTGAGCCATCTAGTGCAACTGCGAGCCCTACCGCGCGGTAGCTCCATCCCTCATCACTGTCGAGGCGATAGGCGACGACTCCCGACAGTTCGGAGGGCACCTCGTCGGCGGCATCATAGGGTACGATGCGCAGCTCGAGCTCATGCCCGCGCTCTGTCCGGTCTCGACTGACGTGCTCGAGATAAACGTGATCTGCCGGCAGCAGGGGAAAAAAGTCAGGAACGCTGTCGTCGACGTTGGCCCCGACTGAAGAGACTACTCGGACGCGTACACCGACGCCTTGGTCGGCGCGGAAGGCCTCCGCCGAAATCCCAACGGGGTCGGAATCGGTGAGCCGTTGCGGAACCCTCTCTCGGTAACGCGCGAACAGGGCGAGTTGCTCGTCGTCGGGCTCGTTTTCGAGCAGATCGATAGTCAGAGTGGTGTCACCGGGTATGCAGACCTCACGGCAAACCAACCAAGAGACGTGGGCGATGAAACTCCCGCCCGGCTGCGCCTCATAGCGACGTCGGATCGGTGTCAGCAGCAGGGTTTCGTCAGCATACCCGTAGGAGATCAATCCCCCCATCTCTTCGTAGCGGTGAGGCCCGGGCCACTCGATGGGACCGGCCTCGTACCCCGGAGGCAGCTCCCACTTGATTTTCGTGGGCAGGCCCGAGTCTCCGCTGTTCTCCCAGTAGGTGTGCCAGTCCGGCTCCATCCGGAGGTGAATGCCAAGGTAGAACTCGTCGTTAAGAGCGACCTCTCCCGCCTTGCGATCGACGATGAGGCGCGCGTGCACGGGATGGTCGCCCGCAACAGGCAGAGCGAAGGGGGATGGCGCTGGCGTGGCCCCAACGCGGCCAGCGAGGAGACAGGCGAGACCGAGGAGGAAAATGGAAGGAGCCAGTCTCAGCATCGAATTATAGCAACGGGGCAGGGTGGCATCTCTGCGACCTCTGTCTCCGAGACCTCCAACGGGACGGCCACAGCTGGTCTCTGTGGCCATCATCGAGAGCAACACCGCGCGAGGATGTAGTCCTCAAGACCATCCTGCTTACGACTCAGCCAGAGACCGACGGTGATCTTGGTGTCGCGGTGGAGGGCGTTGACGATCCTGACGAGGGCGGTCATTCGAACTCTGCGTCAGTCCCCGGCGACGTGCGCATCGACGACATCGTGACGGAGCTCAAAACCCAGGCCCGGCAGGTCTGGGACCTCGATGTAGCCATCGACGAGGGTTTCGGCGGGCTGCAGCAGGTCACCCCGCCAGGGCACCTCACCGAAGGGCCACTCAAGGACCAGGAAGTTTCCGATGGTCGCGGCCACTTGCACGCTAGCCATGGTCGACACCGGACCCGCTGGATTGTGAGGCGCCACAGGCACCTGACTTAGAGCCGCGAGGTCGGCGATGCGCCGCATCTCGGTTATGCCTCCCGCGTGCTTGACGTCGGGCATGATGACGTGCAGCGCTCGCCGCCGCAGATGCGACTCAAAGGCGGTGCGACCGAAACAGGCTTCGAGGCCGGCGATGGTGTGTCCACTGTGCGCGGTGAGATGGGCCCAGGCATCTATCTGGTCGCGCGGCATAGGCTCTTCCAGCCAGTATAGATCAAGGGGGCGAAGCCGTTCGGCAATTTTGCACGACCAGGCGAGATCGAAGCGGCAGTGGCAGTCGACGAGCAGCTCGATCTCGCCACCAATGGCCTCCCGGGTGGCAAACAGGCGCTCGATTCCCTTCTCCACGTCCGCAGCAAAGCTGTCGCGATCGGCGTTGGCGTAGCGCACCTCGTCAAAGGGAGTCGCCTTGACGGCGCGGAACCCCGCCTTCACAGAGCTGACGGCCTGGCGAGCAAAACCCTCTGGAGATCGGTCTGAAGTGCCACGATTGAGGTTGGCGTAACACCGCACGCGCTGGCGACGGCGACCGCCGAGAAGGCGCCATGTGGGCACGTTCAGCGCCTTGCCAGCGATGTCCCAGACGGCCTGGTCGATAGCGCTAACCGCCGTCGCTCCCACTCGACCTGCGCCACTGGAAAAAATGTTGTGGGAGTGGGCGATCCGATCCCAAAGCACCTCCGGTTGCGTGGGATCCTCACCCCCAAGACGCTCTCCGAGCTGCTGTAGGGCAGCTCGGGTGAGAGCATCGTTGCCACTCTGACTGGCCTCGCCGACACCCGTGATGCCTGAGTCGGTGTGCACGCAGACGAAGAGCCAGTTGCCACGCTGACTAGCGTCGATCTCCACGACATCGAGACCGGTGATTTTCACAATGACTGTCGCTTTCTGCCCACAGTAAATGAGCCTTCAATAGCTGCCGCTTCGCGATTCATACTTCGTGGGTTTGCCGAGACTACGCCCCCCTGCTGCCACCCACGCCGCCACCCAGTCGACGGCATCCTCAATGGGCGTGGGCGGTGGACCAAGAATCCCAAAGAGCCGCGACGCGTCGCCGAGAATGGCCTCGTCGCTCTCCTTGCCGATAAAGCGCGGCTCGCGATTCATGCGCTTGCCGAGCTGGTGGCACAGTGTGCGCACGGACAGGGTGTCGGCCCCAGTCATATTCAGGATGGTCGCCGGTGATGTACATAAAGCAAGGGATCGCGCCAGATAGCCGTTGGCATCGCCCTGCCAGATTTGATTGACATGGCCCATGGTCAGGTCGATCTCCTCCTCTTCACGGATCTTCCAGGCGAGGTCGTGAATGATCCCGTAGCGAAGCTCGGTTGCGTAGAACAGCCGGCTGATGTGGAGACGAACGCCGAAGCGCTCGGCGGCAAACAGGGCCAGGCGCTCGCCTCCGAGTCGGGATTGGGCGTATTCACCCACGGGTTCGAGAGGATGATCTTCGCTTGATCCCGGGCCACTGACCGGTGTGTAGCCGTAAATGTTGCCAGAGCTCACATACACGATCTCGGAGTCGCGATAGCGCTCAACGACACGCTCCGGCAGCAAGCTGTTCATCGCCCAGGTCAAGGAAGGACTGCCGGTGGCGCCAAACTTGAAACCCGCCATGAGAAAAACGTGGGGTGCGTCGGGTAGACCCGCCAGCGCCTCCTCGTCGAGGAGATCGGCCTGAATGGTGGTTACCCCGACGCGGTCGAGCTCGGAGCGCAGACCCGGGTCGGAAAATCGGGACACCCCCACGACCCGTCGATCTTCCTGGTCCGCGCCAGCGCGGACCAGGAGCTGAGCCAAAGAGGGCCCCATCTTGCCGGCGACACCGAGGACGACGACATCGCCGCGGAGGCAAGCGACGGCCTCCCGCACCTGGTCGGAGGGCGCGGTCATGACTTCGAGGAGCTGATCTTCGCTTGCGATCATGCTCACTTGGGCGGCGCGGTGTGCTCGTGTAAGGATGTCGCTGGGAAGGCAGAGCGGCTCTCCCTATCTTACGGCCCTCGTCTTCCCGGGTCGAGGAATCGACCCCTTCGCCTCCATCCTATCCCCTGCCCCATGACCGATTTTCAACCTACGCCGTCTTCGCGTCGCAAGTCCCTCGACCTGTTCGAGGCGGGCCGGCAGAAGGCGCAGGAGCGTGACCAGCCCCTGGCGGCACGCCTGCGCCCGCGCACCCTCGACGAGTTCGTCGGCCAGGACCATATCCTCGGCCCTGGTCGGCTACTGCGTCGCGCCATCCAGGCCGACCAGATCTCGTCGCTGATCTTCTACGGCCCCCCGGGTACGGGCAAGACTACCTTGGCGGCGGTCATCGCCAACACGACAAAGTCCCACTTCATCTCCATCAACGCCGTCTTGGCGGGAGTGAAGGACATTCGCAACGCCGTTGACGAGGCTCAAGAACGTAGCACGCTGCATGGCCACCGCACCATCCTGTTCATCGACGAGGTGCATCGCTTCAACAAAGCTCAGCAGGACGCTTTGTTGCCCTGGGTGGAAAACGGCACGGTCATCCTCATCGGTGCCACCACAGAGAACCCCTATTTCTCTGTGAACCGGCCCCTGGTGTCACGCAGCCGCATTTTCCAGCTGCGCGAATTGGAGGCCGAAGACCTGCGTCGTATCGCCGCCCAGGCGCTGCGGGATCGCCGCGGTTACGCGGAATTAGACATTGAAATGGACGAGGAGGCCTTGGAGCATCTCGTCGACGTGTGCAACGGCGACGCGCGGGGCATGTTAAACGCCCTCGAGCTCGCGGTGGAAACGACGTCCGCAGTGGACGGGGTCGTACACGTGAGTTTGGAGGTGGCTGAGGAGTCGATTCAGCAGCGCGCCGTCCTCTACGACAAGGAAGGCGATTACCACTTCGATACCATCAGCGCCTTTATCAAGTCGCTGCGCGGATCTGATCCCGACGCTAGCGTGTACTGGTTGGCGAAGATGGTTTACGCCGGGGAGGACCCGAACTACATCCTGCGCCGCATGCTGATCTTTGCCGGCGAAGACGTGGGCCTCGCCGATCCCGCAGCGCTGCAGGTCGTCGCTGCCGCCGCGGAGACCTTCGACCGCGTCGGCCTGCCGGAAGGGCGGTTTCATCTGGCCGAGGCGGCGCTCTACCTGGCGACAGCACCAAAGAGCAACTCCACCTTCGCGTTCTTCGACGCCCTCAGCGCGGTGGAGTCCGAGGCCGATTCCGAGGTGCCAAATCCGCTCAAGGATGCCAGCCGTGATTCCGAAGGGTTGGGTCACGGTGCCAACTACCTCTATCCCCACGCTTACCGAGATCACTGGGTGGCACAACAATACCTGCCCAACACATTGCACGGGCGAGTTTTCTACCAGCCATCAGATCAGGGACACGAAGCCGCCATCGGCGATCTCGTCCGCCGGCGTCGAGAACTGCAGCTAGCCGCTGTGGTCGAGGGGAGCGACAGAGCCGAAGAGACGCTACAGGGAACTGGGGTCGACAAGGATCGGGAGCAATGGCTGGTACGAGCCGCCGGGGACGTCAGCGGCCAGTTCGATTCGATCCGCGGCCAGATCTTTGACGGCCTCGCGCTGGAGCGCCATCACGTGGTCCTCGACCTCAATGCCCGCTCAGGATTGCTGACCTGGGAGGCGATGCGACGGGTGCCCGAAGGCAGCGTGTGGTCTCTGTGTCGGGACGCCACCACGTCGGTGGCTCTGCACGAAATGGCCGCTCATCACCTGCCTCAAATCGACCGCCCAGTGGTCATCGAAGGCCCGCTGGACAAAGTGCCGGAGCTGGTCGCCTTTCGCGATCAGGAGCAGCGCTTCGATGCCATAATCGGGCACAACGCCATGGTGACGTCGGGGGCGCCCACCGTCTTCGCCGAGCTGTCGAAAGTTGCCGCGGGGGGAGGTCATCTTCGGCTCGCCGAGGTGACTTCCCACAAGGCGCAGCGCTTGGCGAAGTTGATCGACCTCGAACGGCTCGAAGGAGATCTCGGTATCCGGCTCGTCGAGCTCGAAGAGGCGATCTACGCGGATCGCGAGAATCCCCGTTTCCGCTGGGATCTCCACGAGCTGCAGGCGCAGCTTAGTTCCGCCGGTCTGACGGGTGTAGAAGGGTACGAGAAGAGTTACACCAAGAGGCGGACAATCGATGAGGCTCAGATCGCTCAGTGGTTTCACCCGGGTGGGGAACAGGAAAAGACCTTCGCGGGCCATCTGAAAGAGGAGCTGGAGGACTGCGAAGTTGCCGCCGTGCGCCGCCTGTTCGAGCGCACCGTGCAGGGGAGAGAGGTGCTGTGGCAGACAACCTACGCCTTTGTGGAGGCCCGCTTTCCCGCCGGCACTCAGACCTCTCCCATTGAGTTGACCTGATCGAGGAGCTCCCCGCGCAGTTCTTTCCCCGCGCCCACTCCTTCCAGCAGCTCCTCGCCCTGCCGCAGCAGCTTCTCCACGTGGGTGTCGAAGAACTCGCCGAAGTGCTCGGGGAGCAGGGGCATGATCGTGTCGAGGATGCGAAACACCATTGGGGCGCTACGCGAACTCTCCAGCCAGGCGGTGCCCTCGGGTAGATAGCGACTACCCATGAGTACGGCGACGAGGAGCACCTGGACGCCGAGCAAAATTCCAAGCAAAGCGCCGAGTCCGCGATCGACGGTACCCAGGAACAGCGCATCCACCGCGCTCTTGAGGGCACGAGCCAGAAAGTTGATGCTGAGGGCGATGGCGGCGAACACTAGGGTGAAGGAGACAACGAGCTCGAGCACCGGGTGCCCCAGCTCGGGCAGGAGGGGCAAGGCACTGCTGCGCAGGTAGAGCCCTCCCAAGACTCCGAGACCGACGGCAATGAAGGCCGACAGCTGGACGATGAGGCCGCGCTTGTAGCCCCGGATAGCTAAGCCCACGACGAGGATCAGGGCGAACCAGTCAAACCAATCCATGACTCAAGTATACCGACTGTAATAGACTTTCGCGCGACACTTCAGCACTCCGGTTGCCGAACCGGCAGGGACCCCATAGGATTAGTGTGGTTATGCACATAGCTACTTGTAGAATGACAACTTATAGGCTCAGAGCCGGGCTGCCGATGCTGGCCTGCCTGTTGTTGGGAAGTGGCTGCTCCACCACCGAGGAAGAGGTGCGCGAGCAGATCGAGGTGCTCGCCGCCAACGAGGTCGAATCGCCGAAGTGGACAGCGGCGGCGGATCAATTGGTCACTGTCGGCCGGCCGGGGGCGCGCCTGCTGGTCGAGCTGCTGGACCCGGCCAACTACCGCGGAGAAAAATACCGGGAATTCCGAGATGAGATCACACGAACTCGGACTGGCGCCGCGGTGGTTCTCGGCCGCATCAAGCACAAGGCGGCCTCGGGGAGCATGCAGAGTCGGATCTCCACCGCCTATGCCTACCCCGAGCGCGTCGCCTGCATTCGCGCGATCGGCGAACTCGGTTTCACCGATGCCGCGGTCTCCGCCCTCAAGAATTTGCTCGAAACCCCGGATCCCGACCCAGAGATTCGGTTACTGGCTGCTGTATCCCTGATCAAGATGGGCGAAGAGGGCGCCGTCGTTGACACCGTGCGACGGGCCGTTCTCGCTGACGACGAAGAGCTCGCTCTGCTGGCAGTGGAGGAACTGGAAGGGGTCAACTACCACGGCGTTTCTCTGCTGGTGTCACTTGCGGCGAGGTCGGAGCAGCACGCCGACCGCCTGCGGACGTCGCTTGGCAAGGTCAAGGCAGAGCTGGTTTCGCAGCTTACAGATGATGACCCCGAGATTCGTCGTGAGTCCGCGACGGCCCTCGGGGATGTCGGAGACGCCAGTTTGATTCCGCAGCTGCTCCCCCTGCTCGAGGATTCCAGCAACCTGGTTCGCTTCAACACCGCATCCTCGCTCTCTCGCCTCGGCTCCGAAGAGGGCATGAGCTTCCTGTTCGGATCGCTCGCTGACGAGGACCCCATCCTGAGAGTCAATGCCACCAAATCTTTGACTTTGGTTCAGCGCATGTCGGGGGAAGTTGAGGAACGTCTGTTGAAAACCCTTCGATCGGACAGTCCTCGCCTGCGCTCCGGCGCGGTGCAGATTCTCGGCGATGCCAAGGTCGCACGCGCCGTACCCCAACTCATAGAGGCGACCTCCGACAGTGACTCTCAGGTGCGGTGGAATGCCGTTATCGCTCTGGCCCGAATCGGCTCGGGCCAAGCTCGGAGTGCTCTGCAAGCGCTACTCTCTGACGACGACGAAACCGTCGCCTACTACGCGGAATGGGCGCTGTTGCAGTTGGGAGCTGGCTGATGACGCGCAGACACGCATTGAGAATCATGGTAGGAGTTGTCTGCCTGATACCGCCAGCTTCGTTCGCTGGAGAAACAGCAGAGACCGTCTTGATCCGCCAGACGCTGGAGAAGGACCGCTCGGGGCGACGCCGGGGTGACGCCGAGCTCGTGATGTCCGCCTTCCGCGACAATGAGGTCGTCGTCTACGATGGGCACGCTTCCATCGACACTCGAGCCTGGACGGTCCTGCACGAATCACGAGAGGCGTTCGGCTCTTCCCTGGTCCGCGATCTGCAGGCCAACGATTATGACATCGAGCGCACCGTCACCTTCATCAACGTCTGGGAAAAGCGTGCCTTTGCCACTGTGCTCGACTCCGGCATGGTGACCGATCGTGCTACTGGCGAATCCCGGGTCATCATAGAGGAGGTGCTATGGACCTTCCTCAAGGAAGACGAGCAGTGGCGAGCCACAGCGCTGGTAGTTGACGTAGGCGACAGCACGTCGGGACCGGCAGCGGGCTCGCCGCCGAATGCGGAGGTCCAGGAGGCGCTGGTAGCGGAAGCGGCGGCATGGTCGGAAGGCAACGCACGCGATGTGCTCAGCCACGTGGATGAGGGCATCCTGGTGATCGAGTGTGGCTACAGCTCGAACCCGGCCAAGTGGCTGACCATCTTTTCCACGTTCGACGAGCTCGAAAAGTGGGTCGATGGTCGCCTCGATCGCATGGACTACGAGGTCGATCGCCAGGTGGTACACACCTCGGTAGGGGCGAACCGATCGGAAGCAATCGCCGTGACTCGCGACGTGATTCGGGCGAAGTATTTTGCCGGAGATGCCGAGGTGCGCCAGGAACGCCTATCCACCTGGATGCTCACCCGTCAGGGGGGCGACTGGAAGGCCCGCCAGGTGCTGATAAAGTCGAAGCCCTTCGCTCCAACCCAGGCCGTACTCTTTCCGGGTGACATCGCACTTCCGTAACGGCCGCCGCCACGCCATGGCCTTCCCCCCCATCACTATCCCTTTCCGGAGGACGCCGCGTGTCTGAGAAGATCAACAGCTTCGAGAACACCAACCGCCTTTTTGACAAGGCTGCCGACGTCCTTGAACTCGACCAGGACATGCGGCTACTGCTGAAGACACCATTCCGCGAGATCAAGGTCGAAGTCCCTGTCAGACGGGACACTGGCCAACTCGAGGTCTTCATCGGCTATCGCGTCCAGCACAACGGGGCCCGGGGACCGATGAAGGGCGGTTTACGTTATCACCCTGAAGTCGAGTTCGACGAAGTTCGCTCACTGGCGTCACTGATGACTTGGAAAACGGCTCTGGTCAACATCCCCTTTGGCGGTGCCAAGGGGGGCATCACCTGCAATCCTCAAGAGATGTCTGAGCACGAGGTGGAGCGTCTCACTCGCCGCTTCATCAGCCGCATCGGCTTCGCCTTCGGTGTGCAGCGCGACATCCCCGCCCCCGACGTGAATACCAACGCCCAGATCATGGCCTGGATCATGGACCAGTACGGGTCGCGATACGGCCACACGCCGGGCATCGTCACCGGCAAACCGATTCCCTTGGGCGGGTCGCCGGGACGCGAGGCCGCCACGGGGCGCGGCGTCAGCATTATCGCTGCGGAGGCAGCGCGCGACGCCGGCATCGATCTCAAAGGTGGACGCATCGCTATTCAGGGCTTCGGCAACGTAGGATCGTACACAGGCAAGTTACTCTACGAGCAGGGCGCCAACATCGTCGCGGTGAGCGATGCCAGCGGCGGGCTCTACAAAGAAGACGGCTTCACCGTGCCGGAACTCTTCGAGTACAGCGCACAGCGGCGCCCCATCGAGGGCTACAGCGAGGGAGAGTACATCTCAAATGAGGATCTTCTCGAACTTGATGTGGACATACTCATCCCGGCGGCTCTCGGTGGTGTCATCACCCAGGAGAACGCAAAAGACGTGAAGGCGAAGATGGTGGTGGAAGCAGCCAACTCCCCTATCACCACCATCGGCGATACTATTCTCAACGAGCGCGGAGTGCTCGTCGTGCCCGACATTCTTGCCAACGCCGGTGGCGTTACAGTCTCCTACTTTGAATGGGTACAAAACATCCAGGTATTCACCTGGGAAGAGGAGGAGGTGAATCAGAAGCTCAGCCGAATCATGACGCAAGCCTACCAGAATGTGACGGGACTGATGAAGGAAAAGGACGTCTCCATGCGTACAGCGGCTTTCATGATCGCCATTGATCGCGTCGCCCACACCGAGGGGCTACGCGGAGGCTCATAGAAGAGGCTTTTGGAATGGAGAAACTCGTCTGGCTGATGCTGTTCACCATCGGCTACTGGGCCTACTGCATCTACTGGGGCATCAAAGGCGCCCGACAGGCCAAGACCGCCAGCGATTACTTCCTTGCCGGGCGAACTATCAGTCTCTGGGTCTTCGTGCTCGCCGCCACGGCGACCTCGTTTTCGGGGTGGACCTTCGTCGGTCATCCCGGCTCGATCTCTAATGTGGGCCTGCCCTACGCCTTCGCCTCCTTCTACGCGATTACGATCCCCTTTACGGGAGTGATCTTCCTCAAGCGCCAGTGGCTGCTCGGCAAGCGCTATGGCTATATCACTCCAGGAGAGATGTTCTCCGACTACTACCGCACCGACTGGATGCGTTTCCTTACGGTGGTCATCGCCTTGGTGTTCTCCGTGCCCTACCTCGGCATCCAGCTACGCGCCTCAGGGATTCTCTTCAGCCGCCTAGTGGAGGACACGCCCTTCGAGCAGACTTTCCTAGGATCCATCGAGGGCGGCGCCATCCTGCTGTCGGTGGTGGTTTTTCTGTACGTGGCCTCCGGCGGACTGCGCTCCGTCGCTTATGTGGATTGCGCCCAGTGCATTCTTCTGGCCCTGGGTATCATCGTCCTCGGCTTCGTTGCCCTCGATCTCGTCGGTGGCTGGGAATCGCTGAAGACGGGACTCGCGGGACTGGCCCGACAGGCGCCGGACATGGTGGCGATCCCCACCCGGCCGGAGTCCAGCTCATTCTTCGAGCGCTCGGGCACGATGTTCCTGGAGAGATCAGGCGGTGCGTGGACGGGAATGATGATTCTCACCTACATGTTCGCCCTCATGGGGATCCAATCGGCGCCGGCGTTTTCCATGTGGGCGTTCGCCAACAAGGATCCGAGTCCCTTCCGTTGGCAGCAGGTGGTAGCGTCGTCGTTGGCCATCGGCGGCATTCTGTTCTTCTTCACGGCCGTGCAAGGACTGGGCGGCACGATCCTCGATCGCGGTCTACTGCCCGGTCGGGAAGCCCTCAACGTGCCCTCGTCGGATTATCTAGTCCCCTACTTGATCAGCACCCTGTCTGACCTCTATCCCTGGCTCGTGGGCCTACTCTGCGTTTGCGCCTTGGCGGCAATGCAATCCACCGGTGCTGCCTACATGTCCACGGCGAGCGGCATCATCACGCGCGACCTCTATCGTCACTTCCTCAATCGCGAAGCATCTCACGGGGCGCAGGTTCTGGTTGGACGGTTGACGGTCTTCATCGTCGTCGCCCTGGCACTGCTGGTAGGGCTGGCCAGCGGTGACCTACTCGTGCTGCTGGGCGGGGCTGCCGTTTCATACGGATTCCAGATGTGGCCAGCTCTGTTGGGCGTCTGTTACATCCGTTGGTTCACGCCTCAGGGAGTTGTGGCCGGCCTCATCGGCGGAATTGTGGCGGTGACCTTCACCTACGTGACCGAGCTCGGTGGGCTACTGGGGATCGGCCGCTATCCGTTGACGATTCACAGTGCCGGTTGGGGAATTTTCTTCAACCTCTCCATCTGTACCGTCGTCAGCGCCTTCACGCAACGCGCACCGGAATCGAATGAGCACCGCAAGGGCTATCACGATTTCTTACGCGAGCACACGACCCTATCCCCGCAGTCTCAGCGTTGGACAGCACCAATCTGGGCGCTGACCATCGTATGGTTCCTGTTCGCCATCGGACCCTTTGCCGTGCTCGGAAACCAGGCGGATCCCAGTGCCTGGATCTCTGGCATTCCCACATTATGGATCTGGCAGATCGCATGGTGGATCGTGGGCGTGATCATGATGTACCTGCTCGCCTTCAAGCTAGAGATGTCAACGGTACCACGCGCTGAGGTAAAGCCCCTCGCTGAATCCGAGTAGACAGGATCCGGGCCAGCCTGTGAGCACCGCCCTGCGATTCGCCGCCGCCCTGGTCCTGAGCTACCTCGTGGCATGGATGCTGCCGACCAGTGGCGCCCGAGACGGATGGGCGATGTTTCCGCCGGTTTGCGCCATCGCCGTCGCCATCATGACAGGGAGACTTGAGCTCGGCCTGGCCAGCGCCCTTCTCGGTGCAGGATTCCTGGTCTTGCCGGAAGGCGGCTCTGTTATCCTCGCTCCTTTCCAGGCCATACGGATGGCAGCCGTCGAGTTCGTCTATACCCCCCTCAGCGAGTCCTTCCAACTTTACATCATTGCGTTCACCGTTTCCCTCATCGGCATGGTGCGTGTCGTGTCGGTCGCTGGAGGGACCCGAGGCATCGCGGATCGTCTGGCGCGAAGCGCCGAAGGCGCTCGCACCGCCCGCGGCGCTACGTTCCTGCTGGGCCTGGCGATCTTCTTCGACGACTACGCGAATACTCTTGTGGTGGGCACAACGATGCGTCCGGTCTGTGATCGCTTCCGCATCTCCCGAGAGAAGCTGGCCTACCTCGTCGACTCCACCGCGGCGCCCGTGGCAGGGCTGGCCGTAGTCAGTACCTGGATCGGCTACGAGGTGGGGCTCTTTCAGGATGCAATGAACGAAATCAATCTGGGTATCTCCGGATACGAGCTGTTCTTTCGCGCCCTGCCCAGTCGGTTCTACTGCATCCTCGCCCTGGTGTTCGTCGCTGCCTCGGTGCTGATGGGCCGGGACTTCGGCCCCATGCTACGCGCTGAGCGCCGCGCCCAGAGCACAGGTGAGGTGCTGCGCCCAAGTTCCACGCCCATGACCGGCGGCGACGACGAGAGCCTGCGCCCTCCAGAAGGCATCAACTGCGACTGGAGGATCGCCGCACTACCGGTAGCGATCGTAATCTTCGGCGTGTTGGGAGGGATGCAGTTGGACAGTTGGAGCGTACCCGATGTGGCGGCGGCGAGAGCGGCCTCCGTCGTCAGCCAACAATACTGGTCACTGGTGTTCTCCAGTGCCGATGGGGCCCGCGTGATGTTCCTGGCCGCCATCGCCGGGTCCGTTGCCGCCTTTGCTCTGGCGCTAACCCGCCGGACGCCTGAGGGAGCGCTCGCCGTCTCGACACGGCGAGCGGCAAAGGCGTGGCTCGGTGGAGTCACCGGATTTCACCGCGCCCTGATAATTCTCGTACTCGCCTGGGCGATCAAGGAAGCCTGCAAGGCGGTGGGCACGAGCGATTATCTGATCGCCACGCTGGGTCAGACCATGCCCGCCAGCCTTCTGCCCGTCGTCGTCTTCCTCCTCGGCGCGGCAGTGGCTTTCGCCATTGGTACGTCCTGGGCAACCATGGCAATCCTGCTGCCCACCACGGTTCCTTTAGCCTTTACCCTGGGTGGGTTGCCCATCGCCGTACTGGTGGCGGCGGCGGTTCTGGACGGAGCCATCTTCGGAGATCACTGCTCGCCGATCAGCGACACCACCGTGCTCAGCAGCGTCGCCGCTTCCTGCGATCACTTGGACCACGTGAAGACGCAGGTCCCTTACGCAGTGGTGGCAATGATGGCCGCCGCCGTGCCTGGCTATATAGGTACAGCTTACGCTTATCCGGCCTGGGTGGGCTTACTACTCGGGGTGCTGACAGTCTGCGGAGTGCTCTGGCTCGCGGGAGACGATCCCGATGTCGAGCCCATTGCTTCCAAGGCGACTTGAGGGCGGGAACGAGTCTACACTTCGCAGCGAGCGATTCCCGAGCCGCAGGAGGATAGGTTTGATGATCACGCTCGACGTGCTCTGGCGGCCGATACTTCTCTCCGCCGTCATCGTCTGGACGGTGCTCCCCCAACTACCAGTCTGACTACCCCTTTCCCCGCCCAATGAAGAAGCGGCACGGGGGAACCCTTCGCGGCATTCTGCCTGGCACCTACAGGATCCCTCACCTACCCTCCAAGCATGCCATGAAGGAACCGGAGAGTCGTCAGATCTAACCACCGGTCTGGGAACATCGGCAGGAATATTCCTAAACTTTCGTATTCATCCTCGTCGTAGGTCCTCGTCGCCTGCGTGAAGAGTCGAACCGGGGCTCCGGACTGGGATATCTGACGGTGTTTCGGGTCGCGCGGGACAGCGCACGGCTTCGAGTTCATCCCACTGGCAATCTGGTTCGGCCATCCTTGGTCGCACGCGATCAAGGACATGTTCGACAAGCTGTTCGACGCCGGGGTGTTCGGTTGGCTGTGGCCAGGGCAATCAGATGACGAGCCACTACCAGCTGGTTGTCGTGCGGTCGACGATTTCTTCGATGAGCATGTCCATGGCTGCATCCACGGCTTGATCGCGGCCGTTCTCGGCATCATCGGGCTGAGCGGCGTCATAGATCCCCCACCCCGAAATCTGCTCAAGTTCGAGCAAAGCGCTTTCATCGGAGATCCGCTCCAGAGTTGCAGCGACAAAGAGACGGAAGCGGTATTGCTCTGTCACTTCCTGTGCGGTGAAGGTGAAAGGCTCGTCTTCGAGGTGAAGCAGCGTCAGTAGCAGCAGGGCGTCGGAGGATTCCTCGTCCACCACGCGCAGACGCCCATCTTCCATGAAGGTGTCGGTAGCACGATCGCTCAAGCGCTGAGCAATGTCGATCTCGGGGGTATCGTTCTCGGCGGTGGGAATGGCTACGGTGCGAATCCCGAAAATGAGTCCGCCACTCGTCGAGTAGTGGGAACACGCAACAACGCAGATAGCCAGTCCCGCAACAAAGACCAATGTCCTCCTCACGTGGCCGGACTCTCCGCGCCCTGCCCCTCTTCGGTGGCGCTGGCACCGGCGTCGGAGGCACGATAGGTCTCGGAGGGCAGATCGGGAGCGGGAAGTGCTTCCGGCTCCTCTTTGGCAGGAACAACGAGCCCCTTCACGGAGACCGAGCGCACAGAATCGCCAACCTCAATAGGGAGGACTTGCGGGCGACCGGCCATCGCCCCTGCCTTGACCGACAGAGGCTGGCGCTCGGAATCGCGGTCGCCGTACAGACCGAATGAATGACGAACCATCATGGTGCTTAGGGTCCCGAAGGGTGCCGCCTCCTCCGCCACGGGTGAGCGTGCCGTGCACATGCGCTCTTGCACATGGACAACGACCACCCGCGCCTTCACCGACTCCCACTGGCCGAGATTCTCGCCGGTTTCGGGATCGACAATCTGCTGATAGCGTGCCACTACAGCGAACAACACACCCTCGCGGACTCCGGCATCACTGCCGGCACTGAGCACGAGGGTGGTGTCGTCGATGATCGTCGCCACTTGGGCATTGATAATGGCCTCGCTCACGTCTCTAGCTCCTGGCACCTGGAGTCTCCCGTTGATCGAGCAAGAATGTAAAAGCCGACCTGCCACTGGCAGATCGGCCAAGAATGCGGCGTGGATAGCCCTGGCTACTCGTCGCGATTCCGCACCTCCCACCCCACGGCACGCTCGTCGGCGGGCCAATCCAGCAGGTAGTCGCGGGGATCGTCGTATCCGCGGCGCAAGCCAAGGCGGCGATCCTGATAGCGCACGGCATAGTGCAGATGTGGCCCCGTCGAGCGCCCCGTGTTGCCCAGCAGGCCGATGACCTCACCGCGGCGCACTGGATCGCCCTTCTTGACGCGGAACTCGTCGAGGTGAGCGTATTCGGTGCGGTAGATCCCCTTGCGAGTGAATTCGTTGCCGTTCTCGTCAAACTGCACGGGGTCGTGAGCAATGACGACAACCCTTCCAAGACGGGCGTCTTCGTAGGCGTAGATAACACGACCGTCTGCGGTGGCGTGCACAGGCTCACCCCGTCGACCGGCGAAGTCGACGCCGTTGTGGAAAGCAGGCCGTCCCGTGAAGGGATCGGTACGGTTACCAAAGTCCGAGGTCTTCCAAGAGCGCCCGCGTACCATTGGCGCGATCGCGGGGATATACTTCAGGTTCGCAGAATTGTCGGTGAAGCGCTCTGTGAGCGAATCGAAGCTTGCCTGCTGATAGGAAACCTCTCGCTGCAGACGATCGAGGCGAATGGAGATATCCTCGAGCAAGGCCCGCTTGCGGGCAGGCAGCGCCGTGTAGTCCTCGGGCAGATCCTCCGGCTCTTCAGGACCACCAACACCGAGGGTGAAATCGGCAGTACGCACGGGATCCATCTCGTGCCACACCCGCAGTTTCTGATCGTCTTCGGCGAGATCTGCCATGAGGGAGTCGAGGTTGTCGAGGCGATTCCGGCTCGCTTCCAAGCCACCGAGCAGGCGATTATTCTCCTCGCGCAGGTCGCTGATCGTATTCTGCTGGTCTACGTTGGTGTAGTAGTGAGTCGCATAGTGGATGAGGCTGGCGAAAGTGAGCAAGCACAATAGGCCGCCGAGCCAGAGGAACTTGGAGGAGAGCTTGTACTCCTGAACCTGGCCGTCATTGGGCGGAATGATGATGAAGGTGATCTGTTTTCCGGGCATGGATCATCTAACTCCATGCAGCAGAAGACAGCGGGAACCACACGGGTGGAGGAGTTCAGTCTGGAGTCGGATGGTTTGGAAATCCAATGCGATGCGGAACTGCAAGTGACCTGGGAGCGTCTCGGCTCACCCGTCGCAGCCGCAGTGCCATGTTGACACGCGCTGGCATGGGCAATTCGGGCAAAGTATAAGAGCCATTCCGGAAGAATTCAATGTTCAATGATGCTTCGACATCCATTGATGGTTCGACCAACCCGCCCGAACCCTCTGGCTGCCAGGGGGGCGGTTTCTCACCAGAGTATTGGCGGCATGTCGGCCTTCCTGCGGCGATCACAGGCTGAATCGGTTGCACGCGTGCAGGCCTGTGCGTAGGTTGGAAAACCGTCTTATATGAATCCCCTACATCGTCGTATATGAATCCCCTACAATTATTTAGCGCCGTGCGGAACCGCCCGGTTCGGTGTCTGGAGAGCTGTGGAATGTTGCGTCAAAGCGGAATGGTACTCGTCCTGCTGCTGGCTGCTGTGACCTACACCCTGACTGCCGCCCCCACCCAGGCGAACGAGGGCGAAGCCAACGTCCGCCAGGAGCTGAAATCCCGGTTTTTCCCCATCGTCAACCATATCAAGAACCACTACATCGACGAGATCTCTCCCGACACACTGATGCGAGCCGGGCTACGGGGGGTGTTCCGCAGCCTCGACCCCGCCTCTGAGTTCACAATCTCGGGAACCGTCCAGAGCTGGAACAACAGCTTCACCACCTTTGAGCAGGTAGCCCGCACCGTCGACCGCCACGCCTTCTACGCGGTGGGAGCGGACACCCTGATCCGCTACGGCATCGCCGGCATGATGTCGATTCTTGATCCCGACACCGTGTTCATGGAGAAGCTGAGCCTCGACAACTTCCACATAAACACCCGTGGCGAGTACGGCGGACTCGGTTTCCGCATTCAGGTGGTATATCCCGACAGCGCCATTGCCGTCTGGTCGCTGTTGCACGGAGATACCCCGGCAGCTCGAGCCGGAGTGAAGTCCGGCGACCTCATCGTCGCCATCGACGACAGCTCAACCGTGGGTATGAGCGCCAGTGATGCCGCCAGTCTCATGCGCGGTCCGGCAGACACGTCGGTCAAGCTAACCCTGCGGCGAGCCGGTCATGAACATCCGATGGATATCATCGTCACCCGTAAAGTCGTGCACGTACACTCCGTCCCCTACTACGGGATGTTCGCCGATTCCACGGGCTACATCAAACTCTCCCAGTTCCAGCACAAGTGCAGTGAGGAAATCCACGAGGCCCTTGTGGAACTCGGCGCCCGGGGCATGAAACGGCTCATCTTCGACCTGCGCCAGAATGGAGGCGGCTACCTCCAAGAAGCGGTGGAGGTAGCAGATCTGTTCCTGCCCAAGGACCGGCTCGTGGTGTACACCGCCGGGCGCGCCTTCCGCGACACCTCGTTCCATCGCACCCGTAGGGAGCCGGTGTTCGGCGACGGCCCAATGATCATCCTCGTAGACGGCCTATCAGCGAGTGCATCGGAGATCGTCTCCGGCGCCATTCAGGACTGGGACCGCGGACTGGTGCTGGGCACGCCTACGGTGGGCAAAGGCTCGGTACAACAGTCCGTGTCGGTGGGGGATCGCGCCGAGCTCAAGCTGACCATCGCCGCCTACTTCATTCCCAGCGGCCGTTCCATCGACAAGCGCATGCGGAAGGATTCCACGCTGGTGGCCATGGCGGATCGCCAGTACAGGACCCAACGATTGGGGCGGATTGTGCACGGCGCAGGCGGGATCACCCCGGACATCGAGATGGAGCGCCGCAAGGCAACCCCATTGTATAGGCAACTCGAAGGCTGGCGTACCCTCAACAGCCAATTCTTCCGCTTCTCCCGAGAATACTACCTACGCCACCCAGAGGTGACAATGGATTTCGTTGCCGGCGAGGAGACCCTGGCGAAATTCCGCAACTTCGTCTCTGAAAACGGGTTCACGTACACCAGTGCTATGGAAGTCCGCCTCGACCAGCTCACCGAGGAGATGGAAGAGGAGGACGAAGACGGGGCGAGCCGTGCCGGCAAGCACATCTCGCGGCTTAGTGACGAAATCGAGGAGATGGAGGAGCGGCACTGGGACGAGAACGAAGAGCTCCTCACCTGGAAACTCACCTTCGACATTCGCGAGAAGCTGTTCGGCATCGAGCGTGCCTACGCGTATGACATCACCGTCGATCCCCAGGTACAGCGCGCTCGCGAGATCCTCGCGGAAACCGTGGAATACGACCGGTGGTTCCAGCTGCATGAGATCGGCCATCCAGAAACGGCAGTGGCCTCAGCAGGGGATACCACATCGGTGGAGGTCAGCGAATCGGAACTGCAGGACTAAGCTCAATCATCACGAGGCCCCTGTCTGGAGCCCTCCTTTTCTCGAGCTACAGAGTACAGATGCACATTTGCGCATGTCACGAAAATGACTTTCAAGAAACATAGAACAGGACTAAATGGTTGTTTATTAGTATCTTATGAATTGATCCTCACGCGTAATGGCGGTCCCAGATTTGAATTCCCAGAGGCTCCAATTATATTTGTGAGACCCTGCACCGACCGTCCCGACCCGCATAAACCTCCGAAACTGCTGATAGTTATGACTAACAGGCCCGGTGGACGTCGACTGCCCGCCTGGCTTAAGGCCAAGGCCCCGGGTAGCCATCGCTACCTCGAGCTCAGGAGGCTGGTAAAGCAACTCGACCTACACACCGTTTGCGAAAGCGCCCATTGTCCGAACATCGGCGAATGCTGGGATCGCGGAACCGCGACTTTCATGATCTTGGGCGACATCTGCACGCGCAGCTGCGGATTCTGTGCGGTGAAGACGGGCCGGCCCACCGGATTGGATCAGGAAGAGCCCCTCCGGGTGGCCGAGGCGATCTGTCGGCTCGGGCTCCGACACGCGGTAATCACCTCAGTGAACCGGGACGAGCTACCTGACGGCGGTGCGGAGATCTTCGCTCGCACGATCATCGAAGTGCACAGGCTGTGTCCACAGACGTCGGTGGAAGTGCTGATTCCTGACTTCCAGGGCAAATGGGAGGCACTGGAGACCGTGCTCGATGCCGGCCCCGATGTCCTCAATCACAACCTCGAAACCGTGCTCCGACTGTACCGGATCATGCGACCACAGGCGCGCTACGAGCAATCACTGGAGCTGCTCGACCGCGCTCGCAAGCTCAGCAATGCCCCAACCAAGTCGGGTCTCATGCTCGGCGCCGGCGAGACGCCGGCGGAAATCGAAGAGGCCATCACCGATCTGTCCGAGGTGGGCTGCAACATCCTGACCCTGGGCCAGTACCTGTCCCCCTCTGCCAAGCATGTACCTGTCGACCGGTTTCTGCCTCCAGAAGAATTCGATGAACTCAGGGCGTTCTCGATCCAGCTAGGCTTCCACCACGTCGAATCCGGACCTATGGTCCGCTCCTCCTATCATGCAGAGGAGCAGGTCAGCGGACTCACAGCCAACGAACCCGCCCTCTGGCCACACCGAGAGATACCGAGTCCTAACGGGACAATTTCATGAATCTGAACAAGAACACAATCGTCGGGTACCTCCGCCGTAAGAAGCTGATTGGCCAGCGCGAGACCGTACGCAACATGGACCAGATCGGCGACGGCCTGAAAAACCAGGTGTACCTAGTGGTTACCGCCGAGCAACGACTTTACGTGAAACAGGCCCACGCCAGGACGCAGGCCAAGGAACGATGGTGGCTCGATCGCAATCGAATCTCCGCCGAGTACAACTGCATCGAAATCCTCGCTAACGTGCTGCCACCCGACGTCATCCCTGACGCTCTGCTGCAGGACAAGACGAACTACGTGCTCGTCACTACGGCGGCGCCCCGCGAGGCAGTGTTGTGGGAGCGTCAGCTCGCCATGGGTCGGGTCGATCTGCAGATAGCCGCGCAGGCTGGCGAGCTATTGGCTGCGGTCCACAACCAGACATTGAACGTGCGCGAGATCAAGAGCATGTTCAAGGGCACGAAGGCCTTCGAGCAGCTACGCGTGCAGCCCCTGTTCGAGCACGTGGCCCAGAGCTTTCCCGAAATCCGGAAGCCGGTGGAGATGCAGATCGCCGATCTGACCAAGTCGGCGCGCTGCCTGGTCCTGGGAGATCTGCGACCGCGCAACGTGCATATCCATAATAGCCAGTTGTACCTGGTCGATTTCTCGACCGCCCACTTTGGGGCGCCCGCTTTCGACATCGCCTTCTATGCGGCGGACCTCTGCCTGAAGGCGATGCTCAATCACCCGCAGAAGGCAGCCTATCTGGAGGCGATCAATGTCTTCTGGATGTCGTACTTCACCATCGTAGAGTACAGCAAGGCCCCCGTCGTCGAGCGCAACGCAGTGAGGAACTTCGGGATTCTTTTGCTAGCAGCGGTGGCGGGTCGGTTGCCGGTTCTGGAGACAGACGAGCAGTTTCGCGATCTGACCTACCGGATCGCGCAGAGCCTGCTGTTCACCGAACTCGCCAAGATCGAGGATATTACCGAGTTCATTAATCGCACGCTGATCGACGGTTAGCGCACAACTCCCGGTTGACCGGCGAACTCCCGCAGGCTGCCGAGGCTAGATTGAATGTGCTCCGCCATGGCGGCTATAGAGGCCGCTGCGTCCCCCGCTTGCAGACAGGCGAGAATCTGTCGATGCTGATGCAGCGACAGATCAGCGCGATGGGAGCGACCCTTTCCCTGCAATACGTGGCGGATCCACTCCTGAAGAGATCGTCTGGTCAGGCTGACCATGCTATAAAGAACCTGATTGTGGGCGGCCCGGGCTATCAAAAGGTGAAAGTCGACATCGGCTTCGCCAAAGGCAGGCATGCTATCGAGAGTGCCCGCCATGCGCTCCACATTCTCGGCGATGGCCGCCAAGTCGGCGCTACCGGCCCGGGTCGCCGCCCATTCACAGGCGGCGGTCTCCAGCAGCAACCTCGTCTCAACCAGGTCCTCGATGCTTCCCGGCTGCTGGAGCATCCCCCACTCCAGGGTCTTTTCCACGTGTTCGCTAGGATCCGTGACGAAGGTGCCCTCACCGACACGGCCGACGAGGATACCCTGAGAGCTCAGGGAACGAATGGCCTCGCGCACCGACGTGCGCCCGACGCCAAGGCGTCGGCAGAGTTCACGCTCCGAGGGAAGGCGGTCTCCCGGGCTGAGGACCCGTCGGGAGATCAGGTCGACGATCTGCGCGACAATAGAGTCGCTGACCGAGGTCTTGCCCACTTGGTGAAAGTGGGACCCGGCGTCGAATTTCGGATACCGATTCGATTTCATTATATTGCAACTGCAGTGCACCAGCTCGGAGGCATCGATCTCTGGTGAAATTGGTCAGACCATCTGACATATCTTCGCACTCAGGAGTAACCGACCTGATCGAAGATGTCAAGTGTTCGCCATGGGCGTAATCATGGACATAGGCAGTCGCGTAGAGCTAGTTTCCATGGATCCCCACTTCCATGAAATCAGCATCGGGCTGTATCGCCAGGACGGAGTCAACGGTCCGGAGTTCCTCGTGCACACCTATAGTGGAAAGGGGGGCTCCGAGGAGCGGATCGCGGCCGTTGTCGAGGCCATGCGCATTCTTGGCGGCGTCGAGGTCAGTCCCCGAGATCCGGCCCGTATTCGCCACGCCTGCGGCGGCGAGCACGAGTTCGCGATTCGCCGACTCTTCCTCGAAGCCTGCAAGCTCGATCCCGCCGCCGCCCCCCTGCCTTACTCCAGATCCGTCCTCGACCGCAAATCGGGCCTGACCATCGAGGCCTCTGCACAGGAGTACGGTCAGTACCGCGTCCAAGCACAGGAAGAGGCCGCCGACTCGGCTAACCGGGTCGAAGTGGTCGTCAACGGCCTGAAAAAACTCGGGGAGATGCTGGCCGTGGAGGGCAGCGACGGCGTATTCGCCGACTGCGTCGCGTTTGGCTGCGGCCACGATCACCACGAGTTGGTGGGACTCCTGCTTCAGCGCGCGCCCAACGTCCGCGCCTTGGTACGCGAGCAGGATGCGGCATCAGCGCGAGGCACCCTGGTGGCTCCCAGTCAACAGAGGTGAAAGGAAATGACCCCATGCAAGAGATGACAGGTAGAGAGCGGGTGCTGGCCGGACTTCACCAGCAGCCGGTGGATCGCACGCCGGTGTGCAATCCCACCTCGGTGGCTACAGTGGAGCTCATGGACCTGGTGGACGCCCCTTTCCCGGAGGCCAATCGCAATCCAGAGCTCATGGCGCAGCTTGCATCGACGGGCTACACCGAGCTCGGTTTCGACAGCATCATGCCTGTGTTTTCCATCATCCAGGAGTCCTCGGCCCTAGGCTGCAAGATTCAATGGGAACAGAAGGACAACTGGCCCACGGTGAAGATGCGGGAGCCGATCTGGCGCAAACTCGACGACATCGAGATCCCGTCGAACCTGCTCACCCATCAGGATACCAATTGCGTCATCAAGGCGATCGAGATTCTCAAGAAGCAGTACGGAGACGAGGTGGCGGTGATCGGCAAGACTATGGGCCCCTGGTCCCTCGCCTATCACTGTTTCGGCGTCGAGGACTTCTTACTGATGTCTCTGGACGATCCCGACCAGACCAAGCGCATCCTCGATCGCCTCAAGCAGGTGACCATCGATTTCGGTCGCGCACAGATCGAGGCCGGAGCCGACGCCCTCACCCTGCCGGACCACGCTACCGGAGACCTAGTCAGCGGCGAGTACTATGACCGCTATCTGCGGCAACTCCATGTCGAGTTCGTCGAGGAAATCCCCTGTCCGCTGATCTTGCACATCTGTGGCCGAACTGTAGATCGCATGGAATTCATCGCTCAAACGGGAATGGCCGCCTTCCACTACGACTCCAAGAACGATCCCGAGGAGTCAATGGAGATCGTTAACGGCCGCATCTCCCTGGTGGGCAACATCAACAACCCGGAGACGCTGTTTGCCAAGGGCCCGGAGGACGTCCACGCGGAAGTAGTACGCAACTTGGAAATGGGCGTTCAGCTGATCGGTCCGGAGTGCGCCATTCCGCTCCAGACGTCCATCGAGAATCTCAGGCAGATCCCCCAGACGGTGCGCCAATGGCACCGAGACTACCTCAACTGACGGGGAGTCATGGCCGAGTTGTCCAACATTGAGAACGAGACCATCCGGTTCGAGATCGAGGAATTCCTCGAGAAGCCGGAGGAGATCGAACATTTCGTGGAGATCTTCGCCAAGGCCCGCCCCATCCATCAAGACATGGCAGCGGCGCTGATCGAAGGCGATCACCACAGTGTGGACAAACTCGCCGCCCAGACCGTCGCTGACGGCATCGGCGCTCTGGAAATCATGGACGACGGGCTCATCGCTGGCATGGGCATCGTGGGGATCAAGTTCCGCGAGAACTTCATCTTCGTTCCCGAAGTGCTCGCCTGCGCCCGCGCCATGAAGGCGGGACTGGCTCACATCGAGCCCATTCTTTCGGCCTCCGGAGTGGAGAAGTCTGGCACTGTGGTGATGGGCACGGTGAAGGGAGACCTGCACGACATCGGCAAGAACCTGTGCATCATGATGCTCAACGGCGCTGGCTTCGACGTCATCGACCTCGGTGTGGACACTTCGGAGGACGAATTTATCGACGCCATCGAAGAATCGAGTGCCAAGGTCATGGGCATGTCAGCGCTGCTGACAACGACCATGCCCAACATGGGCAGGACCATCGAGGCCTTCATCGACGCCGATCTGCGCGACGAAGTGCAGATCATGGTCGGCGGTGCGCCAGTGACCCAGGAGTTCGCGGACGACATGGGAGCCGACGGTTACGGCAACGATGCCCTCGACTGTGTGGCCCTGGCCAAGAAACTCATGGCCGTGGAGGCCTGACATCGTCGTGGCCTCGGAGGAAGAGATCCGAAAGCGGCTGGATCACATCACCGAGATCTTCTCCAGCATCAGTGATCACGCTTCCGTGCAATCATCGAGTCGCTGCCCCTACCGCGACCGCAATGATCTGTGCACCGCCAAGTTCCGCTGTCACAATCAGAGTCAGCTCACCGATGGTGAGCTATCATGTACACACGATGGTTCCTTCGACTACCGGAGCGCCTGGGAGAGCAATCCCGCCGCCGTCGAGCACGCTCGGGATAAGGTGAGCCGTGTGCGCAAGTCAGCGCAGCAGCGCCGCGCCGCTGCCCAGGAGGATGGGGAGTCGGGAGCGTCGGACTGATGAGGAGAGTGCGCTTTCAGGACGCCGAAGCCGCGGCGGTGGAGGGCAGGAGCCTGTTCGAGTACGCCGATCGGCTCGGGGCGCTGGTCCCGACTTCCTGTCTGCGCAATGGCTATTGCCACGAGTGCGTGGTGGAAGTCACTGCGGGCTGGGATGCGCTGACTCCACCCTCCGAGGCGGAGTCCTTTCTCCAGGAACCATTGCGATTGGCCTGTCAGGCTCGGGTCGCTGTCGAGGATGGCAACGGGGAGATCTGCTTCGAGCCCCTGCGCCGTCGGCCGCAGATTCTCTCGGAGCGTCACCTGCGCAACGTCGAGCTCGATCCCGTGGTCACCCTGCGCGATGGCGTCGTGTACTACAACGAGGAGGAGATCGAGATCTTCCGCGGTCATCTCTACGGCCTCGCCATCGATTTGGGGACGACGACGGTGGTCATGGATCTTGTCGACCTGCAAACAGGCGAGAGCCTCTGCCTGATCTCCTTCGAGAACCCCCAGCGCTTCGGGGGTTCGGACGTGATGAATCGTATCTCCTACGACGGCGGCCCCTTCCAGGGAGAACTACAGAAGGCGCTGACCACAGCGCTGAATCGACACATCGTCGAGATATGCGAGCGTTTCGGCTTCGCACGCCAGGAAATCTACGAGATCGTGGTCGCGGGCAACTCCACCATGCGCGATCTGCTCTTTCGCCTCGATGTGCAATCCATCGGGCAGAAGCCCTACAAGTCACTCGTTGAGACCGAGTTCATAGAGGGCAACCGAAGCAGCACGGTGATCGTGGAGCACTCCCGGCGACTAGGCGTGCGCGCCAACATTCACACCCGCGTGTACGGCATGCCCCTAGTGGCGAGCCATGTCGGTGCCGATACCGCCGCTGACATGGTCGCCCTCGACATCCACTTGGATAGCGACGAGGTCACCATGCTCGTCGATGTGGGCACTAATACGGAAGTGGTCCTCGCCGGCCGGGGCCGCATGCTGGCCTGCTCTTCTCCGGCGGGCCCCGCCTTCGAGGGCGGGCTGGTGCGCTACGGCATGCCGGGTTACGACGGCGCCATCGAGTCGGTGCGAGTCGAAGAGGACGGCAGCTTCATCTGCTCGGTGATCGGCGATGTCGAAGCCAAAGGCATCTGCGGGTCCGGACTAGTGGATCTGCTGGCGGAGCTGCGGCGCATGCAGCGGATGTCGGAGCGTGGCGTGATTGGCGACGGCAAGACACGCAACGAGGAAGTGCAGCTCACTTCCAGTGGTGTCGCCTTCTCTTCCCGCGATGCCAGCCATCTGGCTCAGGCGAAGGCGGCCAACTACTGCGGACAGTATATCCTGATGCGAGAGTTCGGTGTTAATCCGGATGACATCGAAACGCTGTATCTGGCCGGGGGCTTTGCTAACTACATCGACGTGGCCAACGCCGTGGACATCGGTTTTCTGCCGCCGGTCCCGACGCAGCGCGTCGTCAAGGTGGGCAACGCGGCACTGCAGGGTGCTCGCGAGGTGCTCGTAAACCGCCAGATGCGCCGGGAGATCGAGCAGCGGGTGCGCGACGTTGACCACATCGAGCTGGAAACAATTCCCGACTTTTTCGACATCTTCGTCGAGGGCTGCATGTTCAAACCGATGCCGCGCGTCATCGACCCGGCCTCGTGAGACCAAAGGAGTTAGTGAGTTGATCTTTTCAGACCGATTGCAGCAAGATGAGCCGCTGGTCCTAGACGGCGGCTTCGGTACACAGCTGTTCGAGCGTGGAGTCAAGCTCCCGAACAGCGCCCTGGCCAACCAGCAGTATCCCGATGCGGTAGCTGGCGTGCACAGCGACTACATCGATGCCGGCGTCGACGTCATCGAGACCAACACCTTTGTCGCCTCGTCTCTGCACCTGGAGATGGCGGCTTCCGACGACGCTGATGCGACAACTCTCGCCGGCCTGGCGGTGAAAGCAGCGCGGCGCGCCGTGGAGGAACGTGACACCGATCGCAAAGTCTACGTCGCTGGTGCTCTCGGCCCTTCCCCTGGCGCCATCGAAGCTGACGCCGGCGATACCGACTTCGGTATCGCAGACTCCAAGGTGCGGAAGGCCCATACCGAGGTGGCGACAGCGATGGCCGAAGGAGATGTCGATCTGTTCCTGGTAGAGACGCAGTTTTCCGCTCGGGAGGCGGCGATCGCCGTGGACGTAGCACGGCAGTTCGGCCTGCCCATCGGTGTCAGCATGACTTACAAGTACACTAAGGACCGCGCGAGCGGCGATGTAGTGTACCGCACCGACTGGGGACACTCCGCCGCGGATGTGGTGGAAATCCTCAGCTCCGGAAAGCACTCTAACGGCGTTGATCTGCTCCCCTACCTGAGCCTGCTCGGTCTCAACTGCGGCGCCGAGTCGCGGCGCGAGGAGCACTCGGGTATGGCCTACGCCATGGAGGGAATCCGGGAGTCGAAAAAAGCGCTGGAGGGGGTGGGCATGGACAACGTGCGTCTCCTCGCCTATCCCAATGCCGGTCTGCCCAAGTACAACCGTGAAACTCACGGGACCTATTACGCCCAGTCTCCCAGCGATATGGCGGCGCGCGTGAAGGAGCTCCATGACAGTGGTGCCTGGATGATCGGGGGCTGCTGCGGCACGTCCCCTGCTCACATCCGCGCCTTCCGCGCCGCTCTCGATGCTGCCCCGTTCGGTGACGCCGGATGACGCAGTACCAAATTCTTTATTGGCGAGACATCCCCACTCAAGTCCGGGTTCTTACCGGTCGCCGGCCGCTATTGCGAGAGTTGCCCTGCCGCTTTCAGATGGAGATCGATCGCATCGCCATGCGCGAGGGCCTGGTCGCGTCTGATGAGTATCTCGACCACTGGCAGTGGACGGAGAAGCGCGAGCGCGAGGGCTCGCCTGAGGAGCTGCTTGAGGCCCTTGTTGAAGAGTTGGTAAGCGAGTACGACAACCGATGACGGCCCGCGCCGAAAGCTACGAGGTCATCGTCGTGGGCGGAGGCCACGCCGGCACGGAAGCCGCTCTTGCAGCGGCACGAATGGGGGTCCGCACCCTGCTACTGACGATGAACCTCGACACCATCGGACAGATGTCCTGTAACCCGGCCATCGGCGGTATTGGCAAAGGCCACATGGTCAAGGAGATCGACGCCCTCGGCGGCCAGATGGCAGTGAACACTGACCTCTCCGGTATCCAGTTCCGGCGCCTCAACACGAGCCGCGGCCCGGCGGTGCGCGCTTCGCGAGCTCAGTGCGACAAGAAGGTCTACCAGGTAGAGCTCAAGTACTCCTGCGAGAACCAGGCGAACCTCGATGTACGCCAGGGCATGATGGAGCGGCTGTTCGTGGAGGGCGGTCGGGTTAGAGGAGTGGGCGTAAAGGGTGATACCGTGTGCGCTGGCACGACCGTAATTCTCACCACCGGCACCTTCCTGCGCGGCACGGTCCACGTAGGCGACTTCAACTACGCGGCTGGCCGAGCCGGTGAAAGCGCAGCGGAGAAAGCCTCGAAGGAGCTCGTCGGCCTCGGGTTCGAGATTGAGCGGCTCAAGACAGGAACGCCGCCTCGGGTCAACGGCCGCAGCATCGACTTCGAAGCCATGGAGGCGCAGCCCGGAGACGATCCGCCACGCACGTTCTCGTACGCTATCGGGGAGCCAGTGCTGAAGCAGCTGCCCTGTTGGATCACTTACACCAATACTCGCACTCACGAACTCATTCGGGGGAACCTGTCTCGATCGGCGATGTACAGCGGCCGTATCGAGGGGGTCGGGCCGCGTTACTGTCCCTCCCTCGAGGACAAGATCGTCCGTTTTGCCGACAAGGATCGGCACCAGATCTTCGTGGAGCCCGAGGGCGTGCGCACCCAGGAGTTCTACATCAACGGATTGTCCATGAGCCTTCCGGAAGATGTGCAGATGTCGATCCTGCAGACGCTTCCCGGCCTCGAGAACGCGCAGATCATGCGGCCCGCGTACGCCGTGGAGTACGACTTCGCTCCCCCCACTCAGCTGCACCCATGGCTGGAGACCAAGCGTGTCAGCGGGCTGTTCTTCGCCGGTCAGATCAATGGCACCACCGGTTACGAGGAGGCGGGTGCCCAGGGGATGATGGCAGGAATCAACGCCGTGTTGCGTGCGCGAGAGGAGGAGCCCTTCGTCCTTGATCGCTCCGAGGCTTACATCGGCGTGCTCATCGACGACCTCGTGACCAAGGGGACGATGGAGCCGTACCGGATCTTCACTTCACGCGCCGAGTACCGGCTGCTGCTGCGTGAGGATAATGCCGACGAGCGATTGATGGGCTACGGCCGCCGCTTCGGCTTGGTGAGCAACGACCTGTGGAGCGATTTTCAGGACCGGCGAAAGTGCGTCTTCGAGGAACTCGAACGGCTCGGACAGGTCCGGGTGAAGGCCCGGAACGAGAAGGTGAACGAGGTGCTCCAGCGCCAGGACACGGCGCCCATCCGCGAATCGGCACTGCTCAGCGAGCTGCTGCGCCGGCCCGAAATTCAGTATCCGCACATCGTTGAGATGTCCCCGCCGCCTACACTGTTGTCGGCAACGGAAGGAGAACGAGTGGAGGCGGAGATCAAGTACTCCGGCTACATCGATCGACAGCAGTCGGAGGTGACCAAGATGAAACGGCTGGAGTCCCTAACCATTCCCGACGACTTCGATTTCAACCGGGAAGCCCAACAACTATCGATTGAGGCGAGACAGAAGCTGGCCAAAATTCAACCACGGACCCTGGGCCAGGCGTCGCGGATATCCGGCGTGTCACCAGCCGATGTGTCAGCGCTGATGGTTCTGCTTCACGCTCGAGGTGCCAACGCAAAGACGATGGAGCAGTAAACGACATATGGCAAAGAATTACTGGCTGGTGAAATGCGAATTCGACGAGTGCTCCTTCGACGACTTGAGGAACCAACGCCGAAACAGCACGGGCCAATGGCGCGGCGTGCGCAACTACCAGGCACGCAACTTCATTCGCGACGGCATGAGCGAAGGAGATCTCGCGTTTTTCTACCAATCCAACTGCAACGAACCAGGAATCGCCGGCGTCGTCACCATCATCCGCGCCGGATATCCCGACCCAAGCCAGCTTGAGAAACGGCACAAGTACTACGACGAGAAGTCCAACGCCGATCAGCCGCGCTGGTGGTCCTTCGATGTAAAGTGGAAGCGGAAGTTCAAGAACTTCGTACACCTCGCTGATCTCAAGGCCAATGACCGGCTCCTGGAGATGAGGGTCGTGCAGAAGGGGCAGCGGCTCTCCATCCAGCCGGTGACCGCCAAAGAGTGGAACGAAGTCTGCAAAATGGGGGGCGTCGTCTCTCCGCCGTGATCTCCCTCTGATGCCCCGAGGGAGCCAACCCATCGAGCAGCGGCGATGGCGCCCACTTGTGGGCGTAGATCTTCGGTCTTCCGGCGTTGGGTGCGCTGCTAGCGGCCGTGCTATTCGCTCCTAATCTTCCAGCTTTCGGAAGGATCCTCCGGTCAGAGCATCGACGGAGGATGACGGCGGGAAGCGTGACCCACTTTCTTCCGCCATATCGATCATCACGCCCTGCAGCTCGGCGAACTAGTCCAGCACGCGATCGAACCGAATGTGGAAGCTCAGTGACCCGACTCGCAGCTTCACGACCGATAACTTAGCCGTCGCCCATCGACCACCACCTGAGCAGCAATCCGTCGAGTCACGAAAGTCACCCACGAGTATGAGGATGAGATTCACGGTGCGCCGCGGGCGACAAGTTGAAGGATGGCATGCGGATTTTTCGAGTGTAGAACCGATGGGCGTCAAGGACGCCGAAGAAGAAGCATACGTTGCGGCGACGAGACCGCAATTTCTGGAACTCTGGCAGGCTCTGGATCACGGCCGCTACCGTACCTTAAACACTCGGGAGTCGTCTGTAATCAGCAAGCGGCTGATAACGCCATCACCGTCAAGGTCGGTGACCTCCTCGATCCAGGCTTCATAACCGTGATCGGTGGTCCGCAGCGTCGGTGGCCACAGGTATTGGCGGAGGATGCGATGGGCGACGCCGAGGCTATAAAAATCGGCAATATCACGACCGGTTCCGCCGCCAACGCTGTTGCGTTGGCGGTAGTATATCTCGCGCAGCAGGCGCTTCCCCTCTTCCTCAGGAGGTAGTTCGAAGCTGGCCAGGGCCAGTCCCGCGGGTGCCTCCGAGAACTGGACGTAGCCCCACTGCTCGGGGAAATGCATGTTGATGAGCCCCTGTGGCGACCACACCCAGTTGTCCTCGGGCGTGCCGGGCACCTTGGTGTAGCCCTCCCCGTCTTCGGCCGGGTTCAGCTGCCACTGGACGCGGGAGAAGTTAACTCGCCATACGTGCCCATCCTTGGGGGGGACCGCCGTACCTGCCGGCCGTCGCAGCCCTTCCCAAGGGAAGGCGATTTCCACCGACCACCCTTCATCTCGATCGGCGGGCTCGTTGAGGGTCCCCCAGATCTTGACGCCGCTGCGCAGCCCGGGAATGTCCCAGGCATGGACGGGTGGGGCGCCATCCCGATAGGGCTTGACCAGCAGCAGGTCCCACTCAGTACCGAGGGCGTTGACCTCGAGTTCATAGTAGTTGTGGGTGTCCCCGTTGGGATCGATGAAGACCTCAAAGTCATTGTCGTGAAAGATCACAGCGTCGCGCTCGGTCAGGGTCGCCCACACGTGGGGCTCCTCCAGCTCGGCGGCGACATAGAAGAAATCGTCGTCCCACAGCATCTTGGCACGGGTACGGAAGCGCGGCTCGGGCCGGCGCTCGCCTTCGATGTCAACAAAAGCTTCGGTCCACACGGCCCGCTGCCAGGAGGGCTCGTCGAGAGCACCATCGATCTGGAGGTGCCCGGTCGTACGCGCTGCGACGTATCTGTGGGGCTCGATCGAGGTCAGGTAGTCTACATCAACTTCCTGGGCTTCAGAAACTGTGGCACCGAGCTGGAGTATCCAGGACAGGACGATGATCTGGGGAGTCAGGCGCGCCATGTCTGGAAATATACCCGACGGAATGGGTTCTGATCAAAACGTCCTGCCGCCACAGACGCTACCGGGGTTGCGCTCTATGTAAAGAGCTTCAGGACTTCCACCGCTACACCCCCTTGCCAGCGAAGAGGGGATGCATAGATTTACCCGCTTTACGCCGCCGCCGTTTCTCACATTCGTGCCCGGCGACGGGTCTGGGAAGGTTCCCAACCACTCGCTGTCCTTTCTCATTCACCTACACCCGCCCGAAGCACCAAGTCGGGCCTGACAAAGAAGCGCGTGCACCTGATCCTCATCGGTGCCCCGGGCTCCGGCAAAGGCACCCAAGCCAAGAAGCTGGTCAACCACTTCGGGATCGTCCACATCTCGACCGGCGACATCCTGCGAGATGCGGTGGAACGGCAGACCGGCCTCGGTCTGGTTGTGGAGCACTACATGCGCACCGGCAAGCTGGTCCCTGACACGCAGGTGGACGGTATCGTCGAGGAGCGCCTAGACGCTGGCGATCTCGACAATGGGTTCGTCATCGACGGCTATCCGCGCACCGTGAATCAGATTCAGACCTTTGCCAAGGCCATGCACGCGCGCCAGCGAGCTCTGGATGCGGTAATACGTATTCGCGTCGACAACCGCGTTGTCATCGAGCGCATGTCGAGCCGGCGCATCGACCCGGAAACAGGGCGCATCTACAACCTCAAGCTCGAGGCCGACCGGCCGCCCCCAGAAATCATCGATCGTCTGATGCGACGGCCAGACGACACGCCAGAGGTTATCATCCACCGCATGGCGACCTATCACGATGATACTCTGCCTGTGGTCAAGCGCTACTGCGAGACCGGACAACTCGTGCTCGTCGATGGCGCCCAACCTCCTGACACCGTGTTTCGGGATATCCTCACCGAGTTGGAGGCCATCACCTCAAAGAGATGAGGGTGCTTGCCGGGACGGCTGGGCGTGGCCTTCGTTGACATCCTCTGACACCCCCCCGTACCTTCCACAAATTATTGTTATGGTTCGAGTAGCTTTTGCAAGGGCCCTGTCTTGGCCGACGCGCCAAACAAAATTGAGTTCTACAAGTCGGGACTACGCAAGTACGCCCATCAGGATTTCGCCAGCGCTCGCGATGACTTCATAGCGGCGCTAGAGCTCGACGCCAACTTCGGCGATGTCCACCATTCCCTGGCGCACGCCTACGAGAAGCTCGCGGAGTACGATCTCGCCCTGGCCTCCGCCCTGCGTGCCGTGGAGAGCGCTCCGGAGGATCCGCTTACTCATACCACGCTGTCCGTGATGTATCAGCGCAAAGGGATGATCCCGGAAGCCGAAGCGGAGATGGCGCGGGCCAACGAGCTCTCCGTGAAAGCATGACGAGCACGGCCGCGCTTCCCACCCAACACCTGCTCGGCCCTCCCCTAGACCTGCCCGACTCCGAACCGGCGACCCCGGCGGAGGTCGCATTCCGCATCGGCGAGCACGCCGTACGTCCGTTGCGCCCTGGCATCCCAGTGCTGACGCTGGCGCCTATGGCGGGGATCGGTAATTGGGTCTTCCGTCTTCTGTGCGCCCGCCTTGGCGCCCGCATCGTGGGCGTGGAGTTCATTAACTGCCGGATCGTGCACCAGGCCGGCCAACGTGTCGAACGGCTGCTCAACTTCGGCGACGCCGACATCTACCGGAAGACCGGCCTCAGTCTGCTGGCGGCGCAGATCTACGGCAACGACATCAGCCTTATGGCAGAGGGGGCTCGGGAGCTCGAGCGACGCGGCAGCCAAGTCGTGGACATCAACTTCGGCTGCTCGGTGCCGCAGATCGTGCGCAAGGGAAGCTGCGCCGCCTATCTGCGCGACCTCGATCGCTTTTACCAAGCCGTAAAGGCAGTGGTGAACGCCGTTTCAGTGCCCGTCATTATCAAGACACGGGCGGGCTGGGACGAAGATTCCATCAACATCGTCGAGATCACTAAGCGGGCCCAGGATGCCGGAGCCCAGGCCATCGCTGTCCACGCCCGCACGGTCGTACGGAATTATGAGGGTGAGGCGCGGTGGGAATGGATCGCCCAGGCCTGCGAGGTCGCCACCGTGCCGATCCTCGGCAACGGCGACGTCCGCGACTATACCGATGCCATGGCCATGGTCGAGAAAACCGGGTGCGACGGCGTTCAGATCGGCCGCGCCGCCATGGCTAACCCCTGGATCTTCTGCGCCCAGAAAGGGGCATCGCTAGCGCAGAGGATCGGCCTGGCCATCGACCAGCTACGCTGTATGGCCCATTACAAGGGCGAAAACGTGGGCGTGAAGGAGACTCGCAAACACCTCGTCCTCTACTTCCGCGATCTCGAGCGCGACTCGGAAGAGCGGCGCCGACTACTGACCACGGAGTCGCTCGCTGAGCTCATCGACTTCCTGTGCCAATGGCACGATTCCCTTCCCCCCGATGACGTTGAAGAAGATCTCGGCCTCTCCCCTTCCGAGGCGAGTGCCCTTGCCTGGGGTGGCAACGGCTAACCGAGCCGGTGGAGATGAACGAGAGGAGATAGCCGAGGTGATATCTGCAAGAACACGCGTGCAACGACTGCAGATCGCGGCACTGCTGTTCACCGTCGCTGGGATGATGGCAGCCTGCTCCAGCGGCGGAGAGGAGCCGATCGTACTGAAGATATTTCCCGCCAAGCACGATCCCGATCCAAAGGGAGAGGTGCCCGCCGGATGGGAACGAGTCCAGTTTCAAGGCAGCCATCGCTCCCACGCGGGTGTCTTTCTGGTGGCGGCGGAGCCGCTGCTCACAGACTGGAACGTGACCGCCATGCGTATTTCCAAGGAGCCCGATCACAGCCGCGCTATCCACTTCCGGCTGAATGGATTCGGGCAGAGGAAGATGGCGGAATACTGCGCGAAAGAGGCGAATCTGAAGGCACCTCTGGCGTTGAAGATCGACGGTCGGTGGGTCGACTTCAGCCCCATCCTGAGACCGGTAGTGGATCGCATGACGGTGTACGGTCTCACCATAGCGGAGGCGCAGCACCTCGACCAGCAGGTGCAGAACCGATGAAGATCCGCTCCGTCGAGGTCGTTCGCATCGAGCGTCCCGCCAGTGCAACGCCCGGTACGACGCCCTCGCGCACGCTCCTATACTCCCCCGCCGGCGACAAGCCAGAGTCGCAGCCACGCCGCCAGGCCTGGGGCCACACCGACGAGGTAGCGAACCCGATGTCGAAGTTCCCCCGCTTCAAGCCGCATCGCTCGCTGTACGGACAGAAGCGCTGGCCAAGCTTCGGAGTGAAGGTGACGGCTGAAGATGGTAATTGGGGGATCGGCACGTCGGCGGGTCGGCCGGCAGCGGCAGTCGTGGAGGATGCCCTCGCCCACATCCTTGAAGGAGAGGAATGCCTAGCCATCGAGAAGTGCTGGGACATGATGTTCCGGGTCACCAAGCCTTTTGGGACCGCCGGCATCGCTTCGCTGGCGATCAGCGCCGTAGACCTAGCGCTTTGGGATCTGGCCGGAAAAATTCAGGGAAAGCCGGTGTACGACCTGCTCGGCGGTCCGGCGCGAGATCGGATCTTCTGCTACGCCACCGGCAACGATGTGGACTGGTACAAAGAACTCGGCTTCAAGGCTTTCAAGCTTGCTTGCGGTCACGGCCCGGCCTCGGGCATCGAGGGCCTGCATCGCAACGAGGAGCAGATAGCGAAGGCACGGGAGCTCATCGGCGACGACGCAGAGCTCATGCTCGACTGCTACATGGCCTTCGACGTGGAGTACACGGTGCGGCTCGCAGAGCGGCTGCGGCCCTACAAGCTTAAGTGGATAGAGGAGTACTTGATCCCCGAAGACGTGGAGGGCCACATCGCCGTACGAAAGCGCCTGCCGTGGATGACGTTAGCGTCTGGAGAGCATTTCTATACACATTTCCCGTACGTGCAGATGATCAACCATCGCTGCCTCGACATCCTGCAGCCCGACATACACTGGGTGGGGGGGATGACAGCGTGTGTGAAGATCGCCCATATGGCGGAGTCAGCGGGCTTGACAGTCTGTCTGCATGGCGGTGGACGGGATCCTTACGGACAACACTTCACCTGGGCTATGCCGAACACACCTTGGGGTGAGTACTACATCGGCTCCGATCCAGGTATTCCCCTCGAGGAGGTCGCCGAACCGGGCTCGCAGGTGCCGAAGAACAGCTGGATCGAGTTCGAGCCTCGCGGTCCCGGGTTCGATCTCGATCTCGAAGAGGAATGGCTTAAGCCCTTCGAGTATTGAGCACTGTTGTGCTCCTGGTGGCGATCGCCACGCCGTGTTAGCGTCACTTTCCCAATGCTGTTGCCTATCTGGTCTTCGATCTGGAGGAATTCATCACCGAGTTGTGCCTACGGCCCGGACGCAACGTGATGCTGCGGATCTAGTCCGAGTCGGCGACCGGACCTCGGATGGCGCTCATGCAGGCGAGCTTGCCTATCGGCGCGGAAGCTGTGAATTCGGTAAAGCCAACCTCCTCCAACAGCTTCCGGTGCTGCTCCACGGGAAAGCGCCGAGGCTGGTGGGGGTCATCGTTGTCAAAGGGCACGATGAAGTCGGCATTGACGAGCAACCCTCCAGAGCGCAGCAAGTTGAATAGCTGTCGGTAAACTTTCGTCAGGGTTGGCAAGCCTGCCAGATCGTGCAGAGATTGCAGGGTGAAGGCGATGTCTACCCTCCCGAGTGGTGTCGCCCAGTCAGAGTTGTTGAGATCGGCGACGTGCATGTCGATGGCGTGACCGTGATCCTTAAGGCGGGTGGCGGTGAAGAGGATCAAATCTGGCTCTACATCAACACCGACGTAGACCGTGCTCTTTCCCGTCTCGCGAAGCTGGGCGAGAACACCCTCCGCGAGATGCCCCGAGCCGACGCCAAGCTCCAAGATGCGAAGTTGTATATCGCCTGTGGTGGCCGCCCAGCGGCGAATCGCGTCAACGACGGCCTTAGCGGCAAGATGGCGCTCCGGCCAACGGGCGTGAAGGTCGGCGATCCAGTCGTCAATACGGTTGGGACCGGTAAAGTCAGCGAGTGCCATGGGCTGCTCTGATGAAGTGGTGGGCTTGAGGGACCACTACCTTGTCGGTTTTGGCAGAGGACGTGCAGAGGACATGATAAAGAACAGCTAATGACGATCACACCAGCAACCTTGGAGGACGTGCTCGCCGCCAAGCCGGTGATTCGAGATCACCTTTCGGAGGTGCCCTTGGTACGCTCTTACGCGCTCGAGAAGGCGCTAGGGTTCGAGGGAGAGGATCGCCAAGTTTGGTTGAAGGACTTTGGCTGGACACCGGTGGGATCCTTCAAGCTCATGGGTGCCTTAAACTGGATGCACGGTAACCTCGAGCGCATCCGAGACCGACCGGTGGCGGCCCACTCCTCAGGTAACTTCGCTTCCGGGATTTCCTTCGCGGGCATGCGCTACAGCAAGCGGGTCATCATCGTCATGCCTGAGAGCGCTCCACGCATCAAGTTCGAGATCACCCGCTCCTTCGGCGCCGAAATTCGCACATACGACATTGCCACCGACCACGAAACCGGCGAACGTGACCGACTCACGCGCGAAATCGCCGAGAAGGAAGGGGCGATACAAGCTTCTCCTTACGACGATAATCTCGTCATTGCCGGTAATGGCGTCGGCGGGCTGGAAATTTCTCAGCAGCTACAGCTCCGAGGACGGCGACTGTCGCATCTGTTCTGCCAAGTCAGCGGCGGCGGACTTATGGCCGGTCACGCCTTGGCCATCGCCGATGCCTTCCCGGAGGCGCTGATCGTCGGTGTTGAACCAGTGGAAGCCGACGACTTTCGACAATCCCTCGCTTTGGGCCGGCGCGTTCGAGTCGAACAGCCGACGAGCATCTGCGACGGTTTGCTCTCATACGACGTGGGTGAGCACAACTGGCCTATCCTGCGGAGGCTGGTGGGACAAGCGGTTACGGTTTCAGACGACGATACCTGCGCAGCCATGGGCTGGCTTTACCGGACACACGGGCTACGGGTCGAGCCCTCCGGTGCCATCGCTACGGCGGCACTGCTCGGCGACCAGGTTGATGTCGGCGGTACCGATGGTGATGTCGTCGTCGTCGTCAGTGGCCGCAATGTGGACGAAGAGAACTTTCGCGCGTGGATGGCGAAGGGAACCGGAAAAGGGCGATGAGGATGCAGGAGTGGGAGCCCTTAGTCGGGGAGAGCACGAGACAGGTGATAGCTCAATCTCCCCGGCCCCTGGATTCTCTGTACAACGGCGAGATGCCGGCAGTGGTGGTGAAAGGCGTCTTCAATCCCAGCCAGTGCCGGAGATTGATGGAGAGGTTTGAAGAGCGCGGCTACTTCGACCGGGAGATGGTCGATGTGGAGACTCAGCTCAGCGGCGGTCCCTACCTCGACCTAGGCACGAGCTTAGGACGGCTCGGCGCGAATCCGGACGAGTTCTTCGCCCACGCAGAAAGCACTCACGCTCTATTGGCCCACCTTTTTGATGGTCTTGAGAATCCGGTGCAAGCGCTCTATCGGACGCTGAAAGAATTGGCGCCGGGCAAGGGAGTGCAGACGGCAGTGGAAGCGGACGGGCGCCGCTACGGACCGGCGATCTTCCGCATGCACGGCGCTCAGGAGGGCCACCAAGCTCATTACGATTCGGTGGCGCGAAGGTCAAAGCGGCCTGATTACGTCGTGGCCACATACCAGCGGCAGTTTGCCGCCCTGCTGTGCCTACAGCGCTCTGAAGAAGAGGGCGAACCATTCATCTATCAGTGCTTTGTGGACGCGGATGTGGAGGAGGTGTTACAGGAGGAAGGAACGTGGGAGAATTACGCACGGCAGCGTGGCATCGCCCGCACCCAGGTGCGCCTACAACCGGGCGACCTCTACCTGTTCTGTACGGAGTACGTGCACGAGCTGCCGCCGATCGCCGGCGACGCCTTGCGGGTCGTGCTGGCCGTGTTCTGCGCCACCTCTCCGGACCGCGAGGAACTCGTCGTCTGGTCCTGATCGGCGCGATCTAGAGAACGAGCGCGTCCGGAGGCTGGTAATCGCTGGTGCGGGGATTCCAGCGGTTGCCGCACTTGTCGCTGATCACCACCCATTCGCCCGGGCTCAGATTACCCTGGTGGTGATAGTTGAAGCGGCGCAGCCCCGCTGCGTCGGCCGTGTCCAGCAACATCTTCAGATCCCGCGCCGACATGGGATCGCCGTCGTGAGGGAAGCGCCCCGTGTCCAGCCAGGGCACGATGCGCTCGGGGTCATCCACGGCGGCCAGCGCCCGTTGCGTCTCGAGAGTGACCACCTGCTCGAAGAACTCAGGGCTGAGTGCGCTCTCGAAATCGACTATTTCCTCCACCCCGGGCAAAGTGATGCCGAACAGGGCGTGCACCACACCTAGCGCATCGGCCGGGGTGAGCTCGGAGTTCCACTCGCACAGAGTCTCGCAGTAGCGGAACACGGTGCCGATGAATCCGTCGAAGCCGCGGTGAAAGAAGTAGTGCTTGGGCAGCAGGAAATCCATAAACTCGGCCAGCTGTGCGAAGTCGTATCCGCATAGCGGCGCAAAGGCGGCGGAACGCGGACCACAGCCCAGGCGCACGGGACGGTCGAGCTCGCGGGCCAGCCCTTCGCGGATGTTGCGGAAGTAGCGGGTCAGACTCTCGGTGCGGAAAGAGAGCCAGGCGGACAGGTCCGGATCTGCACCGAACAGGTGGTGGGCACCCACGAGACCACCGCGGCCATGCAGGCGAATGCGACCCGCATCGAGGTTGTGAAGCAGCTCGAAGAGCCGATCCTTGGCGGCGACCATGGCACCGTAGTCGTAACCGAGATTCGCCGCCATGGGAGCCACCGCTTCCGCCAGATCATGGAAAAAGAACGAGCGGTGATTCATGTGGTGGGGCGCTATCTCGTAGCCCCACTCGGGCCCGTCCATGACAGCGCCATCAGCCATGGGAAAGTGCTCGAGGGTGTCCACCATGCGCGCTATCCGAGACCGCTCTGTTTTCTCGTCGTGGAGGTGATGCCCCTCTCCCCCGGGGCCAGCGCCCCCGTCGGCGTACATGGCGTATACCTCCATTCCCCGATCCTTTGCGGCCACCATGGTCTTTTCGAGCAGGGCGCGTTTCTCCGGCAACGCATGCTCGGGAGGATCGGGTGCGGGGACGCCGAGTCGCTCGTATACCGCTGGGTTGGGATCGAAGGCCGCGCTGACGAGATTACCCGTGGGCGCAGATTGGGCGTCCTTGAGCAACTTGCCAGTGCCGAACACCAAGGGTCCGAAGACGACGGCGTCTACGCCGCCGTCGGCCCAGGCGTCGAGGATGCGCTCATGGTCGTCCATGACGCTCTCAAGGTCCCGCATCACGTCCATCCACAGTTTCATTGAAGACTCACGGATAACCGATTACAGGATAGGAGGATGAAAGGCATTGTCCGAGGTCAGAGTTGACTCAGCGTGAATAAAACAACGACCCGTTGAAGAACCATAGTTCAGCAGCGCCTTCACCGGCAACGTTCCACTAGCGGCAAAGCAACCGGCCGCTCTCCGAAGAGCTGTAAAGGTGAGGACTGCACAACCAGCCCCTGCACCCGTCCCCTTTTCGACGCCGAACTGTCTGGAGATCGACACGGACCGAGGCGATGGTTGTCTGGAATCTGGAAGGGCCCCCCTCCCAGATAGACATGCCGGTGGCCTACACCTTACCGGACTTATTTGTGTGCGGAACCTAGTCACCGGAACCATTAGGCAGTGATTGGCAAGAACCGACCAACGCGATCGAACCGCGGCATGCCGAATAGGAGTCGTCCCCACCCGAGCCTGCGTAGGAGCACTTCGTATAGAGCAAACGACGTGACGAGCGTCGAGGCGAGAAGAAACAGGAACTTCACGACCACGGGGAGTTCGAGGCGCAGGATGAAGAAAGCGCCAACGAACTGTAGAGGGAAATGAACGATGTAGACGGGAAACACCGCTCCCGTGAGGTAGGACAGGAGGGGCGAAGGCCGGTTGAGTCGGTGTGCGCCGTGCCCGAGAAGGGCGAGCATACACAGCGTGCTCAGAAAAGCAATAAATGGGTTCGTCGGCGGCACAATTCCGACTCCGGTCAGAGAGAAAACACCCACAACGACCGCGGTGGTACCGTGCCGAAGCTTTCGCACGGCATTCCAGAAGTCAACCCCGAGCCAGGCGAATAGATATCCCAGGGAGAAACAGACGAATCCCAACGGGTACCCGTGCCGGGGATCGACATAGAATGAGAAGATCCCGGGATTGACAATCCAGGCCTCGGCCATGAGGGGGATCACACTCAGATACAGCCCGTAGGGTCTTTGGCGCACGACAAGGTTTATGCGATCCACTGAGGTGCGCCAACGCTCTCCAATGAGGCGGGCCAGGCCAAGATACATCATCGTATACAGGTAAATGTTCTGTAGAAACCAGAGATGCCCTGGACCCGGCATGTAGGCCATGTCCCGGCCGAAGTGACCCTGCGACCAGTACATAGTGAATGGCCAGACGACAGCCCATCCGAAAAGGAGGGGAAAGAGAATCCGGACAGATCGTCCTCGGAGCAACTCGCCGATCCCACGGTGATTCATGGCAAGACGGAGGGACATCCCCGAAACCAGAAAAAGGAAAGGAATGCGCCAAATATTCAGGACCCACGCCCCTTTGAAGGGGCCTTCCAACAACTCGGCATTCTGAGGGATGGCGAGCTTGTGCGCCCACGGCTGGAAACTGCACAGAACGTGATAGAAAATCAGCAGCAACAGGGCATAACTTCTCGCCCAGTCCACATCGTGTCGTCGAACAGCTGAAGCCATTCTGCCCACTGTCGCAGAGCGGGTACAATCCTCTGGTGACACCTATTCGCTCGGCGTCTGATTATAGGACCTGTCAGATCGCATCGAGAACAGACCCACGAGTTGGGATGCTATCCCCAGACCTGAAATAACACGGAAGAGGTGCCGATTCGGGCGTGATTTGGCGCTGGCGTACGCAGAAAGGCCCATTCGCTATATTATCCGCCTTGGCCCGACTCGACCCAAATCGGTATTGAAGCAAATATGTTTACTGGATTGTGATCTACATCATACTGTGACCATATATGCACAAGTTAGTATTGTAACCACATCAGTCCGAATCCTGAGTCGAAATAGTATTTAATACTATCAAATGGTAATAAGGAGAAGGTGTCATGGAACTCAATGACAGGCATCTGAAGGTCTTGTACTTGACCGGCATGCTTGGCCTGCTATCCGCTAGTCTGGCCTTTGGCCAGCCTGATGGAACAGGCGCAATGAACGATGAACTTCCGGACGGATGGCTTTCGTACAACCAGGGTAACATCGTCCATGGTCCTGGCTCCTATTTCTTGGATGACGACAACATCTCTCGTCGATTTGAAGACATCCAGTCGCAT
>JAYZFI010000035.1:0-131928 GCA_036336855.1 Candidatus Latescibacterota bacterium
TCGACTCGACGATCTCGCCGACGGTATGAGTCGCTATGAGTTCGTTCTGCGTTTCACCCTCACCCATCCGTCCTGTCATTCTACGATCGTAGGGACGCAGGATCTGGAGCACCTCAGCTCGAACGTGACTGCTGCCAAGGCCGGGCCTCTGGCCCCAGAGGTCTACAACCTGGCAAAGGAGCGGCTGGCTAACATCGGCGAGGATTCTGAGGGACAGTAGATCGAAACTGGCGCTTCGGCTATCGGATCCAAGCTCCGTGAGCAGCCAGTAAAGAGAGGCTCAATGGACTTTCTCGGGACCACAACGCAGATCAAGGACCATGCTGCGCGCCACAAGCCAACCTTCCATCGGGCCTTCTGCGATCGCGGAATAATGACAGAAGTGATGGAGAGAATTCCCCTTCACGTCGTTACCCATCCGCATACAGGGGTTACTCGGAGCTTACTGGACAAATCAGTCATGTTCTCAAAGGCGGGGTTCTATAAGAGAAAAAATTCGAGCCCGGCTTTGACACTAAACCGTGACCAATTTGTATTCTATCTGTCGAACTTCAGCGTCCCGCAGTTCTCGGTCACGACCCCGACCGCAACTCCCAACGACCTGTTCCGTCAGATTGAGTCGGGACGTGCACCTCGCATCGTCGACGTTCGGACCGCTGTAGCGTACTGCGAGGGGCATCTGAGGGATGCTGGCAATATCCCGACACGGAGTTGCTCGATCGCCTCGCCGAGATTCGGTCATTGCATAACGAACCCATCGTTTTCCATACACAGCGGGCCCGGCAGAAGAGTGGCTCAGGAAGTCTGGCTCCACACACATTCTGTACCTTGAGGGAGACATGGCAGCCTGGCGAAAGGCAGATCTTCCGTGTGCTTACCGCGTATAGGACCCCGGCCTCCCGCACGCGTGGATGCGATTGTTGACGACGGTGGTTGAACTGACTACGGTACAAGTCAGATACAGCGGTTGGTGGGGATCGGGCAACTGGGATGTGTGCGCTACTGCAAAGGCTGCCGTGCTTATGGGGCCTGGCGTTCAGCGCACCCACAGGAGAGATTGAAATGGCGGACAAGAAACCTGGTCGAGGGGGGCACGGCGCGCCGAAGAAGAAGGGGAAGAAAGAACCCAAGTATGTGGAACCTTCCGCTTCTGGAAGAAAGAGCAACAAGCGAGAGAGGCAGACCGATCGGCGGCGATTGTACGAAGGAAAGCCGGTCACGCCGGTGAAGTATTATGGATCCGAAGTGGGGCATGGGAATTATACCGCAGGCAAGGTGGATGGCGTGACCATCCAAGATGAGCAGGGGAAACCGATCCGGTTTCGCGATTTTCCACTGGAACCCAAAGCACCCGTCGATTTCTGAGCACGATCACGGTGGGAGTGCGCCTCCCGCGGGTGTCCAGTCCGAGTACCCGAGCAGCGGGCTGAGGACACGGACGATCGCTCACTCAATACACGACAGTAACGGTGCCAGTTCGCTCCGCGGGGCTGTCGCTGTTCACGTCCAGGCGGAAGACGTAGATCCCTGGCGGCACTAACCGACCCGCCTCGTCGCGACCATCCCACGGCAGCTGGTAGTCTCCCGCCCCGCCGGTCAGCCCCAGCCTCTTAACCGGTCTGCCATCGAGGCCGAAGATCTCGATGGAGATCCCAGCGTCGGCAGTGAGCAGGAAGACGCCGAAGCCGAACACGGCCGTGTCATTGATGCCGTCCCCGTTCGGGGTGAACGGATTAGGGACCACGCTGCGCAGCTTCGAAGTCTGCTGGTTCGACTGCACGGTCACTACCACCTCGTCCGTTGGCAATCTGTCCGAGGCGTTCCCCGGCTGCGTGGGTTGCAGGTCTAGGTCCACGGTGTCGTTCCAGATCCAGCTGCGGAAGCGAGTCAAAAGGCGGAAGACAGGAGAGGTCAGGACGATCGTCATCTCCGCGTCTTGGCCGCGGGGGAAGTCGACGGCCGTGAGTTCCGCCGTCTTGATCCCGAGCTTGTAGGCGCCGTCCGTCGAGTCGAAGTACGTCACGGTGGCGAAACGGCCAGTTTGCGCCACCGTCAGAGTGTCGAGCCAGGCCCTGCGATTCTGCGGCACCTCTGCGGTGGGTAGCACTCGTTCCCAGGCCAGGTCGTCGATCAGCAAGGAACCCACTCTGGCCTCCTGAGAAGGTACCAGGATTTCGATGCGGTTGAATCCCGCATCGGTCGAGGCCATGTCTGGCTTCAGCACATACTCGAAGGAAGAGGCGATAGCCAGGTGGGAGGCAGTGTCGGGGAAGATCTCTGCCACGATACCGCGTGTGACCACGGGCTCCGAGAAATCAAACTCTAGGTAGTCCAGGCTCACCCCGCTCTCGCCCTCGTTGACAAAGTCAAAACGGAACTGGATGTAACGGTGCAGTGGGAGTAGTGGCAGCAACACGCCGCCGTTGCCGTCCCGCTCCACGAGGCCCTCCTCGAATGCAAACGGCGCGGACCACGGTGTCCACCCACCAACAAGGCCGTCCTCATTGCCCACCGCATTGGCCTGCAGATTCCTGACCTGGGACCGCTGCAGCCCAGTCAGCCCGGCGAAGGAGAATGCGTCGATCCGGTCGCCAGGGGTGGGCCAGTCCAACACTATCGACTGGTCAATGAACGGCGACACCACCCCTTTCCCGACCTTGCGGGTGTATACCCGTGTGTCCAGGCTCGTACCGGAGCGGACGCGGACGCGGACGTCGCCGTTCTTCCCCTCCACCTGCCCGTGCCAGCGCACCCGCCCCCATGTGACTGGTCGACCGCTGGCGTCGGGATCGAACTGGGCTGCGGCCTTGACGTCGGCCCGCTCTTCAGGCTGCAGGAGTCCGTCGCGGTTGGCGTCCAGCGTTCGAAAGCTCTCGAAAGTGACGGGCCTGTTGGGGTTCAGTGGGTCGGAATCGTCGAAGTAGCGGCGGAATCGCGTCCGATCCGGTCCCACATCGATGATCTCGGTCACGTACGAGGCCTCCAGGGCGTAGCCGCTACCGTATGCCTCGAACTCGGCCAGCTCCCAGGTTTGCCCCTCCGGCATGGCGCTCCAGAAGTTGAGGATGCGGACCCTCGGGGGAGTGCCGAAATCACCGCTCTCCTCGAAGCGGTACTCCTTGACGACCGGACGGGGCTGGTCAATTTGCCTGGGGACGACGGGGTCTGTGACGACCATCCGTCGGTTCAGTTCGCCACGTCCACTCAGACTTTCCCTGAAGTGACGATCCTCGTCGCCGGCGTAGAGAATGTCAAAGGTGGTGGGGGTGCGGTCCGGAAAGTCGGGTCGCGGGCGCAGGCGAATCAGGTGCAGGTAGAACAGGCTGAGGAAGTGGACCTCGAAGCCCCGGCTGTAGCTGGCCTGGGACGTCGACCGGGCAGTGAAGATGTTCCCGTCCGCCACCTGGGCGTAGCCGCTGGTACCCGCGTGAGGCACGCCGCCGCTGTGACTGGAGAGGGCCCCCCAGCGCGAGCCGCCCATCGGATCGACGGGGCCGAACGCCCCGCTCAGGAACCGATCCCCCGCCAGAGTCACCATGTTGCGCATGCCGTCCGTGCGGATCGGCCTCAACAGGTCCCGCGGAATGAAGCGCATTCGGGAGGCCGAGGCAGTGACGATGTCGCTGCCTACTGTCCCGGCTATGTATCTTGACCTGTCCTCGTCCCAGACGAACGCCAGGTTTTGGCGCTCCTCGACTGTCAGCCCACTGGCATCGTACGCGAAGGTCAGCGAGGTAACCGTTTGAGGCAGGGGACCCCCCCCGTCGGGTCCTCGTCCACTAAGCCGTCCCGGTCGTTGTCTGCCCCGTCCAGCGGATCCTCGTTAAAGCGTCCGTCTCGGTCATCGTCCCCCCAGCCGTACCCCGTGCCTGCGGGGTCCTCCTCCGCGGATGCCGCGTCCGGATGCCGGAAAAAGGGCTCGTTCTCGTACTCTGCCCGCAGTGCCGGATCATAGATGACCCCTCCCGTCCGCAACCCGTCCTCGCTGAGCAGTCCGTCGCCATCGTTGTCCCGCTGTACATCCGGACCGTCCTCGTCTACCTGCCCGTCGCGGTCGTCATCCACCGAGTTGGCGGGGTCCTCGTTGTACGAACCGTCGCCATCGTCGTCCACGATGTCCACTGGATCCTCATCCACGAGGCCGTCGCCGTCGTCATCGACAGCGATCTCCACTGAGTACGCCCCGCCCCAGATGTAGTCCGGCTTGTAGGACTCCCCCGCGTCCAGAAGAGCGCTGACGGGGTGGAGCCGCCACGGATGGTCCACATCACCAACGCGCCACGTGGCACCGTCGACGGGTTGCCGCAGGACGACAAACACGCCTATTAAGGATAGTACACCGAGGTGGGCAGGGATGTGTGTGCCGTGACCATGCCAGGATTCTCCTTGGGAAACCTGCACGATGTCACACCAGCGGCTGGCTCAGATCAGCACGCGCCCGGGTACGAACGACAGACGCGGCGAACCTGGATCCGGGCCCGGCGTGGCGGCAAGCGGCCCCGTAGATCACACGACTCGCAGTAATGTAGACGGATATGGCACCATAGTCGATTACAGACGCCAGCGGAAGCATGGAAAGAGGAAGTTATGGATGGTGAATGGGTGGGCGAGAACGTTACCAAGGACATCTACATCGAGACCGACGGGAGACACGCGTTCTACGCCGAGGGCCAGAAGTACGCCGGTGTGGACGGCGAGACGATCCTCGATATGGTAACCTCCGAGATGCTGCACTGGGTCAAGCATGGCGACGGGAGGACTACGCTTGATGCCTGTTACGACGGCACGTGGTTGAGGCGGTCCGAGGACAACGGCGGTCACTGGCAGGGGGTAGGAGAGAAGGCGCACTTCGACACCGAGCGAACCGATGAGCAGCTACTGCCTTCCGGCATGGTCCTCGACGAGCGAACGACACACTGATGGCGGCGGCGTGAGGATCAGATCGGCCCATCCGCTCTCGTCGCGCCACGGCGTGTTGGTCGAATCCCTTCCAGTAAGCTAGTTCGAGCCCGGCATCGCCCACCACATTCAGGATCCTCGGACACTCTGTCCGAGGGGTCTTTTCATGGTCATTCCTTCACGGCGCCCGCAGCGAGACCCCGGGTGAAGAACTGCTGGGTGAAGAGGAAGAACAGGATCGTGGGCAGCAAGGCGATGATGGAGGCAGCGGAGATGTAGCGCCAGTTCACGCCGAACACGCCCTGTAGGCTCGCCAGTCCCAGCTGCAGGGTGTAGAGCTCGCGGCTCTTGAGAATGACTAGGGGTCAGAGGAAGTCGTTCCAGTGGGCTACGAACGTGAAGGCCGCCAGCGTGGCCAGTGCCGGCTTCACTAGGGGCATCATGATCCGCCAGTAGATGGTGAAGTCCCCGCATCCGTCGATGCAGGCGGCGTCTTCGAGATCGAGGGGGATGGTGGTGAAAGCCTGACGCAGCAGGAAGATGCCGAAGGCGTTGACGGCGACTGGCAGGATGACACCGGCATAGCTGTCGACGAGGCCGAGCTTGAGGGTGACGATGAACAGGGGAATCAGCAGTACCTGAAAGGGGATCATCGTCGTCGCCAGAATGGCGTAGAGCAGTGCCTGTCGGCCGGGAAAGCGCATGCGGGCCAGGGCGTATCCGGTTAGCGAGCAGAATAGCAGGGTCAAAGTCACCGTGGTGATGGCGATGAAGAAGGTGTTGAAGATGTAGCGGGGAAAGGGGAGGATCGCCCACGCTTTGGTGAAATTACTCCACACCACGGGATCCGGTATCCACTGGGGCGGATACGCGAACAGGTCGGCGCTCTCTGCCTTCAGCGCCGTCGACAGCAGCCAGGCGAAGGGAGCCAGTAGCAAAGTGCCCACGCCGCAAAGCACTACTGCCACGCCTGCCGTCCGGGCCGTAGGTCGCAACGAGGGGATGTTCACGTCGTTGCATCCTGTCCCGCGACCCGAAAGTTGAGAATCGCGAAAAAGAGAATAAACATGAGCAACAGCAGCGACACAGCGGCGGCGTAGCCCACCTCCAGGTACCTGAAACCCAGGGTATAGATGTAGTAGGCCAGGAGGTTGGTGCGATGGAAGGGGCCGCCACCCGTCATCACGTACACCTCGCCAAAGGTGCGTAGGGCTCCGATGGTGGCGATGATGGACACCACCAGCGTGTAAGGCTGGATCGAGGGAATGATGACGTTCCGCACCACTTGCCACCAGCCGGCACCATCTACACGGGCTGCTTCTTCCAGTTGCGGCGGAATCCCCTGTAGCCCGGCCAGGTAGATAATCATGTAGTAAGGGCTGGCCTTCCAGATGGTGACCATCGCCACCGATACCAGAGCCAAGGCGGGCTCCGAGAGCCACTCGCTTTCAAAGTTGAAGCCTAAGGCATTCGCGAGCAGTTGCGGTACACCTGTGGTGTCGGCCATCCAGCTCGGGCCGGAGATGCCCAGGCCTTCCAGGATGGCGTTGATGAGGCCATCACTGTTGTAGAGCCATTTCCAGGTGATACCGGCTATAACGATTGACGTGACCACGGGGATGTAGTAGGCGGTGCGGAAGAACCGGATGCCGCGCAGCGGGTGGTTGACGAGTAGGGAGAGGAAGAACGACACCACCACCAGCGAAGGCACGACGATGAGGGCGTACAGCAGTGTGTTGGCGGCAACCCGCCAAAACAACTCGTCGCCGAAGGCGCGTCGGAAGTTGTCGAAGCCGATGAATTCGGGCGGGTGGAAGATGTTGTAGCGGTGCAGGCTCAACCAGAAGGTGTCGAGCAGGGGATAGGCGAAGAAAGTGCCGAGCAGCAAGACCCCCGGGGCGACGAACAGGTAGGGCGTCCAGCGGAATTTCCGCGAGCCGGCGTTTCTTTCCGTCATTGGAACCTCAGCCGGTAATTCCACTTGTCCTCAATGCGCTGCAGTGCCTGTTGGCTGGTTTGCTCACCGGCGAGGGCTTTGGCGAACTCCTCATGGAGGATGTCCTCGAGCCGGCTCCAGCCGGGCACGTCGGGGGGAGCTATGACGAAGGAGTTGGGCAGGTCCCGGGCGGAGGCCCGGCTCGCGGCGTCGGCCAAGGTCTGCGGCGGCTGGCGAAAGTAGGGGTCGGCGGCGGCGGCCTTCGTCGACGGCAGAATGGATACGCGCCGACAGAACTCAAGCTGATTCTTGTCGTTGGTCACAAACAGGGCGAAGTCCGTTGCCTCGTGGGGGTGTGAAGAAGCTCTGGGCACGACGAGCACCTGGTTGGTCGCCGGTACCACATCGGCCCGTCCTCGCGGTTGGGGAGCGACCGCGGCCTTCTTCTCGAAGGAGGGATCGAAGTATCGGGTGATCCAGCCGCCGCTGAAGGGCAGCATGGCTGCGCGCCCTTCGATGAACCAGTTGACCTCATCCCGGGATGAGGCCGCCAGAGATTCCGGAGGGACGATCTTGTCGCGATAGGCCTCGACCCATTGCTCGAACACGGAGAGAGCTTTCGGGCTGTTGATGGTGGTTCGGCGCCGGCTCTCATCGAACAGCGGCCACACGCCTTCCATGCGCAGCAGCACCCAGGGCGGCGCCACCAGGTTCGGGTGCAGTCGCCAGGAGACGCCGTACTTCCCGGTGCGTTGTCGGATCTGCTGTCCCATGGCGAACATTTCATCCAGTGTCTTCGGCGGCCGGCCAGGGTCGAGCCCGGCGTCGCGAAACAGCGCACGGTTGTACCACATCATGTTCACACTGGCGTACCAGGGAATGACGTAGTTGGCACCCTGGTACTGACCGACACCGCGCCAGAACACGGGGAGCCGCTTCTCCACTTCGGCGGCGGGAACGAGCTGGTCCATGTTGCTGATTACGCCGTGCTCGAGAAAGCGTGGCAGATCGTAGACGTTGGCCACATCGGGCGGATCGTCGGCGACCAAGGCGGCAATGAACTTTTCGCCCACTTCGGCTCCACTGACATCGACCCACTTGATGCGGACATCCGGGTGCTCCGCCTCGTAGGTTGCGATCATGCCGTGAATGTAGTCGGCGAAGGCATCGCCCAGCGCGATGGTCCAGAACTCCAGGACGATTTCGCCCTCAGAGCTCTTCTCCGAGCTTTGTTCTCCACACCCGCCGAGCCCGATGAGGACCGTCATCGCGCCGGCCGTCGCCACACATCGGCCGGCGCGGCTGAACGCTTGTCGGAAATGCGCCATCGACGTTGGTAAGAGAACGGTCACGGAGCACCAAGATAAAGAGAGACGGAACACTTTAGGAATTCCCGTGGCATAAGGTTCATCCCCGCTCGTTAGTCGATACTCGAACGGGAAACACTGGCCCACGCACGCACCCCGTATTGTCGCGCTGCCGACTGCGCACGGTCGGCGTCGACGGCGCAGACACCGACGAGCGTGGCCAGACCTGCCCCGCGGCCGCCTGGTAGGCGGGCAGTTGCTGGGCCGTGGCGAAGGCGCCACAGCCGATGACGGCAATGCGGCTCACGTCGCCCCTTTCTTCCCACTCGGTACTGGAGGGGTGTGGTGAACTCGCCGCCCATCTTCGTCGGCCTGGCTCGTCAACTCCGGATCCAGATCAGCCGCCACCCCAGGTTGGGAAGGTCGAGCTTCGCAGTGCCGTTGCGTAGAGAGACGTCAGTGTTCTTCAGGGCATCGACCGCTGTAGACGCTGGACGAAGACCCAGCTTGTGCAGCTCCAGATCCACGGTGACACGGGCCTGTTTGCCGCTCAAATTGGCGACCACGGCAAGCACACCGTGACGCGGATGCCGGTAGAGGCTGACGTGGCAACCTCTGGGGCGGACGCGCGCCCAGGCTGAGTTGCGCCAGTAGGGGAGCCATTCGGCCCGCCTGCGATCGAAGGCGTCCATCGCCGCCCAGATCGAAGTGATCAGGTCGAGCTGGTCCGCGTCCGTCCCTGGGCGTACGGGCACGTCGTGAAGCAGGCTGAAGGACCAGGCCTGCTCGAAGGTGTAGGCCCGTCCGGCCAGCAGGAACTCAGCGGGGACTCCCCACTGCCGTCCCATGAATTCGGCCCGAAACGCATCCAGAGGTAGCAGGCTGCCCACATCCACCCCCTCGCCTTCTCCCTGAAACTGCTCGCCATCCCAGTAGCTGGTCGCCCAGCCGAGGGTCGGGATCGTCATGCAGGTGGAGTTGTGGACGTTGATGAGCCCGTTGCGCCGGCGTGACTTCACGACCTGATAGATCCTGCGCATGGCGCTGCGGGCGCCAAAGATCGGGAAGCTTTGCGCAATCGATCCGTCGGCTCGCACAACACCGCAGCCGTGCTCTGTGTTACAGCAGCCAAAAGGATACTCGGTGCCGTCCAGATATACGCCGTCGATCTCGTAATCGTCCATGACCCGGGCGATGCCGTCCACGAGCAGGTCCTGCCAGAGGCTGTTCAGGCAGACGCGCCAGGCCGCCTGATTGGGCTGCGGCTGGTAGTGGAAGACCGGATAACCGCCTTTTGGCAGGATCACGCAGTCCTTGCCGATCGCCTCCCACTCATCGGCGATCTCGGAGATGAGAAAGCTGAAGTAGAGAAGCACCTTCAGGCCCCGGTCGTGGCAGGCCTTTACGATCTTGCAAACGGCCGCGGCGTGGGGGGTCTTCGTGTAGCCCTCAGCATCGGCCCAATGCTCAAATAGCACCACTGCGCGCACGCCCGCTTTCACAAGCCGATCGAGGGCAGTGTTGGAGACGTTGAGCCGCGGGCGAAAACCGGGCGCCCCTTGGTTGATGCAAACGATGCGTTGATCCCAAGCGTCCTCTGTCACGGGCTTCACAGGGGTGGCTTGCATGCCGAAGGTGTAATGCAGGGTATCGGCCACGGCGCCTGGAGCCAGCGCCTTGAGGCTGTCTCCGTGACCAGTGAAGGAGGGCCCCCACCGCTGCCCCGGGACGAGGGTCAGCGGGTCGGTGACAATGTTGACGCGGACTCGCACTGACTTGCCCGCGTGCACGATCTGCGTGGTGCGGTCCGAATCCGTCACCAGCCAGTCCCGGTTCGACTCGGCAAACCAGGACAGCCCTCTCTCTTCGTCGCCCAGCCAAAAAAAGGGCCGGAAACCTATACTCAGGTCGCGCTTGGGAAGCGAGCCCACGTTGCGCGCACCGCCCCAATTGCCCGGGAAGTGGTAGAAGTAGCGAGCCAGGTCGGCGCGCAGCGGCCACTCGATGGCCAAGCGGTCCAGGCGCACGGCACGCTCGACGATGATTGCCCAGTCGACGCGCACCATGCCGTCGAAGTCGATCTCGGCACGGACATCGACGAGCAGACCGGCCACCGAGCGAAGCCGAGCTTCGATCACGACCTGGTCCCGGGCAGCATCGATCAGTTTCCAGCGAGCGGGCGCCCAGCGCAGGGATCTGCCGTTTACCTCGGCGACCGGGACCACGGGGCCGGTCAGCAGCTGGCGGCCCTCCGAGGCGACGCCTTTGAGAAAGCTGCCGCCGCCGAAGATGTAGTCCCGCCCCCAGCAGGACACGGTAAGCTCGCCCGAGCTGCGAGTGACCTTCAGGGCCGTGAAGGGTGCCGGCACGCGACGGCTGACACCCTCGCGGGAGCCCAACCAATCGAAGCGGCCCGGAGTCTTGTCCTGCAGCACATATGTGTGGAACTGAGTCTCGTGCCGGTCGATGAAGGTGGCTCGGAAGGCGCAGCAGCCGGAGGGCACGTGACGGGTGTCGAACACGACCTCCTCGACGCCGATGTCCCTAACAATGCGGGTGGCCTGGAGGTCGCCGGATCGGGTCGAGTAGAGCTGCAACTCCAGTCGCCCCCCGCGAACGACGTGGCGCTCGCCGACCACTTGGGGCCGGGCGTAGACCCGGTGCGCCTCATAGCGTGTGTACACCTGAACGGTGATGGATCTCGGGCTCGCTGTGGCCATCGGAATCTCCGTCAGATGCCGGGAAACTCGGCTCGCATGGAGCCTCGTGGGCAACTATCGTTACGGTTCGACCCCCGTTGGTAGATCGCGATTCTCAACACAAGGGACTTCTCATGGCCAACACCCGCCAGCTGGACAGCAGATGTTCGCATTTGGAGCTGCCCGAGGGCATGACCACCTCGATGGTGAGGTTGGGAAACGGGGATCTGCTGACCGTGATGGACAACACCGTATTCATCAGCGGCGACGACGGCAAGTCTTGGTCGCAGAGGGGTCCTGTGGTCACCGGTCGCCGGTCTGGTATACCGGGATCGGGCCTGCTACTGCAGACGCGGAATGACTGGACCGTGCTTGTTTACACAGACGCTAGCACCTGCTTGTGGAGCTGGGACGAAGAAACCGGGCGGGCCGATCCGAACGCCCGTCTCGATGTGTGGTCAGTGCGCAGTCACGACGGGGGCGAGACTTGGCAGGACCGCCAGCGCCTGATGGAAGGCTACTGCGGCGCCCTAATCACGATGGTGCAGATGGAGCGCGGCAATATCGTAGTCCCAGTGCAGATCCTGCGTCGCGATCCGGACCGTCACGCCACGACAAGCTACATGTCGGACGACGACGGCAAGACCTGGTCGAACGCCAACATCCTTGATCTGGGAGGCCACGGTCATCACGACGGTGCCATGGAGGCTACCCTGGCAGAGCTGCGAAACGGCACCCTGCTGATGCTCCTGCGCACTAATCTTGACGCCTTCTGGGAGGCGTATTCGATGGACCAGGGCCGCTCCTGGCGCATTCTGCAAAAATCTAGTATTGAAGCCAGCAGCTCGCCCGGGTATCTGCTGCGCCTGGCCAGCGACAGACTTTGCCTGTTGTGGAATCGCCTCAGCCTTCAAAACAACAGCCCGCCGCCACGCCGTTCGGGCCAATACTCGGCGACTGAGGCAAGCTGGCAGCGGCAGGAGTTGTCGATCGCCTTTTCCTCCGACGAGGCACGAACCTGGTCGGATCCTCAAGTCGTGGCCTTCAGCCCAGAGCCGCCGTTCCCGTGTTATCCGCATGTCTTCGAGGCCGAAGAAGGGCAGTTGTGGATCACGGCCGGTAGCATGAGGTTCAGTCTTTGTGAACAGGATTTCGCTTCATGAACGAGGACTTCATCACGTTGCGGCGCTGGCTGCACCCGAAGTGTACGCCGCTGTCTGTGCCAGCGGGCATGCTCGGTCCTTTTGTCGATCTCGGCGACGGCCGCGTCATGACGATGGCTGGCGAAGGTGGGCTGGCGATCAGTGATGATGACGGGGTGACCTGGTCCGAGCCGCGTGTGCCGGACGACGCCTCCAATCTGCCGTCAGACCCGAGATCCCACATTCCTTCCGCAAATGGCGGATTGCTTCTCCGCACCCGCAACGACACCCTGATCCTGGTCTACACCGACCATGCCACATTCAAATGGGGCTGGATCGACGAGACCAGCGAGCCGATCGCCAACGTACGCGGAGACGTGTGGACGATGCGCAGCCTCGACGGCGGGAAGACCTGGATCGATCGCGAGCAGTTGCTCGACGGCTACTGCGGTGGCATGATCGACATCATCGAAACCCGTGACGGCGACGTCGTTGTTCCCATCCAGCAGCTGCTCTACAACCCGGGACGCCACACGACTAGCACCTGCGTTTCGGCGGACCAGGGCGCCACCTGGACGCGCAGCAACATCATCGACCTGGGTGGACATGGTCACCACGACGGCGGCGACGAGGGCACCCTGGCCGAGCTTTCCGACGGCCGGCTGTTGATGCTGATGCGCACCAGCTGGGACCTGCTGTGGGAGGCATTCTCCGACGACGGCGGGCGTTCGTGGCGAACCTTCCGGCCCAGCGCGCTCGACGCCAGCAGCGCCCCCGGATACTTGGTTGGGCTGACCAGCGGACGGATCGCCCTCGTCTGGAACCGCCTGTATCCTCACGGCCGCAATTACCACACGAGGCGCGGCATGGAGGCCTCCACCGTAGCGGCCAGCAACCACCGCGAGGAGCTGTCCATCGCGTTCTCTGAAGACGACGGGGCCAGCTGGTTGGAGCCCCAGGTGTTCGCTGTCGACCGCGACACGCGGGTCTCCTACCCGATGGTCTTCGAGCACCGCGCCGGCGAGTTGTGGATCACGACGCGGCACCAGGGCGGTCTGCAGCTGAGATTGCTCGAGGACGACTTCGTGTAGTTTCTGTGTAACGTTACGGCGCCGCGCACTAATGGTGCCCGGCGACGGACGGTCGCATCTACTCAGCTCGCTGATTCTGCAGCCCGGCGAAGCGCTTTTCGAAGTGGACCAGAGCGAGCTTTTCCTCGTAGAAGTTGATCGGCTGCTCGGGCCCCTGACCGATGTTGCGGGTGACGGTCACGACCACCTTTCCCGCCGGCACGACGGCGGAGATGTTGTACGAGGCGCCGGACAGAAAGTAGCCGCTCATCTGCGCATGAGACCTCCATGCTGTGCCTATGTAGATGACTGCCAAGGAGCGCCACGTCATGACCAAAGAAGAGCAATTCATCTTCGACCTCGAAGGCTACATCGTCGTCAAGAACGCCCTGTCGCCCGAGGCGGCGGCCGAGCTCAATCGCATCGCCGACGAGCGGTTTCCCTACCAGACGCCGGAGACCACCAGCGAATGGTCGGTGCTGCCGTGGGGAGATCCCGTCAAGAGGCTGATCGATCACCCGAAAATCCTCCCCTACCTCGTCGAGCTGCTCGGCGACCGCGTCCGCCTCGATCACGACTACGCCATCTTCATGAACCAGGGCGAGAAGCGCGGCGGCGGCCTCCACGGCGGTACTGGCTCCACGCATTGGTACCACTACCGCAACGGCGAGATGTCGAATGGGCTGACCGTCGTCACCTGGTTTCTGACTCCGGCCCCCGAGGGTGCCGGCGGCTTTGCCTGCGTGCCGGGGAGCCACAAGAGCAACTTCAACACCGCCGACATCCCGGAAGAGGTGCGCTCCTTTGAGAGTCCCGCCCATTACGTGGTGCAGCCGGTCGTCGAGACCGGTGACGCGCTCATCTTCACCGAAGCGGTCATACACGGGACGATGGCCTGGCGGTCGCAGATCGAACGCCGAACCCTGCTGTTCAAGTACAGTCCAGGTCACTCGTCATGGGCGCGAGACTGGTACAGTCGCTTCGATGTTGGCGAGCTCACGGAACGTCAACAACGCCTACTGGCGCCGCCTTCCTCTGAAGGCCACGAGGCCGTGCTCTAGGCCGGCAGTGACCGAAGCTCGATGCAGCGCCGCTTCAGCCGGTTGCGTAGCTCTGCAGGAGGAAGCACGCCGCACCCAAACGGCAGAGGCACGACGGCGAATGGCTGGGGGATCGACGACGCGAACACATTGCGCAACGTCTTCGCCAGCTGTTGTAGTATCGCTCGTTGGTCGATGCACAGGAGATAGGTCCGGGTCGGTGGGCCCCACACACCGGGCGAGCTTATGGAGGTGACGGGACCGGCCCCAGACGACGCTGTCATCGAGGAACAGCTGGCGCCGTGTGCTGACGGTCATCGTCGAAGTCACGAAGCCCCCCCAGGCACGGGCGCCATGGGGGGCGACGCCACAAATTGCGGACGCGCAGGAGCGCCCGTTCAGAGCAGCCCCACCTCTGCGAACAGTTTGCGGAGGGCGGCCATCTCCGCATCGTCCAGGGAGGGCTGCGGCGAACGCAGCCAACGCGGGCCCCGGCCGAAGACTTCAAAGGAGGCTTGGCGTACCGGGAAGAACCCCTTGGCGTGACCGATGGCGTGCTCGAAGAAGGGGTTGTCGTAAGTGTCGACGATTTCGGCAGCGGTGCAGTGGTCGCGGCCCTGAACGGCGGCCCAGAACCGGTGCGTCACCTCAGGAGCGAGGGGGCCGTAGCTGGTCAGGTACCCCACCATCCCCCACAGCGAGCCATAGAGGTAACGCCACTTCTGACCTCCGCCGAACACGGCCAGCTGACGGCCCACTGCGTAGAGGGCGTCGTGGCACCAGGCGTCCCCGGCGTCCTCCTTGAGGGCGACGACGCTAGGCAGGTCGGCTAGGCGCCGGAGCAGGCTCATGGAAAATACACCGTTGAGGACGATCCCGCAGTCCACCGTTTCGGCCACAGCCTGGTAGGTCTCGAAGGTGGGATCCTCAAAGCCGGGGCTGTCGCCGCGAGCAACCAGGGGCCGGCAAACCATGACCGCGGAGGCGCCGAGGTGCTCGACGTACTTGGCGAAGGCCAACGTCTGGTCGCGCCACCAGTACGGTGAGGTGCCGACGACGACGGTGCCACGGCCGGCGGTGTGTTCGATGACCGTGCGAGCCACAGCGCGGATCTCGGGCTCCGTCTGCAGGTCGTAGTTGCTGTCGCCGGCCGTTAGCAACAACGTGCTCAGCTCGTGGTCGAGACAGAAATCGACGGTGTTGCGCAAGCTCTCGAGGTCCTGGCGGCCGTCGCGGTCGAAGTACGTCGGCAGAGAGACGATCGGGAAGGCGAGGCGCTCGGGTAGGTCTACGGGCAGCATGATATGATCTCCTCGTCGGACCGCTGTGGACGCGGAACGGAGTGATCCACATCCGGCCGCCGGAGTGTACGGCCGGCCCCGACGTTACGTCCACCGGGCTGCCAGGCGGACGGTCACGGTGGCCGATGCCGGCCTGTCTGATTGGGTTCCGCCCTCGACCAACGGCAATCGAACGACGATCTTCCGCGGTGGGAAGGGGCCACGGCGGTCCTCCCATCTTGGAACCCGCACACCATCTGTGGTAGGTACCCTTCGACCAGGGATCGGCGTGAAACTCAAACAGACGGAAGTCGACGTGTTCCGCCTCAACGGCTTTCTTCGACTGCCGACGTGCATCCCCGGGGCTCGAGTCGAGGCGCGGGCGGCGGCCTGCTTGACCGACATCGAAGCCCAGGTCGAACCGGTGGGCCGACACAGCCTACACGGACGGGTGAACCGCCTGTCCAACCTATGGAACCGGTGCGTGCTGATGCGGGGTGAGCGGATCACCGGGGCAACGACCGACGACGACTTGTCGAATAGCAAACACGATGGAAAGCTGTCTTCGTATTCCGCCGGACCATCTTTACACGCTGGTGGTTGAGATGTTCGAGAAATCCGGTACCTCGCACGAGGATGCCGAGCTGATAGGGCGTTTGCTCGGGGAGACCGATCTACGAGGCGTGTTCACCCACGGCACGCGGCAGATTCCGTCCTGATGTCTGCACCGTCTGCCAATCGAGCGCTCATTGGGCATATGAGCGAATTGAGAGGAAAACGATGGCCATTACGCCACCCTCGCTGAACAGATTCTGCCGGGAGGACCTGGCCCGTATTCTAAAGGCCACCAGCGGCCGGCGCCTGATGCAGGATGTGGAAGCGGTGTGGGAGACAGATCGGTGGAACTCCTTCGACCGCTTCCACGACACCACCAATACCCTGGTCAGGCACTACGAAAGTGTCGGCGCCCAAGCCGAGGTGGATCCGATCCAGACCGGCGGCTGGATCGATTCAGGCCGCTGGATCATCGATCAGGCCCACGACGTAGCAGCGGCCACGGTGGACATCGTCAAGCCCGTGCGGCAGCGGCTCCTCGATTATCAAGACAACCCGTGGCACGTCGTCGGCTGGACCTCGGCGACACCCAAGGCCGGGATGCGTACTGGGCTGGTCGTCTACGACTCGAAGGCGGATCTCGAGCGCCTGCCACGCGGGGCTCTGGTGGGGAAAACAGTGCTCACCAAGCTGAGTCCCCGCGACTTGGTGCACGTGCTTGGCGACAAGGGGGCTGCCGGCGTCATCTCCGATCAGCCCGTGCCCGAACTGCCCGACGCGCTGCAGTGGATTCGCTTCGGTTGGGGCGAAGCGCCGATGTTCAGCCACAACACACGGATGGTGGGTCTCGTCATCTCCGAGAACCAGGGCCGCCGGCTACGGCGCCTGCTGCAGAAACACGGTAGCTTGAGCCTGCACACTCGGGTCCACACAAGGGAGTACGTGGGCACCCACGACGTGGTTAGTGGCATCGTGCGCGGCGCCGGGGATCCGCAGGACGAGGTGTGGGCCATTGCTCACAGCGCCGAGCCGGGCGCCGTGGACAACGCCTCTGGCGTGGCCCTGTGCATGGAGATTGCTCAGGTGTTGGAGTCGTTGATCGCCAGTGGCGCGCTGCCGCGGCCGAAACGTTCCATTCGCTTGGTCAATGCCTACGAGTGCTACGGTTTCTTCGCCTTTCTGGAACGAATGGAGCCCCTGCAGACGCCGCTGGCCGGCGTTTGCCTTGACACCTTGGGCTCGAAGCCGGAGCTCAACGACGGCCGGCTGGAGTGGCACTCCACCATCCCCATGTCCGCTGGATTCGTCGACTGGGTGGGCGAGAAGATCCTGCGTGAAACCTTGAAGCGGTGCAACCCTGGGTACCGGCTCTGCCTAGAGCCGTTCATGCCCACCTCCGACACGCTAATCGGCGATCCAGAGTACGGCTTCCCCTGCCCTTGGCTTGACTCCCACCACCGGGCCAGCGGCAAGGGATATGCCGCCTACCATACGTCGGGCGACGTGCCAAGACTCCTCAGCCGAGACGGACTGCGCGCTTGCTCGGCGGCCATGGCCGGATACCTGTACTACCTTGCCGATGCTGGAAGCCGTGAGGTCGTGGAGCTAGCAACCGCCGAGACGGAGCGCAAGCTTCGTGCGCTCGCGGGGCGCAAGGGGAGCGTGCCCGCGAGCCAAGTCGAGTACCTAAGGCAGACTCATCGAGCCACTATAGCGCGGTTGCCACGCTGGATGTGGAAGGGAGATCGTAAGCAGATGCTCGCTCGCTTGGCCGACTGCGAGCGACAGGTGAGGGAGGCTGGTGATCACGTGGCGCGGCACGACCGGGTCAGCCACCGTGTGCCAGCGGCGGCCCGCAGAGTGCCGCGGCGAACAGCGTTTCTATCGCCACGCACCATCAACACTCGGGTTGGTCCTTCGGCCCTGACGACGTGGTCCTTGTTCTGGGCCGACGGTCAGCGTAACCTGGCCGAGATCGCCCAGCTGGCCTCGTGGGAGGAAACGGGGAGCATCGGCGGCGGCAGCCGCAAGGAGTGCGCTTCGATCACTCACAGCCAAGTGATGGCATACTTCGAGGCGCACCGAGACCGAAATTACGTGGAGTTGATCGAACCCGGAGAGATGATCCCGAAGTCACGCTTGGTGGCAGACCTCAAGAAGCTGGGGCTGAGACCGGGAATGGACGTGCTGGTCCACAGCGATCCGAATGCCATCGGTCACGTGAAGGGGGGCGCCGGCTGTGTCGTCGAGGCGCTGCTGACGAGTATCGGTAAGCGGGGCACACTTCTGATGCCGTCGTACAACCGTCGTGCCGCCCAGGTGTACCATGCCAAGGTCACGCCAACGACGGAAGGGGCTGTAGCCGACGCTCTTTGGCGCCGGCCCGATGCAACACGCAGCGACCACCCCACGCACGCGGTGGCCGCCATCGGAGCCGGAGCCGAGAATTATTGCCGGGACCACCGAGCCACGGGTGCTTGGGCTGAGGACAGCCCCATCGGCAGGCTGATCCACGGCGGCGGGTACATCCTGACTCTCGGCCTACCGCCCTCAGCGAGTCTGGCCCACCACGTGGCGGAGATGTCGGTGCCATGCGGATGTATCGATCTCTTCGGCCGTGTCGATCGCGTCATTGATGCACAGGGACTCCTGCAGGAGGTGGCGAGTTTGGCCTCACGCTCGGCGGCCTGTCCGGTGCCAGAGGACAAGCTCGACGCGACAATCGAGAGGAGGAGGCTAAGCCGAAGCGGCAAGGTGGGGCACGCTGAGTCGACGCTCGTCAAGGCCAAGGACCTTTGGCGGCTCCGGCGTCAGAGCGTGAGGAAAGCCTGCTCGATGTGCACCGTGAAGCCGGAGAGCCGGGGTTAATCGAGAGGCTCCGCCACGGTCAGCGCAGTAGCACGAGTCTGTGGGTGACCTACGCAGAGCCGGTTTCGAGACGGTACATTTCGAGGCAGCTGGACAACTATCGGATGGTGCCGTCCCATCGCACCCCAAGGAACCCGGCCTGACGTGTGTGCTCGATCAGGTGCGCAACCGGCCAGGTTGTAGAACTTCAGCTCCGTCTCACCAGATGAGTCAGACCAGTCTCAATGCAGCCAGTTCTCGAAGACGGCGAGCTGATCACCTATCGCTTCGATGTCAACCGGTTCGGCGTCATCCAGGACAAGCAGCGAAGCGCCACCCGTCCACAGCTGTAAGCCGATCTGCTGACCTGCGTGAACACACAACCTGTCAGAGATCCATGCCACTTCCAGGGACCGGAGACTCTCTTGCGCTGCCAAGATTCGTCGACCTGCCAACTCGACGTAGCTCCCGTTGATGACGGTGAGCTGTTCGGGGCGGCCGTCGGCATCGCAACGTACGAACACGAGATCCGCATCGGTCAGCAGCGGACCGGCGGAGCGCAGGGCGCGGCGTTCATGGGAGACGAGGTAGTAGTCGTGGCGCTCACCGATGTGCACGCAGAGCCCCGAGGCCTGCCAGCGAGGGATGGACCGGTCATTCTCCAACACGTTGAGCTGCTCCAGCGCCAGAGACGGAGCCTCGTCTTTCGGGTACGGATACAACACCATGTCGAAAGCCAAGGGCAGCTCCTCGTCCACAGAGTAGATGATCGTCGGCGCCGGACGGTGTTCCCCCCAGCCGGCCGGGACCCATCCCTGTAGGGGCTCCTGCTGGCCACTGACAACGCGAACCCCGAGATCCGAGCCGGGGGCAGGTAGGATGGTCAACCCGGCGCGTCCGTTCACTGTGCGCACAGAATTGTCGGCGGGCTCGACGCGGACTTCAGCCGAGGCCTGGAAGTGAAACAGCGACTCGACCTGATGGCGATCGTTGCCGAGGAGCCGGTCAGACAGGATCCAGTAATCGGGTTTGGCGAAGAACACCCGACGTTCGTGGTCGACGAACAGGCGTTCGTGAGGCGCGACTTGCTGCCCGCCGGCCTGACGCTGTGTCCAGGGCTGCATCCGATCGAGGCTGTCTGTTCGGCTGCGCTCGTAATAGAACCCACGCAGGCGGCTTTGCTCTGAGCCGTAGGTAGCGTAGCCATTCTGGTAGCGGCTGTGGACGTAGTCGAAGTGCTTGCCACTCACCCAAGTATTCGGCAACGGCTCTGGAGCGATCTCGTGCCACGGAGTTCTGCCGCGCAAGCTGGGGATCTCGAACAGCGGCACGCCGGCGACCTGGCCACGACCGTCGATCATGATCGTGTTGTGTCCGGCGGGGCCGACGAAGTAATCACTGCGCCATTCCGAGGCCCACGGTCCCGCACAACCACAGTCGGTGACCAGCGTGTTGCCATAGGCATAGAGCTCGAAGCTCAGCTTGTCGACGTGGTTGTGACCACCGGCACTCATGCCGCCATCGAAGACCAGGTAGCGGGCTTCGGCGCTCCAGTCGGATCGCATCACATAGAAACCCGCGTACGGAAAAGCGCACGAAGTTAGCGCGGGCGCCTCGCCTTCGGCACCGAAGGTCTCGATGTATCGCAGATCATCGCGCCCGGTAATCTCTACACCCAGCCGGATCAGTCCACCCCGCTGTTTGGGAAGATCGTCGGCATCTTGGGCCGAGTAGTTGTCGTTCACAGAAGGGTAGCTGCCGTTTGGCTTGACCATGTAGGCGGGGAAATCGAAGATGCTTTCCACCTTCTGGCGAAAGTCCGGAGGTAATTGAATCTCGCCGCGATCTGCCATCTGCAGTGTGCGGACGAAACTCTCGTGGGCGAAGTAGCAGAGCTCGATGTAGGCGCCGTCTGGATAGAAGTAATCATCCAGCAGGCCGGCGAGTCCGTCCACGCCGATCTCGATCCACCGGTCCGAGTCGGAGAATTCCGGCCACTGCCGTCCCTGGTTGATCAGGTGCTCATAGTGGTGAGCAACCATGTTCGGCATACCGGGCACCCGATTTTCAGCCGCGTAGCGTAGATGGTGAAGGATCACCTTGAGAATGGTGATCGACTGGTTCACGGTCACGGCAGGACAGGGCGACAGCAGCCACAGGCACCGTGTCCAGTTGGCCGCCCGGGGACTGGTGTAGTGGATGGTCCGCCACATGGCACCGGTCGGACCGACGGGTGGCTCCGTGGGGAGTGGGCCGGTGGCGTCGAGCCAGTCCAGCATGCGTACAACGCAGTCTTGGGCATAACGGTCGTTGCCGGTCTCGATGTATTCCTGCGCCAACTCGACGAACTCGTGGTGGTCGTTCTGGGTCATTACCTGCGTGCTGTACAGGCGCTCCGGAACGTCTTCGGGATGTGCCACGGCGAGCCAGTCTCGGTTGGCGAGCCGGTTGCATAGGGATTCGCCGCGTTCCGACGTGACCTCGCGGTGGTCCGCGCCCCAAGAACGGTCCGAATCACCCGCCTCGCGGCGGCGGCAGTACTCGATCAAACGGTCCTTGGCGGAGTCTATGTTATTGTCGGCCAGTGCTTCGCCCACACTCTCTAGACCCGGGTGTGCACAGTCGAGAGCTTCCAGTAAATCTCTGTCACTAATAATCCGCGGCATTGTCATCTCTCGGGCCACTGATAAACGTGCACCTCAAGAGGTTTGAACAGGTCGGTGAAGGACCTGACGGCGTTGGCCGGAGCGCGGTCCTCGAACAGCACCTCTATCTGAACGGGGCCGTCGAACTCCCATTCAACCAAGACTAGCTCCGGCTCGACGTTGACGGCGATCAATGTGTGCACGCCCTCGTGCAGGCGCTCGATGAAGTGCACGGCCGGCTCGTCCTGGACCAGCTTTACCGTCTCCATGATTGCGCCCGCCGCCAAGGTGGGAGCTAGGTACCGGACCTCGGACGCGACCTTTAGAATCTCCGTCCACTGCCTCGGATACAGGGCGACGTCATCTACATATCTAGTGCCGGGGATCTCTCCTCCCGGGGCGTAGAAGCACAAACCCTTCACCCCTTTGGTCAGGGCGAGGTAGTTCATGCTCCGTACCTCTTCACGACTTGGACGGAAGCCTCCCTCGAGAGTGACGACCTTTCCTCGATTGCTGTCGAGGCGATAGTCGAAGGCCTGGGACGTGAACCAAACCTGCTTGTCTCGGCCCTCCTCCTGGGCGGCTTGGAAGGCGGGCTTCAGGATGAGCTCGTCGATTGAGATGATCGAATTGTCGGGCAACAACGGGTTCTCGATGGGGTATGCGTAGACGAAGTAGGCGTCCGAGAGCTGGCCGGCCCAGGCGAGCATATAAATCACCGGATGATCGGGATCGTGTTTCCGGACGACCTCGTACGTTTCGGTCGCCAGGGAGGATTCGTTGACGCTGGCGTACTCGTTCCACCAACCGAGGTTGGCCGGATGGTAGCGGGCCGCCTTGACCAGGCGCGTGAGCGGCCCGCGGTCGCCTCGACCGAGGGCAAGGGACGCGTAGTAAACGTGCACGAGTCCTTTCATGCCGAACTGCTGAAGATCATCGAGGTTTTCGATGATTCTCCTCTCACCGATGAGCTTGTAGTTGATGCCGGCCGCCGCCGCCGCCGCAAGGTAGGGCATGTGGAAGGCAGGGGAGACGTTCGAGGAGTAAATTCCGACCGGAAACCAGGGCTCGCCGTCAACGCGGAAGACGTCGTCGTCGAAGCCCGACCTGGTCGTAACCGATTGATTGACGCCGAACCGCCACCGGAGCCGATTGCCGACGTTACCGGCCCGGTCGGCCACGTCAACGCTGACCCGATGAATGCCATCCCCTAGGCCGAGCTTCGACAGGGTGAACCCTCGCTCGTCGATCTGGGCATGCTCGGTGATGTCGTCGTCGTCGACGAAGATCCGGGTGGAGGCAATGTCTATACCCGAACCATCCTCCTCGAACCGTCCTGAGATGTTTAGGGCTTCATCCACGTTAACGTCCGGCGCGGGATACGGACTGTGTAGAGCCGGTGGCGTGGTGTCGCGGTCCTCGGTCGGGCTGATTTGGGCCAGGAGGCGGTCGAGTGTGGAAACCCTGAGGTTCCTTTCGGACTCGTAGCTGGCGCGGATCTCCTGCTCAGATAGGGCACGGTCGTACACCCGCACGTCGTCCATCTGGCCGGTGAAGGGACCATTGAGTCCCGCACCGTAGAAGCTGGCGCCGATGTACAACGGCGCTTCTCGGGTGCCGCAATCGAAGGGTTCGTCGACTAGCTCGCCGCGCAGCTCGCCATTGACATAGACCCGAGTCCTTCCCCAGGCGAATGTTCCAACCAAGTGGAACCAGCTGTTGGCCTCGACACCCGAACCAGTCACCGTCCTGCCGTGCTCCGGACAATTGACCACGGTGAAAGAGGCTGCCGACCGCGATATGCTGAGCCGGTAGTTCTGGCGCAGCGTACTGCAACCGTTCTTGGCCAGCACATTCTGCCCCGATTCAGCTGGCGTGTTCAGCCACGCGGACACCGTGATCGAAGTTGCCAGCCGCAGGTGTTCGGAGTCCGGGATCTTGACGTGATCGTCCACGCCGTCGAACTCAAGGGCGAAACCTTGCTCCAGCGCTTGGTAGGTGGCGCCGTGGATGATCCCGTCCAGGCCGTGAGGACCGGCGTCGCGGACCACAGAGCCGGTGCCCTCATCGAAGGGATAGTGTGCGACGAGGCCGTCCTCTGCCGCCAAGACAACACGGGCGATGGAGGCGGAGAGCAGGACGATCGCCGGCAACCCAGCCCTCCTGCTGCGGTCATGGGAGATTGGTGAATCTGTGCTTGAAGGTCGCAAGGTGTAGCTCCTGTGATGCGGGGCTGCCGATTGTCTACCGGGGCCGAGAGGGCTTGATTTGGCCACATAAGTACGACATTCACCGGCGGCGCGCTGCCGATGGAGATGCCTGGCGATTGCAACCGCAGGATCGAAAGAAAGAGGAAGTTATGGAGGGCGAACGGGTGGGCAAGCACGTTACCAAGGACATCTACATCGAGACCGACGGGATACACGCGTTCTACGCCGGGGGCCAGAACTACGCCGGCGTGGACGGCGAGACGATCCTCGAGATGGTAACCTCCGAAATGTTGCACTGGGTCAAGCATGACGACGGGAGGACTACGCTTGATGCCTGTTACGACGGCACGTGGTTGAGGCGATCCGAGGACAACGGCGGTCACTGGCAGGAGACAGGAGAGAAAACGCGTTTCGACACCGAACGAACCGATGAGCAGCAGCTGCCTTCCGGCATGGTCCTCGACGAGCGGAGCGACACGTTGATTCACTTCTTGCAAGGTCAACGAGCCGACAAATCCTGCTACGGCTACATAAATCAGGGCTGCTATCGTGTTTTCACCTCGATCTCCAAGGACCGCGGTCAGACTTGGACCGACGCCGTGCCGATCGTTGATCGGCGGGAGGATTTCGACACCGATAACTGGGGTCCGGAATTCGAGTATGGAAATCGAGGCGCCATCCTCAACGGCGATAGCTGCGTGTGGATGGAGGATGGCTCGCTGGTGGCTCCATTCACGGGTTACGAGCGGCTGGACGGAACAAAGCCGTGGTACTTTCGCATCATCTGTGGTCGAGGTGTCTGGAACGAAGACCAGACCGCCCTAGACTGGGAGTTCGGCAGCTACTTCGAGGTCGGACTGGACAAGGCTACCTCCGGCTGCTGTGAGCCTAGCATCGTCTCGCTGGGAGGAGACAGGTTGTTCATGACGAGCCGATGTCAGGGCGGCGAAGCAGAGAACCTCTATTCCACACGCTACTGCAGTACTTCTGAAGACGCGGGCATGACTTGGTCGGATCCGGAGCCCCTGCTCTACGACGATGGCGACCCCGTGTTCACACCGGCCTCGTCATCGGTGTTCCATCAATCGACAAGGACCGGAAAGACCTACTGGCTGGGTAACATCTTGAACGCACCCGTGTACGGGCAGACGCCTCGTTATCCTCTGATGCTGGCCGAATTCGACCTAGGTTGCACGTGCCTGGTGAGAGATTCGGTGCGGCTAATCCAAGATCGGCCGGATGACTCCCACGAGCTTGTGCGCTATACCAACTTTGGCCACTACGAGGACCGGGCCTCAGGCCATCTGATCGTTACCCTGCCGGAGCAGTACCGGCGCTTGGGCTGGGATGAAATGGAGAAACCGCAGGACTTTGCGGCCGATTGTGTGCGCTACACCGTGGAACTGGAGGTGTGACCACTATCCAAGTCCTGCGGATGTGCACTGTCAGTCGGGTCCTGTGTAATGAATTCCCAGGACATCCCCAACGACGAACTGGCCGACCCTGTGATGCTACGGCCAAGTTGACATAGGAAGAGTTGGAACAAGTCGTGGCGACGGGCTCTATTTAAGGTTCATGAAGATTCCGGCTCGGAACCGTCATTTCCACAACATGGGGGTAGATGGTCTGGGCTATTCCGATGTTGCTGGGAAGGTGATGTCGATGATACAGGACAACGATCGCCCGACCTATCACCACTTGCCCCCGGAGGGCCTTCTCTGGGATGCGTGCGCCGCCATGTTCAGGAACGGTCGCTACCATCTGTTCTTCCTGCACAGCTCATGGGCGGGATCCGGACCCGCGCGCCGCACCGACGGCTACATGTACAAGGCCTGGGCCCATATCTCGTCCGCAGACCTGGTTCATTGGGATCGGCATCCCGACGCGATCGAGCGCGGGCAGACAGGCAACATCTTTCTATTCAACGAGACACCGACCATCATCTACCCTCACCCGGACGGGGGAGGCGCAAGCTGTATCGCGACCAATCCTGAGGGCGATCTTATCGACTGGCAGTTTAAACCGAGCGATCCCGTCTTGCGACATCCGGTCCAGGGGCCCGGACTGTATCCGGACAACAATGACGTCACCGCGTGGCAGCAAGGGGAGTGGTGTTACGCGCTGACAGGTACTCGTGACACTCCGGGGAAAGGAGACACACTGAGCCTGTTTCGCTCACGGGACCTCGGCTCATGGGAGTACGAGGATCGCTTCTATGAGTCGGAGAGACGATGGACTGACGCGAAGGACGACTGCTCCTGCCCCGACTTTTTCGAGATAGGCTCCAGGTGGATGCTCCTGCACTTCTGCCATCAGCAGCCGAGTGGAGCTAGGTACTACCTCGGTCGTTTCGAGAACGATCGCTTCTATCCGGAAGCCTTCGACCGCATCAACTGGCCCGGTGGCAACATACACGCACCCCGGACGATGCTGGATGATAAGGGGCGCCGTATTCTGTTTGCCAATCTGAATGAGGGACGCGATATGAGCGTCTGTCAGGCCTCCGGTTGGTACGGGGTCATGAGCCTGCCCGTGGTAATCTCACTCGCATCTGACGGGAACACCGTCTGCTACGAACCACCCGCCGAACTGCAAGCCTTGCGAGAGGATCTTCTTCACCAGATCGATGAGATGGAGGTTGAGGCCGACACAGAGATTCCAGTTCCACAGGTTCGTGGTGACTGTCTAGAGCTCGATCTCGAGATGGAATCTAGGGGCGCCGCTGAATTCGGTCTGAAAGTAAGGTGTGCTCCGGACGGCAGGGAAGAAACCCTCGTTTTCTTTTCGCGTGAGCCGTCGACTGTCCAGGTCGACTATGGCAGGGCTAGCATGCGAGACGATCTGACGTATCAACAGGATCTCAGACTTCAGGTAGCCCCATTCGATTCCAAGCTGGGGGAGAGCGTCAGACTACGGGTATTCCTCGACCGTTCGGTACTGGAAGTGTTTGCCGGTGATCAGCGTTATCTTGCGCAGCGGATCTTCCCCACTCATCCCGACGCGCTGGGCGTGAAGCTCTTCAGCCGGGGTGGGCCCACTCTTGTCAGGCGCCTGAGGGCGTGGCGACTGAGCTTGTAGATTCGGCATACGCCAACTCTGATCGTCCTGGTGCTGGCTGCCCTCCTCTCAAGTTGTAAGCAGTCTCCGTCAAGCCGTAGCGCCAGCTCGCTGGAAGGGGGTCTATGCAAATCGGGGCCCAACCTTGGTCCTGGGATGGAATATTCGGGCCCCGGGGCGATGACACCTCAGCCCTGCACGGCGCGAATCATGGCGATGATGTAGCCGAACTGGAAGGCCCACCCCTGACGGACCCGCCCCGACCCGCGTGGCGGGTCATCGGGATGGGTCGGCGAGTGGTCGGGCATGAGCATGTAGGGGTAGCCGGTGCGGTGGAAGATCTGTGCCAGCGTGAACATGTCGACGTCACCCTCGTCGGGCCATACCTCGACGAAGTCGTCGAAGCCCCCGCGGATGTTGCGGAAGTGGACGTTGAAGATCTTGTTGCGCTCGGAGAAGTACTCGACGATGGGGGGCAGATCGCGTCCGGGATCGTCGAGGCCTTCGCCGGCGACGCCGCAGCAGAAGTTGAAGCCGTGGCAGTCGCTGTCGACGAGCTCGCTGAAGCGCTTGAGGCCTTCGAAGACGGGGTAGTTCCAGCGCTCTTCGCCGCGCAGAACCGGCGCCGGCGGGTCGGGTAGGTGACAGCCCATCTGCACCTGGTTGGCCTCGGCCACGGGGATGACCTGCTCGAGAAAGTAGTGGATCCTTTCGAACATCTCGTCACGGCTCACCGGTGCCGCCTCGTGGGGCTCGTCGGTGTCGTATTTCGTGCCCTCGAAGGAGCTGTATCCGGAACCGCCGCGGCCATAGCGGTTCTCGGTGCGCTGGTAGCTGACGGTGGAGAAGTTGTAGTTGATGCCGCGCAGGCCGGCGCCGCCGACGATCTCGATCCACCGGCAGATCTCGTCGATGTCCGCGTCGCGCTGCGGGTCCTGGGCGCGGACGATGCTGTCGGCGAGGGGGATGTGGACCATGTCGAGCGAGACCCCTTCGGCGGCGGCTTCATCGCGGCGCCGGACGATGTCGCCGGGGTTGTCGGTGTCGAGATTGGTGTCCATGTGGGTGACGCCGTGGCGGGTGAGGAACTGCAGCTCGGGCTTTGTGGTGCGGATGCCCTGGACTCCGACGTACATGGTGGGTTCTCCTTGGGTGGGACCGTCAATCTCGCTGGGGATACGCTGAACACGAGGTTTGCCCTCGTTCATCGAGCCGCGCATCGTTAAACTCATCAATTGCGCGTCCAAGATCCCACCCACTCCAGCAAGAAGCAAGACCATGGGCTGTCTCGTGCCCGTTGTCGCCGTGCTTGCCATCTTCTCGCATCCAGAATTCCATCACCGGAAGAACCTGCCGCTGCCCGATGGCTGAGCCCTGGACGCAGAAGGTCAGCCAACGACCGATCCCGCCGTTGCCATCGACGGCCTGCTGGCACCTATCGGTGGATTCAAGGGCAGTAACTGATGGCCTTAAAGTCGCGTGCTTCGAGGACTCGGTGCGCTCCAAGTCGAGAGTGGACGCGCGATTCGTCAGATCCACAAGTGCCGCAGGGCACCCGGCGTCGGCCGACGCTACGCGCCAGGCGGGAAGGAATCCCGTGTCGTGAAATCTATCGGGCCGATGGCATTCCCCTGAATCGCACCACTCTATATGATCTGTCGAGAGCTGCGACAGACATCGGGATCTCCCAGACGGCGACCAACGGCCTACCACTCCGACCTAGGCAGAGTTGGAACAAATCGTGGGGGTCGACCCGTAGTCAGAGGACTCACGCACATTCCGCACCCTACGAAGAGGAGAGTATGAGCAGGCTCACGGATACCCACACCGACAAACTCGACAGCGAGGGCTTTCTCATCGTGCCCGACTTCATCCACGGTGAGCGACTGCTACGCCTGCAGGCCGCTCAGCGTCGGGTGCTGCCCACATGGGAACAGATTCAGGCGGACCCGCCGCAGGATCAGTCGGGCCACAGCCTGTTGTCCTGCTTCCCCCACGAGGAGATGGAGCTGTACCAGGCGACCATGGACGAGGACAGCATCGCCTTCGCCCGTAAGTGGCTGCGCACTCATGCCATTCACATGCGTGTTGGCTGCATGATCGCGCGCTATCCGGGGCACATGGCAGGCGGCACGGGACACGACGCCTCGAACCTGCACATCGACAACGGCAACAACTCGCTGCTGCCCATGAGTGAAAACCTACGGGAGTTCGGGCAGATCGGCTTCTGGATTCACCTCGAGGACGTGGACGAGGATCAGGCGCCGTTGCGTCTCATCCCGAAGCGGCACGGAAAGGACATGACGCAGTGCGTGCCCCTTGTGTGCAAGCCGGGCACGCTGTGCATCTTCACCAACTATACATGGCACAGTGCCACAGCCTACACGCGTAGCGACAGCCAGCGCTTCACCTTCGGCTATAGCTTCGGCCGCGCCGATCATGTATGGGAGGGGTTCCGACACTACACACACATCGGCAAGGGCTATGCGGTGTTTCAGCGCTTCATCGGCAGCCTGTCGGCATCCCAGCGCGAGCTGTGGCGCTTCCCTTCGGCGGGCCACCCGTACTACACGGAGCAGACCCTGGCTTTGCTTGAGGAGCAGTACCCGGGCTGGGACTCGTCGGAATACCGTTGATCTGGTCGCCTGTCCAACTACAGCGCAAGCCTACCCTCGCGTACTCCAGTTGCCTGACTGGCAGTCCCTTCGATAATGATCTCTCGCCCTAACCAGATTCGCCACCACGAGGTGGTTGCTTTCTTAGAGGCGCGTGTTGCGATCTCTGGTGCCCATCGCTGATCGGACTGATTAACGCCTATCGGACGGCTTGGGTGAGCTTTGTTCTGCAGGCCCTCACAGGTAATTCGATTCCAATGACTGATACCGCTACGCCAAACTAATGAACAACTCGCCTAAGACAGTCAACTCGCCCAAAGGGGAACTGACTCCCTTTCGCCATTTTCGGGACAGTCGGGACCCCTATTTGTCGTTGACTGCCTCGATTGGTGGGGATTCGCGCTTGGCCTATGGAGCCGGTTTCGGGCTCTCGCCCCAGCTGGGAATCGGGGCCTGAAGGGGATCGTCGATCCACAGGAATTGCCCGTTGACGTCGCTCTCGATGATGTCAATCACGAGCTTTGCCGCCTTCTCCGGCGGATCTCCACCCGTTTTGTCCACCCACGCCACCCAGTTGTTGAAGTTCTCATCGCCCTCGACAGTATTCGTTTTGTCGCGGATGTCCGCCCACATCGCAGTCTTGACGTCGCCGGGATGGATGACGTTCGCCGTGACTCCCGTCTCCTCCAGCTCTGCTGCAAGGTGCCGCGTGAACTGGTTGAGGGCGACCTTCGCAGTGGCATAGGCGCTGTTCAGCGGCCCGGGGGTGTGCAGCGATGCTGCAGACGAAAGGCTCACGATCCGGCCCCATCCTGCATCGACCATTCCACCCAGGAATGCACGGGACACGAGGTAGGGTCCAACCCCATCGATCATCAGCGTTTCCACCCACTCCGTGGGATCGCTGTCCTTGATGAGGGCGATGGGTCCGAAGATTCCGGCGGCATTAACGAGAACGGTGGGCCGGCCGAGCTCGGATTCGACCGCGGTCTTGAGGCGAGCGACATCAGCCGGATTCGAGACATCCGCTGCGAAGGGCGCCGAGTGGCGCGCGAGTGGTGCGACGACCAGGCCGCGCGCCTCCAGTGCATCTGAGATTGCCAGTCCGACTCCGCGACTCGCTCCGGTGACGACCGCGACGTGCCCCTTGAGGTCCACGGTCAGACCTTCACAGAATCCGGCGGGGGGACGGGGGGATTGCTCGGGTCTTCAAGGCGCTTCCGCTCGCTGCCCCAGTTGGCGGCGCTGCCGTTCCAGTAACGGGTGTCAGCGGGTGCATATGAGAACAAGTAGGACCAGCGTGTTTCATCGGTGCTGTTGGGAGGGCCACCATGGACCGTGTAGCCATGATGTACGGTGCAGTCACCCGGCTGGTAGTGGAACGGTGGGGAAAGCTCCAACACTGACGTCAAATTCGGGAACTGCTCAAGCAGATCCCCTTGGTCGTCTTTGAATACCGAGCCGAGCGGTCCCTCGCGATGTGAGCGGCTGACAAACCGCATGGCCCCCATCTCCGGCTTCACGGTCGCCAGTGCGAGCCAGAACTGGAGCTCTCCGACGCGGTCAGAGCCGTGCTCGGACGAATCCTGGTGATAGGTGGATCCGGCTGCTTCCGGATCCTTCCGGAGGAGGAGGTCGACGCGGTAGCGAAGCGGGACGTCCACGCCCTTGAGCCGCTTTCTGTTCACGAGTCGCATCGCATTCTGTGACATGCGCTCGCTGAACATGAACGAACGCAACGGCTCGACGCCCTGCCGGGCGAGGCCAGCGTTCGGCTTTTCTGCCCCGGTCTCACTATTTCCGCATTCGATCCACTTCCGACCTCCGCGCAGGAGCTGCGCGGCGAACTCCGGGTTCACGAGTTGCCTCATCATGACCCACCCGTATTCCTGGTAGAAGGCTACCTCTTCGGCCGTGACCTCCCGGAGGACGGCTTGGATTTCGCACTCCGTCATTAATTGTCCTATCACCAGTGGCTCCTTTATGCCAATAGATGCGATTGGCCTTTCCTTCACCGAAACAGACTTGAGAAACTGAGGAGCGGTCGCTGTCGTAAGGCCAGCCCATAAAGCACATCCGGTCGTTTCAACGAGTAAAGCCGAAGCCAACCGTCGACTTCTAACTTGTTCGGCCAGATCCATTATAGGGACACGGCTGGAGACATATTCACCAGCTCATTCTCGGGTAAACCCCAAGTGCCGCGAAACGTAGGAATTGTTTTGGGGAGCGGAAATTCCAGTGCAGGATTCCCCCTGCGTCAGCTTTTCTTCGAACGCAGGGCTGTTCGCCTTCCACTCCTCTACAAAGCAGTTCAGGAAGAAGGTGAACTGGCACAGCCTAGTTGAGCCGATCGTGCTCTTGGCCTTCCTTCCGACCACCCCATGACGGAAGTGATTCCAGTGCTGGGCTACGGTTCATGACTGAGGCGAACGAATGAATACCATTGTCATCGCCGAGATCGGCGAAAACCACTACGGTCGCTGGGACCTGTGCCGTGGCATGGTGAAGCAGGTGGCCACCAGCGGCGCCACTTACGCCAAGTTCCAGACCTACACGGCGAACCAGTTCGGCAGCGATCATCCGTGGTACCATGAATTCAGGTCCGTCGAGATGCCGGAGTCCGTGCATTTCGAGATGCAGAGCCTGTGCCGGGAACTCGGCGTGGGTTTCCTCAGTTCGACCTTCACCAAGCGCTCGACGCGATTTCTCGTTGACCGGATGGGGGTGGACACTCTTAAGCTGGCCTCCAGCCGGGTCACTGATCTCGCGTTGCTGGGGGACGTCAATCAGCGAGCCGACCAGGTACGCACCGTCTTCCTGTCCACTGGGATGGCCGACCTAGCCGAGGTAACCAGGGCCGTCGACCACCTCGATCGAATCGACTCTCTCTGGCTCCTCCACTGCACTAGTCAATATCCTGCGGACGATGGGAACGTACACCTGCGTGCTATGCTGGGCTTGAAGCAGGCCTTTCCGGATCTCAAGGTTGGCTTCAGCGACCACAGCCGCGGATCGGATGCCTGCATAGCCGCCGTCGCTCTGGGAGCGCAAGTCGTCGAGAAACACTTCACCTTTCATACCGGCATGCCAGGCGATGATCACTCCGGCTCGGCGACGCCGGAGATGCTGAGCGATCTTGTGCACCGGATCAGTCGGATCGAGGCCATGCTGGGCTCCCCTGAGATCGGCCGTTGTGCCTCTGAAGAACGGGCCGTGAACGCCTTGCGGGTGGAGATGCTCGAGGTCGATTTTGATGAGCGTGAGTACCCGCCCGGCCACCCTATCCCACCTGTCGATAAGGGGTGAGTTAGGGGCCGGAGTTTTCGACCTGCCAGGCACGCTGCTTGCATCGGCGTCGGCGGCCGAAAGCCCGCTTGAGAAACTCGGCTTCGGAGCGCTGGCGAGGAAATGGCCACGGGAAATCCTCAATCTCGGCGACGTCATCGGAGGTCTGACTGCTCTCGCACCGGAGTAATTGTCCTACGAGACCTACAAGGCTACCTACCGAAGCATCCTTTCACTGAGAGTGGGCTGTAACCATAAGGAGCGCACATGAGCGACTACTACACGGCGGAAGAAATTAGACAGCGTCTGTCAATCTCCACACTGGTATTCCAGGGCTATCGCCCCTTTGGAGAAGAGGCGTTGCAGGAGCTTGTTCGTGAGGATATCCGACGCATCGAAATCGTCGAAAGTCCGGATCAATATGATCTGAGTGACATCCGCGCCATGCGGCTCGTTGACTCAATTTGCCGCAAGAGTGGTGTTGAAGTCGTCGCCTATCACGCTTACAAAACCACGTTTGAAGGCATGGACACTGAAGCCCAACGCCAGGAGCGCGTTGACGTGTGTCGACGACAGATCGATACCTTGCTCGAACTCGGCGGCACATTCTGGTGTTGCCACGCCTTGGAAACCGATGAGAACGTGGAAAGGAGTTACCGGGAACTGGCACAGCACGTCGAGGGGACGGATGCCGTCATCGCTGTGGAGAACTTCAATCGCCCGAAGCTACAGGTCGAAGATCGCGTCAGGTTTCTCGATCGTCTGAATCATCCGAAAGTGGGCATGATCCTGGACGTGGCCCACGAATTTGATGCCGAGGGTGTAAATCCGATGGCCGTCGCCGGCAGGGCGGGTGCGACGATCAACCACTGTGGGCACCACCTCCGCCACATCCACCTGCAGGGTTACAAAGACGGTAACGGCCACCACCCGCCACTGATAGAAGGTGATGAAATCCAGTGGCGTGAAATTTTCGCCACGCTGGCCGCCATGGACTATCCCGGCGAGTTCACCTTTGAACCCGTGGGCCTGCTGGCAAATCTGGAGACCCTGAACTATATCGGCCGTGCCCCGGAACGGCTGGCCGCTCTGCAAGAAAACTGAGTTCTCCCGACCGGATGTCAGACATGCCGCGAGGCTGTTGACCGCACGCTGGAGGATTCGGCCGGTGGGAGCTGGGTACTCTTAGGTAAGCTGTCGTAAGCGGTCTCGCTACCAGGAGGTGCCCGTTCGACCACCCACCCATGTGCGCATAGAGGTCGTGTTGACCAACAGTGGAAAATAAGTGAGCGTGACGCAGAATCACGTCGTACGTAATCGCAATCACGACACCTCTAACATGTCAATCCGTATAGGTCAGACTATAGATGGTCTGTATCGAGAGAGAGCCATCATGCCATTGTATTTGATCGAACGCAACTTTCCCCAAAGAGTCGAAGAAGGGTCCGATGAAGAGAAAGCCGCACTGCTTTCCATGAATGAAAAATTTGGCATTCAGTGGGTCTATTCTTTTCTCAGTGTCGACGCGAAGAAATCATATTGCATCTACGAGGGGCCATCGAAAGCCGAAATTCGAGATGCGTCGAAAGCACTGGAATTACCGGTAGATACCATTACGGAAATTGACAGTAGAGTAAACAACGATGGCAAGTGTGTAGTATTGTCGATGCGAGACTTTGAGAGAGAGCGTGAAATCAGGTTGCGTATGGAGCAGGAACTGGAACAAGCACGCAATCTCCAACTAGGCATGCTGCCTGATGGGCCTCCGGATCTCAAGGATGCTGACGTCGGATTCTACACGAGACCGGCGACGGAAGTAGGAGGCGACTTCTACGACTATTTCCTGTCGGAGCATTCAACCCTCACCGTGGCTCTCGGTGATGCCACTGGGCACGGAATGCAGGCTGGCACAATCGTGGCTGCTACGAAGGGATTGTTCCAGAATTTGTCGTCCGCAGCCGGCGTCGTAGAAGCCCTTTCGCACATGTCCAGAAAATTGAAAAATATGAGCATCGGTCGAAATGTAATGGCTTTGGCCATGGTAAAGATTGAGGGAAATAGGTTGTCCTATTCCTCTGCAGGCATTCCGCCTATGCTACTCTATCGAAGCCAAACCAAGGAGGTGCAAGAAATACTCCTTGAAGGTCTGCCTTTGGGCTTAAAGAGTTCCGGAAACTATCGCGCTCATGAAACCGAATTGTACCCGGGAGATGTCGTCTTTCTTATGACCGATGGACTTCCCGAGCGCTTGGATCCTGATAGCAATGAATACGGCTATTCTCGACCCATGTCTGTTTTTCGCGATATTGCCCACAACAGTGCAGAGCGTATATGCAAACTGATGGTTGAGGCGGGAGATAAGTGGGCGGACGGACGCGAACAGGAGGACGACGTCAGTGTGGCAGTGTACAAATTTGTGGGCGACACCTCTAAGAATTGAGAGGCATGGCCAACAGTGTGACTATTGTAGCTGTTGATGGCACCAAAGTCGGAACTGTAGCCGCTCTAACCTCTCAATGTGTGCTCATCCAAAAGGCGCGGCTTTGGGGGCACTCCATTAGGGCAATAATTCCCTAAGTATGGGCGGCTTGGGTGAGGGCTTAGAGTCCCCAACACCGATTTTGGTGCGGGCAACGATCAAGAAAATTTATTCAAAGGGCGCTATATGAAAACCTGTAAGGTGTGCATTGTTACTGGTGCCTCTCGTGGTCTTGGCCGTGGCATTGCCATGGTGCTTGCGCGTGACGAGGGATGTAGGGTGTATGCCACTGCACGGAATGGAGAAGCTCTAAAGGCTCTTGCAGAGGAGGCTGCTACTGGTACCCAAGGTGGCACCGTGAATGCCTGCATGCTTGATCAGAGCGATGACGCGGCTGTGCAAGCCTTTGTGGAGCAGGTGAAGGCGAAAGAGAGCCAGGTGGATCTCCTTGTGAACAGTGCGTATGCCGGACTGATTGCAATCAAACCTCACTTTGGCAAGCCCTTCTGGGAAAGGCCCCTTTCTGTGTTTGATGCTTCGCTCAATATTGGCCTCCGCAGCGCCTATGTCATGAGCGCTCTTGTCGCTCCGTTGATGGTTAACAACAAAGCCGGGCTGATTGTGCAGATTTCGAGCTTCGGGGGCGTCAATTACCTATTCGACGTTGGATATGGCGTCGGAAAGGCAGGACTCGACCGTCTCACTGCGGACATGGCTGCTGAACTCAAGCCATATGATGTGCATGCAGTGACTTTGTACCCTGGGGGGGCCGTCACGGAGATCGCAGCTTTCCCTGACGGAGAGACTCCCGTATTTACTGGGCGGGCCATCGCCGCGCTTCTCAACAAAGCCACGAAAGAGGACCTGGCGCGAATGAACGGGAAGGTTGTCCAGACAGCGGAGCTCGCCGTCGACTATGGGTTCACCGATGTCAGCGGCGAGGTACCTAAAGGGCCTTTTTCGAGCATCGATGCTGCTAAACAATGTCGAGAGACGATGTCCAAGCCTTTAATCCAGTATGACATGGGCGCGGAGCTGGCGGACGCATCGGCGACGAACAACCCCGACATAGCTGCAATGTTTCCAGGCGCTTAAGCTCTACCACCGGCGATTCTCTTCATGTGTGGACTTTTAGGTCCGAGAGTTTGTCAGTCGCATTAATGTCAGATCCCTGACCTTGTTCCCTGAGGGCCATGCGACATGAATCTGGCCATCATCATACCGCGGGCGAGTACGTTCCGCACAGCATCCAGGTCGTCATACCCATGCGTTTGTTGGGGAACGCCGCTCTCTTCGATGGCTGGGTGAGTGCTCAGTGCAGCCCAACTCCGACGGAGTTAACGACGTTTTGGACGTTGACGTGTTCGCCGTGTGCGCCGTGCCCCCACCCATGTTCCGGGTCACCTCACTGGTCGCATGATGGCGGATCTGCCCGCAGCGGCACGGCCGCGTCGAGTGGCATGGGCTGATCTCGCATAGAACCTGGTGCCCCGGGGAATCTATCTCGTCTCTGTGGAGCTGGATTTCGACCTGGGCACCGACCGCGAACATAAACTGATCAATGTGATTTATTGAGACGATGGCGCGCGGCTGCAAGTCCTGGAAATGCGCTGTCATCGGCAGAGTAGAATAGTGCGGGCCGATCATGGGGTTTCCGGTACCTGCACAGTCATCAACATCACTTTTTCGCAGGTGTTCTAAGGCAAGGCGGATGGAGCTGTTCTCGGGGTGTCACCTGTTCTGGTTGGGGGTGACCGCGGTCTTCGTCGCTGGCTGTGTTCAAGCACATCGTCTGTCCGCGCGCGGGCACGCGCGCTTCCGCGCCGCGTTCTTCTCCGTGGTCCTGGTCAATGAGCTGGCCTGGTTCTGCTACCGCCACTTCGTCGCCGGTATCCCCCTGGTGGGCAATCTGCCATTACACCTGTGCGATATCTCGGTCTTCACACTACTGGCTGGCTTGGTGACGGGTCGGCGACTCTTTGTCGAGTGGGCCTATTATCCGGGGGTTGTCGGCGCGTTGCTGGCGGTGTGCTTCCCTGCGATATCGGAAAGCGGGGCCATCCGAGTGGTGGCCGAGATCCGCTATTTTCTGACGCACGTCGCGCTCGTCGGTGCGGGTTTTTACTTCACCTTCGGTTGCGGTTATCGGCCGTCGACGTTGGCGAACTTACGGAGCTATCTCGCCATCCACGTCTACGCGATGGCGATCACGCCGGTCAATCTGTTGCTGGGGACCAATTACTTCTTCACGCTTTCGGCACCGAAAGCGCTTGCTTTCGCGCATGCCTACCCGCACTGGCTCTTCCTCGCAGCCGTCTCCCTGATCTTTCTATGCGTTTTCAGCCTGATGCACCTGCCCTTCGTCCGACGTCGCGATGGCTGATCAGATCTCCCTCTCCGCCACGAATTGAGAAGGATCATCACTCGGCTGCGAGATCGGGGTGTCTAACTGGATCGGATCGAGGTGACCGTGAATCGACCGCATTTTCTTCCCGTGATCACGCCAACGTCACTGGCGGAATCGATCATCATTGTGCCAGATGGCGGGCAGGGTCACGGGATCGATGACATTTCCGTACGTCGTCTTGCTAACGCCTGCCGTTGTCCCGTTGTGGCTCAATGTGATGTCGACTCGACGATCTTCAAGCAGGCCCACGTGATTGCCTGCGGTCACTTGGCGAGCAACAGCGCCATCGCGCGACTCTACAACGCCCGTGCCTGCTTCGTCGACACTTTCTTCCCGGGCGGCGATAGCTATCTCGTCCGGTCCGTCCGGGATCCTTTCGGGCACGGCAGAAACGCCATTGTCGCCGGCGCGAGCTCGCGCGTCGGGTTGGGGGATGCGCTGGCGGTGCTGGCGGAACTCGTCGAGGCGGCGGATGGTACGCTCGGCCGCGTCTGTGCGCAGCGCATCGACGGCCTCGCCGAGCCACCCCGCCCCGGCGATATCGAGAACTTGATTCGGCAGGACCTGGCCACGTGGGAGGGTGGCTGGGTCTCCTCTCCGTTTCGAAGCGGCAAGCTCCGCCACTACCTGTGGCAGCACTACCTGAGCGATCACGAGGCCTGGGGTGCTCTCGTCGCCGGGATCTTCGTTGGATCACTGGCGCCCTGGCGCCGGCAACGTCTCGAATGCCCGGAGGAGTATCATGACTTCTTTCACCTGGATCAGTTCATTCGTCTCTGGGATCTTATCGAGGATCACCCGGTATACGAGGGGCAGCGAGAAGCCGTTGTCGAGCTCCTGACCGAGTTTCTCAGGCACCTTTCCGGCCTGTTCTACCTGCAGGAGGAGATCAACCCCGACGGCCTACCCCGGCAGAATCACGTCACCTTCATCGGTCTCAATCTATCCGTCGGTCACGAGTATCTCTCCCGACGCCATGGCGTGACCGAGTTCGCCGAGATGGCTGAGCGGGTTGGACGCATCTTCGCTGGGCAGGCGACCTGCTACAAGCCCAATGACGACGCCGGTGTCGGCTATGCCTGGCATGTACCGTGGCATACACACGACTACCTACTGGCGCAGGAAGACTACACGTATCTCGACGACGGACATGTCGCGGATCTTTGCGTGATGCTGGCGGTCACGACGGACAACCTGCGCAGCGAGGTGGGCTATGGCGACAGCAGCGGCTTTGCCGCCTTCGAGTCCGGGGGCTGGCGCGCCCACCTGTGGCCGCTGCTCGCCTCCCTGTGGCATCGCCCGGATGCGGTGCATCTTTGGGTGCTGAACTGGCTTGCCGAAGGCAAACGGCCAGGGCTCGATCACGGTCTCGAGAGCTGGCATGCCAGCGTAATCCCCGCGGGTTCGGGCTTCACGGTGACCGATATCGAGCCCGCGATGCCTCGAGAGCTGCTCGGCGTGACGCCGCTTCTGCTGCCGGCGCCCGTCCTCCGCTTGATTGCCCGCACCGCACCGGAGCCTCATAGGCCGGTTGCGTCGGCGCGGCACTTCGACAAGCTATCCCTGCGTGCGGGTTTCGCATCCGACCAGGAGTATTTGCTGCTGGAAGGCATCGGTACGCTCTGCCACGGCCACGAGGACACGCAGGCAATCCTGCGCCTCACCTGGAAAGGCAGGGCGTGGCTGGCGGACGGCGACTACATCCGCGCGGCGCCTAAGTTCCACAACAGCGTGACGGTCCAACGCGACGGTGTCGGGGTGTTGAACTCACCCGGCCATGGCATTGTCATCCCGCCCCTGGCGCGGCTCCTGGAGGACGGCACTGACGAGCAGGGAGGGTTCGTTTGCAGCGAAGTGGCCGGTTACAACGGCGTCGACTGGCGGCGGAGCCTCATCTGGCGCCCGGGCCGCTACATCGCCGTCGTGGACGAGCTGTGCTGTCGCGATCCAGGCGAGTACGACACCCGCTGCCTCTGGCGCGTCGTCGGTGATGTCTCCGCATCACTTGGGAGGGTCTGTCTGCAGCAGGGCGACGAGCAGTTGTTCGTCATCAATGCTGATGAGTCGATGAGGCAGATCAAGGATACCGGTGTTGCCTGGGAAGGCTATCCGCACCACGACGGCCCCATCCAGGTAATACACCAGAAGATCAGTGGCGCTCTCGACGTGGGGGAGTCGATCGTCTATCTGCACGTGTTCACGCCCCATGAGGATGTCACCGTCGAGCGTCGCGGTCCGGCGATTGTCGAGATCGCTGACGGGGAGGATCACCGAATTGTCGGTGTGCACAACGGCCGGCTCATCCATGCGGATTCACTTGCGTCAGGCATGGATGCCTTTAACCAGATCGCCTCGTGCACCCATCGCTCCCCACCGCACCGGACTGGTCCCGCGACAACGACGATGCCCCATCCCCTCTGGGAGCGGTCTTTGCCTAATCGGCTGACGGCGATGGCGGCCGTCGAGGCGGACGATCCCCGGCTTCTGTTTGCGGATGAAACCAGTACCCTGACTCTCGTCGACGCGGTGAACGGCAGCGACGTCTGGTACGCCGAGCTATCCTCACCGGCCTCGGTTCTCAAGACCTGCGACATCGACGGCGATGGCACAGCGGAGATTATCGTCGGCACGTGCGATGCCCACGTCGTGGTGCTCGATGGACGGACAGGCGCCCAACGTTGGCGCCGCCCCCTGAGAAATCTCTTCAGCAGCCAGGCGCCGGCGACGACACTTTGCGTTGCCGATCTGGATGGCGACGGCACCCCCGAAGTGCTAGTAGGCACCGCAGGATGGTACGTCAACGTCTTTTCGCCCGATGGCGCGCCTTCCTGGGCGCAATGGATCCGCTATCATGTGATCACGGCACTGGCGGCAGCCGACGTAGATGGCGACGGCAAGGCGGAAGTCATCATCGGCAACAACTACTCCACGCCCCTTACGGTGCACGAGCACGACGGCGCTTTCCGCTGGTCGACACTGGAACAGGTCGGCTCCGAGGGCAACGCTACCACACCGCGTCGCGGGGTCGGTCTGAAGTGTCTCCGTCTGACCGACCTGGACGACGACGGTTTGCCCGAGGTCGTCTACGGCACCGAGGACGGCTGGGTCTATGCCGTGGATGCGGAAGACGGATCGGAGATCTGGCAACTCAATGTCGTGGGGTCGCTCATGGGCCTGGCGATATCACCGGATGGCGTCTTGGCAGCGAGTGAATTCGGAGATGTCTACACCATCGGCCGTGACGGTGTCGTGAGGGCGCGCTGGAGGGTCGGGGACGGGATTACCGCCGTGGCGGGATCGTGCGACCAACTCGTTCTGGCTGTTGACGAACGCCTCTTGCTGCGAGTGGAGTCATCTGGTGTCACCGCCCGTCTGCGGGTGCAGGGGGAGATCCATCAGATGGTCGCGATCGGCTCCGAGGTCTTCGCCGACCTGCCCGACGCTCGGATCATCGCCCATCGGTTCGACTGATCTGATCCTTGGATCAGCGCACGCGCTCCCACGATGCGGCGACATGCACCCCCCGACCTCTTTTCGCTATTTCCGTGAAAATGGGGACCGCCGGATCAACTCTCTCCTAGGTGGATCAGACAACCACTGCATAGTGCCTACGAGGAGGATCCTGGAGTGCACGGCCTGCACGTCGGACAAGCGTCGTCCTGGGGCACGGATGTTTGACAAGAGCCCTGATCAACGGTCTGGTCGAGAAACCGTGCACCTCATGAAGCACGCCTTCCTCAATGCAGCTGTCTGTCATACTCAAGATTGGAGACTGTTCAGAGAAGAAAATCCGGGCTCGCCCCACGGTTGCTCTCGATTTCGCCATCTCACACTAATGGAGCGCACAGACCAATGACCAATCCCCGGTCCGCGGGTCCGCTTTGGGCCGGAGCCGCAAGAATAGACATAACGGCGACTACAGAACAAGTAGAGGATGCCCCGCTGTTCTCCCGTGCCGAACCATCTGCGGCTACTGATCAGCTCTGCGCCAAAGCCCTTGTGCTGAAAGACCGGACCACGCACGTGGTTCTTATCACTGTCGACGCAGTCGCGATCGCTGAAATCGGCACTATCGGAAACGATTTCCTGCCCAGGCTGCGCGCCCGGATACAGCAGGAGTTGGGGATTGAACCGGCCAACGTCCTGGTCAATGCCAGCCACTGTCACGGCGTTGTCTGCCAGGATCTCGAGGAACGAGCATTTCTGGCCGTAACTCGCGCGCTGAGCAACATGGTCCCGGTGTTGGTCGGTGCCGGCAGCGGACGCGAAGATCGGATCATGGAAAATCGCCGACTCAGGCTCAAGAACGGCCGTGAAGCCGACGTCCGCCGCGCCTACGCGTTGCCGCCCGACGAACTGATCGCATCGATAGGGCCGGTCGATCCGCAAATCGGCATCTTGCGCCTGGAGCGGGAGGAGGGGGGGATTTTGGCGGTACTTTTCAACTTCGCCTGCCACCCCATACAGGGTGTACCGAGCGCAGGCAACACCGCAGATCTCAGCGGCTTTGCGTGCAAGGTCATCGAAGATCAGGTCGGCGATGGAGCAATCGCCTTCTTCTTGCAGGGATGCGGCGCCGACATCAACCCGCAGTTGTATCGCGACCTCGACAATCCGCCGGATGCCGAGCCGCTGGGAACCATGCTGGGTTTGAGCACCTTGCAGGCGCTGCGAACTATTCGTTGCTGTGACCAGGGTCCGTTACAGTTGATCAATGAGAGCCTGGCCTTGCCCAGAGCCGATCTAACGGCAGGTATCCAGGCACTGCGAATCGAGCAGAAGCAGCTTCTCAAATCATTGCGAGGAACTAATCTCAACTTGAAGAGCTTCGTTCCCCTCCTAGTCAAGTACGAACTTTCCGGCGAGTACCCCTCCTACGATGCCCACCGCTATCTGTTTCAGCAGCGAATGGGCCGGGATGGCCTACGTATATTGGATCGCCACAATAGACAAAGCCTGGACCACTACATCGCCAATATCCACATCATGGAGGAGCTGACCAGAATCCAGACCAATCTGGCTCTGCTCGAAAAAAATCAGATCCTCAACCAGACTGCTGGCGAAGATTCGATAACCGTCGAAGTCGTGGGCTTGAGAATCGGAGCATTCGTCCTGATTGCCTTCCCCGGCGAACTTCCGGTACAGATCGGTCTCGGAATCAAATCGAGGTCACCCCACCCATTTACCTTCGTCGCAGGAGTGAGTAACGGGTATATCTACTACGCTCCGACAGCAGAGCAGTTGCGCAATATCGGCCATGCCCAGGAAGACAGCGATTGCCTCCTATCACCGGAATGGCAGCCCCTGTTCGAACAAGAAGTCACAGATATATTGCAGAGATTGTGAGACATCCACTCCAAGGACTTTCCTCTTCATCCCCCGTAATTTGATGTCATCCGGAAGATCGCGTCTCAGCGATTCCCTTAGGGCGGAAAAATGCGTGGACACTTTTCTACGGAAGATTTTTTCGTGGGTCGGGTGCAGGACTAAACTCTTGTTCAGTGCCTCCACTTGCTGAATGTGAGTCATGCTCACGACAATTGTTGTTGCGGTCATTGCTGTCATAGTCCTGGCCATCATTGAGCGAGATCCCTCGTAATGGATATTTCTGACGTACGTCCACCCGGCGGCTACGACTTCAGCACTGTAGTTGTGATAGTTATTGGATGTATCCTGGGTTACAAGTTCTTCATGGTCTTCGGGGTAGGGGGTTTTAGTTGGTGTAAGCGTTGGTGTATCCGAAAATTCATCAGCCCTCAACGTTTTGAGTATATCAAGCGGCATAGATTTGGTACAGTGCTATCAGATAAGGTGAGAGAACTGCATCCGAGGCTATCTATGTCTGATGTTGAGAAAGTGTTTGAAGGCCTGCGTCAGTTCTTCCTCATCGCGCATTATGCCAAAGGTGAAGTAGCCATGCCCTCGAGGGTGGCAGACGATGCGTGGCACCAATTCATTCTTTTTACTGATGACTATTCCCGATTTTGCAACGGTGCTTTCGGTGAATTTTTTCATCATAAACCGTACGCAAGAAACCAAGACAAAGAAGACGGTTCAGCTGTCTCGACAACTTCATTGAGGACATGGATCATAGCTTGCCAACTTGAGGGAATAGACTGCGAAGACCCCGAAAGACTTCCGCATTTGTTCAGTCTAGACTCTGATTTGGAGATTGATAACGGAAACATGAGTGCGTTGGATTCGGAACAAATCGTTCTCTATCGGGAAGCTACTCGTGCATATAGGAAGAGTGGCGGTTCGGGGGGGCCGTTTTTTCTTGCCGCATGTGGTGGCGGTGGCTGCTCCGGTGGTGGAAGTTGCGGAGGCGGGGGCTGGGGGGGTGGACCGTAGCGGCTGCGAATGCGTGGCCGAAGATCCATAAAGGTGCTGTTTGGCGGCCGGTCCGGCCGCGCAGGCTCGCGGGTGTTGTCGATGGCTGTCGACCTGATTTCTCTACCTTCGAAACTCAGGCGCGTTATTCGCTCAGTGATCAGGAACGTGGCTTCCGAGTCGATGTGCCTCGGCAAAGATCAGGTGAGTTATGGCCTACGGATCACATCGAATTCAGAGTCTCGGCAATGCCGCGCATGTACCCCACGGCGTAGAGTCTGCCTAGCATGGTGTAGCCATTGGCGGTACCAGGCTCGGTCGCCAGTTTGGGTACATGATCAGGCCTGATGACGCCATCGAAGCCGATATCCCCGTATGCCTTCATCGCCTCGACCATGTCCGTGCGTCCGTCGTCCTGAAAAGTTTCGTGGAAAGACACGCCATCTTCCGCGAAGTCGACGTCCCGGAAATGGGCAAACAGTATGCGCTCTCTGAATCGGCGGATCGCCGATGGAACGTCGACACCCATCTCCGCGAAACAACCCTGGCAGAAGGTCATTCCGTTGCATTCGCTGGATGAGATGCTGAACAACCGGTCAAAGGCATCGGGGCTGCGCAGAATTCGAGCGAATCCGCCCAGCGGCGACAGCGGCGGGTCGTCCGGGTGGATGGCAAGCTTGACCTCCGCCGCTTCGGCCGCCGGCACGCAGCGACGCAGGAAGTACTCCAGGTCGTCCCACATCTGATCGTCACTGATCTCAACGCCCGTGGCCTGCACGTGTTTCTGATAAGTGGGCAGATCGAAGGCGCTGGTCAGTGCTCCGCCCCGAATCCGTTTTTCGAAGCTCGTGCGTATGACGCTCAGCTCCGTGGGCATCCAGTCGTAGCAGAGCGTTTCAATCCCCGCTCTGCCCATGGCCCCGAGAGCCTGCTTGAACTGCTCGATCTGCCTATCCCGCCCGGGTTTGGAGACGATGATCTGATCCATGGGGAAGGCCGTTTCCAAGATGCTGAGATTCATCCCGAAGGACTCCACTCTCCTGCGCAGGGCTCTGAGCTCGTCGAACTCCGGAAAGCGCCTCTTGGCCTCGTGGTCTTTGTCGTTGATGTCGCTGAAGACGATCTCGTCGACGCCGATCTGGTTGGCGAGGTGGAGGTTGTCTTCGCTGCAGGGGTTCACTACGAGCCCGAACCTCATAGCCCCTTCCCTACCAGAACACGGCGAAGGCGAACACGCAGCCGAGACCGAACACCGTAACGGCGAGCAGTAGTGGCAGGGAATCGGAACGGTGCGAGCTGTCCTCCTCGTGACTCCGATCGAGTTCCTGGACTGCATGCAGACTGTCGCGCAGCCAGGGGCTGTCCTCCCGGTGCTCCTCGCCCAGGCGCACAGCAGCCCCCTCCCATCCCGCGAACACTGAAACCAGGATCATGGTCACCGCTGTCACGACCATACTGATGGGGTAAGCGGCCCATGAGTTGGCCATGATTGGCGGCAGCAAGGCGATGCCGTGATTTTCCGCGATCATCGATGACAGCATGCGAACGACGCCGTAGAGCACTCCGGCCAACAGCCCGATCAACCCACTAATCCGGCTCACCGAAGTGAGCACGCCCATGAGGAAGAGGGTGAGCAAGGGAATGACGAAGGTGCTGGTGACATCGACGTAGAATTTGAGCATCCCCGCTTCCATGAACGGGACGTACGCGAAGGAGCCCATGATGATGATGGGGGTCAGCCATTGGCCGACGCGCAGATAGTGTCGGTCGTCTCTATCTCGCACGAGGATCCGTGCATAGACATCGCGTGTCAGCAGCGCCGACAGAGAGGAGCCGATGGAGTCGTAAGTGGACAGAGCGGCGGCCAGCATTCCGGCCACGACCATGCCCCTCAATCCCACGGTGGCGACCTGACTCGCTACGTAGGGATAGATCGAATCCTGACGCCCGTAGGGAAGATCCGCCTGCTCCGGCATCAGTGCTCGTCCCATGACGCCGATGGTCAGGTTGAAAAACGACATCGCCAGCATGGGCACGGCGGCGGCGAAGATCGACATCTTCAGATGCCACTCGTTGCGGGAGGCAAACATACGCATCGCTTGAGTGTGATTGACCACCGAGTAGGCGACGCCGATGATGACGAAAGCGAGAGCCACCAGCCAACCAGGCGTGGTGCGTGTTATCGTGCCCTGTGTGTTGTCGTAGCTTCCGCCGAGCAGCAGCTTGCGCTTGATGAGGTCATCAGCGACCCCACCCACCGGCTCCACTTCTACCTGATCGTGTCCCAGGGTCATCAGCTCAACCAACTCTGGATCGGCCGATCGCAGCCGTTGCTCCGCTCCTTGCCAGCCATCTACCTGCTGCCACAGTGAAACCCAGATGATAAGTCCGGCAGCCGTCATGATGCCGAACTGCAGGGCGTCAGTTACGGCTACCGAGCGCAGACCGCCGAAGGCCGTGTAGATCGTTGCCAACACGGCGATGCCGACGACGACAGACCAGGAAGTCACAGCATCCCAGCCGCAGACCACAGAAAGCGTGAGGAATACCGACGTGCCGATGATGGCGAGGACCAGGGTGCGGTACTGAACTTGGACGAGGGCGCACAGCACGCGCGCCGCAGTGCCGAAACGGGCCTCTAGGTACTCTGCATTGGTGTACATGCCGATCCGGTACATGGGCAGGAAGACGAAGAAACCCGCCAGAAGCCAGCCACCGATAACACCGACCCAATTGGCGGCCAGTACGCTCATGCCCATGGTGTAGGTCCCGCCCGAGTCGGCCACAAGGTCACTGGAGTCGATAGCTGTGGCGTACATCGACAGACCCACCAGCCACCACGGCAATTGACGACCCGCGAGGAACCAGTCCGTGCTGGTGCTGACGTTGCGACTCAGATAAAGACCATAGAGAATTGTGCCGCCGTTGAGGGCGACGACGATACTCCAGTCCAGTGCTCCCATGCTTCACCTAAGCTTTCCTGTGGACACCAAGATAAACTGCTCTCAGTGACGATGGAAGGTGAGATAGGCGCCTTGATTCACAAACGCCAAGTAGGCCGGCGTAGGTCGTCGTGCGTGGATTTTCAACACAGCATCCATTGCGATGCTATTCCGAGTTTCGGTAGTTTGTAGCATCCTAATCGCAAGCGACCCTTCGACGAGAACTCACGAGATGGCCACTTACCGAGCTCCAGCCTTTGCCGATGCCAAGCCGGAGCACGTCGCTCCCGGCTGTACGCCGGAAAGACTCTCCCACTTGGAAGAGCACGGCTTCGTCATCATCGATGACTTCGTCGACAGCCCGTGGATCCCAACTCTGCGGGCGGCGGGTCGGCGGGTGACGGAGGCCTGTGTTCCAGAAAAGGGATACAGCGTCATCGATTGCTCCAAAGGCTACGTGCACCGAACTGGGGATCAGGAACCATGGGCGATTCGAGGGCTTATTCACCCGGACTTCGGAGAGCCGTCCTTCGCCCAGTTTCACGGATCGGATGAGTTCCTCGGTTTCGTCGCCTCTTGGTGCGATGGACTCAAGCCCGAGGAGTTGACGCTGAGCGGCATGCTGCTGTGGTGCAATCCGCGGCAGAAGGAGAACGTCCTAGGTTGGCATCGCGACGTGACTTGGTGGGGAACGGGAAAGCCCTACTTCGCGCAGGAACAGAGAACAGACGGGCCAGCATTGTATGCGGAAGAGGTGGAACGAGCGCGTTGGGCGGAGATTCAGGAGAAGAACGCCACGGCTCTGGCGGAACGGAACGGCGTCAGCATGTTCCTGGCGCTAACCGACGATGAGTGTCACGAGCTGATTCCGGGAAGCCACAACCGGTGGCGGACACCCCTAGAACACGACGTGCTCCTGCCCAAAGCGATGAAAGAACAGGGCGTGCCGCACACGCCGAGCTGGAATGGGGAAGATCCCCTACCTGGCCAGGTGGCCATCCGTCTCAAGGCCGGGGAGGCGCTCATCCGCAACGGCGCGACGATTCACACGGGTCACACCGTCCCGGATCGTGAGCGCAACACCCTGTCCATTGGCTGGTCGAAATGGTCGGGTTCCCCGGAGGAGGAGCCGATTGTTGCCGACGCGCGGCACGCCTGGCAGCTCGACCCCGCCGTGTGCGAAGCGTTGCCCGAGTTCATGAAGACTGCCTGGGACCGCTGGGCAGAAACGCAGAGGCTGGGAGACACGCTCGAGGACCGATACGCAGGCTTCGACATCGAACGCATCAAGGCGGGGGAAGTTGTGGGTTGGTGTGGCGAACTGGAGCGCGCAGCGGCCGTCGCCGGTGACACCTGGAAGCCTTACCAGAAGCTCACCTGAACCGAATGACCTAGTCGAGGCCGAAGTTACAGACACATCGCAGTGTCGTTGCTCGATTCGGATACTGGAGAGCGGAGTCGAAATTCGGTGGCATTAGGGTCGGCATCGAGGATGAAGTGGGTATGGATGACGACGACGAATTCGAGCTGCGCCGGTGGTAGCTGACTGCGTTCGACTTTCATGCTAGGCGGTGAGGTCAGGTGGCAAGAGGGGGTCCTCCCGGGATCGAGACGTCACGTCGCTCCACTGTGCGGGGCACGCGATGTGCAGAGAAGGTAGCCATCAGGTACTCGCCCAGGTGGATGGATCCGGAGAAGGTCTCGCCCGAGACGGTACCCGAAAACAGGAATGGAATCGTGTCTCCGGGACGGTGGAAGATGCTGCGCAGCCGGACAGCGTTGTCCTCGACGATGCCGGAGATCGGCTGCATCGCAAAGTCGCTCTCGTGCAACCCTTCGATCCAATTGCCGTCCTGCGTCAGCAGCAGGTGATGGGTCGTGCGGCTGCTGTGATAGTCGACGGCGAGATTCCAGCGACCGCTGAGGTCCGCGCCCGCGGGCTGGTGATCGATCTTTCGCGGTGGGCGGTCTTCGGTGAGGATTGCGCAGATTCGCTCTGCCACGACTTCGTCGTCCCCGGGCTGCATCTGGCTGGGGGTGATGCGTATGGATGCGGTATCCCCATCGTCCGAGCTACCCACAGCGATTCTGGGTGACTTGCGCGCGAAGTCTTCCGCGACCTCTTCGCCGGTGATGTGCAAGCGACAGGAATTCCAGCTGGCCACTAGAGAGGGCGCTCGATTGTTGAGTCCTTCGGGCTCTTCGACGCGTGTCTGGACCCCAGGCACTTTGGTAACCTTCTGAGAGATGAGGTCGAGGATTTCCAGCCAGGATTGCCAGTCGGCGTCGTGGTCTCGCGTTACCCAGGCTTCGACGGCGGCCAGCATTCCCATGACTTCCTCTTTGCCGATCTTGTCGTCACGACCCGGTCCGTGATGAGGCGAGCTAGCCTGCCAGGCCGACATGAGGATATTTTTCTGTCCAAGCACAATGCCGGCGCATTGGGGTCCGCATAGCGCCTTACCGCCGGAGTAGGCGACGAAGGTTGCTCCGCGCTCCAGGTGGACGTTGGGGATCGTCAGGTTTTCGGCGGCAGCATCAGCCAGAATGGGGATGCCCCTGGGTTCAGCGATGGCGGCGATCTTGCTCAGCGATAGGGGCTGATCCTCGTCGATGTTGCGTCCTGTAGTGACGTAGAGCATCGCCGTTCTTGGGTTGATGGCCTCCTCAAGCTCCTGCACTGAATCCACCATGACGACGTCGATTCCCACATTGCGCACGGCGTGATCATAGACATTGCGGGAGTGCCGGGGGATTATGACCTCGGTCTTGTCGAGGCCTTCCAGGCCCGGCACGCGAATCAGCTTCTCCGGGTTCCCGCCGGTGACGCAGGCGATGGTTACATGCTTGATGGCAGCGGCACATCCGGAGGCGATGAGACCCCACTCTGCCCCGGTGATCGCTGCTAGTCGCTCGCCGACGGCATTGGCGAGCTCGTCGTACTGCACGAAGTAACCAGATGCCGCCTCCATGGCGTACAACACCTCAGGCAGCTCTACGGATCCGCCGATGATGGTGAAGGTCCCGCGACAGTTGATGATCGTCTCGAGACCGATCGCCTGGTAGATGCTCTGGTTGTCGGGCCGTTCCTTCAGATAAGGCAGCACGGCAAGGTCGTCAGTATGGGTGGTCAAGAGAGAACTCCTTGAAGTTTCGGGAACAGGCGCCGCCGATTTCTGCGTGTCCGGGCGCCTTGCGAGACCAGCTACGTAAAACGCTCAGGCTCGCCGAAGGCCCGCGGGAAGGAGACAGCAACCTGTAGGGCAGTGGCGCTCCCTCGGAGGCAGTGAGCTTCTCGGGTAGAAAGGAATCGTCCATCATGTCCGTGACGGTGTTACGACTATTCGTTTCTCCGTAGAGCTTGCACTCCATCTATCGGCGCAGGATATAGGCAGAGCGATCCAACTGCTGCAAGTAGCCACCGCCGCCGACGCGCTGCGCCTGTGCGGGTGGGGTTTCTCGTTAGGCCCCATGTTGTGCCTGCCCGACGCCAATTACTCTGCCATCGGTACCCACCGGATCAGCGAGACCGAGCGTGGAGAATCCACGGCCGCAGCCGAGATCGACGACACAGTCGTCGGAGCCGATGACCATGGCGTTCCAGAGATCGCCGGTCTGGCGACATCTCCAGCAGGTGGATCTACTCCGGTTCAGTGGCCATGGTCGCACCTACGCTGCCCGAGGACGACTAGAACCCGATTGAGGCTCCGCCATCAACGGGGATGCAGGCACCCGTGATGAACTTGGCGGCCGGTGAGGCGAGGAAGGCCGCAGTATTACCGATGTCTTCGGGCTCGCCGAAGCACTTCATCGGCGTGCGTGCGAGGATGCGCGCCTTGCGCTCCGGGTCGGCGTCGAGGGATTCCCTAGACAGATCTGTAAGGATCCACCCGGGGGCGATGGCGTTCACGCGAACTCCCCGCGAGGACCACTCCGTCGCCATGGTACGCACGAGACCGAGATAGGCGGATTTAGCTGTGGCGTAGGCGGCGACATAGGGGATGCCGAAGAGTGACGTCATTGAGGCGGTGAACAGGATCGAGCCGGCATTGGAGTCGAGCATCCTGCGTGCGACGGTGCGAGTCAAAGAGAAGGCACCCAGAAGATGGGTGTTGAGGACCTCCAGCATTTCCTCGTCACTTAGCTCCTCCGTCGGTTTCTTCACGAGGTTGCCGGCGTTGTTGACGAGGCAGCTAATAGGACCGAACTCCGCTTCGACGGACCCGACCAAAGGACAGTGACTGGCAGAATCGGTCACGTCGTGAACGCGGTAGTCTGCCGCCGCACCCAGAGAGGCCGCCGACGCTTGCAACACAGCCTCGCGACGACCAGTGATCACGACTCTAGCGCCGCGAGCGACGAAGGCGCAGGCGATGCCCAGGCCTAGGCCGGTACCTCCACCGGTGATGAGCGCGACTTGGTCACGCAGCGAGAAAGGGTCTCGAGCCTGTTTCGCCAACTTCAGGACTCCGTCAGAATCATTCGTACTGTCGAAACGAGGCGGTCGATTTCTGCATCCGTAGTGGGGACGGAGAGAGCGTTGATTCCGCCATTGCGCCAGTAGATATCCCGATTCAACAGGCTTAAGAAAAGCCAGCGATGCATGGCGAAATCGTCCTGCATGGCGCCGCGGAAATCTTGAGGGATCTCTTCGAGGAAGTAGATACGAAACAGAGAGCCAATGGCACAGACTCGGGCGGCTAGTCCGGCCTCGTAGAATACGCCTTCCAGTCCCTGAGACAGCCGTTTGGTGCGGGCTTTAAGCTTGTCGTAGACCTCAGGCGTAAGGCGGCGCAGGGTCAACAACCCGGTCGCCATACTCACCGGATTGGCGTTGAAGGTGCCCGATTGCCATACCCGGGCGTGCCCTTGAGTGGGGTCGAAAAAGGCCATCACGTCGGCGCGACCACCGAAGGCCGCTGCGGGCGTGCCGCCGGCAATGACCTTACCCAGGGTCACCAGGTCGGGGCGGACGTCTATCATGGAATGAGTGCCGCCCGAGTGCACACGGAAGCTGACGATTTCATCGAAGATGAGAAGGATTCCGTGGTGTTCCGTTATCTGACGTAGCCGGTTCAGGAACTCCGGATTGGGCGCGGTAAGACCGGCCGCGGTAGACAGGGGGTCTATGATGATCGCCGCTAGCTCGTCGGCGCACTCCGAGATAATGGCCTCGCTGGCATCGGCGTCGTTAAAGGGCATGACCAGCACGCTGTCAGTTGTGCCAGGAGCCAAACCCTCGGTGGAGACGGCCGAGTGCGGCCGTTCGGCGGGTCCCATATCCGCTAGCCTTGGGAGGTAGCTGACGAGGACGGGATCGTCGATGCCGTGATAGGCGCCCTCGAACTTGGCGATCTTGGGTCTGCCGGTGTAGGCCCGCGCCACTCGCACGGCGTTGAGCACCGCCTCGGTACCCGAGCTGGAAAAGCGAACGCGCTCGAGAGCGGGCATGCGCTCCTGCAGGAGCTCGGCCATCTCCACCTCGATCGCGGTAGGCCGGGAAAACGCTGTGCCTCGGGTAGCCTGATTCTGTACGGCCGCCACGATTTCGGGATCGGCGTGTCCGAGAATCAGCGAGCTGGCGTTGTTAACGAAGTCGAGGAGTTGGTGGCCATCGACGTCGTACAGATAGGCTCCCTCACCTCGATCCGCGTAGACGGGAAAGGGATCGATGTTGACGCCGGATCGGGTATTGCCGCCCGGCAGCGTTCGCTGCGCTCGGTCATGCAATGCCCGTGAGCGCGGATTGCGCGCCTCGTACTCGGCGACGACTGCATCCAGGCTGGAGAGGTATCTGTCTGTACTGGCGCGATCGACCGCGGACTGAGTCATGGCATAGATTTCCTGTTCAGTGCGATGGAGCGTATGCCATAATGAACTCTCGGTCACTAGCAGGCAAACCGGAAAGGCAGATGGAAAGGAGAAACCAGGCGTTGCGGATCTGCATGTTCACGACGCAGGACTTCGTCATGGCTCTCGCCTACACGGTGTGGAAGGCGCCGTCGCTGCGGCCGCGCCATTTCGGCGACGTACCGGAAACAGTGGGGGAGGAAGAGGGGAAATGACTCGGGTTCGACTCGACGCGAAGGCGATTCAGCAGGTGATGATGCGCAAGAACTACCTGTTTAAGCACCAGCTGGCCAATCAAGTCGGCATCAGCTACGATCGGCTGACGGCAATCCTCGTCGAGGACGAAACCGAGGTGGAGGAAGAGGTGGTTCGTCGGTTGTGCGCTGGTCTCGGCTGCGAGCGGGAAGAGATCGTCGCCGACTAGGGGAAGCAACCCTAGCCTGCCTTGATCGCGGCGATTCGCCGGGCGTGCTCGGCGGAGATCTCCTGCATGAGCTTTCGCTTCTGGTGGTTGCGCAGATCGGTGCGGCGCAGCTCAAGATGGGCTTGTTTCTCGAAATCCATCACCTGGCTTCCGGCGGCGACGATCCAGGGGTGATTGGCTTCGGGCACTGTGATGCAGCCGCCATAGTCGCCGTGCAAGAGATCCCCGGTCTTGACAGTGACGCTGCCGATCTCCACCGGCGCGCCGAGGTCGCTCCAACACATGTTGCCGTGTTGCACCGTCTGTCTGGGTGCGAAGACGCACAGTCCTTGATCCATTACGCCGCGCATGTCGCGCACGCCACCGTCTGTGACGAAGCCACCGCCGCCGCAGGCGACGATATTCTTGGCCATACCGTCGCCGAGAACACATTCGCGCAACGGAGTTTTGCTGCTGGTCTGCACGACGAGGATGTGGGGAAGGTCTGAGTCCTCGATCTGATCGAGCAACTCGTTGTAGGGGCCGTTGTCGCTCTCGATTCCCGGAGTGCAGCTGTCGAGACGGATGGTGATCGCCCGGCCCACCATGGGCGGTAGATCCGGCGTCTGGCAGGCGATGGAGCCATCCATCGCATAGGTATGGGCCTCGCTCAATCCGAGTGCTGTAATGGCATTGGCGACGACCGCGGTCTCGAAGTCGGCGAGTTGGTCGATCAGTACTCGTTTAGTCATAGAGTGTATCCGTCGGGATTGGTTTTGCGCCAGTCGGGCATATAACCTTGGGTTGCCCCGTAGCCGTACGAGGGGCCGATCTGGTTCTCGGTGCGCCAGGGCCACCCCTGACCGCCGATGATGCGGTAGTCGTTCCCCTTACCGCTGAGCCACCAGAACATGTGGGCGGTGTAGCGGGCGACGTTGTGACCGCCGTAGTACGCGGTCGCCGGATCGAAGTCGGGGTCCGCGAGCCAGTCGCGCCGGGGCGCTACGGTGCGCCAGTAGTTGTACTTGAGCATGTGGCGCATGCCGGTAGCGGCGGACTTGCCGCGGCGATGCAGAATGCTCTGGTGGTGAATGCCGAGGGTCCCGGCAGGGCCATCGGCGAGGATTCCGGCTTCTTCTGGATCGCGTTGGGTGCGGGTGAAGTGGCTGCCGGGGACAATCTCGGTGGGGCCAAGCTCGGGTGGGGTGTCCTGAGGGAAATAGAACACCTCGAGGAAGTTGAGATCGGGGCCGAAGACGTGGTCGGCATCGTGGTGCCAAGCCTGAGCGTCCATGGGACATTCGGTGCGATGATGGCTGACCAGCACTGGCAAGCCGACATTGGCACCGAGCAGCGAGCGCATGATGCTGGTAAGCTCGAGGTTCAGGAGCACGTGCTCGATGAACCAGTCCTCGAGCAGGATCGTGCTGGGTTCGTGGCTGTTGCGAATGCGCTCGAGATCGGCTGCATATAGACCCTCGGGGATGTAGGAGGGTTGAGCCGGGATCTTGCCTTCCAAGTAGTCGCAGGTGCGCCGATTGATCTCGTCGGGCACGACGCCGCGCAGCAGCAGATGCCCTTCGCGGCAGAATTCGAGAACTTGGGGATCGGTGAGGGTTGGGTCGCAGTCGAAGGTACGACAGCGACTGTTGTAGTTCATCAGCGCCGAGTCCGGTTTCGAGGTTGGAGGCAGCAAAGCACGAAGTAACATTGTGGCCGCCAGCGCCGGACAGCAAGTGGGGTAATCACAGATGCTCACAACAGCGCAACTTCAGCACTTTTGCACCTTCGGATTCGTTCTGCTGCGACACGCCTTCAGCGCCGATGAGACCGTCACGATCACCGGTGCGGCGGATGCGCTGTGGCAGCAGGATCTGGAGGAGAATGGAGCCGATGCCCACGGCTCCCAGGGTGTGGTGCCTTTCGTCGAGCGCAGCGATGGCCTGGCCTGGCTCGCGGAGGACGACCGGATTTACCTGATGATGGAGCAACTTCTGGGCCCGGGCTTTGTGTGGGGGGGATCCGAAGGCAATAAGGGATCTTTCAACGAGACCAATGACCATCAGTGGCACTGCGATCGCGCCGGTCAGATTGATTTGGCCTACCAACGCGTGAAGATAATGATCTACCTGCAGGCCATGGAGGCAGAAACCGGTGCTCTGCGCGTGTTGCCAGGCTCGCACCACCCGGAGTTTCACCGGAGCCTGCTGCCTCTGCAAGGGCAGGGCCCGGATACCTGTGAGGAGGCGTATGGAGTCGCTGGCCCGGAGTTGTGCGGGCACCCCTTGAAGGTGGTGCCCGGCGACCTGGTGGTTTTTGACCATTACCTGTTTCATGGTGTGTACGGCAAGACCGGAGACCGTCGCTACGTGGTCTTGAAGTTTGCCGCCGAGCCCTGCAACGAGGTGCAGGCGGAAGCGCTGCGCGAGCACAGGCAGGACGCATCGCAGTTGCACGACCGGTTTCGTCACAGTGAGCGCCCGCGGATTAGTCGCATGGTGGACAAGTTGCTCTATTGGGAGCAACAGACGGCATAGAGGGAGACGATAGATGTACCGTAGCTGCAAGGTGGCGGCGATTTCGATGAAGCCGACGAAGTGGGGCAAGGCAGCTAACGCAGACCGCCTGGAGGAGCTAATCTCACAGGCAGCGCGGGAGCAGACGGAGCTCGTTGTGTCCACGGAAGGAGTGCTGGAGGGCTACGTGGTAATGGATGTGGTGGCGCATCCGAACAAGGTGGAGATGATGCTGGACATCGCCGAGCCGATTGACGGGCCCTACATACAGCGCTTTCAACGCCTGGCTAAGATCCTGAGGATCTGCCTGTGCTTTGGATTTGCCGAACGCATCAAACGCGAAGTTTTCAACTCCGCCGTGTTCATTGATCGCGCAGGACAGATTTGCGGAAAATATCACAAGACTCAGCTTGCCGAGGGTACCTGCACGAGCTGGACCTTCAACCGCATCGGCCGGCGTCTGCGCGCCTTCGACACGCCGCTAGGCCGGGCAGGGATCGTGATCTGCAATGATCGCTGGAATCCAGACATCACTCGTGCCCTGGTGCTTGATGGCGCGCAGATGATTTTGATTCCCTCGTACGGATCGAAGTCGAAGTCGCAGAACGAGGCGGTACTGGCTCGGGCGCGGGAGAACGGCGTGCCCATCGTCGAGGCCAACGTGGGGGTGAACCTGATCATTAGCAAGGGCGAAGTGGTGGCCTATGCCTGGGGAAACGACCAGATAACGATGGGGACGATCGACATTCCGGAGCCGCCGTCAACGACGGTGGCGCGGCGGGCAGAGCGGGAATACCTGAAGGCTCAGGGTCCTGAAATGCGCCGCCGCTACCGCAAAACGATGAAAGAGCTCCGCGCTTGATCTCCATACCCACCCGGCTCGGGGCGATGTTCTTCGTCCAGAACTTGGTGTGGGGTGCGCAGGTCGTTCTGCTGTCCGGACACCTCGACGCTATCGGTTTCAACGGCCGTGAGATCGGCTACGCCCTAGCGACGTCGTCGCTGGGGGCGATCGTGTCGCCGCTGCTGGCAGGCTGGCTCGCCGATCGCTACCTACCGGCGCAGAACGTAGCCGGCGTCTGTTACTTGGCGGGAGCACCGCTGTTGTGGCTGGCTTGGCAGCAGGCGGAGTTTGCTCCGCTGTGGGGACTGTTGTTTCTCTACTCCCTGCTGCACACGCCTGCCATGTCGGTTCTCAACGCGGTGGCGCTGCGCAATCTGCCGGATCGACGAAGTTTCGGCCGGGTGCGTGTCTGGGGCAGTATAGGCTGGGTCTCTATTAGCTGGACGATCAGTCTCTACCTGCGAATGTGGGAAGGCTGGGAGCCGCAGGTCAGCCACCTCGGCGATGGCCTGCTCATCGCCTCTGGCCTATCCGTTGTGATGGGGATTTACAGCTTTACATTGCCTCACACGCCGTCGCAGAAAAGCTCGGGTAACCCACTCGGAGCGCTCTCTGCCTTTCGCTTCCTGCGACAGCGCAGTTTCGCCGTGCTGATGGTCACCGCCTTTCTCACGTCGGCGATGAGTCCGTTCTCGTACAACTTCGCCTTTGTCTTCTTTACTGACGCCGATGCGGGTACGGCGCTTGCGGCAAGCACCGCCGGCCTCGTGCTCAGCCTTGCGCAGCTGGCGGAGCTGCCGCTCATGCCACTGTTGGGGGCGATAATCATCCGGATTGGCCTGACTTGGACGATAGGCATCGGTGTGTTGGTGCAGGGCATTCGATTCCTAGCGTGGGCGGTGGGGGAGCCGCTGGTGATGCTAGTCATGGCACAGGCAGCGGGGGGCGTGTTTATCGTGTGCTTCATCGTCGCCGCTACCATCGCCGTGGATCAGCTGTGTCCGGCAGAGGAGCGCGCCAGCGCTCAGGGGTTGCTCTTTTTCGCCATGCGCGGATTCGGCCCGCTGATGGGTCACCTTTTTGCCGGCCAGGTCTACGACTACTTCACCCTCGCCGATGGTACTCACCAGTGGGGCTGGATCTTCAGTGTTCCAGCGGCGATTTCGCTGTTCGCTGCCGTGGGCTTTGTGCTCGCTTTCAGGGAGCCGAATTGTGGGTCGATGTCGGATTCAGGGTGACCTTCACGGACTGATCACCGCCGGCGACGAGGTCGAAACCTTTCTGGAAGTCGCTCAACGGCAGTCGGTGTGTGATGATGCGGTCCATGGGCAGCTTGCCGTTGGCGAGCATGTCGATAGCGATAGGGTAGCAGTGAGGGCTCAGGTGAGCGCCGTGGATGTTGAGTTCCTTGGTGTCGCCAACAATGGTCCAGTCGACGGTCACGGGCTCGCGCATTACGCTGAATTCCACGAAGGTGCCGAGCTTGCAGATCATATGCAGACCCTGCTCAACCGCCGCCGGGTGCCCGGTGGCTTCGATGTAGACGTCGCAGCCGTAGCCGTCGGTGAGGGTACGGACCTCTTCAACGACGTCTACGGAGGCGGGATTCCAGGCCAGATCTGCCCCGCACTCCAGGGCTAGTTGGAGACGTCGTTCCTGTAGATCGAGGGAGATGATGGTGGCTGGATGAGCGCGGCGGGCGGCAGCAACCATACCCAGACCGAGGGGGCCGGCGCCGGCGCTGACGACGACGTGATCGCCGGCGATCTCCCCTCTCTGCACAGCGTGCACGGCGCAACCAAGGGGCTCAACGTACACAGCGTGCTCGGTGGGCAGGCTGTAGGGGACGACGTAGTTGCGAGAGCGCTTGGGCAACAACATGTACTCCGCCATGGCACCGAAAGTGCGTTGGCGAAAACCGTAGATATCGTGGATCTGGCACATCCAGTACTGTCCGCGCCGACAGTAGCGGCAGTCTTCGCAGGGGACGATCTGCTCGGAGACGACGCGATCGCCGATACGCACTCTGTGCTTTTCGAGGGCCCCTTTCCCGGCTGCGACGACGACGCCTACGAACTCGTGACCCGGAATCACCGGCGGCTGGCAGTAACCTTCACGTTGTTCGTCTCCCCAAAACAACGGGGCACCTTGGTAGCACTTGAGGTCGCTGGCGCAGATGCCCACCTCTTCTACTCGAAGCAGCAACTCGTCGGATCCGACCTCAGGAACGGGCCACTTCTCAAGGCGGTAATCGTGCGGGCCGTGGCAGACGACGGCACGCATGGTGGCGGGCAGCGGCATCAGTATCGCTCGTCGACCAGCCAGGCTTCGTCGGGGTGCTCCTCCCAGCGAGCGCGTAGAACCTGCTCGTTGGGGCAGAACCGACCTTGGTACGCCAGGCCCCCGTGGGAGATGTTGATGCTCACTGCGATGTCGGCGCCGGCCTCCACCCAGTGCGGTGTGAGAAGCTGATTCCACAGCAAGTCGCCGGGCGCCATGCGATAGCTGATCAGGTCATCGGGATCGATGCCGGCGGGCGGGTGATTGCTCACGTAGCTCTTGCGATCGTCGACGATGTCCTGAATGTCGTTGACCGCCTCCGGCCGCTTGTAGCCGATGAAGGTTTTCTCGCCATGCACCTGCCAAGCGGCGACGTGGGAGACGTCGACGTGATAGGTGGAATGGCAGTTTTTTCCGGAGATGAAGAAGATGGGGTAGCAGCGTTGCCAGGTGAGGCCGGTGCTGGCGAGAAAGGTCCGCCACGGAATCATGACTTCGCTCTGGAAGTTCTGTAGGAACTCTCCGGCGGCGTAGAAATCACGCAGAGAGAAGTGAGAAAGACTGAAGGGAAAATCGACGATCTGCTCCAGAGGATCGGTGCGGAAGCGCTCGGCAAGGGCGGCTTTTTCCTGCTCGTCGGCTTCCATTCCAATGAACTGAACGCGCGCATTCTCGTCACGCCGCAGGATGTCGACGATCTCCTCATCCGGTGGCATTGGGGAATCGAACTCGACGAGTTCGGGCCCAATGAGGAAGTTGCGTGTATCATCCCAGTGGGCAAGGAATTCGCCCGCGGTGTGAACGGTGGTGGTGGTCGTCGCAGCAGCAAGGGAGGACATGGGATTTGTCCCTGGTTAAGTTTTCGACATTGCACAGAGCATAGAAGCTCCCCTCCTAACAATCGGACCGGGATATGAGTTGGAGCAACACACGGCCTATTCCTTCTCTCGCACCCTCTCAAAGACTCTACCTATGAGGTCAACGGCTACCTCGTAATCGAGAACGTGCTATCGGCGGACAAGGTGGCCGCGCTGCGCGACCTACGAGATTGAAGCGCTACCGCAAGACCGGACAGTCGCCGGGCCCAGTTGCCACCTGTCGGTAACCCGGGAAGAAGCGGCGGGCTTCCCCGATCTCTTCGGCGGAGAGGCTGCCTTGAAGGCGAGACACTCCCGCTCGTGAAAGCGGTTGACATATTTCTGAGTGAGCTTGTCGGGGAGGGGTTCGATTATGGCGTTCATAGCCATCGAGTCTCCGGCTGAGAAGTGGTCCCGTACAGTCTGACAAGAACCGAACAACATCCACGTCCCCTATCTCGCAGCGGAGAGCCTGCTCATGTCGACCTTGTGGGAATTTCCCTATCCGTCTCGACGCATGCCGGTTATGGCCCGCAATGCGGTCTGCACTTCCCAGCCGCTGGCAGCGCAGGCGGGGTTGTCCATGCTCCAAAGGGGAGGCAACGCGGTGGACGCGGCGCTGGCTACGGCGATCTCCCTCACGGTGGTGGAGCCGACGATGAACGGGATCGGCAGTGACGCTTTCTGCATTCTCTGGGATGGCGAAGAATTGCACGGCCTCAACGCCTCGGGACGATCGCCATCGGCGTGGACACCGGAGCATTTCTCTGGCTACACGCAGATGCCGGAGAAGGGTTGGGACACGGTTACCGTGCCCGGCTGCGTGTCGGCCTGGGTGGCGCTGTCGAAGCGGTTCGGCAAGCTGCCCTTTGCCGAACTATTCGCGCCAGCGGTGGAGTATGCGAGATCGGGCTGGATTGTGCCCCCGGTGGTTGCCCGCTCCTGGTCTGGGGCGGAAAACCACTACGCGGACATGCCCACCTGGTGTGACGCTTTTCTCGCCGATGGACGCGCTCCACGTGTTGGGGAAGTCTTCCGCTTCGAGGCGCAGGCGCGCACCCTTGAAATCATCGCTGACAGCGAGGGTGAGGCGTTCTATCGCGGGGAACTTGCCGAAAACATCGTCGCTCACGCCAAGGAGTCCGGGGGACTGATGTCAGCGCAGGATCTGGCCGATCACCAGCCGAACTGGGTAGAGCCGATGAGTGCCGATTACCGAGGCCGTCGGCTGCACGAGATTCCCCCCAACGGACAGGGGATCGCGGCCCTGATCGCTTTGGGGATTCTGAGCTATCTGGAGCTTTCGGCACTGGAGCCGGATTCTGCGAACAGCCTTCATCTGCAGATCGAGGCGATGAAGCTGGCCTACGCCGACGCACAGCGCTATGTGTGTGATCCTCGAACCCGCGACATCAAGTTTGAGGACCTGCTGGACGCGGACTATCTGGAACGCCGGGCGGAAGAGATCGACACCGACCAGGCGCGCGCCATGGAAGCGGGCCGACCGGGTCCTGGAGAGACGATCTACTTGACGGCGGCAGATGCCTCGGGGATGATGGTTTCCTTCATCCAATCCAACTTTTCTGGCTTCGGGTCAGGAATCGTCATTCCCAACACCGGGATCAGCATGCAGAACCGCGGCAGCGGTTTTCGACTGGAACCCGATCATCCCAACCGGGTAGACGGCGGTAAGCGACCCTACCACACGATTATCCCTGCCTTCGTTACTGAGGACGGCGAGCCGTTGATGAGTTACGGGCTGATGGGTGGCCACATGCAGCCCCAGGGCCACGTGCAGATGATGGTGCAGATGTTTGACTATGGGAGGAACGCTCAGTCCGCTCTGGACGCTCCGCGCTGGCGCTGGGAGCAGGGCCTCGACCTGTCTTTGGAAACTGGGACAGATCCTGAGATACGCGCGGAGTTGGAGTGTCGGGGTCATCGAATCACGGACGTTGTGCACCCCGCCAACTTTGGTGGCGGGCAGATCATTCTGCGGCTCGCGGATGGGTACTGCGCCGCCTCGGAGCCGCGCAAAGATGGTGCCGCTGTGGGCTACTGACCCACCGTCCCTATCTTGCTCTCTTTCGCCGTCAGGAAGTTGCGCACCTCCGGATCCCCGTGCTGCTGCCCAGCGTTGGCGCAGGTCGACCACGGGTTGTTTTTGTGGGGGCCGGGTCGGTGAAACTTTTCATGGAATTTCGGATAGCGCTGGCATACCCGGCGAGCATAAGATCTCGGTCACGATAGGAGGATCGCTGTCTGCGGGTGACGGGGAAGAGCCCGAGGAGGCGAACAAGCCGAGAATGACTGCGAGCCGAGCCATGCGCGACAGCATCGTCATCCGTTCGAGTGTCTCACTTTAGCAACGCGGGCCAAACTGGTCTGCCATTCCTTGCCCCGTCTGCTCGCGTAGATCGTGTGGCAGTAATCGCTAATGGCGATGATCTGGGAAGTGAGAACGCCGTCGCATCCCAGGCATCGGGATTGGGAGAGAGGCTGAAGGCGGGATTGTGCGGGTTGGCCTCGTAGGACAGAAATCGCGGGTGCGGACGTGGCCGATGCGCCAGGTCTCTCCGGCGAAACGTCGAAGGTGATTCCTCACTGTCCATCTCGTGCCTGTCGTCGCCGATAGCTGTGGAAGAACTCGCGGGTGTGCTCGAAGGCCGGCGGCAGCGGGCGTCCGTTGGGCAGCGAGAGCCATAGGCGCAGCATGTGTCGGCCTTCCACGCTCTCGCCGACAATGTCTTCGAAGGCCGACCGGGCGTGCAGGACGTCGTAATTATTGGCGACGATGATGTCGCCAGGCTCCATGACCAACTCCATGGCCAACTCATCACAGATTTCATCCATGAGGTCGAGGGCTTCGACTTGGGCTGGTGTCAACTCCGGCACCTCGGGAAAGCGCTGAGCGAGATCGATGTATTCGCGCTTGTAGAGGACATTGAGATGGCCCTGAAAGAACGAGTAGATGGGGATTCGCTGGTAGGGAGGGGCTCCCGGGCTCTGTTGGCCCCGGGCGTCGAAGTGGAAGGACTGCTGCAGGACGGTGGCCAGCTCTGGTTGTCGCTGTAGAATGATGTTGAACACGGAAACGGCGCTCACCAGCCGCGAACTACCTCCGCGACCAGCGGCGCGGTAGCAGAGCAGCATGAAGGCGTCGGCCCCGTCGTTGTGGTAGTTGATGGGCAGGTTGGTCTGATATGAGCGGATGTCGTCGCCACTGAGGTCACGACCGGTGTCCCTGACGTCGTGGAGGAGATTACCCGCGGCGTCCTGGGGCTCGGGGTGACCTAGGTTGGTGCCGATGGCCCAGAGCATCCAGCGCGCCTCGTCGACGGAGTGCTGCCAGAGATCGAGGCCGCGAAGACGCGCAAAGCCGATGCCCCCTTCCAAGCGTTGGCACAAGTCCCCGAGCAGTGACGTCCAGGAAAGTAGGTGCAAGGAAGGCTCAGGGGACGATCTCCAGTCCCGACCTACGACATGGGGTGTGATCACTGCATCCAGCTCTTCCAGCTGCTCTGGCGTCAGAGTGATCGTCCAGCTCTCATCGTTCAAGTCCGAATTTCGCCAGGCGACCGGGGATGACAGCGGTTCTGTGAGCGGGGTTTCCATCTCAGTTCAACATTTGAATGAGTTCGCTGGGTGATCGGGGGGTCAGTCTGAGTTCGGACCTGAGGAAAGAGTACGTCGACACAGCCTGAAGCAACGCCTTCGCATCCGTACTTCTTCAAGACGAAGTGCCGGTCCCGTACGGGTTCTCTTTCAAGATAGGGAGGGAGGCTCTCTCTATCGACGCCGGTCGTAATCGACATGCTAATCGCAATTATCGACACCACCGTGGCAGGACTCGTGTACATCTGCCACACTGAGATGATCCAGCGCTGGCAACGAGCGATCAAGATCGACTAGCTTAGCAAGCGTTGCAGTCTATCTCACTCAATTTCCGAGGAGCGATTCTGTGAAGCGACCCCACATCATCTACATCCTTTCCGACGAACATCGGGGCCAAGCTATGAGTCACACGGGAGATACCAACGTGCGGACCCCGTGGATGGATCGGTTGGCCCGCGAGGGAGTCAGCTTCGAGCGGGCCTATGCCAACTGTCCGATCTGCACGCCGTCGCGGGGGACGATCTTCTCCGGTCGCCACGCGCACTCCGGCCCGGTGGCGGGGTTCTTCGACGTGTTCAAGCCTACGGCGCCAAGCACGGCGACGGAGCTGCGTAAGCTTGGTTACCGCACCGCCTACTTCGGCAAGTGGCACTGCGGAATCGTGCGCAACCAGGTCCCGGCATCGGTGACAGAGGATACGACGAGGCGTTACGAGGGGGGCTCGCGCAATCGCACACCGGAGTACTTCCGCGGCGGCTTCGAGGACTGGTACGGCTTCGAGAACCTCAACCAGCACTTCAACAGCTCTATCTACGAACTCGGTAGCGCCGATCCCACTCCACTGGAGGGCTATGAGACTGATGCTCTCACCGACAGGGCGATGGAGTATCTGCGCAGCTATGAGGGAGGCCAGCCGCTGTTTCTCGTATTGTCGGTGACCCCTCCCCATTTTCCGCTGATCGTCCCCGACCAGTGGAAGCGATTCGATCCCGGTGCCCTGGAGGTGCGGCCGAATTTCACCGACACCCCTGAGATGAGGGAGCACTTAACTCGCTACTACGCGATGATCGAGAATCTGGATTGGAACATCGGCCGTCTCATGGAGTGCGCGCGGGGGCTGGCGGGCTTCGAAGACACGCTGACGGTGTACTTCAGCGATCACGGCGATTACATGGGCTCCCATGGGCTTTACAATCAAAAGGAGCACGCCCATGAGGAATCGGTGCGCATCCCGGCGATCTTCCACTGGCCGGAACAGATTCCGGCGACGGGGCTGAAGGAGGGGATGTTCAGCCTCGTCGACCTGATGGGGACTACGCTGGGGCTGATCGGGGCAGAACTGCCGTCCTGGAATCAGGGCACGGATTTCTCGCCAGCGCTACGCGGCCAGAATTTCGAGAAGCCGACCCAGGTGTTTCTGGAGATGGTGGGTAGTCCGCGCTGGGACCTGGGCATGCCGGACTGGCGTGGGCTGGTAAGCGAGCGCTGGAAGTACGCTTTCAATGAGCATCGCATCGAGCTGCTTTTCGACCTCGAATCCGACCCCTTTGAGCAGAACAATCTGGCAGAGAGGAACCCAGCCGAGCGCGACCGGCAACGGTCACGCCTACTGGAACTACTGGCGGAGACCCGGGATCCCTACTGGGACGTGCTCATCGAGCATGGGGTCGAGGTGGCGGTGCCGAAGGACGTGGCGGCGAAGACGGGACGCAAGCCGTACTGGCTGGGTGACATGGCGGGGGTGCGGGAAGCCGAGAGCTGAGGTGCAAGAACGGGTGGTCGACCTCGAGGTTCTTCGAATACAGGCAGCGCAGTACACCAGATCGCGATTGAAGTCGCCGGGCAGGGGCGCCTCGGTGGTGGGTGAGCAGATTGTCGTAGCAGCCCACGCAATCAAGATGCAGTTGATCTGATAGAAATCAGCACGATGTGCCGAGGCGTAGGCTCATGACGGCGCGGTAAGCGTTTCCACCATCGTGTCGATCATGGTCTCGCCGGCGGGGGGCTGGATGTGAATAGTGTTGCCGTAGCTGGCGCCGTAGCCGCCCTCGCGGTGTGTTCGTAGGGTGGGAAAGTAGCCTGGATACCCGTTGGTGTAGCCGAGTAGCAGGGTGTGGCGCACGGGCGAGCGTCGCTTGAGATCGAGCTGAAGCTCGACAAAGGGCTCGCCGGGCAGCACGCCGAAGGCGAGATCGGCGCCGATACGGAGCACGCCGTACGCTACCTCCTGGTAACCGGGGTGATCGCCAAAACGGGGGAAGCTTTGGCGCCGCTCTTGCCACGACAGGCCGCTAGAGAGGTCGAGAGCGTCGTTGGGACCAATGCTGCGGTAGATGCTCTCGATAGTGCGGGCGAGCTCCTCGCCCTGATTACGCACGGCGGTGAAGTCGTCCTGTACGTCAATGTAAGGGTCGATGTCGCCGCAACCTCCCTGAAGGAAGAAGGACATGGCGCCTCCTAGGCGGGAGTCGAGCCAGTCCAGGGCGGCACCCGGGAAGTCGGCTGTGAATAAGCGGTTCCCGCTCCCCATGACCACGGGGTGACAGGCGTAGTTGGCGAGCACCGCGAGGGGCGTACCGTCTTCACGGTCGATGCGCCAGACGGCCACCTCCGGATCCACCGGCCCCCAGTCGTGGGAGCGATCTCGGTTCTGGCCCCAGACCATGTCCACCTCACCGTCGATGAGCTGGCGGCGGTTGAAGGCGATGTCCGCAACGCCACGGCCGAGGGCCATGCGAACTGGAGTGGTGGCGGACAGCGCAGAGGCTACGGCTTGGGCGATGCGGCCCTCCAGCCAGGTTAGGTAGGGCGTTGAATCGGGCCAGGATCGGTTCTCTGCGTAGGGCTCTCCGAGGTCAAGGACTAGAGGGCCGCCATGGGTGTGTGTGGCGGCGAGCAGCAGGCTGTCGACACCGAGATCGCGAATCAGCTCGGGCAAGCGACCGGGATTGAGGCTGATGAGGTCGAGGGTGACGAGGGCGATGGTGGTGGAGCCGTCAGCGAGGACGAGGACGCGGGCGTAGAGCGGATCATGCACGCCCTCGGCCGGCATGTCGGGCTTGGAGGTATAGCCCGTCATGAAAGCGCCTTCGGCGGGCTGGGGTGTGATGTTGACGCGGGTGACGCCGGCGCTCAGGTCTCGACCACTGATGACTGGGCTCATCGGCGCCGAATCACTGAGTGATGACCTTGTAGCTCATGTCCTTCTCCTGGGAGTGAGCGAAGCGAGTCAGATTCAGAAATAACCTATGACTTAGCAGATCCGCTCCTCGGCCATGCGCGTGGAGAGCGTTGTGAAAGACGGATCCTCAGACAAGAACGTCGAAGTCGAGCACCTTGAATCTGTGCAGATCAATCAGTTGGTGTGCTCGACGTTCCAGGCGAGCGAGCTCATTTTCGTCACACACTGGTCGTAGCACTCGCCATCACTCTCGAGGCACTGTACCATCTCAAGGCTGTGCCGCCGCACCTGCTGACATCTTAGGTCCAAGGCGTTCAGGCTCGCCCCCCTTCGCCGCTGTGTTGCCCTGGGACCGCGCACGCATCGGCGCTCCACAAAAGGATACGAATGACGCCGGAGTTCATGCACGTTTTCGAAGATCTTTGGATTTCATTCCGCGCACTGTGGTGCGAGCAACACGATCTTGCAGGTGCCCTCGCGTTCAGCCGCAAAGAGGTGAAGAATGAGTTCTTTCACCGGGTGGTGCGGGTCCAGGCGTCGAGCGATCGGGTGCCAGCGCTCATCGAAGACTGCCTCGCCCTGTACCGAGGTCAGGGATTCGACTGCCATATCACCCTGTCGCCACGAGATCTACCCGTTGACTTTGGCGAACACCTAGTGCACGCGGGCTTTCGCTGCGGCCACACCTCGGCGGCCATGCGTCACGAAGCGGAAGAGACGGATTCAACCACATCGCCTGGTGTCACCCTATCAACTGGGGGAGATTACGACTGCTGGGCGGGGGTCATGTGCCGGAGCTTCGGCTTCGATCCGGCCATGGGGGAGGTGGGCCGTTCGGTGTCGGTTCGGCCCCAGGTGCGGCGTTACCTGGCCCGCGTGGATGGAGTGCCAGCAGGGATCGCGCTGCTGTTCTCGCAAGCTGATCTCGGATATGTCGACTTCGTCGGTACCCTGCCCGAGTTCCGGTGTCGGGGCGTGGCGTCGTCGCTCGTGCGCCGCGCCGTCGCTGATTCCCGGCAGTTGGGGAATCGCTGGACAGCGTTGGAGTCGGTGACGGGCGGAGACACGGAGCGACTGTATCAGAAGCTAGGATTTCGTTCCGCCTATCTGCGGAATCGCTACATGAGAAGCCTATGATCGAGGATCCCGTCGTTGTCCGCCTCAATGCCGAGATGTTCCCCATCTCTGAGCCGGAGCGGAAGCTGCTCGACCGATTCGGGCTGCGCCCTATAGAGGTGGAAGAAGCCAGACCAGAGCGGATCATACCGCACGTGCGCTCCGCCGACGCCGTGTGCGTGGTATCGACACAGCTTTCCGCCCCGATCATCGACAGCATGGAGAGATGTCAGCTCATCTCTCGGCTGGGCAACGGCACCGACAAGATCGACGTGACGCGCGCTACAGAGCGGGGAATCATCGTCTCGAACGTGCCCGACTTTTCTACGCACGAAATGGCGGAACACGTCATGGCGGTCATTTTATCTCTGGCGCGTGAGATTCCTCGCATGCAGCGGTATATGCGGGCGGGGGCCTTCGCCCAAGCCCGGTTCGAGTCCTTCGCTCTTCGTCGCCTGACGACGCGAACCCTCGGTCTGATCGGTTGGGGGGATTCGGCCAAGGCGGTGGCGCGGTGCGCTCAGCCTTTCGGTCTCGAGGTTATCGCGACGCGACGAAACCTTCGTCAGTCGTCTCCGGAGGCGGAGGACCTGGGTGTGGAGATGATGGAGCTCGAGTCGCTGCTTACGAGAGCCGACTACGTGTCCCTGCACCTGCCGCTGAACGAGGAGACTCGAGGATTGCTGAACCGGAGCCGGTTGGAGATGATGAAATCAGGAGCGGTTCTGGTGAACGCCTCTCGCGGCGAGATCGTCGACGAGGACGCCCTCGCTGATCTCTTGCGCTCCGGGCAGATCCGAGGTGCGGGAGTAGACACTTATGGGGTCATCGATATCTTCGCGGAGACCGAGTTAGTGCCCACGCACTCGCTGGTAACGGCGGAGAATGTCATCGCCACGCCGCATGTGTCCGGACTGTCCGTGGAGGCCAATCTGGACGTGGCGGTGGGCAGCGTGCAAAGCCTTGCGTCAGTCACAAGGGGGCATCTGCCACACCCGAAGCAGATCGTCAATCCGGAGGTTACCCCTATAGTGCCGCTGAAGGCGCACGATCCGAAGTTGTTCGAAACCACGTTGGGAGAAGATTGATGAAGAGCGTCTTGCTCACCGGCATCAACGGCACGGTGGCGCAGATGATGAGAAAGGAGTTGGGCACTCAGTACGACATCGCCGGACTCAGCATACCGCGAATGGAGGAAGTGCTGGCGCAGAAGAAGTGGAGGAGCTGGAAGGAGCAGTTACAGGCCTATCATGAGCGGGTGACGGTGGCGCTCGACGAGGTCCTGCCCGGTAAGGTTGCCGTCGTTCATCTTGGGTGGAACACGCAAGACGAGAATTGGCAGGGCGGCCTCGATCCCCACAATATCGCCGTGGTGGACTGGGTATATCGAGCCGCCATCGCCCACGAGGTGCCGCGGATCTACATGGCCAGCTCGGTGCATTCTTACGATTTCATGGGTGATGACTACGACAAGAAAGAGCCGATTCCGCCCTTTCCCGATGCCCGACGAAACGCGTTTGGTACGCCGCCATCGAGCCTGTACGGGGTCAGCAAGCGCTGGATGGAGATCGCCGGGCAGTACTACGCCCAAAGGCTCGCGAAGGGGCAGAAGATTCTAGTGGTACGCTTGGGCGCTGTTGGGGCCGAGAGCCACCCGCCTAAGCGCCCCTTCGGAAGGTTGTGGAACAGCCACCCCGACTTGGCGGGCCTGTTGGCGGCCTTCATCGAGTGCGCGGACGATGCCCCTGACTTCTGGATCACTTACGGGGTGTCCGGAAATGTCGGTGAAGATCACCACAAGCCCATGTTCGACACCGTGAATCCCTACGGATTCGAGCCCCGAGACAACGCCTTCGAGCACAGGCCCGGGTAGCCTTCAACTCAGACGCACCTCCTTGCCGGTCTCGGCTGACTTGTAAATGCCGTCGAGTATCTGCATAAGCTGGACGCCCTGCTCGGCGGAAATCAGGGGAGTCTTTCCGGTCTGAATACATCGGGCGAAGTGGTCGGTCTGGCCAGCGAAGGCGTCGACGGCAGGCACTTCGGGGATGAGATCCTCCTGCACGCCGTGGCGTTCCACGTAGATTTTCAGCGGGCTCAGCTCGGCACCGCCCCTCGTGCCCGCCAGATGAATGCCACTGCCTCCGGGCAGGTTCAAAGCCCAGCTGCACTCCAGAATCAGCGTCGCTTCATTCTCGAAGCGCACCAGTGCGAATGTGGAATCGTCGACGTCGAAGTTGACTCCTTTGGGCAGGACGTGACCGAAGTGGCGGTAGGCGCTACCGCTGACGGTCACCGGCTGGGGCGTGCCCATGAGCCACCAGGCCTGGTCGAGGGCGTGGACACCGATGTCGATGAGGGCACCACCGCCGCTGCGCTTCTTATCGACGAACCAAGACCTCGTGCCTGGCGGGATACCACGTCGCCGGTGGTAGATGGCGCGGGCAAAGTAGATGTCGCCGAGTTCGCCGCGCTCGATGTAGCGCTTGGCCGCAGCGGTGGGACCGCTAAAGCGCTGGCAGAGGGCATACATCAGGGTGAGTCCGGCGCCCCCGGCCGTGTCGGCGAGCTTGCGCGCTTGCCGGGAGTTGAGGGCCGGAGGCTTCTCGCAGAGCACATGCTTGCCAGCGCGCAAGGCATCGAGGCTCACCGGGGCGTGAAGGTAGTTCGGCAGACACACACTGACAGCGTCGACGTCGGCTTCGCGCAGCATTTTGCGGTGGTCGGAGTAGAGGCCGAAAATGCCTCGCTCTTCAGCGACCTGCTCCGCGAGCTCGACATTCATGTCGCACACGGCGGTGACTTCGACACGGGAAGACTGCAGATAGCCGCTGATGTGCTCCCGCCCCGGCCAGCCCAACCCGATCACTCCTACTCTCACCCGTTTAGCCATTTTGCTCTCACTCCGGTTTTGCGCTCATTGAGGTAGGCGCCGGACGTACACGTAGTACGGCGCGAGGGTACGATCCAAGCGATCGTAGAGAGCGGCGAACAGTTGATCGGGTCCGGGTTCGAGTCGAACGCGGAACATTGCGCCGAGGGCGCCGTTTTCGATCTCCATCTGATAGTTCTGGTTTCCGATCGCTAGCTGACCCCACCGCAGGTCGATTGCGCGACCACCCTCGTACGCTGGAGCATCGTCGGCCTTGATGCAATCCCGGCGCCAACCGCTGTCGTCGCCGTCGATGCCTGCTCTCAGGGCGTAGCCGGTCTCTTCGGGCCAGCGACGCAGCTCTATCTCGTAGTCGCCGGCACAGCGCACATCCACTTCCCAGTAGCCGCTGGTGACCATGCCCTGACGTACCTGCCGCTGATTCCAGGCGACGGAGCAGCTTTCGTTGCGCAGATCATGGGTGGTGAGCTTCGCCGGAACACTCTCGTCCTGCCCTAGGGCGATGGGTACATCGCGATCGAACTGATCTGACACCAGCTCCCACCATTCCTGATAGGCGGTTCGCATTTGTGCTACGCGCTGAGGGTGGGCGTCGGCGATGTCGTGGCGCTGACCGGGATCGGTGCTAAGGTCGTAGAGCTCTCGTCCGCTGATGAGGCGCCATGATCCCTGCATGGTGCTGCTACGCCGCCACTTCACGGGGCGGGCGACGCGCTGGGTATCACAGACCGTAACCCGGGTTTCCCAATCGAGGTCGGGTGCACGGCCTTCGAGGAGGGAAACCAGACTGCGACCGTGAAGGGTGTGGCCTGTAGGGATCGAGACGTCGCAGAGCTCGAGCAGCGTGGGCATGACATCCACGTACGAGGAGAGTTCGGGTATGTCGAGACCTCCTTCGTGGCCGCCGGCGGGGTAACGGAGGAAGAACGGTACGCGATGGCCACCCTCGTAATGAGATCCCTTCTTGCCCCGCATATTGGCGTTGAAGGAGCCTGGACTCTCGAGGGGAAAGGAGAGCTCGTCGAGCTCGACACCGGTGGCGGTGCCATTGTCGGTCATGAATATGACAATGGTGTCTTCGCTGATTCCGAGCTGATCGAGGTGGCGGCACAGACGACCGAAGTTGTCGTCGATGTTGGTGATCATTCCGTAAAAGCGGGCGCGATCCTCGTGAGGTGTGGAATCGCGATAGGGGTTGATGTATTGGGGCTCGACATTGAGCGGGCCGTGGGGTGCGTTGGTGGCGATGTAGCAAAAGAACGGCTCGTGAGCGTGCTCTGCGATGAAGCGCATACCCTCGCGGAAGAACACGTCTGTGCAGTAGCCGGTGTAAGGCGTAGGCTCGCCGTTGTGGAAGTAGGTGTCGTCGAAGTAGTCGTTGCCCCACGGGTCGCCGGTGTTGCCGATGCCGCCTCCTGCGTGGTAAATACTTTCTTCGAAGCCACGTTCGTGGGGACGGTAGGGAGGGCTGTCGCCGAGGTGCCACTTGCCGAAGTGTCCGGTGCGGTAGCCCACCGCGCGCAGCGCGTCAGCAAGGGTCCACTCGGCTTCGCGCAGCAGAGAGCGGCCGCCGATGGTGTGCCAGACGCCGGCGCTGTTGCAGTAGTGTCCGGTGAGGATGCCGGAGCGCGTCGGGGCGCAGGTGCTACCCACGTGGTAGTCGGTGAAGCGCACGGCCTGCCCGTGGAAGTGATCGAGATGGGGGGTCCGAATAACCTCGTTGCCGTGGCAGCCGAGATCGCCGTAGCCCTGATCGTCGGTGAGAACGAAAACGATGTTAGGTCGTTGTGGCCGATGAGGTTCGGGTTGCTCCATCACGCGTTGCCGTTACTGTACTGTAGCTGATGCAGTCGATGATAGATGCCGCCTTGCTCGAGCAGCTCTTCGTGGCGGCCGCTCTCGCGCACCTGACCGCGATGCAATACGAGGATATTGTCGGCGTTACGAATCGTCGACAGCCGGTGGGCGATGACGATGGAGGTGCGCTCCCGCATGAGGCGTCCCACCGCCTCCTGGATCCACATCTCGGTCTCGGTGTCGACATTGGCTGTGGCCTCGTCTAGAACGAGGATCTCTGGTTTGGCGGCCAGCACTCGGGCAAAGGACAGCAACTGGCGCTGCCCCGTCGACAGCGACGCCCCGCGTTCGCTCACGAGCTGGTCGAAGCCCCGGGGCAGGCGGGAGATGAAGCGGTCGGCATTGGCGTGTCGGGCAGCGGCCTGAATCTGCTGCTCGCTGAGGCCATCTGCGCCGATTGAGATGTTGTCGGCGACGGTGCCGCCGAAGAGAAAGACGTCCTGCTGCACGAGGCCAACGCGCCGCCGCAGATCGCTGACGTCCCATTCCATCACGTCCACGCCGTCTACGAGGATCTGCCCGCGCTGCACATCGTAGAATCGGCAGAGGAGGCCCACCACCGTGCTCTTGCCGGCGCCGGTGGCGCCTACCAGGGCCAGACTGCGTCCGGCGTCGACGCGAAAAGAGACGTCGCGCAGCACCCAGTCCTCCTCGTCGTAAGCGAACCAGACGTTGCGGAACTCGATGTCCCCCTGCAGCTGAGTAGCGGGGGCGAGCTTGCCGGTGGGTTCGGGTTCGTCGTCGAGGATCTCGAAGATGCGCTCCGAGGAGGCCATTGCAACCTGGACGGTGTTGTAGCGCTCGGCGATATCGCGCAGAGGCATGAAAAACCGGGGCACGTACTGCAACATGGCGACGAGCACGCCCCATTGGATCTCGGCGTCGAGGACGCGCCCCACGCCGACCCAGAGCACAAGCGACAACAGCACGCCGCCGGCAAATTCCATGAAGGGGAAGTAGGCGGAATGGTAGAGGGAGCTCAGCAGGCGGGCATCGTTGTAACTCTCGTTGGACTCGTCGAAGTTGGCGGCACTGCGCCGCTCGCAGCGGAACAGTTGGATCACCTCCATGCCCGTGATCGATTCCTGCAGGCTGGCGGCAAAGGCGGCGAAGCGGGTGCGAGCCTCGCGGTAGGCCTGGAAGGTCTTGCGCTGCAGCCAGAGGGTGGCGGTGAAGGCGAAGGGCAGGCTCAGGGAGGAGACGAGGCCCAGGGTCAGGTCCATGTAGAAAATGAATGAGAGGATGGCGACGATGGTGAAGACGTCGCTCACCAGGGAGACGATGCCATCGGCAAAGAGCTCGTTGAGGGCGTCGACGTCGCTGGTATTGCGCGCCATGAGACGGCCAATGGGGGCGCGGTCGAAGTAGCGCAGGGGCAGGTGCTGCAGGTGCTGGAAGATCTGCAGGCGCATGTCCCGCATTGCCCACTGGCCGACCATGCGGGTACACCAGGTTTGGCCGAAGCTGATGAAGAACTGGAGGACGAGGAGGATCGCGTAGAGGGTGACGACGTCGAGGAGGCCACCGAGGTCGCCGGGGATGATGTAATCGTCGATGGCGATCTTGGTCAGATAGGGCCCGGCCTGAGAACCCGCGGAGCCGAGCAAGATCAGCAGCATGGTCACAGCAACCCAGCTTGAATACGGCCGCAGGTAGGCGAGGATACGGCCCAGGAGGCGCAGGTCGATGCTGCCGCGAGTGGTGGCTTCCTCCATCAGAGTTCGGTCAACTCGGTGGCGAGGTGCTGGCGGCGATGGATGTCAGCGTAGATTCCGTCGGCGGCGACGAGCGCGTCGTGGGTACCTTGCTCGACGACGCGGCCGTCGTCGAGGACGATAATGTGGTCGGCGTGGCGCACGGTGGACAGACGGTGGGCGATGAGGATCGTCGTGCGCGACGCCATGATGCCGCGCAGGTGGCTGAGGATCTCTTCCTCGGTATGGGTGTCGACGCTGGCCAGGGCATCGTCGAGGATGAGGATGCGCGGGTGGCGGATGACGGCCCGCGCCAGGGCGGTGCGCTGGCGTTGACCGCCGGAGACGGTGATACCGCGCTCGCCAACGATGGATTCCAATCCCTCGGGCAGATCCTGCAGATCGGCGCTGAGTCGGGAGATCTCCGCCGCCCACTCCGCGTCGGCGGGCTCGCCATGATCGGATGTCGCCGACCCGCTCCCTATGGTGATGTTGTCGCGCAGGGTGTCGGAAAACAGAAAGGCGTCCTGAGGCACGTAGCCGATGGCGTCGCGAAGGGTTGCCAGGCTGTGCTCGCCGACGGGCATGCCGTCGATGAGGACCTGCCCGGAATCGGGGTCCATGAGGCGGGGGATGAGGCGCGCCAGGGTGCTCTTACCGGAGCCCACGCGGCCCACTATGGCGAGTGTGCCGCCGGCGGGCACGTGGAAGCTGATATCGTCGAGAGCGGGGGAGCCGTCGTAGGAAACGCGCACGTCACGGAATTCAATGTCACCGCGAATCTGCTGTTCGCTGCGGCTGTAGCGATCCTCCGCTGGCTCTCCGAGAATCGCCTCTATGCGATTGAGGGAAGCGATCGCACGCTGGTACTCGGCGACCATGCGCCCCAACAGGTACATGGGCCGGCTCATGCGCAGCAAGTAGGCGTTGAAGGCGACGAAAGCACCGAGGCTCATCGAGCCCTCCAGCACACGGGCGCCACCCAGCCAAAGTACGACACAGAGCGAGACCCCGTTGAGCACGTGAGTGAAGGGGTAGAACGAGCTTTCTAGGAAGGCGAGCTGCCGGTTGCGCTCCACATACTCCTGGTTGAGCACGTCGAAGTCACTCACCTCCCGATCCTGGCGGGAAAATGCCTTCACCACGCGCATGCCGGAGAGATTTTCCTGAATGTGGGCGCTCATGCTGGCGAATTGCTCCTGAATGCGGCGGTAACCGCGCCGAACACGACTGGAGACAAAGTTGGTCGTCACCGCCATGACCGGCATGGGCAATAGCGAGTGAATGGCGAGTTGCCATTCGATGACCGCCATGAGACCGAGGGAGAAGAAGAATGTGAGCAAACCCATTAGGGTCATGCGGAAGCCGTGGTGCAGGAAGCGCTGGACGGCCTCGACGTCGTTGGTGGCGCGAGCCATGAGGTCGCCGACGCGCCGCTCGTGGAAGAACCTCAGGGGCAACAGCAGTAGATGGTGGACGTAAGCACTGCGCAGGTCGCGCTCGACGTAGCGAGAGACGCTGGTGAAGTACCAGCGCATGCCAAAATTGATCGCCCAGCCCACGGTAGACAGGCCCGCGATGAGACCGGCGTAGAGGCCGACGTCAGCAAGTACGGCGTCGAGGTTGGCCTGCTCACGAGTCAGAGTGTCGCGGGCGAGGTCGATGGCCTCTTTGAGAATGAGGGGAAGGATGGTGGTGATGGACTGCGCGACGAGGAGAAGTAGCAGTCCGACGACAATGCGCCGGAGGTAGGGGCGCAGGTATTCGGAGAAGGGCTTGAAGAAGTTCAGTGACATCAGGCGTCCCTATGGGGGACGTGTAGTTGTCTCTTTCTTTGGTGCTCAGTGAGCTCAGGCAATCTTACGCGCGAGATGGCGTTCCACCCAGGTGATCCTTTTGCGCCGGTTTAGCTGAACGTGATCGCTGTAGCTGTCTGGGTCGCGATCCTCGCCGGTCTCGCGGTCGAGAAAGAGCGGAAAATCGGAGGTGGGTGGCTTGGCATTATGGTAGGCGTGATCGTAGGAGCGCATGATGATGCGCTGCTCGCGATTCAGCGTCTGCAGCCACTCCGGATTGGAGGTGTGGCGATCAGCGGCGGTGATCCAGGCCGGACAATAGGCGATGAAGAGGTTGCGTCGAACCATGTCGCCATGATTGGGCTCGACGCGGTGCCAGATGCTGGAGTGCATGATCGTCATGGTGCCGGAGCGCACGCAGACGACCTGCTCGCCGTCGATGATCTCGTGGGTGTCGTAAGCGGCGACGTACTGCTGGCGGTGGCTACCGGGTTTGACGACGAGGTTGCCCATACCGGCCTCGGGCAGATCCGTCAACCAGTAGCCAACCTTGATCTGCAGTGGCAGCTGAGGAGAGAAGACTCCGTAGGGTACGGCGCGGGCGCCGTCGGGGTGCCACATGTTGTAGCGCTTCCCGCCCGATGGCCGCAGAAAGATTTGGCTCTGGTGCAGCTTGGTGAGCTCGCCGAAGAGATCATAGGCGTAGCCCACGTGGCGGGGGTGGTCGATGAGTGTGCCGAGCTCGTGGTCGAGTTCGACCACGTTTTCACGGCCATAGGTTTCGCCCTCGACGTAGCGCTCATCAGCGGCGGTGACACGGTCGATGGCGGCATTGTAGGCGGCGATCTCTGCCGCCGAGATGGCATTCTCAAGAAACAAAATACCCTCGCGGCAGAAGGTGTCCCACTGCTTGTCGGTAAATCCCGGGGGCGCAATGCGGTAGGTGTCGTTCATGGCTAGCTCTTATGTGGACACCTACGTACAGCGGGCCGACATCGTCAAGGAAGTCGGTCTCTGCTACTTCCCCCGTTTCCTCTTCCACTCTTCATATTCGGCGCGACCTACCTCGGAGAGAGGGTAGTACTTCCGCAGGTGGCCGCCTTCGAGGAGCTTCATGCGGGAGAAGTCCTCCCATTCGGCGTGGCTCGTGGCCGCCTCCGCCAGTTCAAGGGCGAGCTTGGCGGGAACGACGACCACACCATCGTCGTCGGCAACGATGATATCCCCGGGTACCACCAGAGTATCGTTGACGCCGATGGGCACGTTGACGCTGGCGGGATAGATATCCGTCTGGGTGTGAAAGTTCGGAGTGACGCCGCGCAGCCAGAGGCCGAGATCGAGATCGTGCTTGACGATAGGGAAGTCGCGGATGCAGCCGTCGATGACGACACCGATGCCGCCGCGACCTTGGAAGAAGGTGAGCATCATATTGCCGAAGCAACCGCTCTTCATGCTGCCGCGGGCGTCGACAACGACGACATCGCCGGGCTGAGTATGGTAGAGCACGTGGCGGTGCAACTGTTTTTCGGGGTCAGAGTACTCGTCGACGTTGTACACATCCTCGCGCTTGGGCAGGAACTGCAGGGTCAGGGCGGGGCCGACGACGCACTTGCCCGGGGTGTGCGTAACGGGTCCGAGGATGGTGGGATCTTCGATGCCGAGGCGCTTGAGTTCGCCGGCAGCGGTGGCGCTGCCGATGTCCTTGAGCTGCTCGATGAGTTCCTTCGGGGGGCGCTCGATGTCAGGAGTTTCGATGGGGGCGTCGCTCATAGGTTCTCCTAGGTCATTGTTATCAGAGGGAGGAGCCGTAGAATGACCTGACGGCACGTGGCTGTCAACACAGATCAGCCCGCGCGCGTTGGACCGCGCTCCCGCCGTATGTTTCCTTTCCAAGACGACGTGACGGCGCTGACACGCTGGATGACATCTCTATACCCGGGGAGTATATCACGGTACGGATAGCAAACTTGGGGGCTCGCCGTACTGATTGTTGCCAACAACTCAGACTCACCCGCTGAACCGGAGCACGAACGCCCATGATCGAAGGCCTCACCATTGTCGCCGTCATTTTCATCATCGCTCTCATTGTGGCGATGACGAGACAGGATGGCGGTGAGTTGGACTCCTACTACGATTCTTCCGACGGTGAGTGCTACGAGCACAAGTGGGGTTACACCGACACCCGCTTTGAGTTCGACGGCCCTCGCACCGTACGTGTCACTGGTGACCGCTACCGATTGTGCGGCTTCACCATGCCGTATTTCGTGCCCTTCGTCGAAGAGGTGCTGGGCGTGCCGATCACGCCAGAGGAAATGGTGGAGGAAGTAGAGCGTCAGCGCCTTCCCGAGGCCAAACTGGATAATGCCTTTCGCTCTGCCATAGATAAGTGCTTCGGCCGCGAGCGCATTGGCTCTTCGGATGGCGAGCGGCTCGTGCACAGCCACGGCCAGCTAAGCGTCGACGAGATCTACAGGCTTCTCTACATCGGCGGTTTGCAGAAGGTAGTGGACGTCGTCATCTATCCGGAGAGCGAGAAGGATGTGCGCGATTTGGTGGAGCTGGCCACTGAGCACGAAGTAGTGCTCATACCTTACGGCGGCGGCACCAATGTAAGCGGCGCCCTGGCCTGCCCAACAGCTGAGACTCGCACCATCGCCTCGGTGGACATGCGCCGTCTCAACCGCATCGAAGCGGTGGACGAGGAAAACCTACAGGCTACGGCACAGGCGGGGATCACCGGCAAGGAGCTGGAGCGTGAGCTCGGGGCACTCGGCTATACCAGCGGACACGATCCCGACAGCGTGGAGCTGTCGACTTTGGGGGGCTGGATCTCCACCAATGCCTCGGGGATGAAGAAGAATCGTTACGGTAACAGCGAGGACATCGTCCTCGAAGCCACGCTGGTCACGCCTAGCGGCGACGTGAAGACCCACCGCGCGTCGCCGCGTAACTCCACCGGCGTGCAGCCGCGCGCCCTGCTGTTCGGCAGCGAAGGCAACTTCGGCATCATCACCAAGGGGACTATCAAGATTCACAAGCTGCCAGAGGTACGGCAGTACGGGGCGCTGGCGTTTCCCCGCTTCGAGCAAGGTGTGGCCTTTCTAAAGCAGCTGAGCGCTGATGGCGGTCTGCCAGCGAGCATTCGCCTGGTGAACAACACCGAATTCCGCTTCGGTCAAGCGCTGAAGCCGTCGCCGTCTCCGTTCAAGGCGGTGATAGACAGGGTGCAGAAGTTCATACTGTTCAAGCTCAAGGGATTCACCCCTGAGGAGATCTGCGGCTGCACAATCGTCATGGAGGGCACGCGCCGCGAGGTCGAGAACCAGAAGGAGGTGATCTTCGAGCTCGCCAAGGATCACGGTGGCCTGAGTGTAGGTGCCAAGCTCGGTCAGCGCGGCTACATGCTCACCTTCGGCATCGCCTACATCCGTGACTTCTTCAACCAGTTCCAACTTCTCGGCGAGACTTTCGAGACCTCAGTGCCTTGGAATCGCATCCACGACGTCATCGGCGCTGTGCGCGAGAAGCTGGTGGAACAGACCGCCCATCATCAGGTGCGAGGTACACCCTACCTCGCTTACCGGGTGACTCAAGTATACCACACCGGCGTCTGTATCTACTTCACCATGGGCTTTTCGGGGAAAGGTCTGGACAAAGCGGACGAGGTCTACCATGACGTCGAGCACTCGTTGCGTCAGGTAATCCTCGATCACGGCGGTTCCCTGTCACACCACCATGGCATCGGCAAGGTCCGACACAGCTTCCTGTCGCAGATCCAGTCCCAGGGGGCCATCGAGGTCATACGCCAGGCCAAGGGGGCTATGGACCCCAAGAACATTTTCGCGATTGGCAACGGCGTGTTCGCTGAAGGCAATTAGCGATCCCTCCACGCACTCACAGGCAATGAGCATCGACGGGCAGCGAATTGTTATCACCGGTGCGTCCTCGGGCCTGGGGGCGACTCTGGCGGAGGTTTGCGCCGCGCAGGGAGCGCGCCTGGCGCTGTTCGCGCGTAGGGCTGAACGGCTAGAGGAGGTGGCAGTGCGCTGCCGTGAGAGGGGCGCCGAGGCGCTGGCGGTGAGTGGCGACGTGACCCGGGTGGAGGACTGCCGCCGGCTGGTGGCAAATATGATCGCCGCCTACGAGGGAGCGGATGCCCTCATTGCCAATGCAGGGATGAGCATGTGGGCACGCTTCGAGGACGTGACGGACCTTGAGGTTTTCCGCCGTCTCATGGAGGTAAATTACCTGGGGGTGGTGAACTGCGCCCACGCGCTGCTGCCGGAGTTGCGCAAGTCTCGAGGCATGCTGGTGGCGGTCTCCTCCATTCAGGGCCGCATCGGCGTGCCCTTGCACACCGGCTACGTCGCCTCGAAGCACGCTCTGCAGGGATTCTGCGACGCCCTGCGCATGGAGCTGAAGGAGAGCGGAGTGGGTGTGCTCACGGTGTTGCCGCACTGGCTGCGCGGCACCGAATTGCGGCGCAACGCCTTCGGCGCCGACGGCAACTCTCTGGAGGAGTCGTCGCGCAAGCACAGCAGTGAGTCCATCTCGCTGGAAGAGGCGAGCTCAGCGCTGCTGATGGCGATGGAGCGCCGTGAGCGCGAGCTGGTGATTCCCTGGAAGCTGCGGGGATTGCTGGGCCTGAATCACGTCAGTCCCGCCGCGGCGGAGTTGCTCATTCAGCGGGCGGTGCGCAAGCAGTAGCACCGGACGACAGCGTCGGTGTCAGACAGTCGGCCAGCCCGAATTGAGCTACAATGTGGCGGGAGCTCCAGAAATGCTTGACGATGGCCTCGCGCTCCACATCGGCGACCTCGTCCCGAAGTTTATCGCCTCGGCGTGACGCCTCGGCGCCGATCTTCTCCGAACAGGCGCTGAGGCTGCAGAGGGGTTGCCTGTGTCCACACGTCGCATTCTAAACTCTCTCGATCCCTACCTTCCGGGTGACTGATAGATTCCAAGGCGCTAAATTGGTCTTGGATTTCCAAGGACTGCGCCTGAATAACAGAAAAAACATCAGTTTCGGCATCATTTGATGCGAATTCCTCCAAAGGAGGCAGCTGTTACGATGTCTAATCGAGATCAAAACTCTGACCTTGGAACGATACTCATAGTCGATGATACCCTCGAGAATCTTCAGGTTCTTGGAGCCACCTTACGAAACGAAGGATACAGCTTGGTCCTCGCTCAAAGTGGGATACAAGCTTTGGAGGCCGCAAAAACCTCCCCCGATTTGATCCTACTGGATATCATGATGCCCGACATGGACGGTTACGAGACGTGTGAACGCCTGAAAAAGAATGTGGAAACGCGGGACATCCCCGTTTGTTTTCTAACCGCTAAGACTGCAATCGCGGATATTGAAAAAGGGTTCTTACTTGGGGCAGTGGATTATGTGACTAAGCCTTTCAACAAAACGGAACTCCTAGCTCGTTGTAAGACTCACATCGCTCTGAGGAGGTTGCAATTACATCTGGAAGACCTCGTCACTCAACGCACCTTGGAACTCCAAAAGGCTATGTCGGCATTGAAAGGGCGGGATGAACTATTGAGCCGGATGCTCTATTTGCATGACCCGCAGGAAACCTTGGTTATGGCATTGAACTTAGCCCTCGACTTGTGTGAGTGCGATGAAGGGGCGCTCTATATCGCCGATGAAGACGGGAATATGAAAATTCGCACGGCCATTGGATTCGACGAAATTGGCATCACAGTGAAGGAACCCGATCGTCTCGGTTTGCCTGGGGAAGACGACCCGATCTTTGAACAGGTACTGGCAAGTCGAGAAGTCGCACTGTCATTAGATCCGAATCAGATCCATCTCAAATATGGCGTGCATAGTTATGGCCTAGTTCCCGTATGCCGCGGCGAGGAGGTCCTTGCTGTTCTTGAATTAGGACGACGTCAGCAGTCTGCATTATTGGAATCCGAAGATTTGCACGGCGTTGAGGAATTGCTCCCGTATGTTGCCATGGCCGTTGTCGATTCCAAGTTGGAGAAATTAAACCCTGAATTGACGGCAGATGTGGATCGAATATTGGAAGCAACTGATTCATGGACAAAATGATCGGTATTGAAACTCCATTGAATTGGAGAGATTCTTGATCATGACTGATTCATCCCAAGATCAGCCAAGTAATGACAGTTCCGAGGAAAACCGGGAAGAGCTTCTGGTGCCGGCTGATAGCTATGGGGATAACAGTGACAAGGGCAACCTAGGCAAAGACACCGGAGATCCACTTCACGGACGCCCAAAAGTTACTGTGTCTAGTTCAGGAATGGAGGCGCGACTCGACGCTGTATTCGCTGACACGACGCTTGATCAAATCGCTGAAATCTTGTCTCGCACGGGGATTGTTCACGGGGTGCAGGAGGGCGCCATACGAGCCGCCTTAGAACTTGCTGATCGCTCCGGTCGAGCTCACCGAGATGTACTTGCCGCAAAAGGTCGTCCAGCCGCCTATCGTCAACGCAAAGAAGTTAATTATCCATTTCTTGCCGGGCTAATAGACTTAAACACTGGAGAACCGATGAACCTGGACTCCTCCGTGTTTGGTGGATTTTCGGAACTCCTACAAGAGTGGAACCCCGAAAGGATAAGGGACTATTCACTCCCTGTCGTTGCCGTAAAGACTGATGAAATCTTGCTGGAGGTGCGGGGGCAGGAGGAAATTGGTGTTGGAAAGGATGTATACGGAAACGAAATCTCCGCTGTGGCTTCCGAAGATCAATACATATTGCAAGGTGGGATTGGGGTAAGCACGGATACAGACGGATCGTTGAGAGCCACGTCATTCGGTTACGTCGCAATCGATGGTCAGACGTTGTCTGTGATTTCCCCTATTTGGATAGCTTCAGGTGACATGGAAGCCTATTTCCTCAATTTCGCACAACTGGGACGCCACAAAGGTCCTAGCCTCGAAGAGTTTCACGCTTTGCTATCGGAGGCGGGAATTGTTTGCGGTACGGACGATAATGCCCTTGGTATCATTTGTGGGAACCTCATAGAGGGAAATCTGCGGGAGTCATGTATTCGGATAGCGTCCGGCCGGCGGCCAACCTTGTCTTCTGACGCGGTGGGCTTGGCACTCGATTTATTGCCCTCGAAGAAAGATTTCAAAAAGATTGCAAGTGCGTTGGAGTCGTCGAATCTCGATACGATCCTGTCGGCCAACGCCACAATTAAATTACAGGTTGTCCACTCTGGCCAACTCCTTGCCCAACAAGCTGAAGGAAGTGGGCAAACGAAAGCAGGACGAGACGTCTTTGGCAATGCCGTGGAGGCTCCGCAGAATACCGTGGAAGGGAAGAGTCTCCATACTGGAAAAAATGTCGTGAGCCGAATCGACGGTGGTCACATGTGTTTTTATTCGGAGATTTATGGGTATTGCGGCCTCTGCGATGACGAAATTGTGGTCCTGTCACCGGTCTGGATCTCGCCTGACCGAATGGAGGTTCATTTCATCGACTTCGTGCAAGAAAATACACACTTGCACCCCAACCAATCGGAAATATGGGCGATGATTGATTTAGCGAAAATCCGATATGGTGCGGATCAGCAGAAAATCATCGATTGTTGCGAGGAACAAGCGAAGGGGAGTGCTCTGAAGGCGCGCGCGTTTCTCGTGGCTGAAGGTATTCCGCCAACCTTGAGTGAACAGGGGAAGGTGGAAATGTTTTACAAAGAAATGCCTGATCCTGGTAACCTCATCGATGGTGACAGGATGGATTTTAGGGACCGGGACTCAGTACCGCAAGCACAAACCGGACAGCTTCTCGCAAGAAGGAAGCCTCCGACTCTAGGCAATCCAGGTGTCGATGTTTTGGGCAACACAATTCACGAAGTTGGAACAGAGAGCGGCACCCTAGAGCCTGGAGATAATGTGATCGTCAAGGAAACAAGAGCCCGAGAACAGCTCTATTATGCCGCTGTTGATGGTTGGGCTCGCGTTTCAGACAACACTTTATCCGTAATGAATCGATTTCGATGTGACGGTGACGTGGACTATAACGTGGGCAACATCCATATGGACGGAGATGTAGAGATTTCGGGAAATGTGAAGTCCTTATTTGAGGTGAAGGCTAAGGGCGATGTCATGGTAAATGGAGCAGTGGAGCGTGGGGCAAAGATAGAAACTCACGGGGATTTAATGGTGCGCCGAGGTATCATAGGGGCGAAAATCAACGTTAAAGGCAATCTTTGGGCTCGCTTTGTCGTTGACTCTCACGTCAAAGTGGACGGAAACATAGTGGTCCAGAACTATAGCCAGAAATCGAACATAGAAGTCAGAGGTGCGGCCAAGATACACGGTAAAGAAGGAGGCGATCGCCAGCTTTGCCTTCTCGGGGGACGTTTAATGTCTGCGGGTGACATTGATTTGATGTCAATCGGATCCTCGACCGGCCAGGAAACCCTAGCCGCGGCTGGTGTGGATATAGAGATACGGGGAAAAATTGACAAGTACGGAAAAGGCTGCGAATTATGTAAGAATCGCATTCAGAGAGCCATGAGAACATTGGAAACCACCACTGGCAATCTCGCAAATGTTGAGGCAATATTGCATGCCATTAACACAGCGCCTCCTGGAAAACGGCAGTTCTTACGAAGCATGTTGGAAGCCATAAGAGAGAGCCGTGATCTACATAAGAAACTCGAGAGGGAGTTGACGTCCTTACGGGCCAACCGAGCGGATGGGGAGAAGCAGGCTGCTATTCGTGTGGCGCAGATTGCCTTTCAAGGGACCACGGTTCAGGTCGGGGAAGCAACTAGAAGGCTGGCCACAAACCAACGCAGTGTCGAGTTTCGCCTGGATCTGAATCGGGGACAAATCGCGGTCAAGCCCATTCACTGAAGACGGTCCATTTCTCTAGAGCCTACAAGTATGAGTTCTGTGAAGATGCGCAATGACAGAGGACAGGAAATGGGGCCTATAACCTTTGGCAACATGGATAAGCTGTTCCCGTTCCATATTGTAATCGACTCCGGGCTACGTATTACACGTGTGTCTGAATCGCTGTCGAGATATGTCCCCGGAAATTCGCTCGGTCATGAAATCAGTCGACATTTCGAGTTGACTCATCCGCGCATACCATTCATTCGCGAGGAGTTGATGAGTTACTTACCGGCTACCTTCCATCTTCGACTTGCTGGTATTGAAGGCAATTTTTCACTGAGAGGGCAATTTGAGCCAATCGGGGACTCTTTATTGTTTGTGGGTGCGCCAATCTTGGACTCCGTGGCAATTGTGCGGCAATTGGGCTTGCGACCTCATGATTTTTCGCCACATGATCCTCTCGTCGAACGGTTATCGCTTCTGACGGAGAAGGAGGCGGCGGGCATGCTGCCGTCCCTCCTCTACGATCTCGAAGGGCAAACGACACAATACCAAAAGAGCGAGGAGGTGCTCCGTGTCGCTGCTGAAACGGCAGAACAATCCGCGAAGGAATCGGAGCGAGCGAGAAAGGTTTCTGAACAGGCTAATCAAGCAAAAAGTTTGTTTGTCGCAAATATGTCTCATGATATCCGAACTCCATTAAATGCAATCCTGGGGTTTTCGGAGATTGTGGAGGATATGATCGACGACGCGCAGGCAAAAGATTATCTTGGACGAATTCGCTCAGCTGGTCATATTCTTCTTGCTTTGATCGACGACATCTTGGATTTGTCCAGACTAGAGTCGGGTAAGTGGACATTTAATCCTCGGCCCCTAGATCTGAGATCTGTGGTCGAATCTCTCATCGATATTTTTCGCATAGAAGCGGATGAAAAAGGTGTAAGGCTCGAGTTCTCTATCCAATCTGATTGTCCGCAATTGGTACAGTTGGACGAGGCGGGGTTTCGCAAGTGCGTTATGAATCTCCTATCCAACGCGGTGAAATTTACGATTGAGGGTCATGTTATTTGCTCGATTAGTTGTGCGTTTCAAGAGACGAAAAAGCGAGTAAATATCGACGTAGTAATCGAAGACACTGGTAAAGGCATCGAACCCCAGAAACTATCGGAAATTTTTCAAACCTTCCAACAAGGCGACAAAGACCACGATGAATATGGAGGAAGTGGTCTAGGACTTGCAATTGTGAGGAAACTCGTCGCCGAGATGAATGGAAATATCAATGTCCAGAGTACTCTTGGAGTTGGCTCGCAATTTCGACTGCGTCTAAATGATGTCGAGATAATCACGGGGTTAGATGTATCTGAACCTGCATTTTCTGAAATCGATCTAACGGCGTTGTCGTTTCAGCCTGCAACATTACTGATTGTTGATGATTTTGGTTGGAATCGAACTCTTGTGAGGACCATGTTGAAGGATATGGGCCCAGTAGAATTTCTAGAGGCGGAAAACGGCAAACAAGCAATTGAGATAACGCGCCTGCATCGACCTGATTGCGTACTCATGGATTACAAAATGCCTCTCATGGATGGTATAGAAGCAACCAGGATTCTCAAGAAGGATCCGGACCTAAATAAAATACCTGTCATTGTGTGGACACCATCTAATTTGAAGGAAACCATAGAGGAAATCAACGAGACTGCGGACGCAGTACTATTGAAGCCCTTTGAGAAGAAGGGATTATTGGATGTATTATGTCAATTTCTCCCATATGAAGATTCAAACATTGATTCTGACTCCTTGCCGGGGGAAAGCAACGAGAAGGGAGATGGTGCTTTCAGCCGAGTGGAGCTCGATCCTGATATGATTGTAAACCTGCCCGTACTGTCTAACATCCTGCGAGGGGAATCGGTTGGTATTTGCGAATCTTTGCGTGGTGCGTTTGCGGTGGATGAAATACAGTCTTTTGCTGAACAAATGCACGGTCTGGGTTCTGAATACGGTTATTGTCCACTGGAATTATGGGGTAAGGATTTGAAGAAGCATGTCAATACGTTTGACTTGGTTAGAATTGAAGAAAATCTGGGAGGATTTGAACGGGTCGTCGCCGAGCTAGAAAAGTTACTGACTCCCGACTCCAGAAAGTGCCTTCAGCAGAGATCTCAGGTCTCCCCCACGTAACTGGGGGCCTCGGTTTATTCCTCTGGAGCAGATCCCCGTGCCAATCAGATCGACATCCATGACCTGCGCGCAAGCTCTTGTTCGCTTCCTGCAAGTGCAGTTCAGCGAGCGGGACGGCGAGCGCCAGCGACTCATTCCCGCCGCATTTGGGATTCTTGGCCACGGCAACGTCGCTGGCCTCGGACAAGCCCTGCGCGAGCATGGCAATCAGCTGCGCTACTACCAGCCCCACAACGAGCAGGCCATGGTGCACACCGCTTGCGGTCTCGCCCGCGCCACACAGCGAATGATGACCCTGGCCTGCACTGCTTCCATCGGTCCGGGCTCGACGAACCTGGTGACCGGCGCGGCGACAGCGACAATCAACCGACTGCCGGTGCTGCTGCTTCCCTCCGACTACTACGCCACCCGTCGCCAGGGGCCGGTGCTGCAGCAACTCGAGCATCCGATCTCTGCCGACGTCAGCGTCAACGACTGCCTGCGCCCAGTGAGCGTGTTCTTCGATCGCATCCTGCGGCCCGAGCAGCTGCTGGAGGCGCTGCCGGAGGCGATGCGGGTTCTCTTAGATCCGGCACAAACCGGGGCGGTGACACTTTCACTGCCGCAGGACGTGCAGACCGAAAAGCTTCAGATGCCGGCGGAACTGCTTGAGCCGCGAACGTGGACCGTTGAGCGCCGTCGCGCTGACGTCGAGCGAGTGCGTCAGGCGGCGGCCATGGTCAAAACGTGCCGGTGGCCCCTGCTTGTCGCCGGCGGCGGCGTGCGCTACTCCGGCGCCGAAGGGGAGATGGCGAAGCTCAGTGAGTCGCTGGGCATTCCTGTGGTGGAGACCTACTCCGGCAAAGGGACGGTGCCAGCGTGCGATCTGCACTTGGGTGGCCTCGGAATCTCGGGGACGACGGCAGCGAACCGGGCTGCTCGCGAGGCAGATCTGGTGATCGCCGTGGGCACCCGCCTTACCGATGTCGTTACGGCTTCGCGGTCGGCCTTCGCCAATTCTGATGTGCGTTTCATTCACATCAATGTCAGCCCAAAGGATGCCCACAAAGAAGGAGCCCTTGCCGTCCTCGCCGACGCCCGCGAGGGTGTCAGGGCGCTGCGTCAGGCGGCTTCAAGAATGGGAGCGAGCACAGGCCGGAGCTACCGCCAGCAGCTGCGCGAGTGGGTCGGCGACTGGCAGATGACGGTGACCAAGACCCTTCGCGAGGGCGAGGGTTGCCTGACCCAATCAGGCGTGGCTCTGATCCTCGATGAACACGCCCGAGCCGAGGACACCATCTTGAGCAGTGCCGGTACGCAGTTGGCGGCGGCGCACATGTTTGGCGGCGTCAATGGATGCGAATACCAGCTCGAGTTCGGCTATTCCTGCATGGGGCACGAACTGCCCGCCGGGCTCGGCGTCCGCATGGCGCGTCCCGACCACGGCGAGGTGATAGTCTACCTCGGAGATGGGACCTATCTGATGAATCCTACCGAGCTAGTGACGGCGGTACAGGAGGGCTGGAAGATCACTGTGGTGCTGGTGGAAAATCATGGCTTTCAGTCCATTCGGAGCCTGCAGCTCGATCGTGATGGCAAGCCTTTCGGCAATGAGTTTCGCCACCGCTCGGCGCGTGGAAGGCTCGACGGCCGCTTTGTGAAGCTCGACCTGGCGGCGAATGCCCGCTCCTTCGGAGCGTCTACTTGGAACGTTTGTAGTGGGGATGAACTGCGAGCCGCTCTCGACGACAGTCGCGAGCACGACGGCGTTAGTGTCATCGTCGCTGAGGTCGATCCAAATCCGAGATTGCCCGATGTGGAAGCTTGGTGGGACATCTCCGCTGCCGAGGTGAGCCGCGACGTCGTCACCAAGAGGCGGCGCCAGGAGTACGAACGCGCCCGCCGCCACCAGCGCCGTCACTTCTGAATTCCTTCGGAATCCAGTGAACGTTACGGATCATCCCACCCGTCCCACGAGTTCGGGTTGTCTCTACTTTCCCCCACGGCACGGACCGGCCTTGGTGGCCCATCACTGTGGGCGTTTCCGTTCCGCATTCTCACTGATGCCCAAACGTTCGCCGAGTGGGTGAGTCACGACCAGACCATGCTCCGTGCCGGGACACTGGCCGCCGACGCTGAGGCTTGCGGTGACGCAGAGATCTGACGCCAGCTGACCCCAAGATTGGGAACAGATGGCGGGCCAGTTGCCAGCCAACGACCTGACCGGCTGGACCGAGAAGGACGCCGCCCTCAACCACGTCATTTGAACGCGTGCCATGTTCACTCACGCCGATGTCCTCGGTGACCCGTGCCGCTGCAGGAACCACCGCGCCTCCCACAAAGACCATGTTAGAAGCCCTGCACAACAACTGGCAGGCGGTCCTGCCAATCTCTCCTGTCCGACAAGGGCAGGTCGGTTTTCATCTGAGAGCAGCCCACCACCCAGACCTTGAAGTTGTCATTCGTGCCGGTGATCGCGGGCCAAAAAAGCGGTACGCTTTGCAGGCCGTTAGGAAAGGCGCCATGTTTTGGCGCCTACGGACGCAAGAAGCCTCTCACACGGAGCTGGAATCACTGAAATGACCATCATTCGCGCCGGGTTCGCTCTCGGCTGCCTCGCTGCTCTGCTGTCCAGCTGTGCCTCCAAGTTGACCTCCCCGGATAATCCCGTGCCGGTTTCCGGTCATGAAGGGCTGGCCCTGTCGTCGGTGATGCCTGTAGACCCCAAAGTCACCACCGGTCGCCTCGACAATGGCATTCGCTACGTGATTAAGCAAAACCAAAAGCCGAAGAATCGGGCCGAATTTCGCCTCGTCCTCGATGCTGGCTCGGTGCTGGAGAACGATGACCAGCAGGGCCTGGCTCACTTTGCCGAGCACATGGCCTTCAATGGCACCCGCCATTTCGAGAAGCAGGAGCTAGTGGACTACTTGGAGAAGATCGGCCTGCGCTTCGGCCCCGACATCAATGCCTACACCAGCTTCGATGAGACAGTGTACATGCTCACCGTTCCTACCGACTCCACCGAGTACGTAGAGACCGCCTTCCAGATCTTTGAGGACTGGGCCTATGAAGTCAGCTACGATGCCGAAGAAATCGAAAAGGAGCGGGGCGTGGTCGTGGAGGAGTGGCGCCGACGCCGCGGCGCGGGCCAGCGCATGCTTGACAAACAGCTGCCCATCCTGCTGAAGGGCTCGCGCTACGCTGAGCGTTTGCCCATCGGGCAGAAGGCGGTCCTCGATAGCTTTCACCACGAAACCCTGCGCCGCTTTTACCGCACTTGGTACCGCCCCGATTTGATGGGCTTCGTCGCTGTCGGCGACTTCGAAGTGGCGCATGTCGAATCTCTCATCACCCACTACTTGGGCCGCGTACCTGCTCAAGACAATCCCCAGCCTCGCACGGCGTTCGATGTGCCAAGCCACGAGGAGACGCTATTCGCCATCGTCACGGACGTGGAAGCAACGGGCAACGTCGTCAATATCTACTACAAGGGACCGGTGCGAGACTACCAGACGGTAGGATCCTACCGGCGCGGCTTGGTGGAGAGCCTCTACCACCGCATGTTCAATAATCGCCTCAACGAGCTCACCAAGCTGCCCGAACCTCCGTATCTCGGCGCCGGCTCCGGTCAAGGGCAGTGGTTGCGCTCGGCCGAGATCTTCGAGATCGCTGCCGCCGTCGCCGACGGTGGCTTCGAGGTGGGCCTGCAGGCGTTGCTCACGGAAGCGGCGCGCGTGCGCCTGCACGGTTTCACTGTCAGTGAGTTCGAGCGGGAGAAGAAGGAGCTGCTGCGCTTCATCGAGCAGATCTACCGCGAGCGGGATAAGGTCCAGTCGGGCAGGTTGGCCGCCGAGTACGTGCGCCATCTGCTCGAGGACGAAGTGAGACCCGGCATCGAGCTCGAGCATGAACTCTATCAGGTGCTGGTGCCGGGCATCGGCCTCAATGAGGTCAACGCCCTGGCCCGTGAACTCACCGGTGACCGTGACCGCGTCATCACCCTGCAAGCGCCCGACAAGGCGGGACTGGAGATCCCCGACGAGGAAGGCCTCCTGGCGATCTTTGAGAGCATCGATGACGACGTCATCTATCCCTACGAAGACGCTGTAGACGATCGGCCGCTTGTGGCGGTGACGCCAATGCCGGGAGCCATTGCGCGCACGGATTCGATCCCTGAGATCGGTGTCACCATCTGGGAGCTCAGTAACGGCGTCATCGTTTGGTTGAAGCCGACGGAGTTCCAAAACGATGAGATCCTGTTCAGCTCCTACAGTTTTGGTGGCCACTCCCTGGTCGCTGATGAAGACTTTGTTGCCGCCTCGACTTCAGTCACTGTCGTACTCGAAGGCGGCGTCGGCGAGTTCAGCCAGATCGAGCTCGAGAAGAAGCTCGCCGGCAAGGTGGCGAGTGTAACGCCGTGGATCGGCGAGCTACAAGAGGGTATGCGGGGCCGTGCCTCACCGGAGGATTTGGAGACCATGTTCCAGCTGCTCTTCGCGTATTTTACCGCCCCCCGCGCCGATGCCGAGGCCTTTCAGGGGCTTGTGACCCGCTACCGCGGCTTCGTAGAAAACCGCAATGCCCGTCCGGAGATGGCCTACTCCGACACCATTTCCCTAACCATGGCGAACTACCACATGCGCGTTGCGCCGTGGTCGCTGGAGCGGGTCGATAAGATGGACCTGGAGAGATCGATCGCGGTCTACCAGGACCGTTTCGCCGACGCCGGTGACTTCCGATTTTTTTTCGTCGGCAACTTCAGCCTCGAGCAGATGAAGCCGTTGATCACCAACTGGCTCGGCGGTCTGCCGTCGATCGGGCGTGAGGAAACCTGGCGCGATGTCGGAATCGAAGGCCCCGAAGGCAAAGTGGAGAAGTCTGTGGAGCGCGGCATCGAGGCCAAGAGCCAGAGCCAGATCATCTTCCGCGGCGACTTCGACTTCAGCCTGTGGAACCTGTTCGAGATTCAGGCCATGGGGCAGGCGCTGCAGATCAAGCTGCGCGAGGTGCTGCGCGAAGATCTCGGCGGCACCTATTCGGTAGGGGTGGGAGCCAACGCCGAGCAGTTTCCCGAGGAGAAGTACCAGATCACGATTTCCTTTGGATCCGACCCGGATCGCGTCGATGAGCTCACGGGAGTGGTCTTTGAGCAGATCGACAGCTTGCGGACTCACGGGTTGGCGCAAAGTTATATCGACAAGACCAAAGCGCAGCGGGTGCGCCGGCGCGAGGTGCAGCTAAAGGAGAACTCCTGGTGGGTGGGGGCGCTGAACTCCGTGGACTGGAACGGGATCGATCCGCGGGTATTGGTGCGTTATCCAGAAATGGTCGACAGCCTCAGTGTGGAGAAGGTACAGGCAGCCGCGCAGCGTTACTTCGATCTGGAGGACTACGCGCGGTTTGTGTTGATGCCGGATCCGCAGGCGGTGCCAGCGGCGGAATGAATCAAGGTTGGCGTTGGTGAATTGGTGGCTGTCTCGGGTGCGTGCATCCGAGACTTTGGGCGAATCTGGGAAGGTGGATCAAGGTCTGCGGGCTCGTGGACGTGTGCTTTCTGAACGCGGTGTTCAGTTTCGCGTGTGCCGGAACTGCAGAAGAGGAGGGGTAACGCCGGGGCGATGCGTCATGCTGGCCGGCCCTCTTCACTAAAATGGGTCGGCGATCAGATCGCAAGCTTGTCGCGTCCGCCGTGTTTCTTTTCTGCCTCCTGAACCCACTTGGGTGTGCGGCCGCGACCCGTCCAGGTCTCTGCAGGGTTATCAGGGTTACGGTACTTGGGTGCCACCTTGGTGCGCGGGCCACTGCGTGATGCATTCTTGCCAACAACTAGCTCCTCAACAGACATGCCAAACTTAGTAGCTAGCGCCTTGAGTTCATTTTGAGCTTGTGAACGATTGGCCTCTATTTCTTCACGACGCTTGATCTCTTTTTGAACACTGGCCATCAGCGATTCGAGTTTTCCAACAGACATCCTTGCAAGATTCACGATGATTTCTCTCCTGAGGGTTCTATTGTGCCAATAATAAGTCTCGTTGCGGTCCTTGGCCGGCCGCAGACCCTGACACTGCCTTTCACAACTCCGGAGTGCGTAAGGTAGTGCATAAGTTTTCGTAGTGCGTAAGTTATTTCGTAATGTAAGCTTTCACTCCAGGAATCACCAGATAGAGTGCCGAGGCCCCGACAACATTGATGAAACGGGCCCTTTAAGGAGAGCTATTGATGGACGCCTCTGATCAGATCATATCCGAATTGCGCAAGCTTAACGCCACGCTTAGTGATTTAACCTCGCACATTGGAAAGATGTGTTCAGACGTCAACACGTTATCGACGGGGCTGAATTCGATTCCACAACTCCCTGGTTCCAGTGTGGGAACAGAAACATCAACTGATTCCACCGTGCCCACTGCTGAGCTAGCGTCGGCTCGAAAACATGTCACTGTTGTTTTCGCGGATATTTCTGGTTTTACGGCCATGAGCGAGAAGCTAGACCCGGAAGAGGTCAGCACCATGATGAACGATTGCCTGACCCAAATGGCAGACATCGTTATCGGTTACCAAGGACATGTAGACAAATTCATCGGTGATTGTATCATGGCGCTGTTTGGTGCTCCAGTGGCACACGAAAATGACGCGGAGCTGGCTGTAAGAGCTGCGCTAGATATGAATCAAGCAATAATAGATTACAATCGAGATTTGCCCATCAAATTAGAAAAGCCACTCACGTTGCACACCGGAATAAATACTGGGCTTGTTGTTGCAGGGAATGTTGGATCCGGCCAAAAGCTAGAATATACGGTGATGGGAGATACTGTTAATCTCGCCAGCCGCTTAGAGTCTACGGCTTCATCCGGGCAAGTCTTTATAAGCAAATACACTCATAATCAGGTTAAGACTATTTTTAACTTCTCCGAGAATGATCCGATTCAAGTAAAGGGAAAGAAAGATCCAGTCCCGGTTTATGAAGTTCTTGGATTGCGCTCAGCGGAAGAGCGGAGAAGTGATTTAGTCGCCCTGAGTACGCACGAGCTGGTGGGGCGGGATCACGAAATGAATCTAATCAAGAAACGCATTGATCAGGCGTTCAATAAAGAAACACAAGTCGCTTTGCTAAAATCAGATGCAGGAATAGGAAAAAGTCGAATTCACAAAGAAATAGAGACTTATCTAACAAATAAGGATGTGGAGGTGATTTATGGCCGATGTCATTCTTTTAGGCAATCGTCCAGTTATTTTCTGTTTATCGAGATCTTGCAGGATTTGTTCGGAATAGGATCTGACGATGTGCCAGAGGCCATACCTCAAAAAATCGTTGAAGGACTCACTTTACTTACAGGTGAGACGCCTGACATCCTAAGCGATGAGGGGGAAAGGGCTGTTGTTTTCTTGGGCCATATCATGGGGGTAGAATTCGCAGAATACGATATTCCCATAGGTCAAATGACTGATGTTGACATTAAGCAATCAGTCTTATCTGGAATTCGATGGTTGCTAGAAAAGATGGCCAGGACGCGGCCCTTGATTCTGGTTCTAGAGGATTTGCATTTCGCCGATCCTGAAAGCTTGGATGTGATCTCATATCTTCTGAAAAGTGTGTCAAATAAGGCCATGATGCTTCTCTTGTATTTACGGCCAGAAGACACCTCACCCTCGTCAAAACTTTCACTCATTGCTCGCAAGGAGCTTGGCGATCTCTATACAGAGATTGAGCTTGAGCGATTTACTTCGGATGAGAGTGACAGGCTTGTCAGAAGTCTTCTTCGATCAGAAAAAATTCCCGGAGAAATCTTAAACATGGTCCGGGAGCGAGCCGATGGAAATCCTTCATTCATTGAAGCGATTGTCCAGGCGCTACATGAAGAAGATGTAGTCGAAGTCAAGGACGGCGAACCATTAACAATCTTGAAACCAATCGACAGCATCGAAATACCGGGAAGCATCCAAGGCCTTGTGGTGTCGTGCCTAGATAGGCTGCCTTCTCAACAGAAACGGTTACTGCAATGGGCATCTGTGATTGGTCCAGTTTTCGAGCATGCCCTTGTGGAGCAGGTCGCAGAGGATCAAGAACCGGCAAAGAGCCTTCAAGAACTCATCGACAGGAAATTGATTTTCGAGTCAAAATCTTTTCCGGAGATTGAATACAGCTTCACAAGTGTATTGGTCCAAGAATGTTCGTACTCAGGCCTACTCCTAAAGCAACAGAGGGAAATGCATGTCTCTGTTGCTGAAGCTATCGGCCATATCCACAAGATCCGTATCGATGAGCATTTCGATTCACTGGGGCAGCACTCCTATAAAGCCGGAGATTTCGACCAAGCATATGAATACAGTGTCAAGGCTGGTATGCGCGCGAAGGGAATGCATGCTCCGGTAGAGGCGATTTCTCATTTGAACCCCGCCATCGAGTGCGTCGAAAAGGCAAAAAATCCCGAAACACCGATTTGGGAAGTGTATCAGGCCATTGCGGAAGTCTACGAAGTTAATGGCGATCTCGATCTAGCCATTGAATGGCGGGGAAAATTGGCCTCTTTGCTGAAAGATGAGCGCCAGAAGGGAGATTGCTTGCGACAGGTCGGAAGGATATGGGAAAAAAAGGGAGATCAAGAGAGATCTCTGAAAATGTATTCGGAGGCCTTTGAGGTATTAGAAAAATATCCTCAGTCTATCGAGATGGGAAGAACACTATTGAATGAAAGCTGGGTTCTCAACAGACAGCGGCAGTCTGAGCAAGCGGTAGCTAAATGTCGTAAGGCCCTCGAATTGTTCGAAAGGCATGAATCTGAAGAAGACATAGCTGATGCGCACAACAATCTTGCGGTTTTCTATGAGCACAATGGCGACCTAGACCTTGCTTTGGAGCACAATGAAAAATGCAGGGATTTGCTCGTGGCCGGTGAAAATAGCCGTAAGCTTGGAAATGCTTATCTGTCGTTGGGGTATGTACATAGCAAGCGCAAGGAACTGAGTGAAGCACTTTCATGTTTTGAGCAGGCGGTTGAAACGCAGGAAGCCATTGCAAATCGTATAGGAGTGGCGACTTCGTTGATGGCCAAGGGTAGGTGCTATCTAGATCTGTCGGATTATGGCGGTGCAGAGACGACCCTCCGAGCGTCACGAAATATTTTTAGGGATGCCGAGCTCGGTTTCAGGGTGGTAGCCAACAATCTTTCCCTGGCGAGAGTGTATTTGGAGAGTGGTGAAACGGAATCCGCGTCAGAGTGTCTGGCGGAGGCCCGGGTTATTGCTAGTGAGCAGAATCGGACGGCTGATCTCGCGCGAGTCAGTCACCTTGAGGCACTTGTCCTGATTAAGAAAGGCGCGGATCCAAAGGAAAAATTTGAAAACGCAATCTCGGAATTTGAATCTATAGGACGTGCCCGGGAAGCAGCATCGGTCTCTGATGATTATGATTCTTACAAGAACGATCAAACAGGTTAATGAAGGTGGCGAAGGGTGGTTCAGAGAGTCGACTAACGATGTCGATTGACGCGCAGTAGGGAAATGTCACTCAGTCAACCTCCCTCGTAAGGCAGTATCGCAGTAGGTCGTGTGCTCTTCAGTCACATAGAAGGCGGCCACGATCGTCCTATCGGACAGTTGCGAAACCAATGTTGTCCCGAAGGTGAAGAAACGATAGGCGTCCAGGACATTCACGTCGTGGCGCGTGGACAGGACGCGTGCGCTTCAGATTTGGCCTGGCGCAACTCCCCAGAACTCCATGTGGTCCTTCTTGGCGAAGGTGGCGCCATCATTTTCCGTCAATGGCGCTCGATACTTCCACGGGGTCGCGACGATGATTAGTGACCGTCACGATCCTGCCGCTGGCCATTGTTCGCTGTGGCGGCGGCTTGGAACGGCTCTTACTACCGGAGGCCGTCCGGGCTTTGCTGCGACGTGAATCTGTCGTTGCGCCACCGGTCTTTCGATCACGCTGGCTGGTATTGTTGGAGTTGATGTTCTTTCGGGATACCCCATTTGACTTCGATGGACCGAGGTCCTTGATGGCAGTCTCGTGACTGGCCGATCCGTTTGTCTTCGATTCGTGTATCCTTGATCCGTCGCGCCTGGCACCCTTGGTCTTGGTGGAGGCCCGGCCTCGCCGAGGAGAGGGTTTTCGAGGGGTGCTACGCCCGTTACCGTTCGATTTCTGCCTGGCAGATCCGGTGTCATTGCCATGCAACGCGGCGATGCGATCAGAGTGATACCGATGGTCGTCGGCTTCGGACAGTTCAATTCCCGTCAGTCGCTCAATGGCGCGCAAGTAAGGGAGTTCTTCCTGATCGCAGAAGGACATGGCCACGCCCTCGGCGCCGGCACGTGCGGTCCGGCCAATCCGATGGACGTAGGCCTCCGGTTCATTCGGGATCTCGAAGTTGATGACATGGGTGATCGCGTCAACGTCGATGCCGCGTGAGACGATATCCGTGGCAACCAGCACCCGGACGTTGCCGGCATCGAAGGCGCCAAGCGCTCGCTGGCGAGCGCCCTGGCTCTTGTTTGAGTGGATGGCGTCGGCGCTGATCCCCTTCTTCACCAAATCACGAGCGACTCGATTGGCTCGGTGTTTTGTCCGCGTGAAGACAATGGCGCGCTCGATTCCGTGGTCGTCGAGGACGTCAGTCAGAAGGGCACGCTTGTCGGCCTTCTCGACGAACATCACCTGTTGCTCGATGTTGTCGGCTACCGTGGACGTTGGGGCAACAGCAACCCGCGCTGGATCGCGCAGCATGTCGGTGGCCAGTTGCGTGATTTCCTGTGGCAATGTGGCAGAGAACAGCAAGGTCTGCCGCTTCCTCGGAAGGGCCTGCACGACTCGACGAACATCGTGGATGAAGCCCATGTCCAGCATCCGATCAGCCTCATCCAGCACCGCGATCTCGACTGCATCGAGATGCACCTCTCCCTGTCCCATCAAATCCAGGAGCCGTCCGGGGGTCGCCACCAGAACTTGTGGCTTGCGGCGCAGTTGCTTTATCTGCGGGCCTGCGGCCACGCCGCCGACGATGACGGTGCTCGACAGAGGCAGGTGGCGACCGTAAACGTCGAAACTCTCCTGAATTTGCAACGCCAACTCTCGTGTGGGGGTGAGGATTAATGCACGCAGCTTCTTACCGCGCGCTGGCTGCTGATGCAGGTGCTGGAGGATTGGCAGGGCGAAGGCCGCCGTCTTCCCAGTTCCCGTCTGTGCCGTGGCGAGTACATCCCGGCCCTCGAGGACCTCGGGTATTGCATCGCGCTGAATCGGAGATGGGGTAGTGTAGCCCTCGCCGTCGAGAGCCGTGAGAAGTTGCGGGATGAGCGCCAGGCGCTCGAAGGTGGTTTCCGTATCCATACTATCCTGTCCGGAATGATAGAAAATAAGAGGTACCCGAGACTTAGTTGCGGCTCTCGGTCCGGGCACTGAGTGCGGGAGGATGCACAAAGAGCTTACAAGGCTCTCAAGGACAGGCGCGGATACTGAGAAAAACGCGGAAAATCTGGGAGGAGTTACATAATGCGGCTGTATGGAACGTACGACTGATCTGGCGGATTCGCAAACTGCCGTGTTCATTGCGAGGGTTGCTGTGCCCCGAGCACATCATTGGTTTGATGCCGACTTCGATCTTCCGTCGACCTAGGCATTTCTACCGCCAAGGCAGGCCACGGACGTCATTTGGCCTCAGAACTTGGCGTCCTGGGGCTCGGTCCAGGCCTGGCCGCCGTCCTCTGACCATGCGGTATGCACATATCGACCCACGTCTCGGTTCATGTCATGCGGCCAGTACGCGGCAAGTAGACGTCCGTCGGCCAGGTCGGTGATGCGAAGATCGAAGTAGTAGACGTCCTCTTTCGGCCCCTGAACCCTCCGCGAGGTATCCCAGTTTGGCCGCCGTCTGCCGGGCGGCTATCAGGGAGGCCCAGTCCGGCTGTTCATCGCCGGACTCCTCGGCGCCCCATTCGGAGGCCCACCCAGGGTGCCGTCGGTCACGTTGACGAGATTGTCTCCCACGCCGATGACTTCGAATCGGGAAGTATCGACGCGCGCCGGTTCCGACCAAGTCAGGCCGCTATCCTCAGAGTGCCATACGAGCTGACCAGATTCCCCGTTCGGGCTGGGGGCGTATCCTGCCCAGGCGAGGATCTCACCCAAGGGGGCCACGCCGAAGCCGCCCGGGACCGTCTGCTTTCTCCGGCGCTGTTTGGTTCCAGCAGGTTCCCTGACGGCTCCCAGTGAATCCCTCCATTCGTCGAGCGGTGGATCCGCACGACCCCGTCGTCGCTCTCTCGCGCCGAGCCGTGTCGACACATGCACAGCAGCATATCCTCCGGTAGAGACTTGATCGCCGCAAAGGCGACATACTCGGAGATGCGATTGGGGCGGGTTGCGGTAGCGTTACCACGAGTCAGAGCCTCCAGGCGTGCCTTGCTCGTCAATGCCCTCGATTCACGGTGTCCATGAGTGCTCGCACATACCCCAAGGCGTAAGCGCACGAACGATATCTCCTCCTATATCCCTCTTCGAGGCGGGGCACGTGGGGTCTACCATCATGGGAGCGTCAACACCGGCCTCGTGGAACGTCTTCATCTCCTCTATCATGTCGAGGTGACCCTCGGGTACCGCTTGACGGAGAAAACTCATATCTCTTGAGCTGCACGTCGTATAGCAGTGGTTCGGGTGCTATGGTCGGGTGATCACTAAGTGAGTGGGGATCTCCTCGTCAAGAAGATCCCCCCCGTTTGCCCTTGTGCTGGGAGGGGATCGAGATTTCACCACATGAACTACATAGAGACCTTCGGCGACGGTCCCGGGGGGTGGTATCGCTGGATCAGCAATGCCGCTGGCCCGGCGCGGCTCGACATCGTCGACGGCTACGCTGTCAGCCGCAGCCCCTGGTGGATCGACTATAACCACGCACCCCCCGGCGGGGGCTACATGCATCTGCTCTACATGCTCAACACCGGGGGCACGCCCGGTGAGCACCAGCGTGACACAGAGGGGGAGAATCGCTTTATCCTCGGAAGCTTCCCGACGAACTTCACGGATGCTCAGCTGACGCTGCGTTTGCGCGGTGAGCTCAAAGCCAAGGGCGCTCGCCTACACCTGCTGTGCCAAGGTGCTCAGGATGGGCTGATCTCGGGCTGGCTGCTCACGGGTCAGCATTTCGCAGTGACGTCCGAGTGGAGCGAGCAGAGCGTGTCACTTCCGGTGGACGATAGCCAGTGGAAGTGCATGGGCGTTCGACACGATCGCCAGGACTACTATGGCGAGTTGCCCTTGGAGACGGTCCTGTCAGATGTGAATGTGGACATCCTCCTTGTGCTGCATCCTCTCGAGATCTCGCCTATGGGTCCCATCGATGGCGATCCGCACCTGTTGCGGCCAGAAAAGGACTACCCCGTCTGGCGCTCTCAGCTGCCGGAAGGCTACGTACACCTCGACGAAGTTCGCATCCACTTCGCCGGGGCGCCAGACATGGTCTTGCCTGTTGGTCCCTGACGGGCAAACCCTTCAAGGAGACGCCCTTGTCCCGCAACAGTGTCAACATCGTTGGAGCCGGGATCGCTGGTCTGAGCACGGCGTTCCACTTGGCCGAGAGGGGCGCCGGGTCCATCACGCTGCTCGACAAGGACCGCGTCGGTACCGGCTCGAGCATTCGATCCGGTGCCGTGAACACTATGCTGATGGACAACGCGGCGGCTACTATGGCTCGTGGGATCAGCTTCGACATTTTCGAGCGCTTCGATTCCCTTCTTCCCGAATACGACTTCCACCAAGTTGGATGTCTTGCGCTCTACACGCCGGAACAGTTTGCCGTGGCAGCCAAACTGCATGCCATGCACGTGAGCGCCGGGGCACAGTTTGAAATCCTACGACGGACCGAGATCGAGGCCCGATTCGACGATCTGCGGCTTAGGGATGAAGAGATCGGCGTCCTCGACCTGCGTGGGGGGTGGAGCGAGCCGGATCGATACATCCCCGCACTGAAGCAGAAGGTAGTCGAACTCGGTGTGAGGATTCGCGAGGCGTGCGTCGTCGAAGACTTCCTGGTGGAATCGGGCGAGGTGCGCGGCGTGCTGCTGCGCGGTGGAGAAGAGTTGCGCAGCGATTTTACCGTATGCACGGTCAATTCGTGGGCCAACACGCTGTTGTCGCGTGTTGGCCAACCCTTGCCGATTCGAAATTTCGTGCACGAACGATTCGTGACCCGACCCTTTGACGAGCCGCCTATAGTGCCGGCGACCAACGACAATTCCCACGGCGTCTACTATCGTCCGACGGAAGACGGACGGCTGCTGTTGGGTACTGGCGCGCTGGAGCCGGAGCAAGTCCCACTCCCGGGAATCGATCTCCTGCTCGAAGACCTCGAGCCCAACGCCGGCAGTATTACCTTCATCGCCGACGCAGTACGCGAGCGTTTGCCGCGACTGGCGGCGGCACCTCTGGTTGCCCACCGTGTCGGCCTCGTCAGCTATCCCATCGACTTCGTTCCAAATATCGGCCCTGTCAAAGCCCTTCCGGGCTTGCAGATCGCGACGAACTTCTGCTCCGGAGGCTTCGGTTACCACCCTGTGGCGGGACTGCTGTTGGCTGAGTACATCGTCGACGGGAAAACCAGTATCGACGCTGCCATATTTTCCCCCGATCGCTTTGGTGATTTCGACACCAAGTCGTACCTGGCGCAGGAGGTCACACATGCGAGGATGGTGGACGAACTCCCCGCCGGGCGTCCCGAATTTGTGCGCAAAAAGCACTGAGGGCGCATGGATACCGCCTCTACTCACGTCGTGTGCTCCGACCCGGGCATCGCTTGGAAAAAAGACGCCGTGGTGGCCATCGAAGCGCCGCCCGACATCGATGTCGATCCGGATCCCGCTGCTGTCTGGCCGGATACGGACTCCCGAACCGGTATCTGCGGCGCTGTCACGCCCAACGTGGTGGACCTCGGCGACGGCAGACATCGCATGTACTATACCCAGATCGTGCCCCGTGATGGCTTTCCGGAAGGAGCCAACGACTACGATCACGCTACGACCCGGATCCTCAGCTCGGTGTCGTGGGATCTGGTCGCCTGGACGCCGGAGCCTGGCGTGCGACTCTCACCCCGTGACGGGGGAGCCGGCAAGGTGGGCAGGGTCGTGAGCCCCGACGTCGTCGCTCTGCCCGCAGGTGGGCTGCGGATGTACTACGAGTGTTGCCGAGGTGCGCAGCTGGAGGGAGCGACGATTCGCAGTGCCCAGTCCGCGGACGGGCTCACCTGGTTCCGGGAGGAGGGCTACCGGCTCGAAGGTGGCAACTACAGCGCACCCTGCGCCCTGTGGACGGGAGGCGAGACTTGGAGGCTCTACTGCAGCGAGTGCGGCGTCGGCATTGTGAGCGCCCTGTCGGAGGACGGCGGTCTCACCTTCGAGAGGGAGCCTGGAGTGCGCATTCGAACAGGAGAGTTGCCCGAAGAGATGTTGACCGCCTTCGCGCCGGAGGTCCTGCGCATCGCCAGCGGCAATTACCGCCTGTACTACGCCGGTTACTCCGACAAGACGCGTGCCAGTATTCTCGCGGCGGAGTCAGAAGACGGACTCGCCTGGAGGAAAGTACCTGATCCCGTCGTCGTGCCCGGGGGGCGTTTCGATGCGGCGAAGTGCTCGGAGATGTGCGTAGTAGCGCTGCCAACATCGCCTGGGCCTGCAGGACGTTATCGTATGTTTTACGAGGCCTGCGACGGCACGGCGCTCGATAGACGCGGCGTCTGGCGTATCGTGAGCGCCACCTCGGTGGGTAACAAGGACTCAGCCGACCACAGGGAGACGTTATGAAGACACTGTTGAGTCAGCAGGAGATCTGGACCAGTGGCGAGGCCGGCTACAACACCTATCGCATACCTGCGCTCACCGTGAGCGCGTCCGGCACGGTGCTGGCGCTCTGCGAGGGCCGCAAGCACAGCCGCAGCGATGCCGGCACCATCGAACTGCTGTTGCGCCGGAGCACCGACAGCGGTGTGAACTGGGAGCCAGTGCAGGTGGTGGTCGCTGAGGCGGAGATGACTTGCGGCAATCCCTGTCCCGTCGTCGACCGCACGACCGGACGTATTCACTTGCTGTTCTGTAAGAACCTGGGGAACGGTCCGGAGTCGATGATCTGTGAGGGCGAGGCGCCGCGCACGGTCTGGTACGCCTGCTCTGACGACGACGGGCTCAACTGGTCGGAGCCGATGGAGATCACGGCGACGACAAAGCGGGAATTCTGGACCTGGTACGCCACCGGACCCGGTCACGGCATCCAGTTGGAGAGCGGCCGTCTCGTTATCCCCTGCGATCACATGGTGGGGGAAAACTTGGACCGTGCCACCGATCCCTATCACTCCCATGTGATAATCAGCGACGACAATGGCGCCAGCTGGAGTATCGGAGGCATCGTGCCAGAGGGTACGAACGAGTGTTGCATCATCGAAGCTGCTGACGGCAGTCTGTACATTAACTGCCGCAACTACCGCGGCGAGAAGCGGCGGGCGGCGGCGCGCTCGACCGACGCAGGAGAGAGCTTTCCCGAGCGATACTGGGAGGACGGCCTGCCCGAGCCGATCTGCCAAGGCAGCATGGTCACCCATACCGCTGACAGCAGTGCCAGCAACCGGGTGCTGTTCGCCAACCCGGCCAGCCAGGAAGAGCGGGCAGCACTCACCCTCCGCCTGAGCGAAGACGGAGGCCGCAGCTGGGCCCAGTCGCGCTGCCTGTACAAAGGACCCTCGGCGTACAGCGATCTCGCCGTGGCACCGGATGGTATGGCGCTGTGCCTGTACGAGCGCGGTGCTGACGATCCCTACGAGCATCTCACGCTGGCGCGCATCCATCCGGACTGGATCTGCGAGAGCGATTAACGAAAGCCCGGGAGCCTGCCACGATCTGCCCCTTCCCCAGCGGTTCACGAAGCTGGTCGCAGGCCTCCTTGTGGAGCTTGGGTAATCCTCTTCAGCGCGATTGGGGAGGGTACTGAACGCGCAACGCCGGTGCGGGCCTTCGTCGAGGATTACGGAGAAAGGTCATGACCGGTGAACAGAACCTGGAAGCACCTCCCTGAAGCCGGCGTCAGCGCTTGCCGGAGATCCTGTCGAGTTGCAGGCGAGCACCGCGATGGCTTGGGTCGCCGCGCAGTGCCTCGACCCAAGCCGTACGGGCCCGTTCCACATCACCCAAGGCGACGTGGGCTTGTCCGAGCAAGTAAAGGGTATCCACGATCATAGCGGCGGTGTCCCGGGTCCCTGTTCCAGTAATGATGGTCCCGGTGCTTTGGCTGCCTACAAGGTGTAACGCCCGCACGAGTTCTTCGACCGCCTCCGTCCAGCGTTCGGCCAACACCAGGCAGCGCCCGCGGGCGTAGCGGCAGAACTGACTGCGCGGTGCCAAAGCAACGGCGCGTTCACTGAGGACGAGCGAACGGTCAGCGCGGCCGTTCTCCGCTTCCAAGATCGCCAGGTAAGCATGGGCCATTACCGTGTGGTCGTCACGGTGAACCGCTTCAGTGAGGGCGTCGATGGCAGCTTTGAAGCGCTGTTGCCGATAATGGATGCGACCGATCCAGTCACTGGCGCCGGCGAAATCGTGTGGAGCCTGCCGCCGCGACTGCTCGAAAAGGGCAAGGGCGGCCGCCTCGTTGCCGCGGTCCATCTCGCCGATCGCCTGCGCGTAACTCTCGATGAAGGCGCCATCCGGAAACAACTGTTCCTTCACCGCAGGCGCGGGGTGACGGCGCACAAGCAGGGGCCGTCGGTCTTCGATATAGGTAGTGTAGTACTGCCGACGAAAGCGGCGTGACAGGAATAGCGCTCGTTCAGCCGGAGTGGATGGCCGCTCACCGGCAATGAAGAGGAATAGGTCTGGTGCCCGATCCAGCGAATACTCGATCTCGTAGTTGCGCAGGATATGGTCGTCGCGAATGCCAGGCAGAGATCGCGGATGGTGCGCAATGGTAGTGTCGGTGAGTCCCACCAAATCGAGGACGATGGCATTGGTGTGATAACGGGGAATGCCGACGGCGGTGCTAGCTAGTAACTCGGGCTCGAGGCCCTCCTCCTCCAGGTAGTTGACGAAATTGTGGAGCCTGTCGTTGTGCGCTGCAGCAGCCTGCACGGCGTGAGTGAGGCTGCCGTGCGACCCCGTCGTCGTCCAAACCACAGCGCCGACGCAGAGGACGCTGATCGCCAGTCGTACGGCGCGATTGGGGTACTGTTGCCATAGCGTGAAGGCTCCCTCCTGGAGGCAAAGACACATGAGAGGTAGCACCGGCAGAAACAGCCGATTTTCCGCCAGGGTATCTCCCCCCACCAGGATCACGTACGCCGCATTGGATAGCAATAGGAGGGCGAGGTAGGAGAACCGCTCCGGCGCACGGCGCAGCAGAAGTACGGGTGCAATCAGCCCGGTGCCTAGCAAGCCGTAGTCGACGAGGAACTTTTCGGTGTAGCGCAGGCCGTGGTCGAGATAGGTGAGGGCGACGCCGGTCTTGGCGTAAAATGTGTTGGGTACGAGATAGCCGTAGTAGAGAAAGCGGAACAGCAGAAGGGGACCGAGAAACGCAAAGACGGGCAGGCCACCGCGGATCAGCTCACTGATCAGGCGTGGCAGGGCAATGCGCTCGAGTAGGCCGCAAGCAGTGCGGTGCAGAATGGTGAGGCCGAAGAAGAAGGCGCCTTCGGGACGGGCGATGGCGGCGATAGCGAACAGTCCGCCCGTGGCGGGGAGCAATCGTTGTCCGTGCCACAGGTAATGGGCGGCGCCGGCGGTGACGGTGAGTACGAACAGGGCCGTCTCTAGCCCACTCAACGTCCAGAAAGCGAGGGCACCATTTGCGCCCAGCAGCAGGGGAGCTAGCGTCGACCAGAGGCCAGTGCGCGTCTCGCCGCCGAAGCGGCGACCCAGCCGCCAGCAGAGCAGGATCACTCCTATAGTGGCGGCCACGGCGAAGGCGCGGGACACGAGGACGGCGTCGAGGTCGAGCCAGTGCGGCGGCACCAGCAGCAACGTCCACAGGAAATTGGTGAAGCCCTCGACGCGCTCGCCGGGGTTGAAAACCAAACCCAGGCCGTCAGCGAGATTGCGGGCATACACATAGGTGATGTAGGCATCGTCCTGCACCACATCGTAGCGCCAGAGCTGTACCGCTAGGGCGATCAGGCTCAAGAGCACGGCGACAATCTCTGCGGGTCCCGTGCGGGTCACCGGGTCATCTCCGCGAGAGCTTCGTGTAGCCAGACTTCCAACCGACCGAGCTCTTCGGCGAGATCGAGAATGCTGTATCGGGGGCGGATGTAGCGGGCGAAGCGCACCGCGTTGTGGGCCCGCATCTCCGAGATGTCGAGGTCGCAGAACGAGGTGGGAGCCCGCGCCTTGATCAGGTCCTCGCGAATCTCATCGGGCGTGCGCAGCAGGGAGCGCAAGTTGGCGCGAATCTCCGGCCAGCGCTCCCGGAGCCGCTGCAGGCGATGGGCATTGCCCTCAGCCGTTCCTATCGATGTCAAAGCGTCATCGCGTAGCGACGGCCACAGAGGCCCAAAGTGCTTTTTCAGCTCCGCCGGCTTGTCGCGCCACTCGAGCAGTTCGTGGGCAGGCTCCAGGTCGTCGGCCTCGAGCTCGAGCAGGCGTCGGTAGAGGTGGGCGCTGATCAGGGTAGATACTCCCACCTGACAGCCATGCAGGTCGTAGGGCAGGCCGTGGGCAAAGGCCGTCATGTCGAGATAGTGGCTGATGAGATGCTCGCCACCGCTAGAAGGCGCCGAGGTGCCCGCGACATCCATGGCCAGTCCCGAGATCCAGAGAGCGGCGGTAAGCGCGGCGATGGCTGTGGTGTCGCCTTCCGTTAATCGGCCCGAAAGCTCGCGCATGAGCTTTTCGGCCTGGTGAATGAGTTCGAGCGCCTTGGTATCGTATGGTGTGCCTTCGAGGACGTGGCTCAGGTACCAGTCGGCGCCACTCACCGGGCGCGAGAGCAGGTCGCCAAAGCCGGACTGTACCATGCGCATCGGCGCTCGACGCAAAACTTCTGTATCGGCGAAGCAGAGCACAGGGGGCGAGCAGGGTCGGGTCACCTTGATGCCTGCGTCGAGCAGGGAGGCGGCGCTAGAGGTGTAGCCGTTCATGGAGGGTGCCGTAGCCACACAGGCGCAGGGAATGCCGGCACCGAAAGCGGCCATCTTCACCAGGTCGTTGATCGTGCCTGATCCCACGGCGATAGCGGCGCTGACACCTCCACTCTCGAATTGGGACTGCAACGCTTCGGCTTCTTCTACCGTGGCTCGCAGAGCGCTGCGGTGGAGGGCACTGCCGAGCTCGGTGCAGGTGATCGCAGGAGCATGTCCGTCGCCGGTCACGGTCTCGAGCACCCGTTCGCCTGCGACGCGCCAAGTGTTGTGATCGAAGACTAGCTGCCAGCGCGGCCCCGACGGAAGGCACTCGCGCAACAGAGCCGGCAGCGTCGGCAGGTGATCCACGTCCAGGCAGAGCCGAATGCCACGGCTCTCGCCGTAGTGCTCGAGCAGGGGTGTGAAGTCGAAAGCGACCCGGCTTCGCCTGGTTTCAGTCACCGCGACAGCGCCCGGGGCGAATGCGAGGCAAGTACGATCATGGCTGACTAAATTAAACTCTTCTTAACCCTTCGCGTCGACGTAGTCCCCCCGATTCAACAGGCCTCTTATGTCTTTGATCACCGTTGTCGGTCGTGGCCACTCCGGCACCCGGGCTATCTCCCACACCCTGTACGCCAGCGGCGTATTCATGGGGAACACGCTCAATCGTTCCGGCGACAAAGTCCCACCCGGCGCCATGTACGAAGCCTGCCGCGTGTTCGCTCGCTCTGTGCGTTGGGAAGGTGGGCTGCTGTGGAACTTTCCGGAGCTCGTTGCGGGCGATATCGACCCGGAGTTCGATACCCTTGTCCACGAGTACCTCGCCGACATCACCGGATACGACGCCTCCACGCATAAGGGCTGGAAGCTGCCGGAGACCACTCTAGTACTGCCCTGGATCACGCGCATGTTCCCCGAGGCGAAGTATATCTTCCTCGTGCGCGATCCTCGCGACTCGATCCTGGCCGCGCATGGCACCGACGATCTGTCGAGATTTGGCGTACCCTACGGAGAGACGGAAGAGCTGCTCGAGCGCCGAGCCATCTCTTGGCGATACCAGTACGATCTCGTGCGCGCCACCCCGCGTCCTGAGCACTGGATCGAAGTGCGCTTCGAAGACTTCATTCTTCAGCAGGAACGTGAGCTGCAGCGGCTGGAAGAGTTTCTCGATATCCCTCTCGGGCGCATCGTCGTGCGCCCCGAATCAGTGGGACGTTGGCAGCGCGCGTCCGAGCCCGTCCCCGACTTTCCCTTCCTTCGCGATGTGATGGAGGATTGTGGTTACAGCCTGGTTCCTTGATGTCGCTGCTCACCTGCTCATCGCTGCCCAAGAACTACGTCGCCTATGAGGTATTCTCGGCAATCTCCGATTTTCGCATCAAGGTGGGCGATCGCATCGGACAGGTCGGTCTCACGGCGAGGATGAAATCACGCTGCTGCGCTTACTAATGAGCCTGGCAGTCCCCGAAGTCGGCGGCCGGAAGATGGGGCGTGTTCGAGTAGCGGAGACGCTGACGGGCTCAGCCCGTGGCGAGGTCGTCTACCACCTTGCGCACTTCGTCGAGGGCGACAGGTTTCTCCAAGATCGCGTTGAAGTCAGAATCGCTGAGATCGACGGTGTCTCCGTAGGCGCTTACTGCCACTACGGGCAGCTTCGGATAATCGGCACGCAATTGCTTGAGTAGAGCTAATCCGTCCATCTTCGGCAAGTGGATGTCGGACAGCACTACTTTCGCCTGTTGCGTCTTCAGCACCTCCAGCGCCTCTTCGCCGTGCTCGGCTTCCACGACGCGGTAGCGGCACAAGCCGCGACTCAGCAGCTCCCGCCCTTCGGGCTCGGCGGCGACGATGAGTACCATGGGCGTGTCTGAGTCGGCTTTGTCTTCGATGAGCTTGCGCGCCTCCTCCTCTTCAAGACCGCGCTCCCCAAGCAGCTGCACGGCGGCGTCGAGCTCGCGCTTCATCCGCTCCGACGATGACTCGAAGCGAGTGCGTGTCGACAGGAAGTCGCGCATGCGCACGTTGTCGCGCACGAGCTTCTCCGACAGAATGTTGATGATGTTTGCGAAAATTCTGTTCTTCAGATCACGCTGGGCGCGCAGGACGCTGTCGAGCTTGACCTTCTCGATGGTGAGCACGTGACTAGGCTCAACCGCCTCCACCGTTGCCGACCGGGCATGGCCGGTGATCACGCCCATCTCGCCCACGCTGTCCACCGGAATGATGGACGCGACGCGTACGTTATCCTCCAGCACGGCGAGCTTGCCGGAGACGAGGATGTGCATCTCGTCACTGGCCCCTCCCTGCTGGCAGACGACGGTGCCCGCCTCAAACTGCTGTGCGTGGCAATGCCCGAGGGTGACTCGCAACTGGGTGGGAGATAGCCCGTTAAACAGGGCGATCTTCTTCAGAGCATCCGCTAGTTTTTTGGGATCGGTCTTTGCCATTTTGCGTGTGTTTTCGTCTCTTCTCCGACCTCCTGAACATAGCTCTTGATCGGCATTCTAGACAGTGTGATCCTCTTCTTCTCGCAAAGGCGATTCCATGATCTCCATCCCCACTCCCGCTAGTCTTCAGCGTCTACTTCGCGGCTCCCTGCGGCGGATTCTTCGCGCTACCGACGGTCGCCGCATGCTCGGCGATGTATCGGCAATTCAGGCGACTGACCGGTGGAACTGCTTTCACCGATTTCACGAAACTACCGACACCCTGGTGCGACTCTACGAGGAAGGGGGCGCCGGCGCTGAGGTCAATTCCTATCAGACCGGAGGCCGGATGGGCAGCGGCCGCTGGGTCATCCGCGAAGCGCAGCACATTCGATCTGCCACAGCCGACATCGTGCATCCCATCCGCGAGCGTTTCCTCGACTACAAGGAGAACCCCTGGCACGTGGTGCAGTGGTCGGCGGCAACGCCAGCCGCGGGCATTCGTTGTCCTCTGGTCGTCATCAACGATATCAGCGATCTCGATCGTTATGGCACCGACGGACTCGTTGGCAAGGCGGTGCTCGCTGGCTTTGGGGAGAACAGCTTCAGCGACATTCGCAGCCGCATGGAAACCTTTGCCCGCCTCGGTGCGGCGGTAGTGATTGCAATGACGGAGGTTACGAACAACCGTTCGGCACTGGCATGGACGAAGTTTGGCTGGGGAGCCGTGCCGCAGGCACATTCGAGTTCGCGATTGGTGGGCCTGGTGGTGTCGCAGCGCGAAGGGCAACGTCTGCGCCGATTGCACTACCGACACCATGGCCTCACTCTTCATGTGAAAGTCGACATACGCCAGTACGTGGGCAGTCATGACGTGGTCTCCGGTATCGTACGCGGAGCTGACAATCCCCAGGATGAGGTGTGGGCCATCGCCCATGATGGCGAGCCGGGGGCCATGGACAACGCCTCTGGTTGTGCCTCTACCGTCGAGATTGCTCGTGTAATAGAGGGCCTGATCGCCGCCGGCGAGATGCCGCGCCCTCGCCGAACCATTCGCTTGCTTAACGCCTACGAGTGTTACGGATTCTTTGCTTACCTGGAGCGCGAGAACCGACTGCAGCCTCCCATGGCAGGTGTCTGCATCGACACCATTGGAGCCAAGCCGAAATACTGTGGCGGCCGTCTCGACTGGCGGGCCACCATTCCCATGTCGGCAGGCTTCGTTGACTGGATCGGGGAGAAGGTCCTGCGTAGTACTTTGCGCCAGTACCCGGCGTCCGGTTACCGTCTGCACTACGGTCCCTTCCGTTCGACTGCGGACACTCTGATCGGCGACCCGCAGTATGGCTATCCTTGTCCCTGGCTCACCACCAGCTGCCAGAACGAGGAGGAGGTCACCTATGACGCCTACCATTCCTCCGCGGACCAGGTGAGCCTGATGAGCGCTGCTGGCATGAAGGCCTGCACGGCTGCCTTGGCCTCCTATCTTTATTACCTCGCCGACTTCGGTACCCGTGAAGTGTTGGAGATTGCCCGCAGCGAGACCGCAAGGCTCGCGGGCGAGCTGCGCAGCCAGCGGCGACGCCTCGACAAGGACCACGCTGCCTATATCCAGGACGCCCACGAGCAGAGCCTGTGTCGACTGCAACGCTGGCTGTGGGGTGGCGACCGCCAGCAGACGATGCGGGCCTTCAATGAACTTCGCCGCGAAGTGGCAGCAGAAGTGAAAAAGGTCCGGCGGTCGGCTCCACCTCTGTCCTCTTCTGCCCGTGCCCGGCGCATTCCTCGACGCACGGCGGTTTTGTCGCCCACCTCCGAAAACATGCCACCGCCTATCGCGCGCAAGATGTCCGTGGGCTTTCCCTCCTGGGCGCTGTTTTGGGCGGACGGCAAGCGAACCATCGCCCAGATCGCCCGACGTGTGCGCAGCGAGCAGTCGGGGGTACTTTGTCCCCGCGGCCTGCGTCCGCCGGCCACGGTCGACGTCGATCGCCTGGTGCAGTACTTCGAGGCCCACGCCGAAATCGACTACGTGGCTCTTCCCGAACGCAGCGCAATGCTCACGCGCAGACAGCTGGTGGCCGATCTGCACAGTCTCGGAGTGCGTCCGGGCATGGACCTCATGGTGCACAGTTCGCTCAGCGCGATCGGCGAAGTCGAGGGGGGCGCGGAGACGGTAGTCGCGGCACTCGCGGAAGCAATAGGCCGGAGCGGCACGCTGCTGGCGCCCTCCTTTAACCACCGCGCTGCCCAGGTTTACAATCGACTGACCACACCCACCACCAACGGTGCCATTCCCGACGCTTTGTGGCGCCACCCGCGGGCCTGGCGGTCTGAGCATGCGACGCATGCCGTGGCCGCCATCGGCCCGAAGGCGCAGCAGTACATCACCGATCACCTCGAGGCGGGAGTTTGGGCGCCGGAGAGCCCCATCGGCCAGCTCATTCACGGGGGAGGATACCTGTTGGCCCTGGGCGCGACGCACTGGACAACGACGGCCTACCACGTGGCCGAGACCTCTGTGCCCTGCGGTTGTCTTGATCCCTTTGGTAGCATCCACCGGGTCGTGCAGGATGACGGCGCTGTCGCAGAGGTGTGGGGTCTCGCCTTTCGCAACGGGGGCTGTCCGGTGGAGATTACGCCCAAGCTCGACGATGCCTTGGACCGGCGCGGTCTGCAGCGTCGAGGCAAGGTGGGGAACGCCGACTGCGAGCTGGTGAAGGGGATCGATCTGTGGCGTGTGCGCCGGGAACACCTGAGGAACGTCTGTCCCACCTGTCGAGTGCGGCCGGGGTACAGCGCCTGACGACGATCTGCCGCTTCGGTTTCCTCGTCAGCGCCCTGTGTATCATCGTCGCCGGTTCGGCAACACCGGAGCCGTTGGTAACGGCAGTGCTGCAAGACTTCGAAGAACCGGAGGCGCTCTCCCGCTGGAAGGCCGACCACGTGCGGGCGACGCGGCTCATAGGCAAGGGGGGCGCTGTGGCACGGTTTCGCTATCCCGCTTGGATGCCGGGTAGCGACAAGTGGCCTGCCATGCGCCTGCCCGACGAAACCTTGGAGGCACATTCCGACTGGCGAGATTTCGACACCTTCGCGCTCGACCTAGGGACCTCTCACCCGCGCACAATTCACCTTAAGATCCGCATCGATGACGATCGTGGCGCCTACGCCATTCGCATCTTGCCGGTGGCACCCGGCCCTCTGCGGGCGCATCGCTTGTCGCTGGCCAGTCTCGACGACGAGCTCGATCTGCGACGCATCACCCGTGTGGATCTCTACTTGTCTCAGCCCGCCGCCGACTACGTCATCGACGTTGATAATTTGCGCCTTGAGGCGGATTCGTTGAGGGCGGAAGCACGTGTGCTGATTGATCCGCTGGGCGAAGACTCCAGTCTGACTGTTCAGGTAGAGCACAATCGCCGGGCTCTGGTTCAGGTCGTCGTCACCCGCGAGCTCGCCGACAGGGCCGTTATAGTGGCCCGCAGTGCCAGCGCCGGGCGTCGCCTTCAACTGAAGGCCGGAAAGGAGCTGCCTGCAGGCAGCTATATCGTTCACATGACGTCGACGGATCCGGCGTGGGGATCGGAACCTCTCAAGCGCCGATGGGGCCCCCTGGAGCTCGCGTTGCCAGCGCCGGATCTCGTTGCCTGGTTCGAACCATCGACTCGCAAGATCCGACACGATGACCACCCCGACTCGGCTGTCCCGTTGTATACCTCACCGAGCGAGATTGTGGTTTCTCCCGGAGGCGAAGTGGTGCTCGCCCGCAACGAGGGGGAGGCAGTGCAACTGGTGCTGCGGGCGGCCTCCGATCGCCGCCTCCGCGTCGCCGCCTCCGAGCTGACTCCTGTCGGCTTCGATACGGATAGCACTCCCCAATTGCAGCTGTACTGGGTGGGCTACGTCCACACCCAGCGACCCGAAGATTACGCCGTTGAGGCGAGCGGTTGGTGGCCGGATCCGCTGCTGCCGGCGGGCGAAATCGCCCTGCGCCGCGCAAGCAGCACACCGCTGTGGATTAAGGTCACGACCGATGCAGATACCCCTCCGGGGAGCTACCACGGAGAAGTGTACCTCCGCACCGATGGGCTCTCTGAGCTGCGGGTGCCGCTGCACGTGCGGGTTTACGACACCACTCTCGCCGACACTACGGCGATCCGCACGGTCTTCTCCCTGTACGAGCATATGCTGCCTCAGGTCTACGGCGAGCGTATGGCACGAAGGCTGAGATCCGACTACCACGAGTTCCTCAGCCAGAGCCGACTAAATGTCACCAGCCTATACGCTCGTTCCATGCCCAGGCTCACCGACTTGCGGCGTCAGGCGAATCGACGTTCCGGGCTCAACGCCTTCGTCATCTTCAGTCTGGAGACCCGGACGTACAGTGCCCGCGAGCTCGACACCCTTGCCCGCGAACTCGAGCCCCTCGTTCAGCAACTGCGCCAGGAGAGGATTCTCGATCGTGCCCTGCTCTACGGATTCGACGAGGCGACATCAGAATTTTTCCCGGAGATGCGCCGGGCCTTCGCCTTCTTCAAGCAGCGCTTCCCCGACCTGCGCACGGCAACCACGGCGCGGGATCCCAGCCTCGGGGTCGACACCGGCCTGGCGTCGCTTGTCGACATCTGGATTCCCCTTACGGCATATTACGATCCTCTTGCCGCCGTCCGTGCCCGCACTCGTGGGACCGAGGTCTGGTGGTACATCTGCATTGCGCCGACACATCCTCACGCCAACTGGTTCATCGAGTATCCCGCGCTGGAGGCCCGCCTGCTGTGGTGGATGGCGCACCGGCAGGGGGTGGAGGGTTTCGCTTACTATTCGGTGAACCGCTGGGCAAACCAGCACACCCCACTGACCCGGATCAACGACACGCATCTTGTGAATTGGAATCCCGCCAGCTTTGGTACCGCCAACGGCGATGGATCGTTAATCTATGCGGGGCCTGCGGGCCCAGTCTCGAGCCTGCGCATGGAATTGGTGCGCGATGGCATCGAGGATCACCAGCTGTTACACCAGCTCGCCGAGAGCGATTCCGCGGGCTCCGTTCTCGCCCGCGAACTCGCCGACCGGCTCATCGCGACACTGACGGACTTCACCGAAGACCCCGCGCTGTTCGCCCAGGTGAGGCGCGAGCTGCTCGAGGTGCTGGCACGCCGAAGTGCTGGGGAGATCGACCGCTGAACGAGCTCAGCTTTCACGCGACGGGTGAGGTCATCGACGTCAATGTCGGCGTCGGCCATCGACACGACCGCCTCCACCCGTGTGTCGACGCGGCCGAGCTACTTACGGAGATGGATCGTCATGGTGTCGACGAGGCTCTCGTGTACCCGATTCAGGGCGAGGCGATCAGCACCATCGACGGCAACGAGCAACAGCGGAAGTGGATTGAGGAGGGCGACGGTCGCCTGCGACCTTTGTGGATGGCGAGTTCCCATCCCGACAGCCTGAGCCAACTGCGCGATCTGCACGCCTCTGGGGAGCTGTCAGCGGTCCGGTTGCACGACACACAGTCGGTGAAGCTGCCTTTCACGCGCTGGCTCTACGGCGACCTTCTGGAGTTCTTACAGGCCCACGAGCTGCCCCTGTGGCTGTCGTTGGCCGACGGCGACGCGCGGGAGATCGTCGCCAGTCTCGAGCATTATCCCGAGCTGATCAGCGTGCTATGTGGCGCTCACTACACCCACGCGGCGCTTGTGGCTCCCATGCTGCGAGCCCTGCCGCGAGCGCATCTAGAGCTGAGTCGTTATGAGGTGGCAAACTGCGGTGTGGAGTGGCTGGCGAGAGAGTTTGGACCGCGCCGCCTGCTTTACGGCTCATTCTTTCCCCGCTACGCCATGGGGCCCATGCTGTTCTATCTCTATCAGCTGGATCTCAATGAAGCCCAGCGTGAGCTGATTTGCGTGGGGAATGCGCGACGGCTTCTGCAACAACCGCCGGGGTCGTCGCCGTGATCGCGGGGTCTCCGGTCATCGATTTCCACGGACACGTGGGGCGCTGGGACAGCGTGGGCATGGTTGACGATGCCGACGAGATGTTGCGACAGATGGATGCGGTGGGCATCGATCGTGCCTGTGTATTTCACATTTTCCATCCCGACGGCAGGTTGGGCAACGAGATCACCACTCAATTCGTGCACCGCCACCCGGATCGGTTCATCGGCTTTGCCTACGTTTCGCCGCTCATGGCGGAAACCGACGTGATTGCCGAGCTCGAGCGTGCTCTCGACAACGGCATGGCGGCGATCAAGATTTACCCGCCCTACACGCCGTGCCCTCTCAACCACGCTGCGTGGGATCCAATCTTTGGCTTTGCCGACAGCCGCGAGCTCGTCCTTATCAGTCACACCGACGACGGCGATTTCTCTAAACCCGAAGACCTCGGACGCGCTGCCAGGCGTTTTCCGCGGGCGCGCTTCGTGTCTGGTCACTCGGGCAATGTAGAGCCGGCACGCTCGCACGCCATCGGTGAGGCGAAGCGACATCCCAACTTCTATTTGGAGACCTGCTCGACCTATCGGCAACCCGGTGTCATTGAGCGGCTGGTGCGAGAGGTTGGGGCGGATCGCGTTCTGTTCGGCTCCGATCAACCGCTCATGGATCCGCGGGCTCAGCTCGGCAAGATTATCACCGCTGACCTTGACGACGAGGAGAAGCGCCTCGTGATGGGAGGCAACGCGCTTCGGCTGCTGCAACTGTCTGATAGGCTCGACTGAGAAGGCGTATGACTGCAAGGGAACAGCTCAACCTGCTCGTCGTCGGCGCTCATCCCGCCGACATCTTCGACCAGTCCGGTGGCACCATGGCTCATCACACGGCCCGCGGCGACCGCGTTGCCTGTGCCGTGCTCACCCACGGCGCTCGTGTTCACGATGCGGTGATCAGTGACCAGATGTTCCATGCTGATCAGATTCCCGAGGCCGAGGAGCTCGACCGTATGATGGCGGAGAGAGCCGATGTCAAAGTCAAAGAGGTGCGGACCGCCTGTACGTTGCTGGGTTGCGATGAGCTTTACTTCCTGGGCTTCGACGATGCCGTCCTACTGCTCGAGGAGCAAGCGGTGAGGCGAGTGGCCAAGCTGGTACGGAACGTCCGGCCCCACGTCGTGCTGACGCATTTCCCGAGAGAAGGCTCGGGGGCCACGAACGCGCATGCCATTGCCGGGCAGATAGCCCTATACGGTCTGCAGCATGCGGGCTCTGTAGACCCGGTCGATCGCAACCCGCCACATAAAGTGAGCCAAGTGTTTTTCTTCGGCACGGGAGCGGCGCCACTGCCGCGCGATGTCTGGGGAGCTGAGGGCGGCTATTATAATGACGTTTTCGTTGACATTACGGACGTGATCGACAAGAAGCTCGCCGCTCTGGATGCGCTGGTCAGCCAGGGCTACGGGGGCGCCTACGCACGCAAGCGCATCGAGACCAGCGATGGTGCTTTCGGCAATGCCGCGCGTTGCGCCTACGCAGAGGGTTTCATCAAGATGAACTCGGAGTGCCATTACTATCTGCCGGTCACTGATCACGCGTTGGAGTTGTCCCGCCTCAGCGACCACCAGGTGATCGCTCGCTCCTCTCATCGGCATCCCGTGGACGGTGTCGGGGGTGAGGGTGAGTGAAGGAGAACCTCGGCGCGATCACCCTCAAGAGCGGCGAAGTTGTCGAGGCCGTCGTCATCACCGGTCCCGATCAGGAGTGGGCAGAGCGGGTAGAGTCCCTGCTCGGCCACAAGGGGCGGGTCTGGCGCTGGCAGATCAGTCAGAATGTGCGCGAGCCCATGCTCATCGATGCCAAGTATTATCTGCTCGTGCGCGACGACATTCCCTTCGCCAACATGCTCACCGCTGAGTACGAAGGGGTCGGTCATTTCGGTCATGTGTACACGCGCCCCGAGGATCGACGCCAGGGAGCTGCGAGCCAGCTCATGGCGCTGCTCATGGCAGACTTCCGGCGCCGGGGCGGCCGTGCCCTCTTTCTTGGCACTGGCTACGATTCGCATCCCCATCACATATACGCATCTCACGGGTTTCGCGGTCTCGAGCCCATGAGCGGCCGGATGAGCTACTTCACCTCGTCGGCGTCGGAGTTCGAAGTGCAATATTTCCCGTCGGGGAGGGCGTCCGTGCGCGAAGTGACTTGGACCCACTGGCCGACGACGGCGCCCCTGTTCACCGGTGACTACCCCGGTGTCGTTCGCTGCTTGAGTTTGGGCCTGCTGGGGCGAGCATCGACGGAGGGGCCTCTTCTCGACGTGCTGCAATGGGAGCGGGAAAGCCGAGAGTCAGGCGAGGCGCCACGCTCTCTCGTGCTCGAGCATGATGAGACCTCAGCCGTTGTCGGCTACGCTATGTGGAGCCGGGATCCGCTGTGGCCGGGAACGTGCATTATCGACATCTACTGCCACCCCGGATTCTGGGATCAAGGGAGGTATCTGCTGGAGGAGCTCACCCTGCCGGAGACCGACCGCGTACTGGCCTACTGCGATTGTGGCCACGAGCCGAGGGAAGGGGTCCTGGCCGCTGCAGGGTTCCGGCCGGCTTGCCCCCTGGCCCAACGAGTGGCGGCGGACGCGGCTCGAACCGGGTGGGTGGACGTGCAGGAATGGGAAAAAGTCTAGTCTTTACTAGATCTAGTCAACCGCTGAAAAAACAATACCTAGAGATAGGTTTTTCTTGACATATTTATGAGGACTACTTAGTATTTTGTAAAATAACTTCTCAGTCACGATTGGGGCGCGAGAAGAAAAGAGGCTGCCCGGCCTCTAAACAAAGGGCCGGTGGGACCGAGGCGATCCCACCGGCCCTTTTTGTACCGGCGATGTTACTTGACAATGGGAGAGGGGGGGCGTAACGTACTGCCATCCCCACGGTTGGCCTCTCGGGGCTGACCGAACCGGAATGACGATAGGCCGCCTCGTATCGGCGTTCCGGACAGTTGAACGGGCCTCTGCTTTCTCCCCCGTTCGACATTCTCCCTAGCAGGGGGCCTCTGGCCCCCTGCTATTTTTTTGGATGCTAATTCAACCCTTTACCACCTCTGGCGGCCCCGAATAACCGATGCTCTGCCAGCCGGCCACGTCGCCCCCATCGAGACGGTAGGGATGGGGGAGAATGCGAAGGCTGCGATCTTCCAATGGTAAATGGATCCGCTCATGTCCGCGTGTCGCAGATAGCTTCAGCGCAATCGCGATCTCCAGCGCTTGCCGATAGTCGAAGCCGGAACAAAGGCGCTGATCGCTGCCCTCGATGGCGTTGATCAGTTGATCAATAGCACTGCGAAAGTAGTGCCTGTCGAAGCCCGGACTCTTGCCGTTACGGAAGTCAGGGAAGACGGGCGTCGCCGCGGCGCCTCTGCCGACGATGTGCACGGATCGAGGGGGTGTTAGATACACACTGCCGCCCTCGCCCTGCACCGAGACGCGACAGGCGACGCGCCGTTTGGTGGGCGCTGGTATGTCACAGACAATACCCCCCGACAGCCCCAGGTGACCGTAGGCCGGACTGTCGGCCTCAGCGTCACAGGCGGCATCGGGGTGATTGTAGTTGTCTACCGAGGGAAAGCTGTAGCCTTCCACCCATTCCACCTCCATGTCGGTGAGCAGGCGCAGCATGGTGAGTTGCACACAGCCGCCTCCGGAGACCTCCACGGGTAGCCCGCCGGGGATGGCTGCTCCGATCAGTGGGCCGATGTTGCACTCTCGAATCCAGCGAACCGTGTCGAGCTCGTGCGGAACTTCCCAGTAGGCGGTACCGCAGCCGAAGGGGATACCGAGTTCACGACAGACGTCAACCATGGCGTCGGCCTCGGCCAGGCTCGGAGCGATCGGCTTCTCGCAGGACAGAGCCTTTACCCCCGCTTGCGCGAGGGTGGTGACGACGGAATGGTTCACTCCTACGGGGACGATGGCAGAGGCGATGTCGGGCACTGCTTCTTCGAGTAGCTCATCCACCTCATCGTACTGGTGTTCGATTCCGTAACGCTCGGCAAAGGCCTGTCGCCGGTCCCGGGCGCGGTCGACGAGGCCGATGATCTCACATCTCGGGTGTGCAGCGTTGGAGTGGAGGTAGTAGCGGCCCCAGGTGCCGCAACCGCCGATGACAGCGACGCGATAGGTGCGGTGCATTTGGTGGCGTTCGGTTGCAGGTCGGATTGCGGGGTGTCCGGGTTGAGCCCATCCTCGTTTGCGATTGACACTCTCCGTCCGGATGATTATCGCAATGGACCCTCGCCGCCGCCAGGCAGCGCCGGCAGGAGGCCGATATCATGGCGACGACAATACAAGACATTGCAGCCGGTGCCTTCGCCGATACTCTGCGCGGCACGCGGCCCAACATCCTGTGGATCTGCACCGACGAGCAGCGCTGGGATACTATTGCCGCTCTCGGCAATCCCCACATCCACACCCCCCACGTCGACAAGTTGGTCGCACAGGGCGTCGCTTTCACTCACGCCTTCTGTCAGAGTCCGATATGCACACCGAGCAGGGCCTCTTTCCTCACCGGCATGTACCCGTCGAGTGTCCACGGCTGTTGCAACGGCAACGAGCGTTGGGCCGACGGGGCACCCCTGCTGACTCGGTTGCTGGCCGATGCCGGCTACGACTGCGGGCTCGCCGGAAAACTCCACCTCGCCGGTGCCCACGGCCGCATCGAGCCCCGCGGCGACGACGGTTATCGGGTTTTTCACTGGAGTCACGATCCGCGTGATCAGTGGCCGGAGGGGCACGCCTACGCCGACTGGCTAGCAGAGCGGGGCTACAACCTGAAGGAGTTCAACGAAAAGCCTCTTGATGTACCTCCAGAGCTGCATCAGACGTCGTGGTGTGCCGATATGGCCATCGCGTTTTTCGAAGATCCCGATCGCGACCCAGCACAGCCGTGGCTGATGAGCGTGAACCCCTTCGATCCGCACCCTCCACTCGACCCGCCGCACAGCTATCTCAAGCGCTATGATCCCGCGCGGCTGCCTGGGGCCGCCTTCCGCGATAGCGACTTGGAGACCCACCGCCGGCTTGGTGACATCGATTTCGGCTTCAGCGATCCGCCGCCGAGCCGTGAGAAGACTAGGAAAATGCAGGCGGCGTACTATGCCATGATCACGCTCATAGACGATCACGTGGGCCGCATGCTGAAGAGCCTGGAGCACAACGGTCAACTCGACAACACCATCGTCATTTTCATGTCGGATCACGGCGACATGGTGGGCGAGCACGGGCTCATGCATAAAGGTTGCAGGTTCTACGACCCCCTGGTGAGGGTGCCGCTGGTGCTGAGCTGGCCGGGTCGGTTCTCGCAGGGCCTCGTGGCGGACGGCTTGGTGGAGCTCATCGATCTGGCGCCGACTCTGCTCGATCTCGCCGGTGTCGAGGTGCCCAGTCGAGTACAGGGCCGCTCGCTGCTGTCGCTGCTGGGAGGCGAGTCCGATCCCGGCGAGCACCGTGAGTTTGTGCGCAGCGAGTTCTACCACGCTCTGAGCCCGGTGAACCGCGATCACATCCACGGTACTTACGCGACGATGATCCGCACTCGTGACCACAAGCTGTGCAGCTATCATGGCCACGACTTTGGCGAGCTCTACGATCTCACTAAGGATCCGGGTGAGTTCGAAAATCTCTGGGACGTACCCAATTGCGCCGACATCCGCTTCGGGCTCACGCGGCAGAGTTTCGACGCCTTGGCTATGGCGACTGACACTGGCACCGACCACGTTACCCAGTTCTGAGCTTTGCACGTTGACGGAAATAAGAAGAGCCATTGACTGACATCGCTTCTCCTTCCTCTCCTCGAGCGCTTCCTGCCCTCACTGACAGCGCCCTGCTGCGTTACATCACCTTCACCCTGCTCTACGCGGCACAGGGGCTGCCACACGGGTTGCTCGCCATCGCTATTCCCGCGTGGATGGCAGAGCAGGGGCTGGGCACGGCGCAGATCGGCGTCTATCTCGGGGTGATCCTGTTACCCTGGAGCCTGAAGCTCATCAACGGCGCGGTCATGGATCGCTTCAGCTTCATCCCCATGGGGCGTCGGCGCCCCTGGGTGCTCAGCTCCCAGCTCGGCATCGTGACCTCCATGGCGTCGTTGATGCTGATCCCCGATCCGCTCGCCAATTACAGCCTGCTCACCCTCGCCGGCTTCGTCATCAACCTGTTCACTGCATTCCAGGACGTCGCGGTGGACGGCATGGCCATAGACGTGCTGCCCCCGGGGCAGCAGGCCCGTGCCAATGGTTTCATGTGGGGCGGCAAAACGTTGGGCGTTTCCGGTGGCGCCGCCGCCAGTGGGGCTGTGCTCGGCAGCTTTGGCCTCGGCCTTACGGGTCTGTTCACCGGGCTCGTGCTCGGCGTGGTTATGATGATCCCCTTGCTGCTGCGCGAGCGCCCGGGGGAACGGCTGCTACCGTGGAGCGAGGGCGAGCCGTCGGAGTCGGCGCGCATCATGCAGCTCACCAATTGGCGCAGCATCGGCGGCGGACTGCTGGAGGCTTTTCTGTTGCCGACCAGCCTGCAGATGGTAGCCATCACCTTCCTGTTCGCCGTCGGCTACGGCATGATGGACACGGTCATGCCCGTGCTCACGGTACAGGAGCTGGGGTGGGACGATGCCGAATACTCGCAGATCGTTGCCATGGCTGGGTTAGTGGCGGGCATCGTGGGCATGGTTGTAGGCGGCACCGTGGTTCAGTTTTTCGGGCGCATTCGCCTCATCGTAGGTGCCATCATCGTCATGATCGCCGTCACCATGGGCATGGGGCTGATCTCGCAAATGTGTCAGGATCAGTCGGTGGTGATAGGCTACCTGGTCGTGTACTATGTGCTTTACACCATCGTCACCATCGCCTTCTTGTCGACGGCGATGATTCTGTGTCGGAAGCGGGTTTCGGCGACCCAGTTCGCCCTCTACATGGCAATACTCAACCTGGGGAACGCCGCCGGGGCCGGTTTGACCGGCCCTCTGGACTCGATCCTCAGTTACGAGCAGTTGTTCTTTGCGATCAGTGGTTTCTGGGCGTTGATGTTGGCCCTGCTGTGGATGGTGGACCTCTCCGTCCACCAGGAACGGATCAATCGACTCGACCGAAACGCACCTCAAACGGATCGACAGTGAAAGGCTAGGCAAGGGAGATGAGTTCCGTGAAGATGGCGCAGTACGGCGTGGGTCACGGTCATGCCGGTGGCAAGCTTCGATCCATGATCCAGAACCCCAACACGGAGGTCGTCGGCGTCTTTGAGCCGACTGCCGACAAGCGCGCCGCAGTGCAAGGAGAGGAGCTATACCAGGACATTCACTGGTTCGACTCGGAAGAGCAGATGCTCGAAGACGACAGCATCGTCGCCATCGCCTCGGAAGGGCACAACCACGAGAGCCTGGATCAGACCGAGGCCATCGTCAGGGCCGGCAAGCACGTCTGGTACGATAAGCCGGCAGGTGACAACTGGCCGCAGTGGCAGCGCGTCGTCGAGGACGCTCGCAAACAGAATCTGCACATTCAGATGGGCTTCATGCTCCGTTACAACGCCAGCTTTGGTCGGGTCAGCGAGTGGGCACGTTCGAGCATGCTCGGTCAGATCTTCTCCATCCGCGCTCATATGTCCACCAAGTTGACCCTCGAGGCCATGCAGACCATCTCTGTACACGATGGCGGCATCCACTACGATCTGGCGGCCCATATGCTGGATCAGATCGTGTGGATCCTGGGCCGTCCCAATAAGGTCACCACCTTCCTGCGCGAAGACAGCGGTCAGCTCCCCGGGTTCCCCGACAACACTCTCGGGGTGTATGAGTTTGATGACGCCATGGCCTTCATCGACATCGCCACTCTGGAGACTCAGCCCATGGCACGGCGCTTCGAGGTCTACGGACTCAACGGCAGCGCCATCATCCTCGAGCCCTTCGAGCCCGGTGGGACCCTGCGTTTGTGCCTGGACAAGGACCGGGACGGCTACAAGAGGGGAGATCAGATTGTGGAGGTGGCCGCCACCGGACGGCAGGAGGCCTATGAGTACGAACTCATCCACTTCCTCGACGTTATCGCTGGCCGCGAGCGACCCGACCGTGGTCTCGACCACGAGCTGCTCGTGCAGGAGACGCTGCTGCGCGGCACGGGCAAGATCTCCGGCGGCTGAAGGAGAGACTGCTGTGGTTTACCGCGTGGTACTCGTCGGCTGCGGGGGCATGGGCCGGCACCATCTGGGCGTCCTTGCCGAGCTCGAAGGCTTCGATACTGTCGGACTCTGCGACGTCTCTGCCGCCGCGCTCGCCCACCAGGGAGAGCACGGTGTTCCCGAGTCGGCCCGGTTCACCGATTTCGCGGCGATGTACGACGAGCTCGAGCCCGACATCGCCGTGGTGGCTACCCAAACCCGTGGACACCACGCCCCTGCAGTGGCGGCCCTGGAGCGCGGCATCTCCGTGCTCTGTGAGAAGCCCATCGCTATTGACCTTGCGGAAGCGGACGAGATGGTGAGCGCTGCCGAGGCCGGTGGTGCCAAGCTCGCCATCAACCAGCAGAACCACGTGAATCCAGGAATCCTGCGAGCACAGCAGATGGTCACCGAGGGCATTATCGGTGACATCGTCATGGTCCGCGGACGCAATAAGCACGGCCGCAAGAGTGGAAACGAGTTCACCGAGATGGGCACCCATGTCACCGACATGATGCTCTGCTTCGGCAGTGAACCGGAGTGGGTAGCGGGGACCGTGTACTGGCAAGGCAGGCCAGTGGAGCCGGGAGGCATTATGGAGGCAAAAGAGATGTCACCCCGCGATCGAGACTCCGGCCCGGTAGCCGGCGATCGTGCCGTGGCTCAATACGGTTTCGCCGGTGGCGTGCTCGGCGAGATCCACTTCCTCGGTTACGAGACAACCCTTAACACCAACTACGGTGTCGATGTCCTCGGCACCGAAGGGCAGCTGGCGGTGCGTGCCTCGGGATCGCTCGCGTGCAGCCTCTGGCACCTGCCGCGTCCAATGGAGGGCCTGCCATCTGACCTCGGTGACTGGCAGGCGATGGACACGCCGTCGGTGGATGCCACCCCGATCGTCACCATGTACGGGGAACTCGTTGCCGCGATGGAGAGTGGAGCGGAACCGCCGAGCAGTGGCCGGGAGGGGCGCTGGGCCTTCGAGATGATTTTAGGCATCTACGAATCTCACCGCAGGGGCGGAGGACGGATCACTTTGCCGATGTCCGAGCGTAATCATCCTCTGGAAGTCTGGCGTGCGTCTATATAGTGCCTCCGACTTACAACTCCGCGAAAAATTTCGGCGGCAAATTCGTGTAGTCGTCGATGCCGGGGCGAGCAAGCTCCCGGGCCCACTCCCGGCGAGAGCCATCGCCCGCGGTAATGGCGATGAGCTGCATGCCCGCTGCATGCGCCGCCATCATTCCCGGCCGTGAGTCCTCGAAGACCAGGATATTCTTGGGGTCAACACCAAGCCGTTCCGAGGTCAGAAGATAGCAGCTCGGGTCCGGTTTGGAGGGGCTGTACATCTCCGCGCTGACGTAGGTCGCGATAGCGGCTCGTAGATCTTCTCTCTGCAACAGATTCTCCACTGCCTCCGCATCGCTGCCGGTGCAGATCGCCACCCGACCGGGGAAGCGCTCTGCCGCCGCCAGCACTGCCAGCCGTGCCCCCGGCAGAAAGGCTGGCGGCTCGGACTCGAAGAGGATCAGGAATTCGTCGGCGATCTGTCGCTTCAGATCGACCTCGGCAAGCTGGGGATAGGTCTGCTTCAGTTGCAGCTCAATCTGCTGCCAAGTGGTGCCGTGGAAGCGAACGAGATCGAGCCCCGCGGTGTCGAGGCCGAGGCGAGTGAGGACGGTGAGCACAGCCCGTCCGGAGACGATTTCGGAGTCGATGAGCGTCCCGTCCATGTCGAAGATGACGGCTTGGATGTTGTTGAGTCCGTGACTCACAGTGAAATCATAGCGTTACGATTGCGACAGCACTCAATCATCCCTCAAACACTCCACAGGTAGTCGAGATCCACACAAGAACATATGGGTCCGTTGGCTCACCTCGTCCAGGACTGTTTGCACGTGCCCCGTGGGCAGCTATCGCCAACAGCCCGTCGACATCGTCTTTTCCCGGACCATGGGGCTGGATCTACGGCAACTGCGCTACATCGTCGATAACGTGCACCCGCCGTAGGCAGTGGCCGGCCAGTTCCGGAATCTGAGACGCAAACTCTACGCTTTGACGACATGTAGAATCCAGTACTATCCATCTCTTGCCGCGGCAAAGTCCAATTGGTCGTGCCGTGCGCCGAAAACTGCAATGACTCCAAGAGGGAGACAGAACTATGGCCCAAGACAGCTTGTCCATCCTGTTGGTGGGAGGACATCCCGCCGACGCCTTTGACAACGCCGGAGGGACCCTTGCTCATCACGCCGCCGCCGGTGATCGTGTGGTGTCGGCGGTGATGACCCACGGGGTGCGATCGCACGCTATCAAACTGATCGATCGCTACCGGACGGGAGACCAGTCTAGCCTGGAAATCGATCAGGTGGACGGCGAGGTCAGAGAGGTCGTGGAGGAGAAGCGCGACGAGGTGCGGGAGGCCTGTGCCCTCATGGGCATCGATGAGGTCCACTTTCTTGAGCACGACGATGACGTTTTGATGGAGCGCGAGGATCTGATTCGCCAGATCGCCGATATCATCCAGGAGAGTCGGCCCGATATCGTCATCACCCATCACCCCTGGGAACGGGGTGGCGTATCCAATACCCACAGTCTATGCGCTAGCATGACCCTATCGGCGATCGACGCAGCGGGGGGTCTGCTGAGAGCTTCCTCTCGGCGACCCCACCGGGTAGGCCAAGTATTCTTTATGGGCGTCATGGCGGCCTGTGCGCCGTTGGACGTGCTGACTGGCGGCATGTCAGTGTGGTGCGATGTGTACGTTGACATCACCGACGTCATCGAACGCAAGGTAGCTGCTTTGGATCTGATGCGCGGCCAGAACTACGATGGGCCCTACGCACGCAAACGAGTCGAGAGCGTCGATGGCCATTTCGGTCTGTTCAGTGGTGTCGCGTATGCAGAGCCGTTCACCTCCATGCATCCCCAGGTCTACGACCGCTTGCCCCTCACGCCCCACACGCGGATCAAGGCGCATGAAGCAACCGACGCGTGGCAGGACCGTGTCTGCAGGTTACTGGCCGCGAAGGTTCCGGATCCCTCTAGCTCCGTCGCAGGTTCGTGAGGGTGGGGCAAAGCACGTTTGACTTGAAAGCGACCGATTCGATCATGGATCAGTTCAGCATTTTCGTCGATTACCCTCAACTCGCTGACAGCGCGAGGACCGTATTCTTTCGACCGGGAGAGGTTCCAAGTCCCACGATCACCGCTCTTGAGAGACTGGAATCGTTCCGTGCGGCGGGAGTGGGAGGTCTCACGTTTGACAACTATGGCCTGATGACGGAAGAGCATCTCGGCAACATTGGACAGGTCGAGCGCTCAATCCAGAAGGGGAGAGGAACGAAGACATGAAGATTTTGATCACGGGAGCGGCCGGCGCTATCGGCAAGGTATTGGCGCAGGGACTACAGGACCGTCACGAGCTGAGGGGTTTTGACTGTCAGCCGATGCCGGAGATTGCCGATGCCATCGTCGGTGACATCGTCGATTTCGATCAAGTGAAGGCCGCCACCGAGGGTATGGAGGCAGTCATCCATCTCGTCAATGTGCCAGGGGGACAGTGGGAGTACTCCCTGCAGAGCATGACTGGTACGTACAACGCCTTCGAAGCGGCCCATCAGTGTGGTGTGCGCCGAATCGCCTACGCTAGCCGTGCAGGGATCCTGCCACAGTCCTTTTATCCGCGCAGCATCCAGCGAACGGCTCAGATGCTGCCCAAGCCTGACAGCTACTACACGATCTCCAAGGTTTTCGGCGAGAGCATCGGCTACATGTACTCGGCGCGTTTCGACATGGAGGCGGTGTCGGTCCGTATTGGCAACTTCAATGCCGATCGCGACCAGCCTGAGCATCCCCACCACCTCAGCCACGGCGACTGCGTGCATCTCTTCGAGCAGGCGATCACGCATCCCGGTGTCAAGTACGAGGTTGTATTCGGTGTCTCCGACAGCGACTGGCCGCTCTACGACCTAGACCATGGGCGTGAGGTGATTGGCTACCACCCTCAGGATCGGTCTCACGTACCCGAGGAAGAGCGCAAGTAGCCGGGCGCCATCGGTGAGTCGCCGTATGACCTGCGTTCAATCTTGAAGAGATCTCGGCTCTCACCGCAGTCAGGTTCATCGCCTCCGGGGAGATAGCCCGATGAGTTGACGGTCTGTCACGCTCAGACTTGCCCACCTGGTATCGCGTCGCCGAGTATTCTCGCCATGGCCAGTCATGACATGAACCCAGCTCGGAATCGCCCCGCCGTCCTGCAGGCGACTTCCCTCGGTAGCTATGAACTCTCGGCGAGTGGCGAGAATGGGCTGACGGTGGAGGCTTGGGTACATCTTCCCAGGATTCGCGCGGAAGCTTCCCAGGTTGCCGCGGCGCAATGGGAGTTCGCAAAGACCATGACAGGCCACTTCGCCACCTACGACGCGGGCGACACCGACGGCCTGGAGACGAAGGGCTTTTTCGGCGCAGTGTACGCAAGGGGATGGATCTACTTCTCGCCGCAGTGCAACAATGAGGGGCGACACGGCCAGGCGCTGCGCTACCGTACTGCAGGAGCCTTCGACAATTCCGACAGCTGGCAGAGCCATGACGCGGAGAACACCTCGGGGTTGAATACGCGCGGCTACTACGGCGCGATCTGTGATGGCCGCTACGTGTACTATGTGCCGCGCACAGACGGCGAGCGCATGCACAGCCGGGTGTTGCGCTACGACACCGACGGTGAATTCAACGACGAGGTCAGCTGGACCGCCTACGATGCAGGCCTCGCCAAATCCTATCAGGGCGGAGCCTTCGACGGCCGTTTCGTGTACTTCGCTCCCGGTTACGACCAGGACACCGGCTCTAGCGGCGTCGTGCTGCGCTATGACGCTCATGGCGAGTTCGACGACCCCGCGAGTTGGCAGACGACGGACGTGGCCGGCACCTCTGGCCAGCCCTCGGTGAACTTCGACGGCGCTCTGTTCGACGGCCAACACGTGTACTTTGCGCCTCTCGAATCGGGAGGCAACGTGACTCGCTATGACGTCAGGGGAGACTTCGGCAGTCCCGCCAGCTGGGAGTCCTTCCCCGCCAATCAGGCAGGGCAGCCGAGCATGGACACCTGCGTCGGTGCGGTATTCGACGGCCGCTGGGTCTATTTCGTGCCCTACGCCCACTCCGTCGTTGCCCGCTACGATACTTCCGCGCCCTTTGCTGATCCCGGTAGTTGGGAGTCGTGGGATGTGGCGGGAACGGACGGCCTCGACGCCCGAGGCTTCGACGGGGCCGCCTTCGACGGCCGTTTCATCTACCTGATCCCGTTCTGGGAAGGCGAAGACGCCGGCAAGGGCTTTCATGCCCGCCTCGTGCGGCACGACACGACGAAACCATTTGCTGCCACCGGCTCTTGGCAGGTGGCGGACGGGTGCGCGGAGGCGCCGCCCAACCCCGGCGGCTTCAACGGTGGTGCCTTCGACGGCCGCTTCCTCTACATGGTGCCTTGGCGTGAGGACGATCCCGAAGGCGAGATTCGCGCCCACGGACACGTCCTGCGCTTTGATAGCGCCGGCGCGGGGGCTCGGTTCCAGTTGAAGGCGATGGACTGCGGTCATAACGGAGGGCTGGGCGGATCGGTGCCGGGTCCGGCGTGGATAGTCAACACCACGAAGGGCGCTATAAGCGTCCAAGCGCACACGATTCCGGAACCCGGTTGGCACCATCTCGTGGGTACCTACGACGGCGGGCGGGCGGCCCTGTTCATCGACGGCGAGTTGGCCGCCCAAGCGGAAGGCGCGGGAGAGCTGACGTCATCCTCGGTGCCGGTCACAGTCGGTTACCTGCCTGAAGGAGCATCGGCACTGCAGGGGCAAATCGGCCATGTCCACATCTCGGCCGAGGTGCGCACTGCGGAATGGATTCGCACTGCCTGGCAGAATCTTCGCGATTCGCCGGGGTTCGCCAGAATCACCTGAGGGACGTTTAGCCCGTCTAGTAGAGGGTGTCCTTGGTGGTGAGGGGACACCAGCGCGCCGTCGTGAGATGGTCGAGCAAGGTCTGACGCGCTTCATCGCAATCCATTCGCTGAAGAGCCCGCAGGCAGGAGGCCTGCACGTAGCGATTGGGGTGATCGAGTGCAGCGGTGATGTCTTCGAGAGCGGGCCGGGCCCCGCGCCCTATACGCGCTAGGGTGTGAGCGGCATCGCGGGCAACCTCGTCATCATCTCCGCTCAGGGCGGCAGCGAGCTCAGGGAGAGCGTCTGCGGCTGCGGTACCGAGATTGCCGAGAGCATAGGCCGCGCACCGCCGGAATTCCGAATCTCCAGGTGAAGAGAGCGCTCTGCGCAGAGTCGGCACAGCTTCCGCGGCTGGCGTGCCCATGTCAGCCAGCGCTTCTAGCGCCGCCGTGCGCTGATCCTCGCTGTCGGTGCCATCGACGAGCTGCACGAGATCGGGAACGGCCACCGGTCCCAATGCAGATAGACCATAGCCGGCGGTACGGCGCAACTCGACTGAGTCGGTGTGCAGGGCATCGAGCAGTGTCGAAGCTGCCGCCGATGATCCCGACTCTCCCAGGGTGTAGGCCGCCTGCAACCCTTCCGTCTCTTGTTCAGACGACAGCTGGCGTCCGAGTTCGGCGATCTCCTTTGATGACAGATCACGACCGCCGGCGGGCTCGCCCATTCCGTGATACCAGCGCCACAGTGAGTGGTGGAGGGGCGAGAGACCGTCGCCATTGCCGGAGGCATCGCCCAACGTCTGTTGCTGAACGGGCTCATCGGTGCGCGAGAACAGGAACTTCAGCATATAGCGCTTGCGATCCGAGGTGTTGGCCATGCCCAGGTGCCAAAGGTCGTAGTGGACGATGACAACCGTACCCGCGCCGCCTTCCAGCGCCGTTGGTTCCACTTGGGGATCGCGATTCAGATACTGAGAGCCGGGGACGACACCGGTGGGGCCCATGTCCACGGTAGTGTCCTGCGGGTAGTAGAACGCCATTGCCCAGCGGGCCCGGTGATGGAGGCGGGACCAGCTGTCCTTGTGCAGGCGTTGCGCCTCAGTGTGGGGCTGCCGGTAGTGGCAGTGACGGTGCGCGTGGGCAAGATAGCCAGGCCCGAGGATTCCAGTGAGTGCCGCCTCTACCCCGGGATCGGCCAACACCTGGCTGATAGCAGGGATGCGCGGAACGAGGTTGTTGCCGGGGTTTCCTTCCTTTTCGACAACTTCGTCAATCTTGCGATAGAGCTCCTCGTGGAAGCCGGCGGGCATGCACGTTTGCACGCGGACGTAGCCGTCACGCAGGTACTGCTGGAGAGTGGTGGCATCGAAGAGATCAGGATCAGGCATGGACAGGACCTCGCGGAGTTTCGGGGTTGCCGGCGGGGGCAAAGGTAGTCTACTCTGTCCGGCAAACCACCTCTTAGATCGGCGGCAACGGCCATGGAGATCATCGACACCCACCTGCACGTGTGGAGCGGCGACTACGACCGCTACCCCTTCGCCGAGGGCCGGAAGGAGGCGGAGCCGGCTCCCGTGGAGCTCCTCAACGAGACGATGGACCAGGCGGGGGTGGGGCGAGCGGTGATCGTGCAGCCCATCCACTACGGTTACGACAACCGCTATGTCGCCGAATGCGTGCGCCGCTTTCCCAAGCGCTTCGCGGCGGTAGGGCTGATCGATCAGAAGGCGCCTCAGGCGCCTGACGAGCTGGAGCGCCTCGTCGACGATGGCTTTGGCGGTCTGCGCATTCACTTGGCGTCGCGCGTGGACGATCCGGAGGAGTGGGCGACGCCGGATCAGGATCCGCTCTGGCAGAGGGCAGCCGCGCTCGGTGCCAGTTTCTGCGTCTACGGTCCGGCCCAGCACCTGTCCGCGGTAGGTCCCATCATCGCCCGCTTTCCGGAAGTGAAGGTCGTCCTCGACCACATCGGCGGTGCTCCGCTCGACGCCAGCGACGAGAGCCGACGGCTGTTCGCGCAGGTGCTGGGCATGGCCGAGCACGGCAACCTCTTCATCAAGTTCACGCCCCAGGGTCACAAGTCTCAACAGCCCTTCCCTCACGCCGACATCCATGACCACTACCGGCAGCTGTGGCAGGCCTTCGGCCGTGAGCGCTGCATGTGGGGGACGAACTTCCCTGGGATTCTGGGAAGCACCGGTTATCAGCCTTCTCTCGATCTGTTCGGCGACCACCTCGACTTCCTCAGCGACCAGGATAAAGAGTGGCTGTTTGCGCGCACAGCGCGAGAGGTCTGGTCTTTCCGCGATTAGCAGTTGGCGCTCGGCGGGGTTGAGGTCGGTGATGAGTGTGGCGCGGGAAAGATCCCGGATCGCTCGCGCTTAGCGCTGCCGCGATCGGATAGGAATCCACGGACTGCAATGGGACGGATTGGTCCGCCCATGCCCAGTCGATGAAATGGGTTCGTTTCGTAACCCACAATTGTTACGATCCTATATTTCAGACCATGAACAAGAGGGCGCCCGTGGTAGCCCCCACTCAGCTGCCGGCGCCTCCGATCCGGAAGCCATTTTCGTTCTCCTCATAGACAGTGCGGATCTGCGATGGCCGTGAACTACCGAAAGCTCTCGTCAGAGATCCTCAAGCTGATCGCTCTGCGACTGCCTCTGAAGGATTCACTCGTTCGCGTGGAAGA
>JAYZFI010000036.1:0-111740 GCA_036336855.1 Candidatus Latescibacterota bacterium
CTGCGTCCGCAGCCGGTGACGAGCATGGATATCCTGCCGACGCTGGCCGAGCTCTGCGATGTCGACCTGCCAGAGAAACCCCTGGACGGCAAGTCGTTGGTGACGACCTGCCAGTCTTCGTCGGCGAAACCGCCACACGAACAGCTCTACTGGGTGTACCAGGAGGCGTGGGCGGTGCGGGAGGGCCCCTGGAAGGTCATCGGCCACGGCGAGGAGATCTTCCTGGCCAACCTCGCGCAGGATCCCACGGAGACGACGGATTTCTCCACCAGTAATCCGCATATGGGCGAGTATCTAATCGATCGCTACAACCACTGGATCATTGATGACATCGGCATGGACGAGAACGTGCAGAAACAGGCGCCGGTGAACTGAACTCAGGCAGTGGCCTGGATCATCGCCTTGATGTAGCCGAACTGGTACGCGAAGGCCTGCTCCATGCTACCTTCGGCGCCGTGGCTAGGAGCGTGATCGGGCACCACCATGTGCGGGTATCCCACCTCGCGCAGAGCACGCATGTTGGCGGTCATGTCCATGACCCCCTCATCGGGCCAGGCCTCCTGAAACTTGCCGCGACCCCCGAAGATGTTACGGAAGTGGATGAGGTGGATCTTATTACGCTGGCCGAAGTAGCGGATGATCTCAGGGACCTCTTCGGCGGGATCATCCACGCTCTCAGCCATGCAACCGAGGCAGAGATTGAGCCCGTGGTAGGAGCTTGGGCAGATCTCGATGAACTGGCGGAAGCCGTCGAAGCCGCCAAGCACGCGGTCCACTCCCATGAAGCCGGTCGGCAGCCAGGGATCGCAGGGGTGACAGGCCATGCGCACCTTACACTCGGTGGCCACGGGAATCACGCGCTCAAGGAAGAAGGTTACCCGCTCCCAGTTCTGTTTCGCCGTCACCGGTCCATCATAACGTGGTGTGTCGGCATCGGCCTTAGCGAGATCGAAGGTAGAGTAGCGGGTGTTGCCGCGCCCGGGGGGGTGGCTCTGGGTGCGTTGATTCTCCATCTCGCAGAGGAAGTATTTGATCGCCGGGATGCCCGCGGCGGCGGCGGCTCGCACCATCTTGCAGACAAGATTGGCCTCCGTCTCTCCCTTGGTGAAATCTCCGCGCATATAGGAGGGAATCGATCCCCCATCTTCGTTCAGGGAGAAAATGGGCAGCGCCACCATCTCCAGGTGACGCCGAAGCGAGCGCATCTCTCACGCTCCCCGGCAAGCCAGTCCACGTCCCAGCCGATGTCGCGATCGAGCGGCATGCGGTTCAGCGCCATGTGCTCGACCCCGTGGCGGACGAGGAATTCGAGATGCTCCTCCGAGGTGAGGAAACGTTGCGTCCCCAGATGCAGACGCGGATTGCCCGTGTCCCAGAGGTCTTTAGGATCGACGAAGGTGTCGGAGTGCGAAGGAACTGCGGGTTTCATGGGCTGCGTTCTCCCAGAGTGGGAAGCGGTCTGAAGCACAAGCGCACACTACGGAAGCGTCGGCCGAAGGGCAAGACGAGCACGTTGAGCTATGGATGGGAGGCAAGAGTCAAGGCCTTGACGGTACGGACACAGATGAGCAGGCTGGCAGGAGGCGGAGGACCACCTCAACTGGGATTTGGTCGCGGGGAATTGGAAGCCGTGGTCGCCGGTGGTCGAGGCGGGCCTCCAATTGCTGAACGCTCGCCTGGCCGAGGTCGTGAAAGACACGAACTTCGATAGAACCTGGAAACAGCAGAGTGAGACGGTCTGGTGCAGGCGGCGGGGCGGTAAGAGAATACACCGACGAAGGTGGGAGAGTGTACTTCTGCGACGAGGCCATCTGCACCGTTGCCGCCAACTCAGTATGAGGTGACGAAATGCTGCGTGGAGTCACCGAGAATCGCTTGAGTCGCCGCACGGCCCTGCGCTGGCTCGGATGGTCGGCACTGACGCTCAGCGAATTCGTCCCGACGAGCTGCGCAAAAACCGCGCGACGTCCGAACGTGGCCCTGATCGTCGCCGACGATCTCGGAGTCGGCGACCTCGGTTGTTACGGCGCCCAAGAAATCCTCACTCCCCACCTTGACCGACTCGCGAGCAGGGGCGGGCGCTTCGATCAGTTCTACGTCGATGCGCCCGCCTGCACACCTTCCCGAGCCGGGTTGATGACGGGTCGCAGCCATTTGCGCTCACTGCTTCCGGATCGCGGTCTCAACGGCGCCGAACACACGATCGCGGAGATGCTCGCCGGTGCCGGGTATGAAACCGCTTTGTTCGGCAAGTGGCATCTCGGAGTCGAGCCGGAGATGCAACCGAATGCGCAGGGCTACGGAGAGTTTCTCGGCCACCTCGTTGGGGCGATAGACAACTACAGTTATGAATTCCAATGGGGAGAGGGTCCTGCCTATCCCGCGGTGATGCACAATGACCAGCCCTGGTCCGGATCTGGGTCATACTGGCCCGACGTGGTCACACAGAGGGCTCAGGCCTTCATGGCTGCCCATCGCGAGCGTCCGTTCTTCCTCACCGTATGCTTCAACCTGCCTCATTATCCTCTACAGCCAGGTCCGGAATCGATACCGGGCGACAACGCCTCCGCACGTCAGCGTTATGGGGCGATGGTGGCCAGTCTCGACCACCGCGTGGGTGAACTGATGTCCACACTGCACCAACTCAACCTCGAAAATGACACTATCGTGCTCTTTCTCAGCGACCACGGCCACTCTGCAGAGCTACGGTCGGGAGGTGGAGGTAGCTCCGGAGGTCTGCGGGGGCACAAGTTCACGCTCTGGGAGGGCGGGATTCGCTCTCCCCTGTTGATCTCCTGGCCCGGCGCTATCCCTTCACAGCAGATTGTGAACGTTCCGACGTCTGCCCTGGATATTCTGCCCACGATCGCCGATCTCACCAAGATCCCCCCAGCGCCTGCCCTCGACGGCCAGAGCTTGGTCGCCCTACTGAGAGACCGGGGTGACTTTGCTGCAAGGGCCTTGCACTGGGGCTATAAGGGAGAATGGGCGGTGCGTAAGGGAGATTGGAAGCTGATCGTTGGCGAGACACCCTTCCTGATCGACCTGTCTCGTGATCCTTTCGAGCAGGTAAACCGAGCGAGTAGAGAGCCGAAACGGGTCGAGCAGCTACAGCAGCTCCACGACAGCTGGTTGAAAAGGTTGGGACGAGACCCAGTTGCAGGTCAGACGATCGGCAACTGATAGAAAGTTCCACCCACGTCCTCGATGCTGTACACTTTGTGGCCACCGTCACCTGCGGTGATTATATCCGGAGGGAGGAGATGAAAGCGATTCTGGTAGGACTTGGGGGCCGGGGGCGTCACTGGCTGAACGCTTGCCGTGTCTACCCCGGTGTTGAGCTGGTCGCCTACGTGGAGCCGGCAGAGGCAAACCGAACACAAGCCATAGAGGAATTCGACGTGCCGGCGGCGCAGATCTACCCGAGCTTGTCCGAGGCGGCAGCGGCAAGCCAGGCGGACTTCGTCGTCGATGTCACTCCGCCAGTGATTCACGAATCGGTGGCCATGGAGGCCTTTGCCGCCAAGCTGCACCTACTGGGAGAGAAGCCGCTGTCCGACAACTACGAGGCGGCCCGCCGCATGGCGACCGCCGGACGCAAGGCCGGGGTGCGCCACATGGTCACCCAAAACTATCGCTTCGAAGGCCTGCCTCGAACCACCCGTCGGCTGTTGTCAGAGGGACTCATCGGCGACTGCGCCCAACTCGACGTGTCCCTGTACGTGAACTGGGCGGACAACCCGGGCAGCCACTACGTGACTGAGCCTTACATGTTCCTCACGGACATGGGCATCCACCACTTCGACATGATGCGCTATACCCTGAGGTTGGAGCCGTTGAGCGTGCGCGCAATCACCTGGAACCTGCCCTGGGGCTGGCACCAGGGCGACGCTTGCCAGCTGATCCTCTTTCAATTCGAAAACGATGTCGTCGCCACCCATCGGGGTGTGGGCTGCACAGTGGGTTCCGTTCCTGCCGGCCACAACGGCGAGTGGCGCTACGAAGGGCAGGCAGGAACACTGACCTGGGAGGGCTTCGAACTGTTCCACAGCCATCAGCACCGCGCCGACCCCAAGGTACGCGAGATACTCGCCCTCGACACCTCCGGCCTGGCGGAGAACCAGAATCCGGTTCTGCATGAGTTTGTCACCGCGCTAGAAGACGGCCGAGACCCCGAGTGCAATTCCGAAGACAACCTGAAATCCATGGCGATGGTGTTCGGCGCCTTGAAGAGTGCCCGCGAGAACGGGACGGAAGTCATCCTGTCTGAGCTTTGAGATCATGACCGCAGACACCGAGACAACCGAGCTCACAGGCCAGATCGCCATCATTACCGGCGCCGCCCAGGGTTTGGGCCTGGCTACGGTGGCGACACTCGGGGCTCGGGGTGCACACGTGATCCTTGCCGATCGCCAGGGCGATCGCGTCGCTCAGGAGGCAGAGTCGCTACAGGCGCAGGGACTGAGCGTCGGCGCAGCCGAGCTCGATGTCACCGACAGCACGGCGGTGGCGACAATGTTCGAGGCGACTGCGAAGGAGTACGGCAGCCTCGACATCCTCGTCACCTGCGCCGGCGTCGGCCAGCAGGTGGGGCCAGTCTCCGAGTTAGATGACACCGAGTGGAACCGCGTCCTTGACGTGACCCTGCACGGCGTGTTCTACTGCTGTCGGGCGGCAGCGGCAATCATGGAGCCTCAGGAGAGCGGTAACATCGTGAACTTCGCGTCCATCAACGGCCAGAACCCCGCCGCCCTAGTCGCCGCCTACAACGTCGCCAAAGCGGGAGTGATCAGTCTGACCCGCACCATGGCACAGGAACTGGCGGCCTACGGGGTTCGGGTGAACGCCGTAGCACCGGGCCCGGTGTACACCGAGTTCAATCAGCGCAACATGGCGCAGCGCGCAGAAAGTCTGAATGTGTCGGTGGAGGAAATGATGGAACGCGTTCGCAAGGCGGTTCCGCTGGGTCGCTGGGGCGAGCCGGAGGATATCGCTGGCGCCGTGGCCTATCTGTGCAGCCCGGCGGCGTCGTGGGTGACGGGCGAGGTGCTGCGCGTCAGCGGTGGCATGGAGGGCGTGTCGGCGGCGGCTCCCAAGCGGACCTTGAGCTGAGCACCCGAACTAATCGTCAAACTGCTCCCTTACCCCAGCTCTTCGATGACGACCTCTCGCCGCTCCCGGCCACTGAGCAGGATCGCGAGGGCTACGGCCAGGACGTGCCGCGCCTCGGTGAGGCTCATCTCCATGGGCAAGCCGTCGAGGATCCCATCGGTGAACTCTCTGGTGCCGCGTACAAAGCTGGAATCCCAATCTTTTTCGAGATCGTCGATCTCGCGCAACTCGCCGTCTCGGTGTACGAGAATGGAGGGCGCACCCAGTAGGTTGCCGGAGCAGTGTGTCACCCAGAGCACGCCCCGAGTTCCGGTGACTTCACACCACTCGTCTTCCGCATAGCGTTTCGTAGGGATCGGTAGCTCGGCGGCGCGCACCGTTTCCCAGCTGCCAAAGCGAGGAGCGCCAATGCCAGCGTGCTGCCAGATGACCTGCGCTGGTATGCCGTCCGGGCTACCGATCATGGCGTGAACGCGCTCGATCGGTCCCATCAGGTACAGAGCGATGGAGATGAGGTGATAGCCGTGATCGATGATGGAAGGGGCTCCCCCACCCTCTTCCAGTCGCCGACGCCAGGCGCGTGCTGAATCGGGCTGGACCCACCCACCTACGCCGCGACCTTCGATGGTCTTGACTCGAATCGACAGGGGCTCACCGATTTCACCGGATCGGAGGAGCTCGCGGGCGCGCTGGAAGGGCTCGAAGCTGCGGAAGTTTTCGAATACTCGAAGTCGTGATTCGCCATGGGATGTGGCGTTGTCGATCGTGTCGACTTGGGCGAGGGTAAGGGCGGGCGGCTTCTGCAGGGAGACATGCTTACCGGCGCGCAACGCAGCGCAGGCGGCCTCGGCGTGCAAGTGGTGCGGCAGCAGAATTTCGACGGCATCGACGTCTGGACAGTCCAGCAGATCCCGGTAGTTAGTAAACACGTGGCACAACCGCCACTGCTCACCGCGCCTGGTGGCGACCTCTGCGTTAGCATCGGCGACGGCGACGAGGCGTGCCCTCGGGTTGACCTCTCCATATCCGGCGGCGTGGAGCTCGGAAATCTGCCCAGCTCCAATGAAACCGACGCGCAGCTGGTCCACCGGATGCTCCTAATTCCAGGCCGGCCCTAGGAAGCGCCGGGCCGGCCTAGGTCCGAATCCCTCATCCTCGCACTTGAAGAACACGAAGGCGCCCTTCCGCTCTTGTTCAAGCACGCGCTGGGCCCAGCTCTGCATCTCTTCGTCTCTGTATTCGCTGCCGCGAAGACGCAGATGCCCCCAATGGGCGGTGCTGCCAAACTCCAAAGCCTCTTCCTCCTCTGTGTCGTCGTCTTTGTGAGCAGACCACATCGTCAGGTAGCCGGCGCGCAGGCAGTCGCGCGCCTCGTCGTCGAACCAGCTGCCTTGACGAAACTCAGTCGCCACCGGAAGCCGCTCGAGGAGCAAGTCGACGAAGGCCTGCAACCGCTCCATGTCCTTCTTGAAGTTCGGTGGAAACTGGAAGAGACTAGCCCCAAAACGATCGCGGAGATGGTCGGCGACGCTGATAAAGTATTCCGTCTCCTGTCCCACATCCTTGAGCCGCTTGAAGTGGGCGATGCGGCTCGGCGCCTTCATCACGAACTGGAAGTCCTCGAGCACGGTCTGTGCCCAGTTCTGAACGACTTCGGATTTGGGTACCCGGTAGAAGGAGTTGTTGATCTCGACGCTGCGGAAATGCTCGCCGTAGAAGGCTAGCATTTCTTTGGCGGGGAGCTTCTCCGGGTAGAACGGGCCTCTCCATTCCTTAGTAGTTGTGACCGCTGGTCCCGACAAAGAGCTCCATGGCCATCAGTCTCCGCTGGCAAGCTGCTGCAGGGATTCACCGGTGACTCGGTACACCGTCCACTCCTCCATAGGTTCGGCTCCGTGGCGTCGATAGAACTCCTTGGCCGGATCGTTCCAGTCCAGCACCGACCACTCGAAACGCCCGCAACCGCGCTCCACGGCAAGCTGAGCGATGCGCTGCAACAGGCGCTTGCCGATGCCGCGCCTGCGCAGCTTAGGAAGCACAAACAGATCCTCAAGGTAGATGCCTGGTTTGCCGAGGAAGGTGGAGAAGTTGTGGAAAAACACGGCGAATCCCGCCGGCATGTCATCGACGAAGGCGAACAACACCTCCGCGGCGGGACGCTGGCCGAAAAGGCTGCGCTTGAGCTGGGCGACGTCCGCGACGACCTCGTGAGCGAGTTTTTCGTACTCCGCCAGCTGGTGGACGAAGTCGAAAACGAGATCGACATCCTCCGCCGTCGCCAAGCGCAACAGGACGCGATCCTCGCTGCCGGGCATCACAGACCGCCGATTGCCGCCGAGACCAAGCCGGCGGCGCTCACTTCCGCGAGGCCGTACCCACCTTGAGCGAGGGGGCCCGGATTGATGATGACTGCCTCGGAGAGTCGATCTTCGCCGCGCGCCTCGTGAATGTGTCCGGTGAAGGTGACGTGGGGCTTCCAGGTCTCAATGAAGTCCCGCACGGCACGACTGCCCACGTGCTCTCCCGTGCTGATCTCGTCCATGGAGCTGTCGATGGGCGGCTGGTGACAGATTAAGACCATGGGGGCCCCCGGCTGCATGCCCACAACTGCCTCTTGCAGGTACCGATCGAGCTGTTCCTCCGTGTATTCTGTGGGAGTAGATCCAGGACCGGGTAGAGATCCACCGAGCCCGACTATGGCGATGCCATCGTGCTCGTGGCGATCACCGTGAAGATCTATTCCCTCGCCACGCAGGTAGTCCCCTACCACGGGCGGATCGCAGTTGCCCTGAATGGCAACAACGTGAGAATTGCTCTTGCGCACCTCATCGACGATCTCCGCCGCCGCCGAGGCGGCACCGAAGTGGGTGATGTCCCCAACAAGAGCGACGACGTCGACGGAAGCAAGGACCTCGGCAACGGGTGCGATGCTGTCTAGCTTACCGTGCAGGTCAGCGAGGGCGGCGATCTTCATGCGATGTACCTCTTTTGCAGCGAGGAGAGGCGCCGGGTAGTAACGCCATCGACGAGAGTCGGGGCAGCTGTTGTGGGTAGCGAGCGGTCCAGAAAGGAGCGTCACACCTGGCCTACGGTAGCAAGGCTTCGGCGATGTCGTCAACAATATCGGAAAAAGGACGTCCTGCCCGTTCGGATGCAATCTGCCCACGAACCGAAAACCGCGCGTGCTCAGCCTGCGACGCCGGATTCAACGAGGACCTGATCTACGTCGATCTCTCCGTCGGGGTGGGCCCACCCCGACGGATCAGGCGAGGATCTTTCTCCTCGGCTGCAGATTCGTGCCGGCAGCGACCACTCACTCGCGATTTCCAATCGGCCACCGCCCGTGAGCGGGCATTGGGGGCGGCGTCCGGAAGGCGATTGTTGCGTACTCAGAGGGCCGATTCATGTCAAGGCGAATCTAGCTGACCGCGTAGAGGCGGTTCACAGCTACCAGCGATTGGATTTCGCTGTAGTGGAAAACGGATACACCGTCTTTCACGGGTGTCTCCACTTCGGCGACGAAGTCGGCAAAGTCAGACGCGTTGAAGGCAACGAAGGCGAGCTTGAATCCGTCCACGGGCCGCTCGTGCCGAACCGTCAGGTCCGGCAGCACCACCGGGCCGGTGTCAACTTGGTAGAGATCGCCATCGCGCCGAGTATTCATGGTCTTGACAGGGCATTCGATGATCGCGCGCAACCCAGTGTCGGCATTGGCAATCTCGATCTGGGCGACGATGGGGGCTTGATCGTAGGTGGCGGCGCGAACTTCCTCGTTGATCTCCAGCAACCTGGCGGAACCGGCTTCGATGAGGTGGCGTTGCTGCCCTCCCCACCATTGGTTCGAGTGCCTCACTTCCCGGTAACCGGGTCCCGCGCTGGCTCGGCGGCGATAGACGATGGACCACTGCGGACCGAAGACGGGCAGAAAGTCGTAGTTGTCAGGGACGAAGAGATCACGCTCGGCAAAGGTGTACTCACTCTTGCAGGACGCGGCTTGTAGGTAATCCTCCACCGTATGGTTGTGCTCGTCGAACAATCGGGTGCGCGACTCCACCCAGAACCGTACCTCGTTCTCCGGACCGTTGCCGATGAGGAAGGAACGGCCGTAATCGAGGGGGATCACCTGGACCTGCCCTGAGCTTTGAACTCAAGATCCTGCAGGCGTTGCACACAGCCCATCAGAACTCGGTCCGCCGCCGCCATCAGCTCTTCTCTATTCGCTCTCCAGTCAACGACGCAGTCCCGTCCAAAGCGAAGATCCTTGCGCCGAATCACTCTGGCACGGTGCACTACTACGTCGCCGATAACGGTAAGGCACGAGGGTCGGTGAGATAAATAGAAGAGAGGCCGAATCATGATCCGCCCGTCTGGAGATGCAGATCGAGCGTAATTACCGTCAGTGACGTAACCAACGAATCATCTTCACGGCAACCCATCTCAGTCCAACGGGTGAGATCCGAGTAATCGATCCGGTTCTTCACAAGACCCTCAAGCATACCAACATTCCACTCGCCCTCATCGCCCCCATTCCTTCCCCTGCCGCAAGGCTCCGGCGAGCTCAACAAACGTCGTCACCAGATCAGCCGAAACGCAGCTACGGTGCCCGCGGTTCCGCCACCTCCACAATGACAACCCACGCCTGAGCTCTGAGAAATGGCAGTTGCAGGAGAGCCCGATCACATCTGTCCAGGACGGCCCGAAGTGGCCGGTAGAACGGCGTTCGCCACAGGGCGACCGCCGCTAACGCCGTAAGATGGTGGTGGCTCAACCGCACTTGGCCAAAGGCGTCGCCCAACCGCCGTAGATCAGCCATGATTAGCGGTTGCTCATCGTCGGTGCGCATGGAGGGCGTGAGCCGTCTGTACAGATTGATGAGGGGGTTATGTCCCAGGGGCTCGTAGAACACCCCGGTCCCCTGTGGGCGGAGCACCCGGCTTATCTCGGCCATTGCCGCTGACATCTCTAAATGGTGGAGAATTCCACTACCGCACACACGGTCGAAGGCCCCGTTCTCGAACTCCAGTTGCTCCGCATTCATAACCCGAAAGCGGATCTCCCCGTTTTCCAAATCTTCGCGCTCGGCGCGCTCGCTGGCGAGTTCGATGGCGGCAGGGGAGATGTCGATCCCGGTCACTGAGGCACCGGATCGGGCGAGATCGAAGGCGCAACTTCCGGGACCGCAGCCATACTCGAGGACCTGCAGGCCGGTGCATCCGGCGAGCACGGCCCGGCGGTACTCGGCCTTGCTGGACTCTGCGATCTTGTAGAAGCGGGAGCTCGCCCGCCGCACTCCACTGGTGTAGGCGTGGTCGTGAAACTCCGCTTCGCGCTCGAGCCGAGCAGACTCGTCCACAGAAGTGGAGACCGCTGCTCTATCCCTTACCACCACACCAGCACTTCGATGCGGCGATTGAGCTTCTTGTTCTCGGGTGTGTCGTTGGGAGCGATAGGCTGATCTTCGCCGTAGCCCTTCGCTTCGAGCATGTTTGGAGTTATGAAATCACTGAAAGTGTTTAACAGGTAGTCTCGGACAAGGTTTGCTCGGTTCAAGGAGAGAGCAAGATTGGCCTCCGCATCACCATCTGAATCGGTGTGTCCGGAGAGGATGAGCTTGCTCGGCGAGAAAGTTTGAACGAAAGCCGCGACCTTGTCGAACTCCTGTGCTACCTGGCCCTTCAGATTGGCGCTTCCCGCATCGAAGAGCACGCGCGAATCGATGACTAACCGCGGCACGATGATGTCGGATTTCATCGCCGTCTTGAAGCGAATCATAGGGTGCGCCATAGCCGCGGAATTGGGCTCGAATTCACCGATCGATGAGCCCTGTTGCGACTCAGTGATCGTCATCGCGCCGATCAATATGCGCATCGGGCGAGGTGAATTCCGGTTGAGATGTTTCTCTCTGTAGACGTTGAGCACATCTCCTTTGTTGATACTGGACTCCAGCCCGCGGTCCAAGTAGTAGCGCCGGTCCTTGAGCACGTCAGGACCCTCGGTGCCGGTGTCGGTCGGGTTGATGATGAAAGTGATACGCGGGGAGGTAAACTGGGCGTCGACGGGTGCAACGAGAATCCCGGCACAGAAAGCAAATAGAATGGGCAGACATCGAAGTGCGTTTTTCACGGATTCCGTCCCACTGGGAAGAGGTGCCTGGGGTTGTCTAGAGTGTAACATTCTGTCTTGATATCGCCAATTGTAATGCTCTCATATGATCGATATAAAGTATTATAGGAGAATTGATTAACGAATGTGACTTGACCCCTATTTACGGGACTATTTTCATTGCCTGGGGACATGGAACAACGACTCACAAAAACTGACGGCCGGCTGCTGATCAGCTGCCTCGTGTTAGCTGCCGTCAGCCTCGCGGTAAGCGCCCATCTGTTCTACGACGCTTTCCCGGAAGCGACCATAGACTTTGAACTCACCCGGGATGAAGCGCGGGAACGGGCCTTCTCTTTCCTGCAACATCGCGGTTTCAACCTCGGCGATTACCGTCACGCCGCCGTGTTCTCCTTTGACGACGCAACCAAGACCTTTCTCGAGCGGGAGCTCGGCCTCAAGGGCGCCAGCGATGTCATCGGTGCGCCGGTGCGTCTGTGGCGATGGAGTCATCGGTGGTTCCGGGAACTGCAGAAGGAGGAGTTCCACGTCGAGGTCACCACCACGGGAGAACTCGTCGGCTTCCAGCAACTCGTCGCCGAGGAGCTGGAAGGGGCAGCACTGGATCAGCAAGAAGCCCGCTACCAGGCTGAGCAGTTTCTTGGCACCGTGGGCCACCGCCTCGAAGAGCTGGAGTTCGTCGAAGCAATATCTATCGAAAGGCCACATCGCACCGACCACAGCTTCACCTGGAAGCTTTCCGGCTTTGAGGCGGAAGACGCCACCTACCGCTACAAGGTCGGCGTGCAGGGTAATCTCATCGGAGAGTACCGCGAATTCCTGAAGGTGCCCGAGCCCTGGTCCCGCGAGTACGAGGAGCTGCGATCGCACAACCTAGCCACGGGAATAGTGGCCGAGCTCGTGCTGGTAGTCACCAGCATCGCCATGTTGGCGATGCTGGTGATGAGCATTCGCGCACAGAACGTGCGCTGGCGCACAGTTCTCGTGTTCGCCGCCATCACCTTCGTCCTCACCTTTCTCGCCACCCTTAATTCCCTGCCGGTAACGGTGTATGGCTTCGACACCACGAACACCTTCGGCAGCTTCGTCGCCGAACAGCTGTTGTCTGCCTTTGCCGTCTCCCTCCTCCAGGCGCTGATGATCGGCTTCACCGTCGCCGGCGCCGAACCGGTGTACCGTCGTTGGTTCCCCGAACACGTGAGCGTCTCCGAGCAGTTTCTCCTAAAGGGTATCCGCACTCGCCGCTTTCTCATCGGCAGCGTGATTGGCCTGACTATGGCCCCGGTGTTCATCGCTTACCAGACCGTGTTCTACACGGCAGCGGAAGACCTCGGCGCCTGGGTCCCTGCGGACATTCCCTACAGCGAAATGGTGAACACCCACATCCCCTGGGTAGTTGTTCTCCTCATCGGTTTCCTCCCGGCGGTCTCAGAGGAGTTCACCTCGAGAGCGTTCTCCATTCCGCTGCTACACCGCCTGCTCAAACATCGCTGGCTGGCGGTGGTCATCTCCGCCGCGGTGTGGGGTTTCGCCCACGCCAGCTATCCTCAGCAACCGTTCTACATCCGCGGCATCGAGGTCGGCGTGGTGGGAATCGCCGTGGGCTACGTGATGATTCGCTGGGGCCTGCTGCCGGTGATAGTCTGGCACTACACGATCGACGCATTCTTCACCGCCATGATTCTGCTACGTTCCTCCAACCCGTATTTCGTGCTATCAGCGACGATATCGGTGGGGATCGCCCTGTTGCCGGCGATCGTTGCGGTGGCGCTCTACGTTCGACACCGGTTCTTCTTGGATCCGGTGTCTCTGCTGAATCGAGAAGACTCCCCTCCCCCGGTACAGCCCCAGAGCCGGACGCCGGACCAAGCGGGCCCAGAAACCAACCTGCTGGAGCCAGCCGAAGAGGGCGCGATCTACCATCCGCTGTCGCCAATTCGTCTCGGCGTCTGCACTGCCGTAGTCGCGCTATCACTGGGAGTGTTCCTCTTCGAGCACGAGGAGTGGTTCCAGCCCACCGACTTTGCCACCACCCCAAACGCCGCCAAATCCGCGGCCCTGACCTACCTTGAGAACCGCGGCGTCGCCATGGACTCTATCGAGGTCGCCATCTCCCTACAAGATGACTGGGATCCGCTGGCGCTGAAATATCGCCTCGAACTCGGCAACGTTGAGGCGGCGGACGCGATTTATCGCGACCACCTGCACTCGTCGCTGTGGCAGGTGCGCTTTTTCCGGCCCCTACAAAAGGAGGAGTGGAAGGTCTTCGTCCACCCCGCCACGGGGTCGGTAGAGTCAGTGGAACACATCGTGCCCGAGGCGGCGGCGGGATCGGATCTATCCGATGCAGAAGCGCGAGCCGTTGCCGAAAAGCGTCTACGCAGCGCCAATATAAACCCCGAGCGGCTTGTGCTCCGGGAGTCTTCTTCTGAACGGTTGAAAAACCGTCGCGACCATTGGTTCACCTTCGAGGCAAGAGAAGGCGACCCCCGCAACCTCGCTGAGTCGCTATACCGGGTGGTGGTCCACGTCGCCGGCCACGAACCAGCGTCGCTGCGGAAATTCATAAAGTTGCCGGAAGAGTGGGAACGGGAGCGAAATGAAAACACACTGTGGCGCACCCTCCTCAGCTGGGTGGGCCCGTTGGCGGTGATCGCCATGGTCCTGCACTTGAGCTGGCTCCAGGTGGGACACATTCGCGAGGGGACAATCCAATGGAAGGCGTCGTTATGGATCGGCGGCCTCGGTGGCGTTGCCTTCATGCTCGCCTGTCTCAACGCGGTCCCCACGTTCTACGCTTCCTATCCTACGGAGATCCCTCCGTCTATGTTCACGATCATAGCGGTCGTCATCGCCGTCATCGGATTCCTGGCCGTGGGCCTACTCGTCATCGGGGCAGTGGGGCTGATCACGGCGTTGTACCCGCACGCCCACCTCCGACTAAGGCCGGCTGGTCTGGGAGGGCAGCTGCGCGACGCTCTCGTGCTCAGCAGTCTGGCCGTCGCCGGAACTCTGGCGAGCCGGCGAATCACCGAGATCATCGCCATGAAATTTCCCAAGTACGCCCCGGCACCGGACCTGTCGGCACCCGGTGGCCTGGATTCGTTGCTGCCCTTCCTCGGCGGCCTCTTGGGGGCGGTGGCAATGGCTGTCGCCAAGCCGGTGGTGGTCGGCGTCCTGCTCTACTACGCGCTGCGGGTGATCGTCAAGCCCCCCTTATGGGTAGCAGCGGCTCTCGTCTTCGGGCTCGCTGTCACCGGCTCGAGCTCGTACAGCAGCGGCGAATTCTTCTTCTCCTTGGGCAACTACCTGTTCAGCGTGGGGACAACGGCGGCGGCGATCGGCTGGTTCCTGCGCGACAACATCCCGGCCTACATCCTTACTGCTTTTCTTACTGCCTCGGTGACCGGTGGTCAGCGCCTCTTCGAGCAAAGCGCACCCCTGTACCAAATTCACGGCTATGTGTGGTGGAGTGTGGCAGCTCTGGTGGTGCTGATCCTCGCCATTCACATGCTTCGGAGCCAACCGAGAAAGCCCCTCCCTCTCGGGCGCGCCCCCTGATGTACGTCCTCGTCACTGGCGCCGCGGGCAAGGTTGGCAGCTGCGTTTTCCGTGGGTTGACTGAGCGCCATCGCGTGCGGGTCATGGATCGCGTCGCCATCGCGGGCGTCGGCGACCAAGTCACCGGTGACCTCGGCGACTTCGCCACCGTTTGCCGCGCCGTGCGCGGCGTAGACGCAGTGATCCACATTGGTGGCAATCCAGGCGAAAAGCCCTGGCCAGAGATTCGCAACAACAACTACGTAGGCTGCTGCCACGTGTTTGAAGCGGCGCGTGAGCTCGGTGTGCAACGCGTTGCCTTCGCCAGTCGCGCCGGCCTGCTCAGCGCCTATCCGGCGGGTGTTCAGCGTACCGTCGACATGCTGCCACGGCCGCGCTCCCTGTACGACAACAGTAAGGTCTTCGGCGAGAGCCTCTGCTCCATGTACGCGGCTCGCTTCGACATGCAGACGGTATCCGTTCGCATCGGCAACTTCAACCCGGAGCGCGATCAGCCGGAACACCCTCATCATCTGAGCCACGGGGACTGCGTGCGCGCCTTCGAACAGGCTATCACTCACCCGGTGAAGGGCTTCCAGATCGTCTTCGGGGTGTCCGATTCAAACTGGCCTCTCTACGACCTCGACCACGGGAAAAAGGCAATCGGCTATGCACCGAAGGACTTCGCGATAGTCCCAGAAAGGGGCCGGGACCGGCCCGAGACGCCGGAACAAGAACTGCCGCGGCCGGCGCACCAGCTTGGACGGGTGCTCATCACCGGGGCGAGCGGGAGAGTGGGATCGGTGTTAGCTCGCGAACTCGGATCAAGTTACGGGATCCGTGGACTCGATCGCGTGGCAAACCTGGAAATTGAGGACATGGTTGTCGGTGACGTCACCGACAGCGAGGTGTGCCGGCAATCCGTGCGGGACGTGGATGCCATCATTCACTTGGCCGGCGTCGCCGATGGTAGTTCTTCCTGGCATGAGGTACTGGAGAACAATTTCGATGGCATGGTGCAGATCATGGATGCCGCGATAGAAGCGGGTGTGCCTCGCTTCGCCTTCGCCAGCCGCGCCGGAATCCTCGGCCCCTACCCACGCAACCTGCAGCGCACCGTCGAGATGTACCCGCGTCCGGAAAGTTACTATACGATCAGCAAGATCTTCGGGGAGGGGCTCGGCCACATGTACCATACGCGCCACGGCCTTGAGTTTGTTTCCGTGCGCATCGGCAACTTCAAACTCGAGCGCGATCTGCCTGAGCACCCGCATCAGTTGAGTCACACCGACTGCGTCCGGGTCTTTGAGGCAGCGATCACCTCCCCCGGAGTCAACTACGAAGTGGTGTTTGGAGTCAGCGATTCGGACTGGCCTCTGTACGATCTCGAGCACGGCCGCCGCGCAATCGGTTACGAACCTGCGAATCGCTCCGTAGTGCCCAAGGCCAAACGGCAGTAGGCTCGCTCACCGACCTCTTATACGCGGTCGAGTTTCGGCTCGGCTTTACCGTGGGTGTGGTCCCAGAGGTGCCCGCGACGCTCTTGCCCCTCCATGGTGGTCTCGAAGTACACGCCCCGGAGCACACCCTCAATGTTGGCGATATCGTGATGGTGGCCCATGCCGGTGGCGACACAGTCCCCCGGACCCACCTGATAGTGACGGCCCTCGCTGACGACTTCGGCTGACCCCTCGTAGATGATCCAGTATTCGTCGCAGTCATGGAAGTGAGAGTCGAAGCGGGTGTGTTTCGAGTAAACCACGGGATCGCCGCGATCCTCGCCCTCGTCGCTGTTCTGGCCGGAAAACAACCCCGAGCCACCGAGATCATCCCCCCAGGCGCCAGCCATACGCACAAGGGTGGTGTCCCCTTCGACATCGAAGACCGAGAAGCAACCAGAAACAGCCAGATCTATATTGGCTGCAGTCTCCGCGGGCGTGGGATCGGCCCCGTCGCCCACGGCGATGCGACACCGCCCCTTGGCAACGATGAGCTTCTCCTTGTCGCCGACGCACTCGAAGACATGGATAGCGCCAGACGCGAGTTGGACGATGTCGAAGGACTCCATCTCGCACCACGAGGGCGCCTGGCCGGGACCACTGCGGAAAATGGGCATGGCTTCCTGCCTCCCTAGCCTTCGTAAGGCACTTCAACTACGGCGTCGGCTAGTTCCTGGTAGAGGTCGGCGACGACCTCGCGAACGCGCTCGACGGCGCTCTCCAAGGCGACCTCCTCGGATTCGCTATCGCGACGCAGCTTGACCTCGACGACACCGTTCTTGAGGCCGCGGTCGCCGACGGTGATGCGCAGAGGCATACCGAGCAAATCGGCGTCATTGAACTTCACTCCGGCGTTCTCGGCGCGGTCATCGAACAGCACCTCAATGCCGGAGTCTCTGAGCTCACAGTAAATGGTTTCCGCGGCCGCCAGCGCCGGACTCTCTCCTTTTGCCAGAGCGACGAGGTGCACCTGGAACGGCGCGATCGCCACCGGCCACATGAGACCGTTATCGTCGTGGCAATGCTCGGCGACACTAGCCAGAAGACGGCCCACACCGATGCCGTACGAGCCCATGAGAATGCTCTGGGCCTTGCCCGACTCATCGAGGTAGGAGCACTCCAGGGCGTCGGTATAGCGGGTGCCGAGCTGGAAGATGTTACCCACCTCGATGCCTCTCTGCAGACACAGCGGCTCTCCACATGAGCTGCATCCCACTCCTTCGGTGGCCTCGGCAATGTCGGCGATGATCTCGGCGCTGTAGTCACGGTCATAGTTGGAGTTGCGCACGTGAAAGCCGGGCTCATTAGCGCCGGTCACCAGGTTCGCCGAGCTGCTCACGGAATCGTCGGCGACGATGAGTGTTCCGTCGGCAATGTCGATCGGAGAGGCGTAGCCTGCCACCGAGCCCACAGCCTGAATCTCCTGTTCCTGAGCCGGTCGCAGGGAAAGAGCGCCCACGACATTGGCGAGCTTGACCTCGTTCACTTCCATGTCGCCGCGAATCATGGCCAAGATCAACTTCTCACTCTGCCCGACTTCGGCGTCCTCGCCGCCTTTGAATCGGCCGACGACGAAGACCGCCTTGGCGGTGCGACTGGCGGGAATGTCAAGAAAGGCAGATAGCTCTTCGATGGTGGCGACCTGCGGCGTAGCGACCTTCTCGAGCTCCGCCGGCTCCTCCTCCTCTGCCGCCGCCTTGCGAAAACGGGCGACTTCGGTGTTGGCAGCGTAGCCGCAGCTGTCGCATATGGCGAGGATATTCTCACCGACGTCGTTCTGGAACATGAACTCGTGCGCCAGAGATCCTCCCATGATTCCGGTGTCCGAACTCACGGCAATGACCGGCAGGCCACAGCGATGGAAGATGTTGAAATATGCCTGGTAGTGAGCTCGATACTGTTTGTCCAAACCCGCCTGATTGGAGTCGAGAGAGTACGAGTCTTTCATGGTGAACTCGCGCACCCGCAGCAGGCCGGAAGTCGGGCGCGCCTCGTCACGCCACTTGGTCTGAAAGTGGTAAAGCATCTGCGGCAGCTGGCGGTAGGAGCGGATCTCCTTGCGCACGAGATCGGCGACGATTTCCTCGTGAGTCATGGCCAGCACCATGTCGCGGCCGTGGCGGTCGGAGAACCGGCCGAGGATTTCGTCGGCCTCGAAGTAGCGGCCCGTCTCCTTCCACACGTCGGCGGAGTGCACCACGGGCATGCGGATTTCCTGCCCGTTGATATCGTTCATCTCCTCGCGGATGATCTGTTCAATCTTGTCCATGGCCCGGTAGGCCAGTGGCAGGTAGGAAAATATGCCACTGGCGAGCTGGCGGATGTAGCCGGCCCGGGTGAGCAGGATGTGGCTGGTCGCCTCGGCATCGGCCGGTGCCTCTCGTAATGTCTGACTGAAGAGACCGCTCAGTCGCATATCATCTTCCTCTCATTCATCCACACATATGTCATGTGCTAGCGCCGGCTGCGGTGGCGGATCAGCGAGCGCAGGGCACCGTACATCACCACCGTCGACATCATCACCCAAGTGCCGGCGATCAGGTACGCCGCCCACAGACCCCACCCCCAGAACTGGGCAAGGATTCCAGCGTCGGTGTACTCCGGAAACAGCCAGAGGTCGGTACGAAAATCTTCGAGGCTGTACAGGCAGAGCATCACACCGAGCCAAATGGCGGCGGCGCATCCCATCCGGGTCGAGTACAGGCTCATGACGACGAACACCAGGCCGCCGAAGATCCCCAGGTAGAAATCCGCCTTGCCGGTCGGCGTGAACGCCATGGTCATAGCCATGGTAGCACCGCCAATGAGCAGCACGCTGAGGCGCTGCAGCTGGGGCACGATCCCTGACCAGATCAGCAACGCTCCCAGAAGAGCGCAACCCACATAGCCGGCGGCCGTGACCCCTGGCACCCAGCCCCCGCGAGTCAGGGTGTGCCCCGACTCGTTGGAGAACGCCCGGATTTCGACCACTTCGCCGCCAGTGGCCATGGCCGTCGCCGCGTGGCAGACCTCGTGAACCATTACCACGAAGACCCGAAAAGGCTTGACCACCGGCGTGTCCCAAAGCGCCACGGCGAGCACAGCGCTAAGCAGATAGTAGCGAAAGCGCCACCACACGGCAGTCTTGCGGCGCGCGCTGCGAAACGCTTTCACACCTTCCACCCGGGCGCTATCAGGTCAGGCTGCGCGTCGTGATTTTCGCCACAATCATCGCTACCGCGTCGTCCACGGTCATGGGATCCAGATTTTCACCGCTGCGCTGACGAACTGCGACCTTGCCATCTTCGAGTTCGCGGTCACCGAGGATAAACATGTAGGGTACCTTCTTTTTCTGAGCCGCCCGGATCCGGTAATTGAGAGTGTTGTCCCCTTCCAGCTGCACGCGCACCCCGCTAGCCCTGAGGACACCCTCGACCTTGCGGCCATACTCGGCATGGCGTTCAGCGATAGGCAGTATCGACGCCTGCACCGGGGACAGCCACACGGGGAAAGCGCCAGCGAAGTGTTCGATGAGAAAGCCGATCATGCGCTCGTGCGTGCCCAGGGGAGCCCGATGGATGCACAGCGGCGTCTCTTTCTGATTTTCGGAGTTGATGTAGTTCAGGCCGAACTTGGAGGGCACGGCAAAGTCAACCTGGTTGGTGGCGATAGAGAATTCCCGGCCGATGGCGGACCAGATCTCCACGTCGATCTTGGGCCCGTAGAAGGCCGCCTCGCCGGGGACCTCCTCGTACGGAATACCACCATTCTCCAGGGCGCGCCGTACCATGTCCTCCGTCTGCTGCCAGAGTTCGGAATGATCGACGTATTTCTTGCCCAGTCCCTCCTCATCGTGCTTGCTGAAGCGCATGACGTATTTTTCGATGCCAAACAGCTCAAAGTACTTTAGGTACATTCGGCAGACGGCGAGAAACTCCTCCTCGAACTGGTCGAGGCGGCAGTAGATGTGGGCGTCGTTCATCTGCATGGAGCGAACCCGCATGAGTCCGAAGAGCTCCCCCGACTGCTCGTAGCGGTAGCAAGTACCGTACTCGGCCAGGCGCACTGGCAGATCGCGGTACGAGCGCGGCACAGAATCGAAAATCTTGTGATGGTGGGGGCAGTTCATCGGCTTGATGTAGTATGTCACCCCCTCCAGTTCCATGGGCGGGAACATCGACTCCTTGTAGTACGGCAAGTGCCCGCTGGTGAGATACATGCTCTCCTTGGCGATGTGGGGCGTGCGTACCTGGCTGTAACCGGCGGCCGCCTCAGTCTCGCGAGCGAGCTTCTCCAGCTCCTCGATGAGTACGGCGCCCTTGGGCTGCCACAGCGGCAAACCCGGGCCGACCTCGTCGTCGAAGAAGAACAGCTCAAGCTCCTGCCCCAGGCGTCGGTGATCTCGCTTCTTCGCCTCCTCCAGCATTTTGAGGTGATGATCGAGCCCCTCACGCGAGGAGAACGCTGTTCCGTAGATGCGTTGCAGCATCTTGTTGTTCTCGTCACCGCGCCAGTAGGCACCCGCCACGGACAACAGCCGGTAGTTCTTGACCTGCCCCGAGCTCAGCATGTGCGGGCCGCGACAAAGGTCGGTGAAATCACCGTCTCGATAGAATGTGAGCGTCTCGCCATCTTCCAAATCGGCGAGGATCTCCTCCTTATAGGGTTCACCGACGATCATCTCCGCCGCCTGGTCGCGGCTGACCTCAATGCGCTCGAAGCGGTGGTTCTCCTTCACCACCTTCTTCATCTCCTTTTCGATCGTCTTGAGGTCTTCCGCAGTGAAGGATGTCTCCACGTCGAAGTCGTAGTAGAACCCGTCGTCAATGGCCGGACCGATGGCGAGGCGAGCATCGGGAAAGAGGCGCCGTACCGCCTGCGCCATGACGTGGGACATACTGTGCCGAAAGATCCACGCCGCCTCTTCCGACTCCCACGGAATGAGCGCGACATCGGCGTCGACAGACAGTTCGGTGTGGAAATCCACGACCTCCTCACCGCGCCGTCCGGCGATGAACTCTCGCAAAAGTTTCTTGTCATGCTCAACGAGGATTTCCTTCAGCGTCCCCGATCCGGGGTGCTCAAGTACCTCTCCTTCACGAATCTCGATCTTCACGTCTATCGAACTCCTTTGGGAACGCGCGAGACGCGCGCCATCCTCGATCTGCTCTCGATTTCGGACAACAAAAAACCCACTGTCTCTTTCGACAGTGGGCTGACGGACTCTTCACGTCTCGGGGCCGAAGCCCGCACTATCCCAGCGCAGCCACCGTCGAAACACCATCGCCCGCAGTGGGCACGGCAGGGAGTAGAGGGGTAGCGGGGGCGGATGCCACGTGAACCGAGGCGCACCTCTCCTCGCCTCGATCCAGAGTATGTGAAACAAGTCGGGACATCCAAAGGAACTCCGGAAACTGTGGACTAAGCGCGAACTAAGGTAACCGGCTTTCTCTGAGAATGTCAAGAAGGAGTCGGCCTCGTTCGTAGTATCGACAGCAGATGAAGCATCACCACCGATCGAGCAGGGAGTTTGCCTCAGTATAGTCCATAAGGACCCGTTCTCAAGCCAGGTCCTCTACCAGCCGAGGGCGTAGCCAATGCAGCCCTTGGCGGCGGCGGCACCGGCGATGATGCCTCGATTGGCGTCGTGGCGGATGCCCATCGCTTTTCCGTGTGACCAGCCATCGGTGCGGCGGACGATATGGCCGCGCGCCTCCAGACCGGAGAGAGTTGCTTCCTCGATGCGGTCCTCGGCGGAAAGCTCACCGGCAAATCCCTGCCGCGGATAAAAGGACGACGGGAAGTGCACGGAGTGCACGGTGGGCATATCGAGGGCCTCCTGAAGGTTCATGCCGAAATCGACGAGGTTGAGGAAGAACTGCAGCGTCCACTGATCCTGGGCGTCTCCCCCCGGCGTGCCGAAGACCAAGTGGGGTTGCCCCTCTTTGAGCACGAGGGTTGGTGTCAGAGTGGCGCGGGGCCGCTTGTGGGGGGCCAGGGCGTTGGGCCGCGCCGGATTCAGGTAGAACATTTGACCGCGCGTCCCAAGCGGGAATCCGAGGCCTTCGATCACCCGCGAGGTCCCCAGCCAGCCACCGCTGGGGGTGGCGGCGACCATATTGCCCTCGGCGTCGCCGGCATCCAAGTGGGTGGTGTCTCCCATGTGCGCGTGACCGAGACCGAGATCCTGGATCTCGCTCTCGTCTAGGGACAGGGCGCTCCGGTTGTCCGCAGCAATGTCGGCGACGTTGAATTCCGGCAGTCCGCCGCCGACGTCGCCGGGGCGCAGCTCCATCGACGCTTGCGCTCCGATCAACGCGCGCCGCGCGTCAGCATATTCCGTCGACAGCAGCACGTGAAGGGGTACGTCGTCGTGAAGAGGATCGCCGTAATAAGCCTCACGGTCGGCGAAGGCGAGCTTTGCACACTCGATGACCGTGTGCAAGTATTCGGTGGAGTTGTGCCCCATTGCGGACAGATCAAAGCCTTCAAGCAGGCGCAGCTGCTGCAGAAAGACCGGTCCCTGGGTCCAGGAGGGGCACTTGTATACCTCGAGGCCTCTGTAGTTGACGGAGACCGGCTCCTCCAAGCGCGCTTCCCAGGTCGCGAGATCCCGAAACTCCAGCAGCGCCTTATGCGCGGTACCGGAGGCGTCGTCGACGGCCTCTGCGTGGATGAAGTCGATGATCTTCTCGGCAATCTCCCCCTTGTAGAAGGCGTCGCGAGCGGCCTCAATGCCAGCGATCCGCCCGCGCCCCGCGGCCCCCTTTTCAGCGGCGCAGAGATCGCGCAGGGTGCGGGCCCAGTCCGGGCAGCGCAGCAGCTGACCTATAGCGGGTACCTCCCCGTCCGGCAGGTAAACACGGGCCGTGGAAGGGTAGCGTTCGCGGTACTTGTCGGCGTGGCTCTTCAGGGCGCTGTGCAGCCCGGCATACACGGGAAAGCCATTTTCCGCTAGGTCGATCGCCGGTGACAGAATCTCGGCAAAGGACATCGTCCCCAACCGGGCCACTGCTTCGGCCCAGCTGCCGACCACGGCGGGCACACAGGCCGGTAGATAGCCATCGCCGGGGATCAGGTCGATGTCGTGGTCCCGGCACCAGTCGATGGTAAAGGCTGCCGGCGACCAGCCCATGCCACTAAGGGCGTAGACCTTTTTCTCCTTCGCCGAGTAGATGAGTGTGGGCACCTCTCCTCCCACCCCATTGCTCTGTGGCTCCAGCAAGTTCAGGCAGAAACACATGGCAGCGGCGGCGTCGATGGCATTGCCCCCAGCCTCCATGATCCGAAACCCGGCGGCAGTGGCCAAATAGTGCCCGGAGGTAACGACGTAATTCCTGCCCGTCACGACCGGGCGAGTGGGATGGTGATCGCTGCGGGTATTTCGGTATCCGTCAGTCATGGCAGGGGTATCGGCTCAGAGTCTTCGGTAGCAATGGACCAATCCGCGAGGCACAGGCGCATGTCGGCGATCACCTCTCCATTGGCCGGCACGGCGGCAACGTTGGTGAGCTCCCAGGGATCGGCCTCGAGATCGTAGAGCTCATCGAGATCGCCCATGGGATCGTGGACGTACTTCCACTGTCGTGTCCGCACCATCTTGCGGCGCCCCTCGGCCTCGCGCCAACGCAGCGATTCGATGAGGGCGCGTCGGCCCACGGGGTTTTCGAGGCTGCGCAGATCATTCATGCGGAAGGGAGGCCCTCCGGCGCCATACTCACTGAAGGTCGCTTCTCGGGGCTCGGCATCAGTGACGGCGGGCAGCAGCGACCCGTGCATGGAGGCAGGGATCGTTAGTCCCTGTAACGAAAACAGCGTGGGCACGATGTCGATGAGATTGACGGGGCTGAGCTCACGATGTCCCTGGCTGACCTGGCCGGGCCAGGAGACGATGAGGGGTACCCGAGTCAGGCAGTCGTAAAACACGCCGCCCTTACACTGCATGGCATGCTCGCCCATGAAGTCCCCGTGATCGGAGCAAAACACGACGATGGTGCGCTCTCGCATCTGCAGGTGCTCCAGGGTATCCAGGATCCGACCTACGGAGTCGTCGATGTGTCGCACCATGCCGTAGTACACGCCCATGAGCCGCTTCACGTCTTCGGGGTTGTCGTCGCGCACGCCCATCATCTCGTAGAGTACGCGATTGCGCTCGGGCACGGTGTCAGGATCGTTGAACTCCTCATCCCGCCAGGGCGGCATGTCGATCTTGTCGAGGGGAAAGAGATCGGCGTATTGCTGGGGACAGACCCAAGGTTCGTGGGGATCGGGAATAGACAACCAGAGCGCAAAGGAGTCGCTCCGGTGCTGCTCGAAGAATCGTGTTGCCTGCTGCACCAGCAGCTCGGTGCCGTAGTCTTCGAGGGGAAAGTCGCTGGTGGCGTAGGAGAAGCGCGGGTTCTGGGGAGTCATGGTGCGACGAAGCTCATGGGCGGCGGCTACGCGATTGAGAGGGCGCACCCAGTCTATACCGCGAATTTTCGGGTCGCTGACGCCGCCGTGGCCGACCTCGCACCAGGTGTCGAACTGCGCCTGATCGGCGGCCTGGAAGCAGTGGTTCTTGCCGATAAGCCCGATGTGATAGCCGGCATCGCGCCAAAGCTTGAAGGCATGCACCGTGTCCGGCGGCATCCAGGTCTCGTTGCGGCGTCCGCCATGGGAGTGTGGGAACTGGCTCGTCCAGAACGAGACGCGGGCGGGGCAGCAGAGCGGATGCGGAGTGATGGCGCAGTCGAAGAGCACCCCCTCATCGGCGAGGCGCTGCAACGCGGGCGTCTCGCAGAAGGTGCTGCCCCATAGATGGCTAGCTGTAGCCTTCTGCTGGTCGGTCATGATCACCAGGACGTTGGGTCGATGGGTCATCTCGTTTCCTCTGGTTGTTCCGATTCCGCGAAGGCACCGCGCACTCCCATGCCTCGGCGTACAAGCTCGGTGCTCAGAGCGACGGCGGCGGCGGTGGATTCACCCAGGGGCTCACCGGTGGCTCGGCCGTAGACAATGCGAGCGTTGAAGGTGTCCCCCGCTCCCACTGAGTTTCCTCCCTGGATGGAAACAGCGGGCGCCTCACCTGTCGCCTCTGGATCGGCGTAGAACGCGCCCTGAGGCCCGCGCTTGACGACGACCCCTTGCGGCCCGCAGTCAAGCGCCCCCTGAGTAAGCGCTTCGAGAGAATCCCCCGGAATCCACTCGCCGATCTCCTCTTCTGTGCCCAGCAAGAGATCGCATCCGGCAAAGGCGCGCTGCATCTGGCTCACCGTGGTGCGGCCGCGAAACCAGGGGCTGGGGTCGAAGGCGATGCGCGTTCCCTGCCGCTTCAGGAAATCACAGACCTCGGCCATCTCTTCGAGATCATCTGCGGTCACGGCACCGAACCCGGAGAGCAGTGCCCAGGCCGGCGCCGGCACGAGCGAGCGCGAAACGAACCAGTCGACGCGCTCGCCTGTGTGATAGGAAGACTGTCGGCCCTGCACCGACAAGCGAATTATGTGAACCGCGGAATGCCCCGCTGTGGCAGCGACGTGGACGCCGGCTTCGGCGAGCCAGCCTCGCAGCATCTGCCCGGCGTCATCGGCACCGATGTTGGTGTTGAGACTCACGCGGGCACCGAGGAAGCCCAAGGCGTAGGCCGAGGCGGCGCCGCAACCGCCGAGCGCGAAGCCGACAGGAGCTGACAGGATCTCGGTGTTGTCCGCCCAGCGGTCCTCCGGTGGTGCGGGCGGACACTCGTCTGCACGTAGGAGTACGTCGACGACAGCGTTGCCGGCGACGTGTACGAGGGGAGCGTCGGCGCCTCGGACGCTCATGGACGACTCACTCCCTGTCAATGGAAATGGAAATTGAATCTCCAACCCACACGAGACCCCCTTCTTGGATCGCCCCGAACACTCCACCACGCATCTCCGAAACCAGAGCACGGAAGAGACCGCACCTCTGGGCATCCATGACCAGACAGGGCTCGGTCTCGGCGAGGATCTCGATGAGAACTTCGCCGACGCGCAACCGCCAGCCCACCGGCTGCCACTGCGGGGGATGAGATGTAGGGATTTCCCATACGTCAGTGCCGACCGGGACGACGGCGGTCCTCTCGTGGCGCCACACCCGGGATGGCTTGGAGGTCGTGGGATAGCAGCTTGTCGTTGCCGGAGTAGTCCATGGGCACCTCGACGAGGTGCACGCCACCTCCATCGAGACAGGAAGTGAGCAGGGACTCGAGATCCCCAGTATTCTCCAAGCGATGGCCATGGGCCCCGTACGACTCAGCATAACGCACGAAATCGGGATTGCCGTAGTCCAAACCCCAGTGCTCCAGGCCCATGTCCGCCTGCTTCCACTTGATCATGCCGTAGCCGTCGTCGCGCAGAACCACCACCACCAGGTCCATGCTCAGGCGCACGGCGGTCTCGAGCTCCTGGGAGTTCATCATGAAGCCGCCGTCGCCGCAGATCGCCATGACCTTTTCCTCTGGGCAGCAGAACCGTGCTCCCATAGCCGAGGGCAGTCCCGCGCCCATGGTGGCCAAGGCGTTGTCGAGGAGAACGGTATTGGGCGCGTGCGCCTGGTAGTTGAGGGCGAACCAGATTTTGTAGACGCCGTTGTCGAGGCAGATGATGCCGGTGTCGGGCATGACGTTGCGCACCGACTTCACCAGCCGTTGCGGCACAACCGGGAAAGCATCGTTGTCCTCGCCTTCGTGGCACTTCTCGGCAGCCCACTCTTTCACGGCGAGGAAAAAATCGAAGTCCCAGTGTGATTGGGACTCGAGCTGTTTCATGATTTGCCAGACGCTGTTGCCGATGTCGCCGATGACTTCGAGTTGTGGGAAATAGACAGGGTCCACCTCGGCAGAGTTGAAGTTTACATGAATCACCTGAAAGCCGTCGGCCTGCATGAAAAACGGCGGCTTCTCCACCACATCGTGGCCGACGTTGATGATGAGGTCGGCGTGGTCGATGGCGCAGTGCAAAGGATCGTTGGCCGACAGCGCGGCATTGCCGAGAAACAGGGGGTGACGCTCGTCGACAACACCCTTGCCCATCTGCGTGCTAATGAAGGGGATACCGGTCTTGTCAACGAATTGAGAAAGCATGCGGGAAGTGCGCTTGCGATTGGCGCCAGCGCCGACCACCACCAGAGGCCGCTGCGCCTTTCTCATCATGTCCACGGCACGGGCGATCGCCTTGTCCTCGGCGATGGACCGGCGCACCCGGTCCTTGGGGAAAAGCTGAGCTTCCTGCACGGTCTCACGGGCGATGTCTTCCGGCAACTCGAGGTGGACAGCTCCCGGCCTTTCCTCCTCAGCGAGGCGGAAGGCCTCTCGCACCCGGGAGGGAATGGTCTCCCCACTCACCACTTGGTGAGTAAACTTCGTAATGGGCTTCATCATCTCCACGACATCGATGATCTGGAAGCGCCCTTGCTTACTCGTCTTGATCGGCTTCTGTCCGGTAATCATCATCATTGGCATAGCGCCAAGCTGCGCGTAGCCGGCAGCGGTTACGAAATTGGTCGCGCCGGGGCCCAGAGTGGCCATGCACACACCAGCCTTGCCGGTGAGCCGGCCATAGGTGGAAGCCATGAATCCCGCGGCCTGCTCGTGCCGGGTAAGGATCAGCTGGATCTGCTCGGTGTTCTTCAGCGAGTCAAGGAGGTCGAGGTTTTCTTCGCCGGGGATTCCGAAGATGTACTCCACCCCTTCAGCTTCAAGGGCTTTGATGAACAGATCAGAGGCTTTCATGGATCTCCTAAGGGGACGTATAGGTTAGGTCAAGATGTGATGTCGAGGTCAACGTAAACGGCAGAAAGCAACTCGCGGAAACGAACCATGTGAACGTCAGGAGCCGGCCTGCCGTTTACAGCGATGGCGACTGCGAGGCCGTGCTCGGCGTCAGCGAAGCCCGCTGACGAGCGCCTACCGCTGTGGCCGTAGGTGCGCGGCGACGCGTGGCGGCCGTATCCGTACGGCACGGTGTCGGCTCCGTACTGGTTGGAGTCGAGCAGCAACCCGAGCCCCCAGTCGACGATGTGATTGAAGGATTCGTCGTGCATGCCCTGGCGCTGGCGAGAGGTCATGGCGCAAACCGTCTCTGCCGAGATCACCCCCCTGCCCCCCTCCAGAAACGCCTCGTAGAAGCGACCAAGATCGCGTATCGGCCCCCGGGCGCTAGAGCCGGGTATGCAGCGTCCCACCGACTCCGGTGTGTTGAACGGATCTTCGGCTACGGCAGCGCCAGATCTGGTGTCGTGCATTAGGGCTATTCGGTCGCCGTACTCAGCAAATTTGGTCTCATCGAGGGCAAGCGAGGTACACTCAAGCCCCAACGGCTTAAGGATGCGCTCCCACAACCAGGCTTCAAGCTCCTGACCAGTGATGGATTGCACGAGCTCACCAAGCACGTACCAGCTCGAACGCGCCTGGTACCCGGCGCGTTCGCCCGGAACCCAGTTGCGCTCGAGACTCGATTGGTAGATCTGTTGCAGAGCGTGCTCCCAGTCGCAGGCCTGCTCCTCCATGTCGACGCGGCAGCGAAAGCCAGCGGTATGGGTGAGGAGGTGGCGCACCCGAACGGTGTCTTTGCCCCGATGTCCGAATTCCGGCAGATGGGAGACCACCGGATCGTCGAGGCCCAGCTCACCCTCGTCCACCAGCTGCATAATCGCCACCGCGGTCAGCGGCTTCCCCGCGGACAACCAAGGCAGCAGGCACCCCGGTGTCATTGGCACACCCGGACTGGCGTCACCGATGGCAAAGTCGGCGAGTGGCTGACCGGCGCGCGAGACGTAGACCTGTGCACCTGGGTGCAGACCTGCCTCAATACCGGCCTCCAGCAGAGCTGTCGTCTTTTGCAGTTCAGTCACAGGAACAAGAGAATTGGCGTCTACGGGCTAATCCCGACGTCAGCGAACTTCCCCCTCACGCTTGCGAGAGACCGCCCAGCTCTCCTGTTCGTCGGCGAGTTGTACGGCGTGCACTCCATTTTCGAACTGAGCCTGCAGGTGCTGGTAGGTGTCCTGCATCTCGTCTTCGGAATAGCGCCAGGGGTGCAGGTAATGGACGGCAGTGACCCGGGCCTGCAGCAGCTCCTTGGTACAGCCGAAGCAGGGCTGCATAGTGGAGTACACAGCAGCGTTCTCCGTGGCGATACCGAAGCGCGCCGCCGACAGAAGGGCGTTCTGCTCGGCGTGGACGCAGATGCACAGATCGTAAGCGCCTCCCGACGGATAGCGCTCACGGTTGGCGCAGCGCGGACAGCCGCCGTCTGTGCAGTTCGTCATGTTGGCGGGAGTGCCGTTGTAGCCGGTGGAGATGATCCGGTCGTCGAGAACGAGCACCGCACCCACCCGATTACCCCGACAGTCGGCGCGGGCCCGCACCGACATGGCGATGCGCATGTAGTATTCGACCCAGTCCGGTCGCTGCGTCATGGACTTGCCTTCCATCGAAAGGGCAGTTGCATTAGGGTAATGCACCTGCACGACCCCGTCGACATTGGAGAACGCCCATGTTCGCTGCCACTGACGCCAGACTGCTCAACAACGCGGAGCTCGAATTCTACCGAGACAACGGCTACGTGGTCGCCGCCGACCTACTATCAGCGCAGGAGCTGAGCGACTTCATTGATAGCGAAGAGAGCGTCGATCCCGACAGCGGACCCCGGGGCCTGCAGAACCACAACCACGATGAGGCCTGGGACCGAGTGGCCCGCCACCCCAACGTGGTGACCATCGTGCGTCAGCTTCTCGGCGGTCGACCGTGGGTCCTGCAAAGCATGTACATGGCCAAGCAGCCCTCGGGCGGCACCGGCGTGGCCCTGCACCAGGACACCCACTACATCCGCAATGAGCCGAACACGCTGATGGCCTGCTGGGTCGCCTTCAACGACACCGGACCCGACAACGGCGGGCTCTGCGTCGTACCGGGAAGCCACAAGAAGGGCCTCTTCGAAACCGACCGTGTGCGCGAGTCCGAACAACACACAGCCTGGGAGAAGGACTACGAGATGAAAGGCCCCGACGGCGAGGAGTGGGTGGAGCCCATGTACTCCTTCGACATCCACGCCTACAGCGAGGACGAGGTGACCAAACTCGAGGTGCCCGCCGGCTCCGGGGTATTCTTCACCTCCATGACGATTCACGGGTCCTACGCCAACCTCACCCAAGACCGTCGGCGGCTCGCCTTCGCCACCCACTTCGTGAGGGAGGGCACCTGGGTTTATCGCAAGGACCTTCAGGACATGGTTGCCGCCAACTGAGCAACCCTAGCGCAGCAGCTGACAATACGGTTGAGGGTCGAGGAAGATTCCCCCGGACCGATCGTAGTAATCGTCGTCGAGGCGGAAGGCTCCCCGCTCGGCGCGGAGCCAACTGGCTCCGGCGCAGGGGTGCTCGGTAAGCATACGCGACCAGCTGCCGTAATTCTCCGGTCCGTTCGACTCCATCATCCCTCCGCGCACGCCAGGAAAGGCGGGCAGTCGGGCGGCAACAGCCTTGTTCCACTCCACCAGCCAGGGCACGCAGGCGTTGTCGGCGACGAAAGCGGCGAGCCCGCAGCGATGGACCTCGGCAATCATGTCGAAGGCGATGGACAGGGTTTTGCCCGCCGGCTTGATAGCCACCGCTGAATAGCCGAGGCCTTGTCGATCCTTCACCTCGGCGGGATCGTGGAGGCTCTCGTCGGCAGCGACGGGGACGGGTAGGTCGCCCACCACGGCGTGGACGTCAGCAGCGAAGGGTTCCTCCAGCAACAGGGTTCGCTCAAGCAGACCGGCGTCACCGGCGGCGTCGAGCACCTGGTTCACCGCTTCGAGGTCCCGGAAGCGCCCATTGGCGTCGAGATATAGACCAACCTCACCGGACTTGGTAAACGGAGTCTTTGCGCCGACGATGAGCTCGGAAATCCGGCGCAGGCCAGCGCAGTCGCCGGAGATCATTTCGTCGCGGTTTCCTGGGTGGCCGATCTTGACCTTGAGGATAGCGGCGCCCTCTGCGAGGATCTCTTCCACCCGCTGCGGCGGCGTGTTGTAGGCCACGGCAGGAACCAGGGCGATGTCCTGCTGCCGATGCGCGAGCGCCGGTCGCACCGCGTCGGGTACAAGCCCGTCGAAATCGTCCACCCCACACCGCCGGCTCCAAAGTGTCCACGCGGCGAGGTCGAGGGCGACACAGGCGTTCAGGGTGAAGGTGCGCAACAGCTTCGAGCCGCGCCCGGTGACGGCCCCAGCGTAGTCTTGGACCTCGGGCAGAATGGCTGCCAGCAACTCCGGGGGCGCCGTGAACTCACGGTCGCGACTGCAGGCGAGAGCGCGCTCAAGGATAGCCACCATGAGGGCATTCCCACCGATCTCGCTATGCGCGGCAAAGACCTCAGAGTCCGACCACAATGCCGCCAGGCCGCCCACGCCAAAGGCCTGCCCACCATCATCGCCCTGCAGACGGACGACGAGGTTCCACTTCTCGTGGAAGGCCGACCCCTTGAAGGCGAAGGGCTTGGCAAAGGGCTCGCGCTGAATGTCCAGATCATAGTCAACGATCTTCACGCAGCACCCTCCTGCTTGCCCTCAGTCCGGAAACCGGTCTTTCTTTCGCCTGAGGCATAGCCCCACCCAAGCGACGATAGCAGTTGTCCCTGTCGCTTCACGTCCACCGATTTGTCTCCTAACTCGTGTTGCTGTTGGCAACGGAGAAGCGGGCCATGACCGACATCCCGGAAGGACCTCCGCAGATCCGGGGAATCTACGAACAGCTTGGCAGTCCTTGGAAGCACAGAGACCGTCTCGATGACTATGGCGTTGACGAGGTCTCTATTCACTCCGGGCAGATATGGAGACGCTGCAGCGGTCGCGTGGCGAGGGATTTCTGGTGCCCGCCAAGTTCGCCAACCTCAACGACAAGATGGCAGCGCTCAAGCAGATTTCCGGAGAGTCTACCGCCCAAGCAGAAGCCAAGTTGTCCGGGAAGGAGAACAGCGAGATGAGTCCTCGAGAGCAGTGGATCATGGCAGCCATCGCCGCCGCCGGGGCGTTCTGGGCCTTCGGCTCACAGGCCCTTTACCTCTACGCCCTAGCGGGGGTCATCTTCTTCATTCTCAAGAATCGGACTTGAGCCGGATGCTTGACTTTGGCCCGGCCGCCCAGGTTATTACGGAAGAATGGGTTAGCTAGAAGCACTCAGACACAACCCAAGGCACCGTCGGATGAGATCCATCGATCTACAAGACAACCTGTCCAAGGCTCCCCTCGCCGGACGCGAGCAAGGCATTCAGCAATCACGCCCGGAACACGGCCAGCGGCAGTTGGCGCACGAACTCGAGCAGCAACACGTGCTCGATCACTCCCGAACCAAGGAGACGGCGGAGCCCGACCCCGCCGCGAACCGCACGGACCAAGACGGGGGCCAGCGCCGCGGCCAAGGGGCGCGACACCCCGCTCACCAGGCCGAGGACGAAGAGGGAGAGCAGATGCCGCAAGCCTCACCCTCAGCGACATCCCGCGCCATCGACGTCATCGCTTGACGTCTCCCCTGCCCTTCTATGTGCCCCGGTCTACGGGCCAGTTCTCGCGCCATCGCGACCTCTCCGGCGGAGGTTCGCGCTCCGGTCGCCATTGTCGCATGGTCTCGAACTCTTGGATCAAAGGCTCCACCTCAGCGTTCCAGAACCGCTCGACATCGCCGTAGGTGCGCAGCCGCGACGGGTGCCCGGGGTCGTAGGCATCCAATAGCTCATCACGCTTGTTGGCCAGCCAGGCAACCTCGTCGGCGACCATCTTCTTGCCCGCTTCCAGACGTGACTCCGCCGCATTCTTACCCATGGCGAACAGCGGAAATTGGGGATCGTCAGGAATGCGATCCACCTCCACGCAGTCCGGCTCCAAGGCCCAAAGCAGTGAGGTCTCCACCTTGCCGGCGTGATCGCCGCCAGCGCCGTCGTTGGGAAATCCCGGCTCGTTGGCCTCGAAGTCGGGCAGACCGTAGAGCCGCACCCGAACCCAGGGCTGGATGAGATCGACGAGTGACTTCAGATCCTTCCAGTTCGGTCCGTAGTGGCCTGTGAGCAGGATCGCCGCCTGGAAGTCGAGAACCTCGGCGGCGCGAATGTGGTAGCAAATAGACTTGAAGTGGTGCCAGGGCGGAACCGCCGACATCCAGGGCTTCACCTCCCCCACGCTATCGTAGGCCCACGAAGCATAGCCGCCGATCTCGTGAATGTGCCAGAAGTCGGGAGGCGCCACGATGCCACCGTGCTCGCGCGCCAGGCGCACAAGGATGCCGTGAGCCTTGAGGCCGTCAAGCCCCAGCGCGTTCTGTGGGCCGTGCGGCTCGCACAGTCCGTACGGGAAGTACAGCCCCGGGCAGGCGCCAAAGGCGACCTCCAACTGATGGGGGAACATGCGCTCCCAGCGCACTTCGCGATCACTGTTGTTGTCACTCATTGGTAGGATTCCGTGCGATCACCGCCGTTGACGGTCAAGTTCTGACCGGTGAGATAGCTCGCCTCATCGCTAGAGAGAAAAGCAACGACACGGGCGATCTCCTCGGCGGTGCCGGGCCGTCCTATGGGAATGGTGGCTACGAACCGAGCCAACACCTCGGGATCGCGGCGATCCATCGCTCCCTGCCCCATGCCCGCGGCAATGAGTCCGGGCGACAGGGCGTTGACGCGAATACCGTCTCGGGCGACCTCCTTGGATAGCACCTGGCTCAAAGCCACGAGCCCCGCCTTGGAGGCGGCGTACGCAGAGCTACCACCGGGCAAGCTGTTGACGATATTGGAGGAAATGTTAACGATGCTGCCGGCGCCGCGCGCACGCAGCGCCGGCACGGCAGCGCGACAGAGATAGAATACGCTGTTGAGGTTGACGTCCATCATGTGGTCCCAGTCGCCGACCTCCGTGTCCTCCAGATTCACCCCTCCGAGGGTGATCCCGTGGTTGTTGACGAGAATGTCGATTCCCCCGAGTCCCTGAACGACCTCCTTCACAAGTGCCTCGGCGCCTTCGGCGGAGGCGACGTCGGCGGAGACGAGCTCGGCGCGACGGCCTTCGGCGGTGAGTGCCGCCACGAACTCTCTCGCCAGGGCCTCGTTGCGATGGTAGTGGACAGCCACAGTGGCACCCTCGGCGGCGAGTTCGGCGCAGATCGCGCTGCCGAGCCCGCCGGATCCGCCGGTGACGAGGGCATTCTTACCCTCCAGTCTCATTCCATCTCCCTCTGCTCAGGTGTGAATGGCCAACTAGCAATAAACCGAGGGAGATTGACGGGGGCAATGCGAGAGACGGGACGACAGGTAGACAGAGTCGGCGCTGCGCCCATATACTCGCACCATGGCATTGACTCGGGAGGGACGCGCGATCTGGGCGTGGTCGTTTTACGATTTCGCCAACAGCTCCTTCACCACCCTCGTCGTCACCTTCATCTACGCGGCCTACTTCGCCGACGCTCTGGCCCCGGACGACTTCACAGGAACAGCGCTATGGTCGAAGGGCGTCGCCATCAGTGGCATCGCCGTGGCCCTCCTGTCACCTCCCTTAGGAGCGCTGGCTGACGCCTGCTCCTGCCGTCGGCTGTTCCTTTTGATCTCTACTGCCCTTTGCGTACTCTGCACGGTGGGCCTGTTCTTTCCCGTCCCCGGAGAGGTGTATCAGGCGTTGGCTTGGTTCATGGTCGCCAACATCTCTTTCGAACTTGGCAGCGTATTCTACAACTCCTTTCTACCAGAGATCGCCTCGGCCGATCGCATAGGCCGAGTCTCTGGCTACGGATGGTCCTTCGGCTACGTGGGCGGTCTGCTGTGTATGGGCATAGCCATGGTGGGCTTCGTCAACTCGGAGACACCGTGGTTCGGCTTCGGCACCGAGCAGGGCGAGCATTATCGCGCCACTAATCTGTTGGTGGCCGTTTGGTTTACTGTGTTCTCGCTGCCGGCCCTACTGTGGCTGCGCGAGAGCAAGTGCGATGCCCAACAACTAAGCTGGGCGATCGCATCTCGTTCCCTCACGCGGTTGTGGGCAACGGTGCGCAAGGTGCGCGGCTATCCGCAGATCGTGCGCTTGCTCATCGCCCGTCTGTTCTACAACGATGGCATGGTAACAGTTTTCGCCTTCGGTGGTATCTACGCCGTCACCACCTTCCAGTTCAGCTTCGAGCAACTGATGTACTTTGGACTCACCTTGAACGTCTCCGCCGGCGTCGGGGCCTTCCTGTTCGGCTTCGTCGACGATCGAGTCGGGGCCCGACCAACGATCTTCATCAGCCTCACCGGGCTCATCGCCGCGTCGTTGACGGCAGCGATCACCGAGAACTCCACCGTGTTCTGGGTGACAGGCATCATCATCGGCCTGCTCTCCGGTCCAGCGCAATCAGCGAGCCGCTCGATGATGGCCCGCTTCATTCCCAACCACATGGAAAGCGAGTTCTTCGGGTTCTACGCGTTCTCAGGAAAGGCGACGGCCTTCATCGGGCCCCTCCTGCTCGGCGAGCTCACACTCGGCTTCGGCAGCCAGCGCGCCGGGATCTCGGTGGTGGTCGTATTGCTGCTGCTGGGAGCATTGTTGCTTACCCGGGTGGATACCGCCGAGGGCCAGCGCGCTGCGGGCCGGGGATAGTCACGACACTCAAAACTCGGTTGCGGAAACCGCCTTTCGGATCATGAGGATGGCGGAGCAGAACATCCCCACCAGTGCCAGTCCCACACCATAGCCCACCGCCAGCACCATGGCGTACCGCCGCCACTCCTGCTTGCCGTAGCGCTTCCAGAAGTAGCGGCGCGCCAATAGAGCACCGATGAACTCGGTGAACATGGCGAAGAACGTCGCCGCCCCCGACTGAGCCACGGCGCCGATGAAGCCCCAGACAAAGAACATGGGCATGCCGAAGAAGCTAAGTACGCTGTAGAGGGCCAGTGCGAAGGTCGTGCCCAGCGCTAGGATCGGCCACTTCCGGCCCTGTAACGGATGGTGGGTGTCCTCGTCAATCTCACCATCGCCATCGTCGTCGCGCTGGTTGAGGTACTCCTCGTCGGCGACACCGTCGAAGTCATCGTCACGGCCGTTGCCGGTGTAGTCAAGATCCTCCCAGTAGATCTTGAAGAACATGGGCCGCTCGTTGGAACCCTGGTAAAAATCGCCCCGGAAAGTGGAATCGGTATCGAGCTCGAAAACGACTTCGAGGCGGTCCTGCCACTCCCTAGGAACGGAAGCTCGCAGGTAGGGTTCGGGCGAAGTGACGATGTCGCCCTCGTCGGGGGTGACCATTTGTGGCAGCGGCAGGTGGTACTGCTCGTCGCGCTCGGGCGACAACTCCATGAACTGAGGCTCACGGCTGTCGACGCCATCGCCCTCGAAATCGGTGTAGAAATAGCCCCGCTTCGTCCACGGCGAATAGCGGCGCAGGTCGAGATTACGCACGTCGAGTTCTTCCGTGACCCGCATGCGCCAGTAGTAGAGCTCATCGTCCTGCAGATTCGCCGGCGACCAAGCGAACTCGCCAGGCTGCAGCTGGCGGCCTTCAACTTCTTCCCCTGCCTCGTAGAGCAGACTGTATTGGGTCGCCGAGTACCTCACCGCGCTGTTAAAGGCCATCGCTGGCCAGAACGTCTGTACGTACGGGTAGGCATCAGAGGGAATCGGGGCCAGGCGCCACAGGAAGCTCCAGTACAGTAGGCTACCGCCGAGCACGATGGGCACCATGACCAGCTCGGCCTTGAGCAGGCTGGTGAAGCGCATGCCGGTGAGCTCGATGACCCGGAAAACCTCAGCATTGCCGCCGAAGTCGGAGCCGGCCAGTGGCACGAACCAGATCTCCACGCCGCGGTAGCCGGTGAGGAAGACGGTGGCCTCATGCAGATGTGGGATCTGGATATTGCGGCCCAACAGACCGTCCAAACGCGCCGACACGAAGGACATGAGCGGCGCGTACACGAAGGCCATCAACACGATCAACAGCAGGATGCCAGTGGTGATCAGCGTCGGGAATAGCGTCTTGGCGAGCACGATGGGGTACGCAGCGCCGATGAAGAACAGAGTAATGCAGACCCACAACGGGAAGTCGCCGCGGTTGAGATGGGTCATGCAGTAGCCACGCACCTGCGCCTGATTGTGGCACTCCGGATGACGGCACTCGTCGCCATCGCGCTGGTGGCCTTCCTGTCCCTGCTGGGCCTCGAAGGCTTGGTCCTGCATGCGCTCGCGGCCTGCGCGCACAACCTGGATAATGCTGATCAGAGCCAGCGACAAGGTGACCCCCATGGCGAAGGGCGACCAAAAATCGACCCCAGCGGTGATCTGCGTCTGCACAGCGCCCATGCCCGGCACCCAGCGCGGCATCATTCCGAAGTGGTGGAGGATCGGCGAGATGGTGATGAAGGAGAGCACCCCGGCAAAGCCACCCATGATGCCCCAGAATGGAGCCAGCAAGCCGACGAAGATCGGCGACAACGTGAAGGGAATGGCGATCGGCGTGCCGCCGAGAAAGCGCCCGAGGATCGGCGTCAGGTCAGCGAAGGGGTTGGGCAGAATGACAACCCTGGTGCCGCTGAAGGTCTCGGTCAACGCCGGCACCGCCACGTAGATGAGACCGAACACGAGGCCGATGGCGCCACCGATGGTGAAGCAGGGCCACTTCCAGGTCTGCTCCTCGGAACCGCTCTCCTCTGCCAGAGCCATCGCTCCCAGAGCCTGCTGTGGCGCCGTCGGGAAGGGCAGGCGCTCGCGGTCCGACACCAGGCGAAACAGCACGTACCCGGAAGTGAACCAGGTGATTTTGGAGACGACGATTCCCACCACTAGGAGCGCGATGGGCAACACCCAATCGGGGTGGAAGAACGTGCGCTCAATGAGGGCGGGAGAGTCCAGAGGCGGTGTGTACCAGCCCCGGCCCATAAATTTCAAATTCGCCAGCTTCTCCGTGAGCCCGAACTGCTGGGCTTCCTGAGAAGCGACGAAGTACTGGCGGAAAATGAGCTCCTGAAAAGTTTGGCTTTGGGCACGAGCGATGAGCTGCGACGCCGCGTAGGTGAGCAGGAAGATCTCCTGGCGCCGCAGGGTGGTAAAGGATCGCTTGGCGATCTCGAGAAAGAGAATCACCGTCACCCATTGGGCGGCGTCGCCAATACCAAGACCAGTGGTCAGCGACAGGTAGAGCTGGCCTGGGGTCATGATGAAGGCGATGAACAAGACCCCGATGACGGTCTTCTTGGTGAATCCGTGCTCGAATTCGTTCGGCGCCTGCAGGAGATCGCGGTACTCGTTGATCTCTTCGTACTGGCGGCTGCGCTTGGCCCGTCTGCTCTCTTCCGACATCAGCCCGCCGCTTCACCGTCGGCGAAACCGAGGTCATCGGCCCGCTGCGCCACGTGACGGCAGGTCTCAGTGTGCCTCTGCTGGATGTCGTCCCTCAGTGTCTGCCAGACGAGGAACTGCTTCCGCAACTCGAGCATGAAACCTAGATTGAGCCGCTTCCAGAATGCCAGCGGACCCGAGATCCTCTCGATGTAGAGATCGATCTCGTGAATGCTTGGATCCTGGGTAGGCATGGTGGTGAACTGCAAGTACTGGCTCACGCCCATGTCGAAAGGCGCCAGCCACAGCAGCAGCTGCACAGAGTAGACCTTGATCTGGTCAGTCTCCTCCACCACGATGCGGGTCTTCTCCGTGTACATCTTGCCCACCGACTCATGGCCGTGCGAAGAAAAGAGCGTGTACAGGTATCCGCACAGACTCTCAATGGCATTCACGTTCACTGTGAAGGGAAAGGAAAACTGCCAGACGTCGCCGTCGGGATCGGGCAGCTGCCAGCGCCGTACCACGTCGGGTACCGCCATCTGCGACGCCACCCGGGACGGGTACAGAGTGGAGACGATAACAACGAGCATCACCAGCATGGCCCCGGCGACCGCGGAGGTGGAGGAGTAGTTGAGGCTTACGCCGCCGAGCATGTTGAGGGCGAGCAGAATCTTCGCGCCCACCTGCCCCACGATGTAGCCAATGACGACGCCGAGCACACCGTATACGCAGGCTTCGGCAATGAACAGGAAGGCGATGTGAATTGGCGCCAGGCCCACCGAGGAGTACACACCGATTTCTCGGAAGCGTTCGTACACAGCACCCATCATGGTGTTGAGGACGATAAGCGCGGCGATGAGCATGGGGATCACCAGCGCCCCGAAGCCTTCGGCGCTGGTGGAGCCGAACGCGGTGTAGGCGAAGGTGCGCAGCTCACCCTCGTCGTCGGGCATGCCGACGAACAGCCGGAAGGCGGCACGCGACAGGTAGCTCTGGATAAGCGCCTCAGCATCAGTGTCGTCGTCAAAGCGCACCGCTACCGACATGAGTTCTGCACCCATGCTCTCGAGTTCGCGGTAGGGTAGGATTGCCAATCGCGCCGCCGCCTGGTGCTCGTAGCCGATATCCACGTCCGCCTCGAAGAGCATCATCTCGTTCATCAAGAACATGACGTCCATGCCCGGCATGTTAAACTGCTCGAACTGCTCCTTGGCCGGGGTCATAGGCTGGTTGTTGAGATCGCGGATCGATTCCAGTACCTGGGAGTCATAAATGCCGCGCACGTCCCACCAACGACCGTGGATCTGCACTTTCGGCGCGGCCTGTTCTCCGCGCTCGGCGGCCTCAACCTCCTCCGAGGTGATCTGCAAACGCTCGGCCATGGCGTCGGCAAGGATCACCGACCCCTCGAATTCCTTCTCGAACCAGCTACCGGCGACCAAGGCCTGGTCGATGCCGGTGACTTGGGGCTCGCGCCGGTCCATGCCGAGCAGACCCAGGGCGCCGGCTTCAAGGCCATCATGCCGAAGGGGGATGAAGCCGTCCTCTTCGAAACCCATGATGTCCCAGGTACGGGGCACAACCACCCCATGGGCGCCGAAGTGGTCGTTGAGGTAGTCGAAGTGGGTCGGCTCCCAGGACCACCAGTGGATGTCGTGCATGAGCAACCCGTGGTAGGCGGGCTTCCAGTCTTTGAGAAAGCCAACGAACTGGATCTGCGGTCGGAAGCTGGTAAAGGAGAGCACCGTGAAGGTGAGTAGGGTGATGGTCGCCAGGGTCAGACTCGTGCGCATCACCCGCCGGCGCATGTTGGAGATGCCGAGCATGAAGGCGACATAGGCCGTTCCCGAGCGACTGATTTCGCCACTGGCCGTACCCGAACGTGTCTGGCTCAGCTCGGTCATGAACTCGTTGAAGCGCGACATCACCAGAGAGATGACGAAGAACGCCATCACTATGACCATGAGAGCTAGCAGCACGATGATCGGCTGGGCGAGCTCGAAGGCGGGGTGCACCTGAGACATGATCAACCAGATCACCGCAGTGATGGCGCCAAACATCGCCAACTGCCGCCGGACGTCGGTGGAGGCAAAGATGAGCCGCTCGGCAAAGAACGCCGCCGGCACCAGCAGGGCCATGAAGAACACGAGACCGTTCATGACGTCGTTCTGGGTTCCGCGCACATCCGGATAGGCGCCGAACTCTAGGCCGATGGCTTCGCGTGCGTGGCGGATGTAGTCGCCCCAATTGAGGTCGGTTATGGCCTGATCTGCTTTCTCGATGGAGCGGGCGGCGCGGTCGTGTAGGGCTTCCAAGCGGGGATTCTCGATGGCGAACTCGCGCATCCGTTCGATGCGCGCTTCGTCGAGGCGCCACATGTCCTTGGTGCTTTGCAGCATGGAATGACGCACCATGCGATTGCCCGCGAAGCCGAAACCCCGGCCCTGTCCCGTCGTCTCGTCGGTAGTGCCTTCGTTGCCCAGTAGGATCATCGACTCCGAGACCACTCGCAAAGAATCTTCGAGCCCGGCGAACAACAGCATCATCTGCTCGTCGACGTCCCCCATGGCGAAGCCATACTGACGAGGCGTGGCACCGCGGCGATCGAGGACCTTCATCTCCTTCGAGAAGTTGCCCATGGCAAAGTGGAAGTGGGCGTGGACGCGATCGTAGATCTCGATACTCTCCGCCGGGAACATAATCGTCGTCCACGCCGTTTCCGCTTTGCCCAAGGTCTGCTCCCAAGCACCGATTGCCTGGGCCCGCTCGCCGTGGTCGGTGGCGTGAGTGATCTCCCCGGTCTCGAGATCCATCTTGTAGCTATGTAGCTGCGTTGGCCGCTTGCTCAGTCCACGCGACTTGTAGTTTCCATATTCATCGGCTATTTCTAGCCTCGGTCGCCACATGTTCGACCGGTGTCCCAGTTTGCGGATCCACACCAGGGCATTGTCGACCGGATCCTTGGGCTCGGCGCTACGCCTGGGCAACAGACGCAAGCGACCGTCGATAGCGACGAAGACGTCGAGGATGTTCTTGTTGTGATCCTTCCGCAGTTGCGCTGGGTCGGAACCGAACAGATCCGGATCGTCCAGCGCCTGTTGCAGCGCCGAATTGATGATCTCGCTCTGTAGCGCCAGGTTGCCGAAGTCCACCTTGTCGGCAGTGTCGAGGGGCGTGTCCAACACCATTCGCTTGTCAGTGGTGGTGACTAGGTTCAGCGCCATCAACCCCGCGTCTACGGCAATCTTGCCGGGCTCACGGTAGACATCGTCGTCGAGATAGCTGTCCCAAGACAGGCCCTTGATCGGGCTGATCAAGTTCACCAGCGCCGTGGACTCGCGCTTGAGCTCGGCGGCGGCTACCTCGGCGTATTGCATGAAGCGGCGTCCAAGGGGCACAAAAAATTGGCGATGCGCCGGAAGACGGGCGCTATGTACGACCCCGACCTGGTTGCTCTTCGACGACAGCTCAAGACCGATGAAGAGGGCAATGTCAAGAGAGTCTGGCTCGATACGGATTCCGATGTCGACGGAATCGGGTTTGATACGTCGCAACTTGAGCGCCGCCCTCAGCTTGGGCATGTTCACGGAGTCGAGTCTCAGTTGACCATTTTGCTCATTTTCGACGAGCTCGATGCCTAGCGTGTCGGGGGTGATACCGCGGGCGGCGGTGGCGGCGATCAGCGTCTCCACGTCGAGGGAGTCGGCGATAAAGCGCTTGGGCATGCGGTCTTTGAAGGGCGCCACCTTACGGGCGTGCTTGTCGAACCACTCGAACAGGCCACGGTAGCCCTGGAAGTTCGAGCCCGCCGCCAGCAGGGCGACAGTCCGCCCCGGAGGCTGCGCCTGTAGGTGACGGGCGAGTTCCAAGAGCACGGAGATGCTGGAGGCGGCTTCTGCTGACGGTGACACCGAGGGCACGACGGAGGTTCCGTCGTAGTATGCCTCGACGAGGACAACCTCGTCCTTCAATACCGGATCGGTGCCGGGCACAATCCCCCAGATGTTCCAACTCGTCGCCTTCTCGAAGTCCATCCGCGCGTGCATGCGCACTGGCAACGATCCCCTGCCGATACGCGCCTTCAGGGTCAGCCCGGTGTTGCGATCGAGCCAGAATCGGGGCACGCGCACCGGCGCCCACGACCACTTATGACGTGCCTCCCACAGCGTGGTCTCCTCAGGGGCGATGAAGATGATAGCCGCTGCTCCCAGTGCGGCCGCGTTCTTCCAATTCGCCCAGGAGTTGAACTCCATGAGCACGACATTGCCCTCAACCTCGAAGCCGTTGAAGTCCTCGTACTCCCCTGTGCTCCCGTAGAACAGCTCGGCTTCGAGGCCTTCAGGACCGAGAGTGTTGGTACGCACCAGATTGGGCCACATGGAAGTGATGGGAACGTCCTCCACCGCCTCCCCCGCCACGGATAGCAGCTGCAACGAAGCGCCCTTGTCGATGGGCATGACCAGCTCGTAGGGCTCGCGTTTCACTTTGGTGACACCAGCGGCGATGAACTCACGCTCCACGTAGCTAGCGGCGAAGCGATCCCCGGGGTAGCCGGGGTGTCGGGCACCGTGAGAGGAGAGCTCGCGAATCGTGTGCGTGAGGCGGGCCACCGTCTCGTCGCGCTCGGCGTGCAGCCCAGCCGCGGCCATGAGCAACACCCCAAGCGCTGCCGAGATGTGAAAGGGGACTTTCAGGTCAGATCCAGAAGATAGAGTTGCTCACCGTGCCGGTGAGATAGTCGACCACCAGCCAGCCGCCGCTGATGAACATGCGTCCAGCGATCATGCCGAGGAAGAAATTCCGGCTCTTGGCGAACGTGATGGCGCCGCCGTACTTGAGGACGAACACCTTGACCAGCCAGGCGAAGAACACACTGAACCACATCCAATCCACCACCCAGCTGGTCATGATGGGAAAGCCAATAGGGTGCAGGGGCCACCATAGAAATCGTTGATGTAGCCAAGTCAGCGCCAGCATGCCCACGGCGCCAACGCCCATGAAGCCCATCCCCGGCCAGTACACCCCTGGGGTTTCCATGCCCTTGATCGCCGTGCGGCAAATAACGGCGGGCATGCTCTTGTAGAACCAGCCGCTGAAATTAATGCCGCCGTCGCGGTAGGCGAGCTCGAGAACGGTGTAGAGCGACCCTGTGACACCGAGGAAGATGGCGATGAGGATCGACCAGAATACGATACGCCGGCTGTGCGTGTTCATGCCTTCGATGAGCTTCAGGCCGTTGGCCACTAGCCCCATCAGAAAGACCCGGATATCAGCGGCGAAGATGTAGCCCAGAGAGATGTTGGTGATCGCCGTGGCTCCCAGCAGCTTGGAGCCGAGGCCGAAGACCATGAAGTCGCAGGCGTTCATCGGCGTGATGATCGCCGCCACTCCCGACTCGGCGACCACACGAGAAAGCCCCGTGAAGATGATCATGAGCACGGCGATGAAGAGCACGCTCGCCCACAGCGGCGTACCCAGCCAGGTGAACCAACCGATCATCACTGCAGTGCCCACCAGCGTGCCGAGCACGGCGGCGCGGTATGACATGATCTCGTCGTCGTCGCTGAGCTCGGTGTCCTTGCCCAGAAAATTCAGCGCCACTTGCTTCAGGTGCTCTCGGCCCACCCACAGCCCGATGGCGACGAACACAATGAGGGCGCCAAGCCCCTGGTAGTTGATGAGCTCCGTCACCCGCACCGACCACACGTCCTGCTGCTTGGTCACGCCGTTGGCGACGAACATCATGCGCTCGAACTTCGACACCAGGGCGAAGCCCCAGATGCCCATGGCAATGTCGGGCCCGAGGAGGTAGGAGAACCCGACCACGGCGAAGCTGATCGTCATGTTGATGGACTGACCGAAGCCGATGGGGAAGCTCCAGGCCGTGGGAATAAGCGGCCAGCCACCGAGGTACTTGTTGAGGCCAGTGAACAGGCCCACGAGAATGGGCAGCGCCGCCCCAGCCCACATGGCCTTGCTCTTGAAGAACGGATTCACCATCGACTGCTCGTCTTCGCCGCGGATGATAACCTGCGCCGCTTGCACCAGCGGGTAGGACAGTCGCTCCCGATCCATCCACTGGCGCCGCAGAATCACCATGATGCTGACCATGGTCACGTACAGCGACAGGAGCATCACCGCCCACAGCAGCATGGGACGCAACCACAGCATCCACGGGATCGAGTAATTCACGCCGGCGCCGTAGCCTTCGAAGAACTTGGCGTTCTCCATGCCGTCGTTAGCCATGATCTCCATCGGCAGGTGGGGAAACAGAAGCTCTTCCCACTTGTTCTCCGGACTCGCGTAGTAGAAAGCGCCGGAGATCGCCGGCAGGATGGTCTCGCACAGCCCCATCGTCGACACCGAGGCGACGACGATGAGCATGATGTAAACGACGATGAGTTCGGAGCGGTTGAGGGCGAGGCTGCGCCGACCCGCGGCGACGAGGACGGTGTTGGCGAACAGAGACAGAACTAGGAAGCTGGAGAACAACGCCCCCGGCGAGTACGCCACCAGCCCCTTGTCGAAAGGGTAGTAGTGTACGGCCCAGGCGAGGGCGACAAGCACTGTGAGCGCCCCAGAGATCGCCACGGTGCGCCCGGTGATTTTGTAGAGAGTGTTGAGGCCGCCAACAAGGACGAGAAAGAGGAAGATCGCCCCAGGGGTGGTGAAATCCAGGGTCATGTACGACCCCTTGAGCACTGCATCGGCGTAGTTGGATCCCACTGCTAGGAAGAACGAGAGGAACGAGCCTACCGCCAGTGCACGCTTGGTGAGGGGCTGGTGGCCGGCCTCCTCCTCCTGCGTGACCGAGGCGCCTCGCAGAGACAGGTAACGCCGGAAATCGATGGGGATTCCGACTCTCATCGATACAGGCTCGCTACGGCAGCCGATCGGCGCACGAAACGCTTCCTCCCGGAGGTAGATAAGTATCTATGAATGCTGAACTTCCGCCCGATGATAGAAATCCAACGTAGCTTGGATCCGAGCGAATTGTCAAGCCGACTTCGACGCGGCTCGAGGACTGTTTTCCGACCCGAGCCGACCTGCTGTCGGCCGTTCCGGGCCTACTCCCCCGAATGGGCAAACTCAGTGGCGATGAGGGCGTAGAGCTCCGCGACTCGCACGAGTTCGGCAACAGGGACACGCTCGCTGATGGTGTGAGCCCCCCGGGAAGCAGGACCGTGCGTGACGCTGGGCACGCCGGCGGCACAAAACCGATTGCCGTCGTCTAGGAAGGGCTTGGCCCCCACCGGCAGTTCACACCCCCCAGACTGCTGGCGGTAGCAGCGCTGAAAAGCAGTGACCAGGGGCTCGTCATCGCCGAGCTCGAAGGCATCACCCATTTGAGAGAACTCGACGTCGACCTCAACACCGTGATTCTCCGCCACGGACCATGCCATGCTTTCGATCTCCACGCGGGCCCGAACGCCGCTACCGGGCGCAACCCAGCGGCGAGTGCCCTTCACCTGTCCATTCACTGGACTCTGGTTGTAGATCTCGCCTACCTGCACGAGCCCGACGAAGGCGGAGTCGGTGCCTGTCACCGGGTGAGCCTTCACACTGAGCTCGACGTTCCACTCCTTCATCTTCACGGCGAACTCCGCCGCCGCCCCGACCACATCGCCCGTTCCTTCCGGCCGTAGCACTTCGTGGGTGGGTTCACCAGATCGGCGGAAGTTGGCCTCGAAGATCGCCATACCGCGGCCGGCCATGGGCATCAGGTCGCTGAGGTACTCGGGAATGAGCACGCCGTCGCCGGTGTAGCCGTCGCGAATCAGCGCCTCGACCTGACGACCGTCACCCCACGGGCCCTCGTGGTGATCGTGGGCGGTGAGCAGGACGGTGCCGACCTGCAGCAGCTCACACTCGCGCAGCACCCGCACCGCCTCCACGCAGCAGGCGATGCCCCCCTTCATGTCAGCTGCGCCGAGACCGGTGAGCATGCCATCGCTCACCTCCGCCTCGTAAAACGGCAGGGGCACGGTGTCGAGATGACCGTTGAACTGCAGGCAGGGGCCTGGCGTTGCGCTGTCGTAACGCAGCGCCACCGCGGGTGACTCCGCCCAATCAGCGACGGGCCTCTTCACCGAGAACCCCTCCGAAATCAACATCTCGGCCAACCCATCGGCGACCTCGGCGGCGCTGCGTGTGGGGCTATAAATGCGCACCAGCTTCAACGCCGTCTCAAGCAACCGCTGCTGATTCACGGCAGAGGCGATGCGTGCCTGGGTGTCTCGCAGATTCTCGGTCATGTCAATCGAGCTCGAAGTCAGGCAACCCGGCGGGAACTGCCGCCGGCTGCATGCAGGTGCTCTGCAGCTGGTGATGGACGCCAGCGTCGGCAGCGTCATGGAAGGCGTGCATGAGATCGAGGACGTGGAAGGTGAGATCGCCGTTGGCTCGGTGCTCCCGCCCCAGGCGTAGGGCGTATGCCATGTCGGCGACACCGATGCTACGGCTCTGCGCAGCGTTGCCGTGGGACAAATCAGTGACTTCCACCCAGTCATCCCCCTTGCTCTTGATGTACACGGGGCCGCCGAAAGTGTTGGGGTCGGGCACACTCAACGAACCCTCGGTGCCGTAGATCTCAATGCGCGGCAGAGTCATGCCTCCCCACACGTCGAAGCTCGTCGTAATTGTGCCAATGGCGCCGTTGGCGAACTCCATAATACCGGCGATGTGAGTGGGCACGTCGACGCGGATGATGGTGCCCCGTTTGGGCTCGCTGACAATCTCGCGCTCAGGATAGGTAATGCGGGTGCTGCCCGTGATACGCCGCACCGGACCCATCAAGTTCACCAGCGCCGTCAGGTAGTACGGCCCCATGTCGAACATGGGCCCGCCCCCCTTCTTGTAGTAGAACTCGGGATCTGGGTGCCAACTCTCGTGGCCGTGACCCATCATGAAGGCCGTCGCTGCCACCGGCTCGCCGATGCGTCCGTCGTCGATGAGCTTGCGGCAGGTCTGGATGCCAGCGCCGAGGAAGGTGTCGGGGGCACCGCCGACACGCAGTCCCTTGTCTTGCGCGAGCTCCACCAATGCCGCCCCTTCACTGCGCTCCACCGCCATGGGCTTCTCGCTGTAGGCACATTTGTCGGCCTCCAGGGAAGCGCGGGCAATTTCGTAGTGCGCCGCCGGGATCGTCAGATTGATGACGATCTCGATCTCGTCGTCGGAGAGCAGCTCGTCCACCGTACAGTCGCGGGGCACGTCGTACTCCTCGGCCCGCGCCCGGGCACGCTCTGGGAGCATATCAGCGACAGCGACAACATCAAGGATCTCCCAGTTGGCGGAGACGGAGAGGTAGGCGCCACTGATGGCACCGCAGCCGACGATTCCGACCTTCACGCTCTGCATCTCTCACCCCTTCCCTTCTGCTGGTTGACCGACAGGGCGCCAGGCGATCCGCGCCCAGAGATTCACTATAGTAGCAGCCTTCGGATTCCGGCGACAGATTCCCCTATCCTCCAGGACACTCTCTATGCCCCTTCCCCCACCTTCACCTCCCTACCGCGTCATCTACAACTGGGACGGCGCACCCCACGGCTACACGCCGGTGCCCCAGTCCATCGAGGATTTCCTGGACGGGGTGTACGCGCCGCTGCGCGACACCCAGGTAGACGCCCTGTTCTGGTGTGTCGGCGAGCACACGGCGCGCTGGCAGAGCCAGCGGTTGGAGCAGCTCGGCGACTTGCACGATCGTCGTTACGAGAGCGCCGCCGCCTACACGCACACCGAGAACATCCGCCTCATGCTCGAGCGCGGCGTGGATCCGCAGGCCGAAATCATTCGCCGCGGTCACGAGCTCGGCATCGCGGTGTACGGCTCACTGCGGATGAACGACAACCACTTCGATGGCGCCCAGCTCGCCGACCTTCCCAGACTACATCATACCGAGCTCACCGAGCTGCGCCGTCAGCACCCGGAGTGGCTCCTTGGCAATCGTACGGCGGAGTGGTTCGCCCTCTCCTGGGACCTGAGCGTTCCCGAAGTGCGCCGCCATCGTCTCGATCACGTGCGCGAGCTCTGTGAGAACTACGAGTGGGACGGCATCGAACTTGACTGGCAACGCCACGCCTTTCACCTGCCGCGAGACCTATCCTACCGTCTGCGCTGGACCCTCACTGACCTGCAGCGCGCCGCCCGGGAGATCACTCGCAAACGCGCCGAACAACTCGGCCGGCCCTTCCACTTGGCGGCACGGGTTTCTGGATCGCTACGCGGTTGTGACGACATCGGGTATGACGTCGAGACCTGGGTGCGCGAAGGCCTAGTGGACGTGCTCATTCCCGCCGGCAATGCCGCTACCGACCCCGCCATCGAGGTGGCAGAGTTCGTTGCCCTCTGCGAGCCCCATGGGGTCGCCGTGTACCCGGGCTTCGATGGCGGCCTCCCGGGCGGCAGCACGGCCCCAGAGGGCCCTATTCGCAAGGACCGCCTACGCACCCGCGCCATCGGTGCCCGCCATCGCCACCTCGGTGCCACCGGGATCTATGTCTTCAACTGGCACTCCGGTGCGATAGGACCGCGAGTCGACATGCTCCATGAGATCGGTGAGGACGAGACGTTGGCCCCCACAGACAAGGTCTATGCTGCCACCCATCGCGTCGTTGTGGAGGAAGGCCCCTGGCGTGGCGCTTACCGCGGCGATCGGCTCCGCGGACAGGTGCCGGTACCTCTGTGCAAATCCCTCACCGACACCGGACCGGTCATCTTCATCGAGCTTGCTGACGAGACTACAGCGGCGCCACCCTTGGCGGTGGAGCTACGCATCCGCATTGACGAGTGGATTGAGGGCGACGGCGTCGCCGTGCGCTGGAACGGTGAGGAACTCTCCGGGGGCGAGCCCCATTACGACCTACCCGCCAGCAACGCCGACCTCAACGCGGTGCCCTTGCCGATCTCCCAGGTAAGCAGCGCCGCGTGGCTGCGCTTCGCCCTTTCGCCCGACAGTGTACAGGCCGGCTGTCACACCGTGGAAGTTGTGCTGCGCCGACGCCACCCCCAGCTGGCCTGCGATCTACAGCTCACCGATGTCGAAGTCGCTGTGGCCCACACCTCGGAGTACGCGGAAAGCCTCCTGTAATGAGGAATCGCGCCCAATTTGGAGAGGCTACTTCAGAGCGGCAAGCAGTGACCACGTGAGCGCACCTCCGGTCATTCCTGCGGATCCCGAGATCGATTTGCTTTCGTATCCCCGAGCGAGGCAGAAACAACGCCATGACTGAATCTGCCCTTATCCTTCGCGCACAGCTGCTGGCCGACGGCCTCGGTGGCGAGCCACGCCAAGACAGCGCCGTTCTCATCTCCCACGGCCGGATCCAGGCCGTAGGGGTCGTTGCCGAGATCACTGCTTCGGCGCCCCCCGATGCCGAAATCGTCGATCTCGGCAACGCCTGTCTCTGCCCTGGGCTCATTGACGGCCACACCCACCTCAGCCTCGCCGGCGACGGTCGCAGCTACATCGAGATGTTCTCCGATAACGACGAGATGATGGTCTTGACGGGTGCCCTCAACATGAAGCGCCACCTTGACGCCGGCATCACCACGATCCGCGAACACGGTGCCCGCAATCACGTTGGCTTCACCCTCAAGGAAGGCTTGAGTCGCAACTACATCCCCGGACCTCGCATGCAAGTCAGCGGCCGTCCCATCACCTGCAGCGGCGGACATTTTCACATGTGCAATGAAATCGCCGACGGCGAAGACGAGATCCGCAAGTCAGTGCGCCGCCTTGTCCACGAAGGCGCTGATTACATCAAGATCATGGCCTCCGGCGGCGGCACAGCTGGCACCATTCCCGGCCGCGCCTCGTACTCCGAGGCCGAACTGCATGCCGCCGTTCATGAGGCCCACCACTTCCACCGGCTCACCGCCGCCCATTGTCGCGCCAAAGATTCGATGGCCAATGCGGTGAAGGCCGGCATCGACCTGATGGAGCACGCCGAGTTTCTTGACTCCGACGGCGAGCTCCGCTTCGACGAGAGTCTGGCCGAACAGATGGCCGAGTGTGGCATCTGGATCAGTCCGACTCTGCAGGCCTGGTGCCGATGGCCCCGCGTCACTTATCTGCGCAGCCTCCGCAATGAGGGTAGCGCCTCGCGGCAGGAACAGGTGGAACTCGCGCAGCTCGAGAAACGAGCGCAGGGCCGCCTCGATGTCATGCGCCGCATGCTCGACTACTGCATGAGGGGGCGTATCGTACCCGGCACTGATTCCGGGGTTTCCGATCTCGCCTTCGGACACCTCGACTACGATCTACAGCTCCTCGTCGAAGTTGGATTCACACCCGGGGAAGCGTTGGAAGCAGCGACCCGAATTTCCGCCGAAGCGATCGGTCTTGCCGACGACCTCGGCACCATCGAAGTCGGCAAGATCGCGGATCTCGTCGCCTTCGCCGGTGACCCCACCCGCGACGTGGGCGCCTTCAGCCAGGTGGTCGCCGTCTTTCAGGAAGGTCGCCCCATCCTCGTCAGCCCCCACCTGTGAACAAGCATCTGACTGCTCTGTACCCCCATTCGCGCCTCTACGATCAGCTCGGCGGTCCGCCGAAATGAATCGCACCATTGACGCGTTCTTCAAAGGCTGAATCGGCAGCAAAATGATCCTGCTTCTGCGCCACAGAGCCATCGTCAACACTCACGCCACCGCCTACCCTGGGCGATTTGGCGACCTCGAAATTGCTGACCCGTGAGGATCTCCGGCGGGTGCACGAGCACCAGCGCGCCGAAGACGTACCCCGAGATGCCCCCGTTCCACACCGTCGGCCTAGATTGCTCGACTGCGTAGACTACCTGCTGCATCGAGGAGCTGCGCTCGCCCGAGGGTTCGCCGCCATGACGCCAGGTCGGCGTACCGCCTGACATACACTGTCCCTCAAAGGAGACCGAATTTGCTTCTTGTAGACGCCCACCTCGATCTCGCAATGAACGCCCTCAACTGGGATCGCGATCTCAACCTCTCCGTCTCGGAAATCCGTAAGCGCGAGAAGGAAATGACCCAGAAAGGCCGAGGCTGCAACACCTGCTCGCTGCCTGAGCTGCGGCGCGCCGAGGTGGGGCTGTCGGTGGTGACCGTCATCTCCCGCACCAGGCACACGGGCAGCACGTCATCCGGAGCAGCGACGCAGGAGATCAGTTGCGCCCATGCCCGCGGACAACTGGGCTACTACCAAGTGTTGGAGGAGCAAGGTAAGGTCGCCATGATCGCCGACGTCGACACTCTCGACACTCACGTGCAGTCTTGGCTGACCGGCGAGGAGAACGAGCGCCTGGGCTTCATTCTCAGTATGGAAGGGGCCGATCCCGTGGTCTGCCCGGACCAGATCCATACTTGGTGGGCTGACGGCCTGCGCGTGCTCAGCCTCTCTCACTACGGGCTCAGTGCCTATGCTCACGGCCACGATATGGAGGGCGGCCTTCGGGGAGAGGCCAAGGCGCTACTGCGGGAAATGGCCAGTGCCGGCATGATCCTCGACGTGACCCACCTCTCGGATCAGTCGTTCTGGGAAGCCCTCGACAACTTCCCCGGCGAGCTGCTGGCGAGCCACAGCAACTGCCGCGCCCTCGTCAACGATCCGCGCCAGCTATCCGACGCCCAGCTCAAGGCTCTCATCGAGCGCGGCGCCGTTGTCGGCACCGCGCTCGATGCCTGGATGCTCAAACCAGGCTGGGTGCGCGGTGTCACCCAACCCGAAGGCCTCACCCTGAAAGGCGTCACCGACCAGATCGATCACGTCTGCCAGCTCGCCGGCAATTGCCTACACGCCGGCATCGGTAGCGATCTAGACGGGGGCTACGGCACCGAGCAGACCCCAAGCGACCTCGACACCATCGCCGATCTGCAAAGGGTGGCTGGGCTGTTGCGAGATCGCGGCTACGGTGAGGACAATATCGCCACCGTCATGCACGGCAACTGGATCCGCCACTTCCGCCAAGCCTGGATCTGATCCGCGAGCAGAGACTCACAACCACGTGGGCTCGTGATCTCTGGAAAAACTTGTTGCGGGAGAGCAAATGACAGGCATTGTGCGCCAACGAAGGAGAGCTAACGAAATCGGGGCTGCTGCGACGTCGCCGACCTGTAAAATGTTAAGGGCAATGCCCATCGCCTGCTGTTGCCGCACTATCTCGAACTCGTCACGGGATGGGACCTTCTGTCCTGTCGGTAGCCAGTTCCGCCCAATGATGGTCTGACCATCCTGCTACTCATCCCGGCAGAGCTCATCGACCCGACTCATGATTACATCGATTGTGCTCTGAACGTCTCCCTCATGCACGGATGATTGCCTCCGTTTAATTCGAGTACTTCACCTCGCACATGTCCGACCGCCCCAATATCCTCCTCATCCTCACCGACCAGCAGCGCTTTGACTCGCTCGCTGCCTACGGCAACCTGGTTTGCCGGACGCCAGCAACGGATCGACTCACGCGCGAGGGCATGAGGTTCACCCAGGCCTTTACACCCACGGCGCTGTGCTCACCAGCCCGAGCTTCGCTACTGACTGGGCTGCTGTCACACCAGCACACGATGACTAATCTCACTAACACCCGCATCCCCTCCGTAGTGGATCTGCCCGATCACATGCCGAGCTTCGCCAGACTCCTGCGCGATGCAGGCTATCGGACCGGATATGTGGGAAAATGGCACAGCGGAGTCGCACGGGCGCCTCTTCATTGGGGATTCGAGGAGTATCGGCCCGGAGAGGGCTGGCACGAATGGTGGCCGGACGGGGTCGAGTTGGAAGACGAATCCACGGTTCGACTCGGATACGATCGCAGCAAACCGATGGCCGCCCGCGTGCCACGGCCTCTGGCGGACTACCCCGATCGGGGTCGAACCGACGCGGCCATCGAGCTGCTCGAGGGCTACGCCGCCGGAGAGGCCCCATTCTGCTGTCAGCTGAACTATTTCGGACCCCATTACCCGCACTACCTACCGGAGCCCTATCACTCGATGTACGATCCGGCGCGGATCCCCCCGTGGGACAACTTCGCCTCCCGGCCTGTCACGCCGCACTCAGGATACCGCTGGCTCCGGAAGCGGTGGGGCGCACCATCCGACGATTGGGCGCACTACGCACGAATTGTCGCCGCCCAGTACGGTCAGGTCACCCTACTCGAGCACGAGATCGAGCGGGTCTTGCACGCCCTCGACCAGCTTGGCCTAGCCGAACGCACGCTCGTGATCTTCACCGCCGACCACGGCGAACTGGCCGGCGCCCACGGCCTGCTGCAGAAGGGGGCCGTCGTCTACGACGAGTTGTATCGTTTGCCCTTTATCGTCCGTTGGCCCGGCGCGATCGCAGCTGGCTCCATATGCAATGAAATGGTGAGTTTGTGCGATCTCATGCCGACGCTGCTCGACGTGGCCAATGTGCCGCCGCCATCCGCCGGTCCGGCGCGCAGTATTGTGCCTCTGATGGAAGGGCTGTCGCCGGCAGACTGGCCTCGGGCGGTGTTCTGCGAGTATCTGGCTCACCAAGCCGGTGACATGGAGCTCAAGATCCTGCGGACAAGGACACACAAACTCGCCGTCAACTTGTCGACCCGGGACGAGTTGTTCGACCTGGTTACAGATCCCGGAGAAAATGAGAACCGGATCGACGATCCGGCATGTGAGAACGTGCGTCACGATCTGGCGAACCGGCTCGTCGATAGGATGCGGCAGACCTGCGACCCCCTTCTACCCAAGTTCAGCCGACGGATGGAACCCTATCTGAAAACGTAGTTGCGCACCGGGTGATTCGCCTTGGTCGGTCCCCGATCTGTGCGCGGCCGTGAAGAGGTTTATGATGCCGAGCTGCGATATGCCGGGGGCGGACCTCTGACGGCGACCTCGCCCCTGTATATCGAGCTCATCGACATCGAGCGCTTGACCTTCATAGAAGATGCCCACTTGGACCGAGGTCGAGCCCGATCCACCCTGCTCCCATGTGAGGATCGAATCGAGATGCCGAAAGGATGGCATAACAAGATGCGGGAGTAACAACGGTGAGCGAAAGGCGATCAAGGCCGGAATCGGCTATCTTGCCCTCTCATGACAGGACATTTCCGAGTGGATCGAAAGGTCGATATCAAAATCCCGATGCGGGATGCTGTCCGGCTTTCCTCCGACCTCTTTCTACCACGGGGATCGGCGCCGGCGCCAACCGTGCTCATCCGGACGCCCTACAACAACAACACGGAGCCCCTGGTCGAAAAGGGACGCCGCTTGGCCAGTCTTGGCTACGCCTGCGTCGTCCAGGACGTGCGTGGTCGCTGGGATTCAGAAGGCGAATATTATCCTTTCGTCAACGAAGCCGAGGACGGCTTCGATACTCACGAATGGATCGGGGCTCAGCCCTGGAGCAACGGGCGCATCGGAACTGCTGGTGCCTCCTACCTAGGTACCACGCAGTGGCGCCCTGCGCCACTGGCCAGCCGGCACCTCATTTGCATGGCCCCACGTGTAATCTGCACGGACTACTATTCCGGCCTACTCTATCCCGGAGGGGCCCTCCAGCTGAATGTGGCCATGACGTGGGGCATGCGCACCCACGCACGCACCGCACAGGACATCGAGTTCCACAACTGGACCGAGGCTTTCCGCAGCCTACCTGTCTCCGCAATGGACGCCGCGGGAGGCCGCGACCTGCCATTCTGGAGAGACTGGATCGCCCATCCTCGCTATGATGACTACTGGGCGCAGATGGATGACACCCCGCGCTGGGCCGACATCCGTGCTCCCGCCTTCAACATGGGAGGGTGGTACGACCTCTACGCGGCCGACACCTTCACCAACTTTAACGGCTTGCGTCTATACGGAGGCTCACCGGAGGCGCGCCAAAGCAAGCTTATCGTCGGTCCTTGGCCGCACGCTCTGAGCGCCTCGACACAAACCGGTGATATCGATTTTGGGGAAGACTCGCTGGTCGATCTCGAATCTGAGGAGCTTCGCTGGTTCGACTACTGGTTGAAAGGCATCGACAACAGCATCATCGACGAACCACCCCTGCGTCTCTTCGTCATGGGCGCCAACAAGTGGGTATCAGAGCACGAATGGCCTCTGCGGCGAACCGACTGGCAACACTGGCACCTGCACTCCAGCGGCAACGCCAATTCCGTATTGGGCGATGGCTCTCTCCGCGTCTCATCTCCAACTGGCGACGAGTCCGTCGATACCTTCGTCTACGATCCTCACTTCCCGGTGCAAACCCTGGGTGGAAACAACTGCTGCTCACCGCACATCGTGGCTTGGGGTCCTCAGGACCAACGCTCAGCGGAGATGCGAGGCGATGTGCTCTGCTATACGAGTGACGTGCTCGGCGACGACCTGCTCGTCATAGGTCCGGTCGAGCTCGTACTGTTCGCGGCCACCGATGGACCCGACACCGACTGGACCGCCAAACTCGTCGACGTCTTTCCTTCCGGATATGCGATGAACCTCTGCGACGGTATCGTGCGCGCCCGCTACCGGGAAGGCGCCGACTCCGATTCCCTGCTGCAACCGAACGTGATCTACGAGTACCGCATCCAGGTCGGCGTCACCGCCAACCTCTTCCAGCGCGGGCACCGCATCCGCGTCGAAGTGTCATCGTCTAATTTCCCGCGCTTTGACCGCAATCCCAACACCGGCTCCGCGTATGGCGCAGATAGCGTGCTGCGCGCTGCACACCAGAGTGTCTGTCATTCCTTTTCTCATCCCTCCCATTTGCGCCTGCCGGTGATTCCGGTGGGACCAAACTGATCTAACTGCGTGTCACGTACCACTCGGGCCTATCATCGCCATCTCGATGTACGCAAGTTCCTTCCCGACCCTGAACCCGGAACCCTTCTCGTGCGCCAGGGGATGTCCGGCATCTTTGGCACCGACCTCCACAACTGGCAGAACAGCCTCGGAGACGTGCAGTTCTTCGTCCACGAAACCGTCGCCATCATCGAGCCCAGAGCCCTTTGTGCAGGTCGCCGAAGTAAGCCAGCTTCAGCTGCAAGGAACGATTGCGTTGGCGCCTGCCACCTTCGGTGTCCCACGCGTGGTTGTAGACGAGAAAGAGATCGCTGCCCGGTCGATAGCGGTAGCTGAACAGCACGTTGACTCCGACGATCTCGTCTTTGCTGTTCCATTGTGCAAGTCCGCGCAGATAGAGGTCGGTATTCAGGCTTATCAACATCCGCTGGCTCAACCGATAAGCGGTGAACTTGCTTGCCGGCAATTCCACAAGGTTGATCTCGTACTTGGTTTCCGTATTCCATCGCGCGTTCGCCTTCCAAACGCCTTCTATCGACAATCGACGGCGCGTACCGTTGAAGAACTCCCCGGCGCTGGCGCCGGCACTGCCACCCAAGCGACGGCTGTCGTTTAGAAAAAGCCGGCCACTGACCTGCCGGAAAGTGTGATCCCCCACTGGGATCTCTATCCCGTCGTCGATCTCGAAGGATTCATCAAGCCGTTCAAAGCGCTCCTCCACTTCGATGCCCATCCAGTCACCGGCCTCGGTATTGATGAAGAAAAACCCCTTTGTGGATCGACTCTCCAACTCGTTGTCCCGGTTCATCGTAAATGACCACTCGGGCCCGGTGGCGTAGCGGCGAATCCACTCTGTCTGCGGACGGGGCCGCCAACGCATTTGGCCCTTAAGGCGGCGCACATCGTCGCGAGGCACAAAGCCGATCTCCGGGTTGAAGTCCTCACCGATATCGATGAAGGAGGCGTTGAACTCCGTAGTTCCGACGCGGTGGTCGAACTCGACAAAGGAGGCCGCATTGGGACCACGTAGGCCCGGGGTCCAGGTGCGGCCGACGAAACCGCGCAAGCTGGTAGCTCCTTCGTCGAAGGAAAGGCTAGCGTCCACCCCCACGGTACGGTTATAGTCCTCCTCCTGCCCCGGGCTACGGTCGGCAAGCAGTAGTCCCACCTGTGACTGACCCGGCAGATCCCTCTTCACGCGCAAGACGGTGAAGAGAGTGCGCTCCACGTCGAGGGTGTCGATCACATTCTGTGTCACCGTGTCGACGATGGCCAAGGCGGCGCGCTGGACGCTGGAGAGCTCGCCTATTTCGTCTTTGTCGAAGCGGTGGCCGTCGGCGCTGAAAAAGAAATCCTCCTCCACTTTGTCGCGGAATAGACCGGATTCCGTCATCATATTTAGAGCGCCAATCTCGAAAGCACCAACACGCCCAGTGACCTTGGCACCATAGGTCACGGGAATCCCGTGTCCGTCCTGAATGCCGATGCGCCGGCTGTAAAACAACAAAGTTGGCGGCCGTCCGCCGAAGCGCTGGCGACGCTCGCCGAAGGCGAAAATCCCCGCGCCTTCGAGGAAGAAGTGCCGCTTCTCGGGAAAGAACAGGGAGAAGCGAGTAAGATTCACCGCCTCCTGGTCGGATTCGACCTGGGCAAAGTCGGTGTTGTACGAGAGATCGAGGGTTACACTCCGGCTGATCCCGTACTTGAGGTCGCCGCCAATGTCGAAAAACTTTTCTAGGTTGCGATCTTCGAAGTCGCGTCGCACACCGGGCAGCACGTAGGGCGTGACCTGCAGCAGGCGCTGCTCGCGCAGGGCTCCGAGGCCGTGCAGCGTCGCCAGGATCGAGGTCCGCATCCCTCCTGAGAACCCAAAGGCCTGAGGCGGAACGGCCAGGTAGTTTTCCTCGCTCCGCCGCGCGATGACGCGCCCGATGTTGATTCCCCAGATCGCCTCGTCCGTAGATTCGAAGCGCAGCTGATCGAAGGGTATGGCGATCTCCGCCGTCCAGCCCTCAGCGTCGATGCGGCCCACGCTCTCCCAGATCGCGTCCCAGGCCTCGTTTCGGCTACGGCCCTCGTCCATGAGGATAGCGTCGCGCCGGGCCCCCAGGGGGTTCGTATTGAAGAGGAAACCGCCGCGTCGGTTGTTGTAGGTGTCGAGGATGACGAAGACATTGTCGTCGTCGCCGATGTCGCTATCCCGGCGCAACTGAGTCGCCGTGATGCGATGGGGTTCGACGTCGAAGCACCGGACGGCGAAGTAAAGCTTGTCGGCGTCGAACAGCACCCGCACTTCTGTGCGCTCACTCGGCTCTCCGCCTTCGATGGGCTCGCGCTGACGAAAGGCGGCGCAGACTGGAGCCGATTGCCAAGCGACCTCGTTGAGATCGCCATCGATGAGGGGCTGCGTTGCCGTGCGCACCGCGCGCACTTCGGGCAGATCGGCGTTGAGCGTTCCCGTCGCCACGACTGACGTCGAGAGTGCGAGCACCAAGCCGGCAAACCACGCCGGATCTATCTGTCTAGCTCGGAGACGCATCGTAGGTGCGGGCGATCTTCGGATCTGTGTTGGCCAGGGCGATGAGGTTCCTCAAGGCCGCATGGAGCCGCACCGCTCCCTCAGGATGCTGGGCGAGCAGGTTGATCTCCTGATCGGGGTCCGCGTCGAGATCGAAGAGCTCGTCCACCCGACGCTCCGGCATGCCCGTGTTGGGATAGGTCTCCTGGCGTACGGGCTTCCGACCCTTGTAGGCGAGGTCCTTGTTGGGCCAGTACTGAAGAGACCAACGACCATCGGTGACCATCGCCGGAACGGTACCCCAGTTGTCATCAAGATTGCGCCCACTGATGGCGACTTCGCGGTGGGCAACGTCTGGATTGCCGATTACCGGCGCGAAAGATCTGCCATTCAGGTCGGTGGACGCCGGCAGACCGGCGAGCTCGCACAAAGTCGGAAACAGGTCAATAGGCTGCACTAGCGCCTGCGAGCGAGCACCCACCGGTCCATCGGGTTTCCGCAGCATCAATACCTGCCGCACCATGGGCTCGTAGAGCTGACCAAGATCCCCCCACGGCTTGCCTTGTAGCCCGTGGTCGCCAAAGTAGTGCCCGTGATCGGACATAAGAACGACAATGGTGTTGTCGTACAGACCGAGTAGCTCCACCGTGTCGAGGAAATACCCGACCCAGCGATCGGTCATAGTCACTTCGGCTGCGTACAACGCCCGCGTGTGGTTGAGTTCCGCCTCGCTCATGAAATCGAGAGAGAATCCGTAACATGGGTATTGAATCTCATCTCCCGTCCATCCTCGATCGTAGAGATCAACGTAGTACTGGGGCGGATCCCAGGGCTCGTGGGGGTCCCAGCTGTCGATCCACAGAAAGAAGTCAGACTGGTAGTTCTTCTCCAGCCAATGCATGGCCTCGCGGAACACCCGGGGTCCGAGGTAATCGCACTCGTAACGTCTGCGACTTTGGTTCAGCAAATAGCGGTGCAGGCCCGACTTCACCTTGTGTTCCGCCGCCGGCAGCTTGATGTCGAGGCTGGCATCGGCGATCCACGGCTCGCCGCCCTGTCCGCGAATCCACTCGATGGAACCGAAGCCACGATCCAGGAAATTGCCTTGGGTCATGAAAATTGGGGTGTCGAAGATGAGGCCCGTGGAGTGACCCGCTCGTCGGAAAGTCTCCGCCAGAGTCGGCAGGTCGCGCTCCATCTCGTCCCAAGTGTTAAAGGGATGTCCCCAGCGGCCCGTGAACAGGTCACGCCGACAGGGCAGTGTGGGAAAGGAGCCGGCATAGGCGCGATCGAACACCAGACTGTGGTGTGCGAAGCGGTCCATTGCCGGAGTGCGCGCCCGTCCTCCAGGACCCGCACCCCCGGGCCAGTCGTCGGCCCCCTTGCCGCCGGTGTGGGCTTTTCCGTAGACGCCCACGTGGTCGGTGCGCAGGGAGTCGAGCATGATGCAGATGACGTTCAACGCTGTTGTCCTTCCCCTTGCGTCGCCCCCCGAAGTTGTTCGGAGTGATGGCATCTCACCCAGTGACGGGGTAACAACTCGCGCAGCACGGGCAACTCTTCGCGACAACGGCCCTCGTCGGTGTGTACGCAGCGCGGATGGAAGGCGCAACCCAAGGGAGGTTCAGCGGGGTCGGCGATCTCTCCCTGCAACGAGGATTCCCAGCTGCGTCGATCCGGGTCCGGTTCGGGCACGGCGGCAAGCAGGGCCCGCGTGTATGGGTGTTGGGGATTCTGAAATAGCTCTTCGGTCTCCGCGAGCTCGACGATGCGTCCGACGTACATCACTGCCACACGGTCGCACAGGTGCCTCACGACGCTGAGATCGTGGGCGATGAAGATGTAGGTTAGCCCGAGGTCGGCCTGCAGCTGCTGTAGAAGATTGAGGATCTGCGCCTGCACCGACACGTCGAGAGCGGATACCGGCTCGTCTGCGACGATGAGCCGGGGTCGCAGGGCCAGACCGCGGGCAATGCCGATGCGCTGGCGCTGACCGCCGCTGAAGGCGTGGGGGTAGCGCAGCATGTGCGCCGGGTTGAGCCCTACCTGGGCCAGCAGCACCCGCACCCGCGCCTCGCGTTGCTGCCGATCCTTGAGGCCATGCACGAGCAGAGGCTCGCCCACGATGTCGGAGATCGTCATGCGCGGGTTCAGGGATCCATAGGGATCCTGGAAAATGAGCTGTATGTGCCGCCGCAGCGACCGCAACTCGTCGCCAGCGACTGTCGCCATGTCAACGGGGTCGCCATTCGCGGCGAACAGGATCTGCCCAGAAGTGGGGTTCAGGGCGCGCAGAATGCAGCGTCCCACCGTGGTCTTTCCGGAGCCACTCTCCCCCACCAAGCCGAGACACTCACCTTCATGCACGTCGAAGCTGACGCCGTCCACAGCACGCACCGTTCCCACTTGGCGGTTGAGTACGCCTCGTGTAATGGGGAAATGCTTGGTCAGGTCGCACACCTGCAGTAGCGGGTGTGGGTTCACGCTCCCCCTCTTTCCCGGTGACGTTTCAAGCAAGCCGTTCTGTGGCCATCTCCAACGGGATCGATGAGCAACGGCCGCTCGCCGACGTCGCAGAGTCCGGATTCCGCCTCCTGGCAGCGAGGATGGAAAGGGCATCCAGACAAGCGCTCGAAGGGATCGGGGACGCTGCCTTCGATGACCTCCAACTCCCCCTTGCGGTTCTCGATCTGCGTGCCTGGCAGCGAACGTTGCAGCGCGGCCGTGTAGGGATGTCGTGGCTCAGCGTAAATCGAACGCACCGGGCCGGCCTCGACGATCCGTCCCATGTACATCACCGCCACCTCGTCCGCCATCTGTGCTACTACGCCGAGGTCGTGGGTAATGAGCAGGATCGCCATGTCGAACTCTTGCTGTACTTGTCGCATCAGCAACAAAATCTGCGCCTGAATGGTCACATCGAGAGCGGTGGTGGGCTCGTCGGCGATGAGTAAAGCGGGTTGGCAGGACAACGCAATGGCAATCACAATCCGCTGCCGCAAGCCGCCACTGAGCTCGTGGGGATACTGGTAGAACCGGGTCTCGGGCGTTGGGATTCCCACCAGTCGCATGATGCTAAGAGCGCGCTCCCGCGCTTCGGCCTTGTCGACATCGGAGTGCAATTGCACCGCCTCCACGATCTGGCTGCCCACGGTGTGCACCGGGCTCAGGCTGCTCATGGGCTCCTGGAAAACCATGGCGATGTCGCGCCCTCGGATCTCTCGCATCTGCCGACCGTCCTCGTCGAGATCGGTGAGGCGCACGTCGCCATCCTTGCCGTGCAGGACGATTTCGCCGTCCACGATACGACCCGGGTTGGAAATCATACGCATGATGGAGAACGCGGTGATGGTCTTCCCGCAGCCGCTCTCTCCTACTACGCACATCGTCTTCCCCCTAGGGATCGTCAGATCGACACCGTCCACCGCCTGCACCACACCCTCGTCGAGAAAAAAGTGGGTCTTCAGCCCTGAAACGGTAACGATGGGAAGAGGTGCGGACGTCATCCGGGTCATCGCGAGTAGGGATCGGCGGCGTCGCGCAATCCGTCGCCGACGAAGTTGAAAGCGAGCACAGCGATGATGACGAAGCACGCCGGCGTCAGCAGCCACGGTTGCATGGCTACAGCCTGCACGTTCTGCGCCTCTTTCAGCAGCACCCCCCAGCTGGTAATCGGTGGCCTGAGTCCCAGTCCCAGAAAACTCAGCGCCGTCTCGCCGAGAATCATGTTCGGCAGAGTCAACGTCAGGCTGACGATGATGTGACTGGTAAAGGCGGGCAACAGGTGCCGAAGCATGACCCGCCGCTGACTAGCGCCGACAAGCAACGCCGCAGTAGCATAGTCTTCTTCGCGCAGCGACAGGATCTTGCCGCGCACCACCCGCGCCAGACCAGTCCAGCCGAGAAGGGAGAGCACCACGGTGATGCCGAAGTAGACCTGTAGGGGTGACCAAGTCACCGGCAGCGCCGCCGATAACGCCATCCACAAGGGAATCGAGGGAAAGGACCGCAACACCTCGATTAGGCGCTGAATCAAGTTGTCGATCCAGCCGCCGTAGTAGCCGGAAGCGGCGCCGATGGTAAGCCCGAAGATGAAGCTCAGCGCCACGCCGATGAGGCCCACGGTCAGCGAAATCCGCGATCCATAAATGATGCGGGAGAGCAGATCGCGCCCTAGGGCATCCGTGCCCAGCAGGAAGAGTGTGCCCCCCTCTTCCACACCAAACAGATGCAGGTCGGTCTCGAAGATTCCCCCGAGCTTATAGGTCAAACCGCTCGCCAACAGCTGTAGAGGGTATTCACGGTTGGAGTCCTCGGCGTAGACCATGCGCAACGTTTCCGGGTGGCGGCGCCCCTCCAGCCCGTACACGACGGGCCACAGATGCAATCCTCCGTCAGCGCCGATCCAGTGTAGACGCTGCGGCGGCGCGTACTGGTAGGACAGGTTCTGCTCGTCGAGGCCGTATGGCGCAACGAATTCGCAGAGCAAGGCCACGGCGTACAGACAGAGTATGACCCGCCCCGCCCACACTGCCAACCGATGGCGGGCAAACTTGGCGCGCATGAGTTGCCACTGCGACGCCATGTAGTGAGCGTCTACCGCGGTGCGCACTTCCGCTGCCTCGTGCCGGGCCAGCACCGTCACTGGCTTTCCCGTTCCTCGTAGCGAATGCGCGGATCCAGCCACAGCAGAAGCAGATCGGAGATCAAGGTGCCGATCACGGTGAGCATGCTGAGGATCATCACCATGGAGCCGGCGAGATACATGTCCTGCTGCTCCAAAGCGCGCAGCAGAAGGGGGCCCGTAGTCGGCAGCCCCAGCACTACCGCCACGATCACCGAGCCCGAGACGATACCGGGTAACACCCACCCCACAGTACTGACCAGCGGATTCAGAGCCATCCGAACCGGATACTTCCACAACAGCTTCCACGGTCCCACACCCTTGGCGCGCGCCGTCATCACATATTGCTTGGGCAGTTCGTCGAGTAGATTGCCGCGCATAATGCGGATGAGCCCGGCGGTACCCGCCGTTCCGATGACGATGACGGGAATCCACAGATGGGCGAGAAGATCCATGAAGCGCGCCAGACTCCATTCGGCATTTTCGAACTGCGGCGAGAACAGCCCGCCCGCGCTCACTCCGAATACCGAGTATCCCACGTACATGAAGACGAGGGCCAGCAGGAAATTCGGCGTCGCCAAACCGATGAAACCGAGCACAGAGAACACGTAGTCTCCCGCCGAATACTGGCGTACGGCGGAGTACACGCCGATGGGAATGGCCAGCGCCCAAGTGAACAGTAGGGTGACGATGGAGATCACCATGGTTAGCACCAGGCGCTCGCGAATGAGCTCGATCACCGGTCTCTCCCATTCGAAAGACTTGCCGAGATCCGGCCACTTGAAGGTGGGCCAGTTGAAGGTCCTGCTGCCATCAGTCTCGACTATCCAGATGTACTCACCAGCGTGGGTACGCGGGAATCCGACGGGCATGAGGTCGTTGAGCCAGCGGCCGTACTGGAAGACGAAGGGCTGGTCCAGGCTATAGCGCTTGCGGAGTGCCTCCACCTGCTCCTCATTCACGGTCTCCCCCGTCTCTTCCAGTGCGGTGATGTACGAAGTCAGGTAATCACCGGGCGGCAACTGAATCAGAGCAAAGGAGACCAGGGAGATAATCCACAGGGTGGGTATCATCCACAGAAGCCGATTCAGAAGCACGCCGACCATCAGACCTCCCCCTCCTCCTCGATGGCGTAACACTCCGGTGCCGTCGCCCCCGGCGTACGCAGGGGCCAGCAGGCCACGGCCGTCTCTGGCACGTTGCGGAAGGTGTTCTTCACCACGAAGATCTGCGGCACACCCCCCACCGTGCCGATGACCCATAGATTCTGTCGGTTGATCTCGATGATCTCCTTGAACAGCCGGATCTGCTCCTGTTCAACCACCGTCCCCCGCATCTTCTCGAATAGCTCGATACAGCGCATCATCTCCGGCGGCGGCTTCTCTCCCTTGGCACCGTTGGTGCGATACCAGCGTGCGTAGTCGAGTCCGTGGAAAGAGGAGGTGCTATATGGCAGAAACCAGCGCGGATCAAGCACGGGGATGATCTCCCCTGCTCCACCCCACACATGCACGTCGCACAGCAACGCCTCGCGACGCTGCCTATAAAGCTGACGTGCCGTGGTTTTTAGCTTGGCCTTGACCCCCACCGCGGTCCAGTCCGCCACCGCCATCTCGAATAGCCGGTTCATCGCCGACTGCGTAGACGACGTCTCCAAGTGAATGACCAGGGGCTCGCCGTCGGAACGTAATCGAATGCCTTCTTCGTTGTGCGCCGTCAGTCCCATCTCGTCGAGCAAGGCGTTCGCCTTCTCTGGCGAGTACTCGAGGTAGGCGTTCTCGTAATCCGCCACGTAGTAGCGCGACTCCGGCGGTGGCGCCACCTGGCGAGGGTAGCCGAGACCGAAGAAGTTGATCTCGTTGATGGCGTCGCGATTGAGGGCGTGGGACAGGGCGATGCGGAAGCGACGATCCGAGAACAGTTTGCGCAGCACCGGATCGCGGTGGTTGAGATTAGGGCTCAGCGTCCCGGTGCCATCGCCGCCGTCAATCCAGTGCCTCACCTGGTAACCACCGCTCTCACGGTTGGCCATGAACAGCGGGTAATCAGGCGTGTTCAGGTGCCGCCCCTGCATGCCGATCTCGCCATTGATGACCTTCAGGTTGATGGTCTCAATGTCGTAAATATCGAAAGTGATTTCATCGATGTAAGGCAACTGCTGTCCATTGTCGTCCACTTTCCAGTAGTAGGGATTGCGATGAAAGACGGCCGGACGCGACGGCGGCGGCTGCTTGCACACCCATGCCCAGATCCGCGGCACCTCGGGGTTGCGCCATTCGTGACGGTCCTTAAACAGCTGATGCCAGAAATCCCGTCCGGCCTCCCGCGTCTTGTGCTTGAGCTCCTCCTCCAACACGTAGCGCTTGTGGAACTGCTTCATGTAGTGCTTGGGGTAGCTCACCAGCGTGTACGATAGGTTGGATGCCAGCTGCTTGAGGAACAGGCCGTTGGGACGGTCGAAGCGAAAGCGCACGGTGAAGCTGTCGAGCTTCACCACTTGTACCAGCTCGCCGCCAGGCCGGTAATCCATGTCGATGACCGGCGTGAGATCGGACTCGAGCAGCACATCCTCGTACCAGAATAGGATGTCGTCGGCGCTGTAGGCGTGGCCATCCGACCAGTGCACACCGCGGCGTAGGTGGAAGGTATAGGTACGGCCACCCTCACCGATCTCCCAGTGAGTGGCAAGATTGGGACGGATCTCTCGCCCCATAGGCCCCCAGCGAACGAGCCCGTCGTAAGCGAGACGAGCACTGAAGATTCCCACATCGCTAGGCCCAGTTCCGTAGCGTACCCAGGTTCCCCCGTACGGTCCCTGCTGCTCGACAGGAATCACTACCAGGGGATTCTCCGGCAGCCGTTCTTCCACTGGCGGCAGCTGGCCCGCTGCAACCATGGATTGCCATTCCGGCGCTTCCGAGAATGCGCGCCCGCGCTCGGGCAACCATTCCGCGATCTCGTTCATCTCCACCTCATCTCCGTGCGACGGGCGGCGCATTACCTGCAGGGCATCGAGCTCGCGCAGGTCGACATCATCGGCAGCGGACAACCAGAACGTGAGGTCACCGAAGACAATGACGACCACAGACATAGAGAGGGCTACGGCACCATAGGGGACTAGCCGCCGTAGGATCCGTTGCAGACATGGTGGAACGGAGTGGTTCATGAGAGTAGAGGGGAAGAAGGTTGCTGAGCCCGGATTTCGCCAGCCCTTGACGGCGTGGGCTCTGAATTCGCCTCTTTCCCCTTGCCATGAGCCGACTCTACTACAACGAAGAAGGGCGAGTAATGCCTTCTCTCGGCGAGGAGCTGACCCGCTTTCGCCGCGTCCGCAAGCATCTGGATCTGCCTGCCACCGAATTCCCGGCCGTTCTCTATATCCTCGCCCGTCCCGATCCCCAGACCCATGGGCCCCTTCACATACGCGTTAACAATGCGGATCTACCTCCGGTGGCCGCGTCGAAGCCGGGCGTCTACCAGTGGTATGCCATCGAGGTGTCTCCGGATCGACTGCGTTCGGGCGACAATTGCTTCGAGCTGTGGACGGAGTCCGTCGCCATGGACGGCTGGACCCTGGCCCTGGAGGCGGGACATGGAAGGCCGGGCAGCGAGCGCAGCGACGATGCGGGAGTCAACTGGCGGCGCGATCGCATGGGCTATCTGAACAACGTGTGCGCCGAGTACGTCCTCCGCATCCGACTCGCCGAGGGCGAAGATCCACCACCGGCTACCCTCCCGCTGGAGGACTGCAAGTCCGCGAGAATGCAGGCCCTACGTGACAGCCTCCCCGAGGCAGTGCAACGTAAGGTCCCGCCGTTGGAACGGATCCGAACCATCTCCACCTGGCTGGGGTCGAGCTGGGAGCACACCGCATCGAATCGTGCCGAGCAGTACGGCCCCTGGGAGGTGGAGACTATCCTCGCCTGGGGAGCTCGACGCCAGGGGCACAACGGTAAGCGCCCCATTGTCATGTGCGTGCATTACGCAGCCGCCATGGTCAGCGTTGCCCAAGCCGTGGGCCTATCGGCCCGTTGCGCCGTTCTCACTGAAGCCCCCAACGGCTCCGCTGGGCATTTCGTCGCCGAAGTCTGGGTGCCCGAGCTCGAGAAGTGGATCGTCGTCGACCCCAATTCAGACACGCTGTTCGTGCGACACGGCATTCCCATGTCGATGACGGAGATTCAGGACGCCGGTGCTGACGTCGGCGACCACATCGAGTTCGGCCCCGGCAGCGAATTTCAGCTCGGATTCTCTCACATGGTCGAATTCTGCGAAAAAAATCTGAAGAAGGGAGTCTGCTTCCAGCACCGAAGTGTCTGGTATCGTGCCGACCTACTCACTCGCCCTGAGTTCTCGCCACCAGGCCACGGCTCGCTCAGTTATTGCGAAACTGGTTTGATCTGGGAACAACGCGACCTCGACCGCGGCTTCGGCATGTTTCCTAGCTTCGGCTCGCCGGAGTTTTTCAATTCACCACCTCCTCCCCCATAGGCACTCGATAGAGATCACTCAAGCAAGCGGCTCGGCCAAAGGTCGTAGGCCACGGTCACCTCTACATCCTCCACCACAACCTTGCTCCGCAGGCCCTCGGGGCGCTCGAGCAGGGCGATTTCCAGTCGGTTCTCGCCCCGGCGCAAACGCTGCGTACCCGAGAGCTCGATCTCCAGCCACTGACCCTGATAGGGAGAAACGGGCATGATTGGAAAGCGGCGCACGCCCTGCATCAGTGGCAATCGCTCGCCGTTGACACGGATTTCCAGGCGATCGTCGCTGACTAGGTCAGTCAACGCCAATCGTAGGCTCATGCGGCCAATACGTTTCCCCGTCGCCTCCACGTCGTCGCCAATACGGACGGGAATCGCGAAAGTGCGACCGAGGTCACTCGCCGGATCCATGGATATTGGCAGGTGCGCCGGGTAATCCACGTCCACCACATACGGCACATCGGTGCTGCGCCGCAGGAAGTAGTGTTTATCCTTGTCGACGATCTGGTCAGGTGAAGACAGCTCGCTGAGCACGGCGCGCTCCCGGTCTCCTAGCGGCCAGCGCATAAACCAGCTGTACATACCGTCGACACCGGCCTGCCAAGCATTAGCCGCCGCCCCTCGGTACATCTCTGGCGTGGGGTACTGGCGAGCAATGAGGGCTCGGCTCTCATCTGCGTAGTAGGGCTGCAGCATGGCATATACGGAAACATCCCGGGCATGAGCGGCTCTCACGATCCAGTCGATGGGCATGGCACCGTCGAGGATCATGAAGCCGTAGACTAGGGGCACCACGTAATCCACCAGGCCCTCTTCGAGCCAGCGTTCCACCTGCAAGCCAGTCTTCTCATTTGCCTCGCGGGTGGGATAGACGCGAGCACCGACCACGCGATCTCCCACATGGTTCACGGCATCACGGGTCCGGCGCAGCCACTCCGTCATCTCCGAGCCTAAGGCGGCGGCACGATCCTGGGGAAACCAGTACGCCGTTCCTCCTGGCGCCCCCGCGAAATCAAGTTCTACGCCTTCGGCGTCGTACCCGGCGAGTTCCACCACGGCGCGCTGCATGAAGTCACGGACCGAGGGATCCGCCATGCCGGGCCCGCCTTCGCGGGTGCTCAGATTTTGATCGAGACCGGCGTACGCACCCATGCGCAGCGAAGACAGAAAGTCCATGCCACGATCGTGGGCACGGTCGATGAGAACCTGCAACGGGTCAAGATCGCGGTCGACAAGGCTCTGCATGTTCTGCCAGACCCGCCAGTACGCCGCCTGTTCAAAATTTCCCACCATGTCCTGGCCAAAGCGTGTTCCCACCCGAGAGGGGTAGAACCAACCGTCATCACGCGACACACCGTAGATAAAGGTGTCCACCCCAGTGTCGGCCACTTCGTCCACCGGCACCCAGGCGTCCTCTAAACGCATCGGAGGCTCGAAGACGAACAGGTAATAATGGCGGGCATCGTTGAAATAGATGGTTCGGCGCTGGCGCACAGTTCCGCCCTCCTCCTCAGCTCACGCCTGCGTTGGTCGGTCCCAGATCGGGATCGACAAGCGTCCGGTGATAGGCTCGGCCCATGAGGTAGCGAATCTCCAACTCAACGTCGCGCAGACGCACGGGCGGCACAGCCTCAGGCTCGCGATTCACAAGTTCCACGGAGATCTCGTTGTCGCCCTGCGTCGGCCACTGCTCCGCCTCCGGGCGAAAGACGAACCAGTAGCAGGATCCGGTGCGAAAACGCGGCGCGTTCATACGGTACATCTCGTTGATACGACGCAGGCAACTGTCGGGCAGTGTCTTACCGTTGAGCCGAAAGCGCAGCTCGTCGGTCTCGGTCGCAGACTCCAGCCGGAGTCGCAGGATCACCTCGTGGACGCGCCCGTCGGCAGCCCATCGGTTCAGATCATCTGACACCCGCAGAGGTATGGTGACGCTATCACCCTCGGAAATCTCGGCGGGCAATGGGCAGCGCGCTCCCGGCTCCAGCTCCGGTCGCGGATAGCGACCCGTGCCAGTTGGCACGTAGTATATCTTATCCTTCGCCGCCATCACTTCCGGATGGGGCAGCTCGCGCAGCTTCTCATAGAACTCGGCCTCGTACGGCCAGCATCCAAACCAGTGTCCGAGATAAAGGCCGTCCACTCCTTGCTCCCAGTAGTTGCAGGCGGCAGCGCGGATGAGCTCGATCGTCCCCTGTCCCAGTCGATCTGAATCGACCAAGCTCTGCAGGGTCGCCATGACGTGGACATCCGTTCCCACGGCAGTGCTCACGAGATCACGGTAGTCGGCGTTGCAGTCCACGAGTTCGGGACCAGAGAACGTCTGGCCGATGACGATGTCAACGAGGCCATCACTCATCCACTTGTCGATGTCGAGGCCGATGTCGTAGCAGCCCTGTACGCTGATCGGTACACGCACGGCGAGCCGCCGTTCCGAACCGCTGGCGCGCACCGCCTCGGAGCAACGTCGCAACCACTCCGTCATCACCTTTCGGCCCTCGTTAATTTCGTCAGGGTGAAAGTAAAACGGCTGGTAGTTGAGCTGTAGTTCGAAGCCGTCTACAGGGTAGCGCTGCACCGTCTCTTCCACGAGGGCGAAACGTTCGTCTTGGACCTCCTCCAAGAGAAAGTCCAGGCAGGTGTAACCCTTCCAGTCTGCATCCACGCCGGCCTTGGCCCCAATCTCGAGCTGAGGATTGTCGAATCGAAAATTCGAGCCCCGGGTGTCCTCGCCGCGCACTCCCCTGCCTTGCTGCACGAGCAGCGTGGGATAGATGGGCATCGCTTTATCGCGGGCGCGTTCGCAAATGACCATGAGGGGATCTTCGCCGAGGCCGATCATGTCGCGGGCGTTCTGATGGGCGCGTCGAAAGATGAGGTGGGGCCAGCGCTTCATGTTGTGGCCCCAGAGTTCGCCAACCTTGGTGTCGTGGAGGACGGTGCGGCCATCCCCCAGGCAAAACATGAGACTGTCCACCGGAGTGCCAAGTAGCTCGTCAACCCCCTGCTCATATTCGACCCGCTGTATGGGCGGCTCGTACATGTAGATGAGGGGATGACGACCGTCGTGGTAGAACGCCAAGCGCGGCATCGGTGGGGGCGAAGTTTTGTCTGGGCTCATGGCCACGTCCTCCTGCTCGCTACGTCCACTTTCGGGAATCTGGGACTGGCACCCAGCTTGAGCCGTCGGATAGCGACTGCTCACTGACCAGTCCCGGCAAGGTCATATCCATGGCGGCGTCGACACCTATTGGAGGTTCTGCCTCTTCGCGAATAGATCGAACGAAGTCCTCCACCTCCCAGTAGTCACCGCCACCATGTCCGGCCTTAAGCGCTTCTTCTGGGGGGTTCTTCCAGAACTCGGGCAGGAACTCCTCTTCCAGATCCGAGAGGGACTCCCATCTGTGGCTCTCATTGCGGCTGCGCAGCCAGATCTTGGCCGCCGCCCGATGACCGTCAGAGGACTCAAAACACCCGTCCGTCCCCTGCAGCGCATAGTGAGTCATATGGTGAGGCCGCTCCGAGAGCATATCGACACGGATCTGCACGAGCCCGCCGCTGGCCATGCGGCACATCATGGTGACGGCGTCCTCCATTTCGTACTCGTCACCGCGCGGATCCCGGTAGTGATGTCCGCTACCCACAGCACTCACCGACACCACTCGGTCCGCATCCCCGAACCATTGGAGTACCGGGCCCAGGCTGTGCGTAGGATAGGTGCAGGCGTTGATGCCGGTCTGCCAGCGCCGCCGCCACCTGGTAATCTCATTTAGCCCCTTCAGCTCGTGGATATAGGCACCTTCACCGTAGTATAGCGTCCCGAACAGCCCGCGCCGGGCCAGAGAGCGCACCAGCACGTTGTCCTTCATGTAAGTGAAATTTTCCGCCATCATGTAGATGCCACGGCTGCGACGGGCGACATCGACGAGTTCGCGGCACTCGTCGATCGACACTCCCGCCGTAACTTCGCAGAGCACGTGCAGATCGCGTGCAAGGGCAGCGATCGCTTGCGGTGCGTGCAGGGGCATGGGCGTACCCAGCACCACGGCGTCCACTTCACCAGAGTCGAACATCTCCTCTGCATCGGTGAACAGGGACTCCACCTCAATCTCGGCAGCCTTCTCCCGCAGCCTATCCTCGTGAATGTCGCACAGGGCCGTGAGCTCCGTCGCCGGGTTCGCCTTCAGCGCACGCACGAAGCTCTTGCCCCGCCCGGCGGCGCCGACAATGCCGAAGCGAATGCTCACGCCCCAGCTTCCCATGGGGGGACAATGCCGAGACGCTTGCCAACCTCGCGCACCGATTTCTGCTCCATCTCGCCGAACCGGATTCCCTCAAGTCGCTGTTTGTGCCAAAGCTCCTCTTCGATGGCTCCGGGAAGTAGTGCCCGATCATGCCCCGGCAAAGGCTCAAAGGTGGCCGCTACATCTCGGGTCATACGGTCCACCTCTGTGCAGAATTCCGTTTCATCCGCAGCGGCGTCGATGCGGATGGCGATGATCGTCCCGCCACCGGTAGCCTGCGGCCAGCGATCCGACACGGCAGAATCGGACGTGGTGCCGGCCAATCCACCTCCCAGCAGTGCTGCAACTGCAGTGTAGCCCACGCTCTTGAAGAACGCCGCCGGGATCTGGCTGAATAGCGCCTCGAATTCCGGGCCCCGCTGATAATCGGCGAGGATGCAGGTAGCAGCGTCGAGGATGACGGGAGGTCCTTCTCCGCCAGGAATGGCGAAGCAGATCGGAGGATTGCCGAAGAAACCGAGCTGGGGCTTCGGGTTGGCGCCGGTAGCGTTACCGTGTTGTCCCCCCTGCACCGAGAACCCGATACATCCGGCGGCCGTCGCCATCCGGCAGTAGTTGCCCGCCGCGCCGTAGTGCCCAATTGAACGCACGGTGCCCATGCCCAGCCCGTACTGCTGCGCGCGTTCAACAGCCAACTCAGTCGCCTTCACCATGGGCAGGTAGCCAAGACTGCCGTCTCCTTCGATGCCGACAACGGCACCGAAATCCCGCCACACTCGGGGTTGGGGGTCGGGGTTGAAATGCCCCTCGGCGAAAGCCCGGCAATAACCGTTGACCTGGCGGGTGCCGTGGGAGCGCACCCCCCGCAAATCGCAGTTGACCAGCAACCGGCTGATCAGAACAGCGTGGGCGCGGGGCAGACCGACGACCTCGAAGCAGGCGATGGCAAACTGCAGCAACGCGTCTTCGCGCACGGTCACGTAGCTATCAGGGGGGCGGTTCATAAGTGTATCGGAATGGGTGAAATCCTACCCTTGATCAGAGATGTAGGCCGGAGTATGCTTGTGCGCCTTCACCACTGCGGTTACGCCCCCACCTTTGGACAGCTGATGAAAATCGATGTCATCGGGCTCACGAAAGAGCTCGTAAGCTACAAATCCGAGAGTCTGAGCAGCAACGTCGACGTCACCCAGCGTGTCGCTACCATCCTCCGTGCCCTGCACTTCCAGGTCGAGGAGCTGCCCCACACCGACGTCAATGGCGTGCCTAAACTGTCCATTGTCGCCAAGCTGGGCACGGGCCGAGGTGGCCTTTCGCTAATGAGCCATGATGACGTGGTGCCCGCGCGCATGGAGCAAGGGTGGACCTCCGATCCCTATCAGGCACGCCTGGCAGACGGTAAGATCTATGGTCGCGGCGCCTGCGACATGAAGGGTCCACTGGCTGCGACAATTTGTGCCGCCTCTCAATTCCGCTCGGTCACCCTGAAAAAGCCCCTCTACATCATCGTCACCTCCGACGAGGAGATTCAGGCTGTGGGCGCCTGGGAGGTAAGCAATAAATCGAAGCTCTTCGCCGAGGCCGCCAGCGGCTACGGGCTAATCTGCGAGCCCACCCGCCTCAAAGTCGTCCACGCTCACAAGGGCTCACTGCAAATCGTGGCCACCTCCATGGGCAGAGCAGCGCACACCAGCACCCTCAAGGGGGTCAATGCCAACTTGGCCATGATCCCCTTCCTCTCCGAGATGGTCAAGATCAACAATCTCGTCCTCACCTCAAAGCGCTACCGGAACGAAGAGTTCACGCCACCCCACTCGGAGTGGAGCATTGGCATCAACGACCACAACGTGGCGACCAACATATACCCGGTACGCAGCGTCTGCACCATCAACTACCGTCCCATGCCCGGAACCGACGTCAACGCTCTCGTCGATCGCGCTCGTCGCAAGGCCAAGGAGCTCGGCATCAAATTCAAGGCATCCAAGGCCGGCGACGCCTTGTACACCAGCCCGGAAGCACAGTTGGTTAAGACCGCTCTCAAGCTCACCGGGACCCGCAAGCCTGCCACCGTTGCCTATGGCACTGATGGGCTCGCCTCTTCTAAGAACATGAAGAACCTCGTCGTACTGGGGCCCGGAAACATCGCTCAAGCCCACACCGTCGATGAGTGGGTGGAAGTGGAACAGCTAGAAAAAGGGGTCGACCTCTACACGCGTTTCATCGACTACGTTTGCGTACAGGGCAAGGACTGATCGCGCTCACGGATAGACGACGCGAAAGTGCTCGCACACCATCGGCATCTGGTGCGTCACCTCCCGACCCAGCTCCTCGTAGTGTCGTAAGTAGATGACCCAACACCCAAGCGCCAGGTCTTGAGGGAACGGTCCCACCCTTCCGTCTCGGGGACGCTCAGACTGCCAGACTGAGATAAGGACTTGGCTTAGCGCCCCACCTGATGAGCAGAGCGCCGTAGTCGGCGACGTCCCGTAAGCTGCCAATACGGAAATGTTCGTGGAACCGGCGTCGCCTACTGGAGATCGTCGACAGGCTGTGCTGCTCCTATGGCCGCTGCGATTCCTCGTTGAGATCGACAGCCATGTCAGTGCTGGTAGGGCTGCCCAGTGCGCCGCAGCTCCTTGGTAATCGCCAGCTGCACAGTACAGTAGCTGCCAATGTACTCGGTGGCGAAACCGGGCCGGGCGTCGGCGATGGTGCCGACGATCATATTGGCGTATTCGAAAGTCGTGCTGTAGCGATCGATGAGTAAGGCCACCATCTCCATCCACGCTTTCTTGAGCGCGTCGCCCCAGGTTTCGCCGATTCCACTGGTGAGCCATTCCTCCTTGCTCTCCACGTAGCCTGTAGTCTCCACCACCGGGCTGGCGTTGGGGAAGGGCTGTGGCGAGCGATCCACCTTCACCGTGACCGCGGCGTCGATCTCCACTCCGGCGGCAGTGAGTTCGCCGTCACCCATTCGGGCATGGGTGTCACCGAGTAAGAGATAACCACCGGGGCGCTGGGCACGAATGTGCACGGTACTACCCGGCTGGATGGCATTGAAGTCCATGTTCCCGCCGTGGTCGATGGGATGAGGAGCCACTGACTCAAGCTGGATGATCCCCACCATGGGCCGGATCGGCACGACGAAATCGGGGGGGAAGTGAATGAGCCCGTCCCGCACTGGGGCCACGCAGCGCCAGTATCCCCAGTGCGGTCCTGCATTGCGGTAGAACCCGTAGGGCCCCACCTCCATGTCGATGATCTCGATGGCCACCCAATCGTCTGGCTCGATTCCCTCGATGATAAAGGGGCCTCCCGGTCGCGAATGTCGCGGCGTGTTTGCCGCCACGATCATTCCCGCGCGCGTCTCCCCAGCCGCCTCGTAGTCGTGGTCGGCACCCCCCGCGGTCTGGATGATCACCTTCTCCCCCAGCTGCAGAACTCCCCGCACTTCCCCACGCTCGGGATCGTCATGGCCGTCGTATACCGGAGTACGCGTGAATCGTCGCATTGCTGAATTCCCTCCTTTACCTCAGCCGCTGAGGTGACGGGGTTCGTAGTGATACAGCTCCAGACTCTCCCGCCTACAGCTCAAGAAACCTGCGTGATCGATGGCGTAATCGTCCTTGTCCCGGTGCTCGTGTCACTTGGGCACGTAGTGCAGATTCCACATCCCAGATGATGGCACATCTCCATCTTCCGCAACACCCAAATGGAGGTGTGGCTGTCCTTCACGTCCAACGTCTCCACGAGAATGTCGAGCTCAATGCCATGGACTCAACATCCTCGCTCTTCATCGGTGAAATTCCTATTCGTACACCAAGCTCTGCGCCTGCATAAGGCCGATCATGTAGCCAAAGGCAAAGATCTTCCCCAGAGTGCCGTAGCCGCGAGTGGTCTCGGCATCCTCCGAACCCATGGTCGGCGCGTGGTCGGGCCGGATCGGGCCATCGAAGCCAGCATGAGAGTAGATCTCCAGCATTCGCGCCATGTCGGTGGGCCCATCGTCGTGGAAGGTCTCGGTAAAGCGGGCATCTGCGGTGCCCTCCACATCACGATAGTGGATGAAATGGACCTTGCCCTGCTCCGTGAACTCCCGCGCCACCGAGTAAATGTCCTCCCCCATGGCCTTGAAGTTCCCCTGGCAGAACGTGACGCCGTTGTTTGGGCTCGGAGCGATGTTGAACAACCGGCGGTAGGCGTCGGCACTTACCATGATTTGCGCCGATCCTCGGTACGGGGAGATCGGCGGATCGTTGGGATGGTAGCCCAACCGAACCTTCGCCTTCTCGGCGACGGGGACGATGCGCTCCAGCAGCCAAGTGAGATTGTCCCAGAGCTCTTCCTCGGTCTGCGGCTCTTCAAAGGGTTCCTCTTCCGCGTTCGATCGGGCGTAGTCGAACTGGGAGGAGATCGCGCCCCCTCGCGTCGGCACCCAGTCCGTGCGCGAGCCTCCAGCGCCCAAGTTGTAGCAGAGCACAGGGATTCCCGCCCTGCCCATAGCTTCGATGGCGGCAATGTAGTTCTTGATCTCCTCCTCGCGTCCGGAAGTGCCGCGCCGGATGTGATCCCCCTTAACCGGCGTCATGGTCTCGTACACGGGAAGGGCAAACCCCACCTCCTCCCACTCTTCCTTCTGATAACGCATGGCCGCCTCGTACTGGTCGCGACCGATGCCGTGCAGATCCGGTGCCGTTACGCAGCTAGAGACTCCCATCTCCCGGCAAATCTGAACCTTCTCTGGATGGTCTGAGGGACTACGGCCAAGGGTCATCGACAGTTTGAACTTGCCCGGACGCATTGAACAATCTCTCTTTGTCGGGGCGGAACTTTAGCAACCGACAGTCTAATCGTCTGACAAGGAGGTGCCAGTGCCCACGGCCCTTCCGTGACGCTTACCCGCCGGCAACGGCTGCCGATCGGCCAACCACCAGATCCCGGTCGATCAGCTCCTCGGCGATCTGCACGGCGTTCAGCGCCGCCCCCTTGCGCAGCTGGTCCCCGCTTACAAACAGGTCGATCCCCCGCCCGTCGGGACGGGACAGATCCTGGCGGATGCGGCCAACGAACACGTCGTCCTCCCCCGAGGCCTGCAGCGGCATGGGGAATAGATTGTCGGTGCGACTGTCGAGGATGCGAACGCCCGCAGCGCCTTCGAGAATCTCCCGCACCTGTTCCTCCATCATGGGATTCTCGAACTCGAGGTTGATGGCCTCGGAGTGGGCCCGCATGACGGGGACGCGCACGCAGGTGGGGGTCACTTGGATATCGTCGTCGTGGAACATCTTTCGGGTTTCCCTGATCATCTTCACCTCTTCCTCACAGTAGCCCTCAGGACCAATGTCCGAGTTGTGTGAAAACAGATTGAAGGCGATCTGGTGCGGCAGCTCTTTGGGCTGGGCCTCCTCACCGGCCAGAACACTCCGGGTCTGAACCTCGAGTTCTTCCATCGCCTTTGCGCCGGCGCCCGAGATCGCCTGGTAGGTGGCGACGACGATGCGCTTCACACGATTCACCTGATACAACGGCCACACCACCACATCCATGATGATGGTAGAGCAGTTGGGGTTAGCGATGATACCCTGATGGCCGCTGAGATCGCCAGCGTTGATCTCAGGGACAACCAGGGGCACCCGCGGGTCCATGCGGAAAGCGGAGGTGTTGTCCACCACCACCGCGCCCGCCTCTACGGCGGCGGGGGTGAACTTCTTGCTGATACTGCCCCCGGCGGAGGCTAGGACGATGTCGACCCCTTCGAAGGAATTCGCCTTCAGCTCTTGGACCGTCAGCGTGCTCCCGTGGAACCCGATCTCCTTGCCGGCAGACCGGCTGGAAGCCAGCAGTCTCAACTCCTCGAGGGGAAAGTCGCGCTCGGCGAGTATGTCAAGAAAAATCTGGCCCACCGCGCCAGTGGCGCCCATGATAGCAACGTTGTACCTGCGGGACATGTGAATCTCCGTGGTCTGTCGGAGCGCCGGAACCGTCCGTTTACTAGCGTCAGTTGTCTATCGTCTGGGGTCCACGGACCAGCGCCTCGATGAGCTCATGACCCGCCTGCGGAAACAGGCCGCCGGCTTCGGCGGCATCTTCCGCGTACACGTCCATTTCATCGGTTCCGACCCCCTCTCCCCACAATACGAATGGCACTGGCTCTCGGGTGTGGGTGCGAATCGCCAGTGGCGTCCGGTGGTCGGGGGTCATGAGGATCCGGCCAGGCTCGCCGATACCCATCAACCCCTCAAGGATGGGCGCCGCTACGCGGGAATCGAAGTCCTCTATGGCTTGCACCTTCCCCTCGATGTCCGCGTTGTGGCCTGCCTCATCCGGCGCTTCCACATGCACGTAGAGCAGATCCTTGCCGTTGCGAAGCGCGTCTAGGGCGTACTGGGCCTTGCCTTCATAGTTCGTATCCAGATAACCTGTGACCCCGGGAACGTCGATGACTTCGTAGCCGGCACAAGTGCCGATACCGCGGATCAGGTCGACGGCGCTGATCACGCCGGCCTGCAAACCGTAGCGCTGTTGCACGCTCTCCAAGGTCAAGGCGCGCCCGGCGCCCCATAGCCAGATGGCGTTGGCCGGAACCTGACCGGCGGCCAATCTCTTCTTGTTGGTTTCCGACGCCTTCAGGATCGGCTTGGCCCGCTCCATGAGGGCACGAATCTCTTCCTGCCGCTCGCCGCGCGGGAGGTGGGCGCTCGCCGACTCGCCCATGATATCGTGGGGCGGATATTCTTCGAGCCCCTCGGGACCACCCTGAAATCGCATGATGTGGCGGTAACTGACGCCGGGAAAGAACCGGATCTGCTCCGTCCCCAACCTCGTGTCCACCTCTTCGATGAGTTCCCGCGCCTCTTCCGTCGTCACGTGACCGGCGGAGTAGTCCATCAGCTTGTCGCCGTCCTGGTAGATGAGATTGCATCGGTAGGCGATAGCGCCATGGGAAAGGTCGATGCCCATGCTCACCGCTTCCAGGGGGGCACGGCCGGTGTAGTGTCTCGTACTGTCGTAACCGAAGATCTCGAGATTGCCCACGTCACTGCCGGGATGACGCGAGTCCGGGATCATCTGCACCAAGCCGCCGCTGCCCTCCCGGGCAAGCCGGTCCATGGTGGGCGTGCTCGCCGCCTGCAGAGGCGTGCGGCCGTCGAGCTCATCCACCGGATAGTCGGCAGCACCGTCCGGTACGAGAATCACATACTTCACCGCTTGCCTACAGCTCCTCCATGCGAATGAATCGCACCCCAACTTCGACTATGTCGAGACCGTCGATGGCGGAGATCGCCTCCTGCATCGCCGACTCGCGGGCCTCGTGGGTCACGATGACGAGGGGCACCGCCCCTCCCTGCAGGTCGCGTTCTTTTTGCAGCACCGAGGCGATGCTGATCTCGCCGTGGGCGAGAATGCGGGCGATGGCCTCCAGTACGCCAGGCTGATCCTTCACCCTCATACGCAGGTAGTAGCGGATCTCGCTGTCACTCACATCCGCGTAGCTGGCCGCCTCGTCGCCGAGGATCATGTCGCCGATCGCCGTCGTCGCCCCTGAACGCTTGCGCTGGGCGAGCTCGACAAGGTCGCTGACCACGGCACTGGCCGTGGGCATCCTGCCCGCGCCCTTTCCGTAAAACACCTGGGTGTCGACGGCGCTGCCCACCACCTCGATAGCGTTGTACTCGTCGTGGATGTTGGCCAGCAGGGATTCGTTGGGCACCATCACCGGATGCACCCGCGCTTCCACCTTGTCGCCGTAGTTGTGCTTGGCGATGGCGAGCAACTTGATGGTGTAGCCAAGCTCACGGGCGAACTCGATGTCGACAGTTTCGATCGACTCGATGCCCTCGCAGAAAACGTCCGCCGCCGTGCCCGTGGTGTGGAAGGCGATACGACTGAGAATAACGAGCTTCTGCGCCGCATCCTGGCCACTTACATCCATGGTTGGATCGGACTCGGCGAAGCCCTTCTCCTGGGCGTCTGCGAGAATGGTGGCGTAGTCCCCCTCGCCGCGGGTCATGCGTGTCATGATGTAGTTGGTGGTGCCGTTGAGGATGCCGGACAGCGATTCCACCCGGTTGGCGACCAGTCCGTTGCGCAGGGATCGGATGATGGGAATCCCTCCGGCAACGCTGGCCTCGAACATCAGGTCCACTCCACGCTCCAAGGCAAGCGCGAACAGCTCGTCACCGTGTTCGGCGATCACCGCCTTGTTCGCCGTCACCACGTCTTTTCCCGCCTTCAGCGCATCGCTAATCCAGTCTACCGCCGACGGTGCACCGGTGAGCTCCACCACCACCTGCACGGAAGGGTCCGAAAGCACGGTGCCAGGATCTGTGCCCACCACTCCGTCGGCCAAGCTCACAGCACGCGACTTCTTCGGATCTCTGACGGCCACACGCTGGATCTGGAAGCGTACGCCTTCGCGACGACGCATGGCTGAGGGCGCGTCAAGGAGCAGTTGGGCCACACCCCCACCCACGGTTCCCAGGCCGATCATGCCAATTCCGATCGCTTCGCTCATGCCTTCTTACTGCCCTCGATATTCCATCGCCGTCCAAGCGAACAGCGCATTCCACTCCCGGTGCTGCAGATCCACCAAGACCGCCGAATTATCACCATGCTGCGCCTCGGCCTCGTCGATGAAACGATGGGGATCGTAGCCGTCGATCAACGCCATGGCGGGATGATTTCCCACTTTACGAAACCAGTAGTGGCTGTTGGAGAAGTCGCCTTCGCGTCGGTGCATGATGCCGTGCCAGTAGGACCCAGTAGTGTCATCGATACCCTGAGAGCAGGTATGGCTGCGATCGAGATCGTCTACGTACAGCCACAGGGCCGACTCCAAGGCGCTGCCCGTCGGCACGGCATCCCCGCCGACGATGGACTCAACGACTGCGACGATATCCGCCGCCGGTGGCGTCGTCACCACCAAACCACTCATGGCCTGATCCTGCGGGCGGGCGGCAAACAGCGGTGCCACATCAGCGGCCAGGGGCTTGGGCAGATCCAATTCTCGTTTCTCGCTAGTTTTGGGTGTGAGCCGACTCGAATAGGGTCGTTGCTGAACAGGCTTACCAATTTCAGGGCGTCACCAACTACCGTCAAACCCGTGGCGGCCCCATCAACCTGTTGTCCGTTAAGGGTTTGCCTTCTTTGAGCCAGCCTCGTATCGTGGCTCTGTGCGCCCTCTCTTCACCCCTTCAACAATCCTCCTCGCTCTCACGCTGCTCGGCGGTGCTGCTAGGGCCCGTGATTCTACCTCGGACCCGCACCCCGAACCGGTACCGCCCCTGCTACCGGCCAGCCTTATTGATGTCGATGGGAAGAAGGTCGACGTCGCGGCTCTTGCCCGCGCTCACCGGCTGATCTTCATCACCTTGAAGGCCAGCTGGTGCCCGGCCTGCGCTGAGCAGCTTGTGCGCCTGGGCCGGAAAGTGTCGACGCTGCGCACCTGCGGCGCCACATTCGTCGTCCTCTCACCGGGACCGACACAGGATCTGGCTCGAGTCCGCGACCACACCGGCTTCCCTTACCCCTTCGTTGTGGACGAGAATCTCTCCCTCGGCCGTCAGCTCGGCCTGCTACTGGCCGAAGATCAGCTCATTCCCGCCATTTTTGCCGTCGACGCCAAGCGCCGAATCGCCTGGACCCGGCAGGGACGCAGTATTCGCTATTACGGGGATCAAGCGCTCGAAAAATACCTCCGCTGTGAGGGAACACGGTCGGCACAGCTCCCCCTCACATCCCCTCAGCATCTCTGAGCAACCGCAGCTGCCGCTCTACCTTGCGACGCAGCTCGTCGCCGCTGCCGTACTTCTGCAGGAAGGTCTCATAGGCGATGATCGCCCGCGGCCCTTGCCCGGTGTTGAGATAGGCGCTAGCCAAGTTGACATAGGCCTCAGCGCGATCGGGATTTTCCTGCAGCACTGCCTCGATCTCGGCGACGGCCTCTCCATAACGACCGCTCTCCAGCAGCAGATTTCCGAAGTTGTAGCGCGCTTCCGAGATCTTGGGGTCCCGCTCCAACGCCGCAAGATAGAGTCGCTCGGCTTCGGCCCAGGCACCAGCTTCGTGCTCAAGCAGTCCGAGGTTGTGGTAGTGCTCGGCGTCGTCACCGTCGACGGCAATGGCGGCGCGGTACGCCTTGCGAGCCTTCTCGGTGTCCCCTTGCAGCACGTGCGCCTGTGCCAACAGGCTCCAAGTCTTGCCCGACACCTCGTCGCCTTCGAGCGAGACTGAACGCTCGAGAGCCGCCACCGCTTCGACGCCGCGCCCGGCGCGCACGAACACGAGCCCGATATTGCGAAAAGGATCAGGAAATTTGGGATCAAGCGCGGCGGCGCGACGGAAGTACTCCAGCGCTCCCATGCGGTCGCCCGCAGCGTAGATCGTCTCTCCCAACCCGTTTTGGCCGCGCGCGTCATCGGGATTGAGGGCAAGAGCCACTTCGAACTGCTGTCGCGCTCCGTGCCAATCTTTTCGGCCCTGCAGCAGCTCGCCGAGACGAATGCGGGCGTCGATCTCCGACAGTCCCGTCTTCTCCAGGGTCGTCAGCGCCCCGCGCAGACTGCCCAGCTCCATCTGCGTCCGGGCCATCAGTTGCAGCAGGACTTCGTCACCCGGCCATTCGCGCAGCGCCGTGATCAACACCTGCTTCGCCCGGTCCAGCTGGCCGTCCAGGCGCAGTGACCTGACTAGGCCCTTGTGGGTTTCGCGTTCGGAAGGGTCGCGATCGATGGAAATGCGAAAGCGCGCGATCGCTGAGTCGCGTTCCCCGAGGGCGAGGAAGGCACTGCCAGCGTTGTGATGAATGAGCGGATGGTAGGGGGCCAGATCGAGAGCGCGGTCATACTGGGCCAGAGCCCGTTGGTGGCGTCCCTGGTTCTTGTAGGCATTGCCGAGATTGTTGATCGCCTCCAGCAGGTTGGGGTTGATCTCCAGCGCCATCTGGTAGCTGGCGATCGCCTCTTCCAGCCGACCTGAGTTCAGGTAGGCGGTGCCGATGTTGTAGTGGGCCCGCTCCATGCGAGGATTGATGGCGAGCCCGAGCCGACTAGTCGCGATGGACTCATCAAACCGCTCTTGCTCCAGGTAGGCCTTCCCGAGATTCGCGTACGGTCGAGACATGCCCGGTCCCTTCTCCACCGCGTCTCCCCACAGCCGTTCTTCGGTGGCCCAGTCGCTGTTCCGCACGGCCGTGATCGAAGCGAGCACCAGAATCAGCGCCGGCCCGATCCAGCCGCCGAGGTTGCGCGCCGCCGCGACGATGGACGCCGCCATGATCACACCGCCGACCATAGGCAGGTAGAGCCGATGCTCGTTCACCAGCACGTTAAGAGGGACGATCGAAGAGGGCAGCAATGCCAGACCGAGCCAGGCCACCCCGAAACCGGCGGCAGGGCAGAGCCGCAACGCCGCCAGTGCTCCCACAGCAACGCTGGCCACCATGAATGCCGACAGCAACACTTCCGGGCTCAGCAGGCTGTCACCAACCTTGAACTGAGGCTCCACGCTCAGGTGGGTCGGGACGACGCTTGTATACGCATAGAAGGCGAGGGCCTTTAGCTGGGTAGCGGTCTGAGCCACGAACCCGCGCACCGGCGCATCTATGACCGCTTTGCCGATGATCGCCCTCGTAGCCGCGACGTAGACTGCCGCCACCAGAGAGGGCCCGAGCAACAGCGACCAGGTACGCACCGGGGCACGCGACATGACCAGATGCACTGTGCACAGCGGCACGAGCACGATGCCGATCGATTTCGAACCCAGGGCGGCGGCGGCCAGCACTGTGACTGCAAGGTGCTGGCGCCAGTTGGCTCCCCCGCGTGCCGCGTCATGCAGACTCAGAAATGCGGCGAGCACGAAAGCCGTCGCCAGAGTCGACGAACGGCTACTGATGTAGTTGACTGGCTCGGAGAGCAGCGGATGCACGGCGAACAGCAACGCTGCCAGCAGCGCCGTGCTGTGGCCTCCTAACACCCGTCGCGCCAGCGCCCACACCAGCCAGCCATTGAGCACGTGCAGAGCGATGTCGACGACGTGGAAGCCGAGCAGGCTGTCGCCGCCGATTCCGAAGTTGGCGACGTAGCTCATCAACAGGATCGGACGGTACATGCGAGATCCCGGGTTGGCGGAGAACGCCTGGGGGTCGCTGAAAATCCGGCCGATGTTGCTCACCGAGTGTACGGCGGTGTTGTCAACGATGGAGTGTCTGTCGTCGTAGTGCCAACTGTTGTCGAGGCTGTTGGCGTAAACCACGACGGTGACCGCTAATAGCAGCAGTCGGATTTGCCAGGGCGACCACGAGAGGAAGCTGTTGATCATCCCCTATGCGAGCCTTGCATCACTGAGTGCCAAACCTGTTGCAGTTCCTTCCTCTCTGCGGCGAACAGGCTCAACCCGCCACAGTAGAGCAGACTGAAACCGCCAGCGCTGATCGCCACCACCGTCAACGCGTGCGTCTGCCAGCTCTGCAGCAACACCGACACAGTGAAGGCCGATACTACCGCCACTCCGGCGGTGCGCAGCAACCTGCGTCCCGGAAGCATGGCGCGCACGCTGCTTCCCAGTGCGATCGATGTGGCGATGACCAGGGCCACCACCTGCAGATAGGTCGCTGTCACCGTCGCCGCTGCAGGACCGTAGAGGGCCAATTCCGGCGCGTGATCGAGCAGGACGACGACGAACACGATGCTGAGCACGACGTTGGTCACGAGGTCGAAGAGAGCGCCCTTAAGTGCCCATCCTGCATGTCCGAGGCCGACGAGACTGGGATTGTAGATAGCGCAGCGCAGCGGCAATGCCAGCAGGAACAGGCGGAAAACGTTTTCGCTTTCGGCAAAAGCCTTGGGCAAGTAGACGGCAAAGATGTTCTCGGCAAAGACGAAGAGATAGCAAAACAGTGGAATGATGAGCATGGCCAGCTGTCCCACAGCTCGGCGGAACAGACGCACGACCCTAGTGTGTTCACCCTCAGCGGCGAGTCTGCTGACCTCGGGCAGGACTACGGCCACGACCGCCGACAGCAGTAGACTCACCGGCACCTCGATGGCTCCCACGTGGTAGAGCCCGAGACTTCCGGCTCCGAACAGACTGAGAACCACGGCTCGATCGACGTTCCTCGACAGGCTGCCCATGGCGTCTCCCGTGCCGATGGTCCAGGCATAGCGGAAGAAGGACCTCCATTCCTGTGCCGCACTCCCCAGCGGTACGCCGATGATGAGGATCAGTGTTAGGTAGCAGACACCCAGGCGGGCAAGGCCAGTGATCGACGCCAGCTGCAGCACCTCCTCCACGGCCAATCCGACTTGGCAGGCGTACCCCGCCACCGCAATGAGCGACAGGGCGTGCGCACCGCCGATGGTCGCCTGCATTACCGGGGCCCCGGCAGCAATCAATGCCGAATCGGTTTGGCCAGCGGCAACGAGGCAGAACGCGTAGGGCAGAAAGGAGACAATCAATCCGCTGGTCAGGGTCTGCTCGAGCCCCAGTATTGGCGCCAGGGCAGGGCCGGCAAGCGATAGTACAAGAGCGAAGACCGCCGCCGCCAGTAGCAGCGACGCTCCTGCCATTCCCAACAGACGGCGACGCCCCCGCGAGTCATGACGGGGAAAGAAGTAAAGCAGAGCGCTGGGGATTCCCTGCTGGAAGACCGGCGCCAGGGCATTGCCGAGAATCCACACCGCACTGAAACGCCCGAAGGTTTGTAGGTCCCAGGCGCGGGCGAGCAGAGCGTTGACGACGAAGACGCTCACCGTTGCAGCGCCTCGGCCACCGGCGACGATGAGCACGCGCCGGGTGACGTTCACTGCGCGGATTTTTCGGCGATGACGAGTAGGAATGCGGGCCGGCGAACCACTTGGCTGCAGAGGCGATCACAGGCGCGCCAGAGCCAGAACGGCCAGTGGCGGCTCGCCTGCGGGAAGCCGGAGAGCTCGAGCAGCTTGTTGGTCATCTTCAACCTGGCTCGCACGCGCAACCCGGCACCTTCGATCGCCTCGTCGAGACGTTCTTCGTCAAAGCAGTGCAGGTGGGCATTGGCCGGGGTCAGACGATTGCAGTGCACACAGAGGTGCTCTACGATGCTCTCTCGGTAGGGGACGGTTATCGCCAACCGTCCCCCGGGGCACAGCAGCCGCACCGCTTCCTTGACCCCGGCTTGGGGTCGCTCGAGGTGTTCGACCACTTCCGAAAGCACCACCGCGTCGAAGCTGGCGGAAGCGAAGCCGAGGTCGTAAATGTCGCCAGCAGCGAAAGCGCCCGCATCGGGAAAGCGCCTGCGCGCAGCGGCGACTCCTGTCGGCGCGATGTCGCAGGCCACGACCCGGGCGCCGCGGCGATGACACAGGTCGGCGAACCATCCCGATCCGCAGCCCATGTCCAAGAGGCGCAGACCCCGTAGCGGCGCCAGCCTGCGGGCGATCACTTCGAGGCGACGCGCCTCCGATGAAGAGCGTACCGGATCGAGCGCCTCAGGATCTCTGATCAGGCTGGCGTCGGTTCGGTAGTGCTCTTTGTAGCTGGCAAGCCGCTGCGGGGCAGAGACCTCGGTGGAAGCACGAAGTTCAGACATTCACATCGATGGATTTGGTGTGGTAAAAAAAAGCCCTGTCCTCGATTCGGGGACAGGACTAAGGACGGTCCGACTGCAGCAGGCCAGATCAGCGTTCGCCGACGCCTTCCGCCGATTGCAGGACCTGCTGCCGCTCGTCAGGCATTCCGTCGTTACTCGGCCCCTTGACCTGGTTTTCCAGGTAGTTCACCACACCCCTGACGTGAGCAAGGCGCGTCGTGGTCGCTTCTTCCTTCATCTTGAGGCCCTCGTACTCGTCCTCCGCCTCGGCGACCTTGGTCCGCAACTCGTCGATATCTGGCTGAATGGCCTCCAACTTGGCCTTCAGGTCCTTCAGACGAAATGCGGTGACGAACTTAGTCGCCATCACCGCAAGGACTGTTAGGATAGTCCAGATCACTTATCTTGCTCGATCTTCGACTCGGCTGTCGACGATCGTCGATCCAGAGTCGACGACCTCGTAGACCTCCGGCCTATCAGATGCTCGACGACAAAAAAACCGAGGTCCAGCAGTCCGTTTCTCGGAACGAGAATAGAGACATAGAGGTTACCGAAATATATACTGGCACTTTGGTTAGGTCAATTTGGAGAAATCCTTTGCGCCCTTCGACCAAAGGCCAAGACACACCGAAAAGGAGGCTCGTGGTTTGACCGTTAACATCGCTTTCGTAGGCACCGGGGGCATCGCCAACCACCACAGGCGTACTCTGGCGGAAATCGACTGCGCCGAGATGGTGGGTTTCTTCGACCTTGACATCGCTCGAGCGGAAGCGACGGCGGCAGCCTTCGGCGGCAACGCCTATCCCAGCCTGGAGGCCCTCTGTGATGGCTCGTCTCCCGACGCGGTCTACGTCTGCCTGCCCCCCTTCGCGCACGGCGAGATCGAGACCGAGCTTGCTCGCCGCAAACTGCCCATGTTCGTCGAAAAGCCGGTTGCAGTGGACATGGGATCAGGCCGGCGGGTGCTCGACGCCGTGCAAGATAGCGGAGTCATCACCGCTGTGGGCTATCACTGGAGGTACATGGACAACACAGAGCGGGCCCAAGAGCTGGTGGGCAACGATCCCGTGGGCTTCGCGCTCGGCGGCTGGATGGGAGGGATGCCTGGCGTGGCGTGGTGGCGCGTGCGGGCCCAGGGTGGAGGGCAGATCGTCGAGCAGACCACCCACATCGTCGATCTTGCGCGGCACCTCATGGGTGAGGTCGTTCAGGTTCACGCCACCGCCCGCACCGGGCTGATGGCAGAGGTGGAGAACTACGACATCCACGACGCTACGGTCACCAATTTCGTCTTCGCCTCCGGGGCGATCGCCAGCCTGACATCGACCTGCCTGCTATCTGCGGGAGGGCAGGTAGGCCTGGATCTATATCAGCGCGGGCGGGTCGTCCGCCTGCGCGCGCACGAGCTTATCGTCGAAGAATCCACAGGCACCCAGACTCACCTCCTCGGCAACAACCCGACCCGAGCAGAGGACGAGGCCTTCGTGCACGCTGTTGCCACAGGTGACTCCAGTGCCATCCGATCAGACTACGCCGATGCGCTGCGCACGCTGGAGGTAACCCTGGCAGCGACCGAGTCGGCCGATGAAGGACGGGTCATCGAGCTGGCATGAGCCGTCTTAAGGAGGGAAGAATTTAGCGGAAAAGTGGACGTTGTGACCAGGTTTCGCGTTGGAGCGCCGAACGATCTCGCACTCTAGAAGATCATATAAGGCACATATTTATAAATGGTTACATATTTAGTATTACTTGGTATCTAAATATGGCACAAGCGTTGCTTGGAGTCTGTCAGCTCTGAGTGGTACCCGCCTGCGGCGCCTCTTTCGAGCCGGAATCCCGCCCGGGAGGAAGGTCCGAGAGGGGCGCCCATTTTATTGCCAACTCACTCCAGTCGCCAAGGCACGGCCGCAGCGCCAGTCGGCCTCCCACACCGGGGGCGCACCGGTTCAGAATGGTACGACTGGTAGGACACTTCCAGATGTGGAGTCTCCAACCGCACATGGCCCTGATGGCGGGACGTCAGCAGCGCTTCCAGCATCCCCGACACCAACAACGTCCGCTCCACGGGGTACACCGGTTTTCCGGTGACGATCATCTCTTCGGCATTGAGACCAAGGTAGGAGAAGTGCGGGTGCGGGTCGCCGTGCAGGTAGACCTCACAACCTGCGACATCCCCGTCCACTCTACCGGCGTATCCCCAGCCACTCAGAAAACCGTTGAGCAGGAAGGTCGCGGTTTGCAGTCCGTCGGTGTGCTCCAGCAGGTAAACAGTCGGCTTGTCACAGTGCTCACGGACGTCTCCCTCATCGCGCGCTTCGATGTGCTCCAGCGCGGCGTCGAAAAGCTCGGCCGACCAACGTCCCTCGGCGCCAGCAGCCCACACCGCCTCTCCCTCCAGACACTGCACGGCGCTCACTCCGGTCTCGCCACCGACGCGACGCTCCGCCATGCACTGCAGGGTCTCCAAAGCGTGGAATCCGTAGGAGTCAAGACCACCGTAGGCCATGGACAGCGCCTCCTGCAGAGGTGTCTCCAGCTCGTATTCCAGCCACGGCCGCCTGTAGCTGATCGGCAGTGAGGATCCGGCCATGAAGGGCACCTCCAGCTCGAGGGCCCGGTCGTACATCCAGCGCGCGTGCTCCCAGCTCCAGGACAGGTGCTTGTCGGAGAACACGGGAATTGACCGTCCCGATCGCGCCAGCACGCCACACACCTGCTCGAAGAAGTACCGACGTGGATAAAGGTGCTGCTCCTTCTCGTTCCAGGCGTAGTCGCCGTGCTCACCGATGATGAGCACGCCATCCACCGCCAGCTCGCTACCGCCAAGGCTCAGCGCGGCGGTGATGCTAGGGTAGATGGGTACTTCGTGCTGCTTCGCCAGCGCGACCCCAACATCACGCTCGTGGATCTGATCAAGGTAGAGTGACGCCACCTCCACTCGGGACTCGCGCAGACCGTCGTCGGTGGGGAAGCCCTTCAGGAATTTGGTGACGATGACGTCAGCGTGCGACGCGGGGTAGTACGTAGTGATAAGGGCAGCGACCTTCTTCTTCATCGGCTTCATTACCTACGCTTGGGGGCACCGCTACGTTCGATTCGACGCGATGGCAGAAGATAGCTTTGGTTCCTTCGGCAGCCACGTTCGTCCTCATCTCCGTCGATGGCGAGCTGATCCGCGGCTACTTGTAATCACGACGACCCTTTGTTATTCATAGCGTCATGACTCGCGATCCGCAGATTGACACAGACGTCGACCCGCTCGTCGAAGCGGGGTGCCACCAGCCGGCGCCACTGCTGTCCGTGCTCCACGATCTGTACGATCGCGACGGCTGCCTGTCCGAGGATGCCCTGCGATCGGTGTCCAAGGGGTTGGGAATCCCGCTGGCCGAGCTCTTCGGCACTGTGACCTTCTATCACCACTTCTCTCGGGACGAGCGACCCGGCAAGGCCGCACCAAGGGTTTGCACCGGACCGATCTGTTGTCAGCACGGCGCCCGCGAGCTTCTCAACTCCCTGCGCGACCAGGGCGCCACCGCCATGCCCTGCGCTGGCCGTTGCGACCAGCCGGTACCGGTGCTGCGCGGTGACGAAGTGCTCATCGGCACCAGCGTCGATGAGCTCATCCCCGACCTGAGCCCCTTGCCAGCACCGAATCCAGGAGGCATCGAGGAGTGCGTGTTCGCAGGGATTCGAAATCCCGGCCGCGCGACGCTAGAGGGGTACCAAACCACCGGCGGCTACGCAGGACTCGAAACTGCCCTCGGCATGTCGCCGGAAGAGATCCGCACCCTCATCACCGATAGCGGCCTCGCCGGCCGCGGGGGAGCCGGTTTCCCCACCGGGGCCAAGTGGTCGGCCGTCGCCGACGCCCCTGGCAAGCCCAAGACCATCGTCTGTAATGCCGACGAGGGAGAGCCGGGGTGCTTCAAGGATCGCGCCCTTCTGGAGTACGACCCTCACGCCGTGATCGAGGGAATGATCATCGCCGGCCTTGCCACCGGCGCCCGTCAGGGGTTCCTCTATCTGCGCTACGAGTATCCTCACGCCCTGGACGTGTTGAAGGCCGCTGTCGCTGAGGCAGAGGAGGCTGGTCGGCTCGGAGATCGTGTCGGTGACAGCGGCCGTTGTTTCCATTTGTATATCCGCCGCGGCGCCGGTGCCTACATCTGCGGTGAGGAGGGTTCCCTGCTGAACAGCCTCGAAGGCAAACATCCCTTCCCACGCAACCGCCCTCCCTATCCGGTAACCCATGGTTATGAAGACCTGCCTACGGCAGTGAACAACGTGGAGACCCTCGCTTCCGTTCCGCCGATTCTGCACCGCGGCGCGCAGTGGTATCAGAGCCTCGGTCTCGGCGACCGCGCCGGCACGAAGTTGATCAGCCTGTCCGGCGACATTCAGCGGCCTGGCAACTACGAGGTCCCCTTTGGCCTACCGTTGCGCGAGCTACTCCACGACTGGGCCGGCGGCCCGCCGGGTGGTCGGCGGATCCAGGCCGTCACCATGGCCGGCCTATCCGGTGGCTTCCTCGGCGGCAATGACTTGGAGCAAGCCACCCTCGACGAAGACAGCATCCGCTGTTTCGGATCCTTCCTTGGAGCCGGGGGAATCATGGTCTTCGACGATTCCCGCGATATGGCCGCCGTCGCCCATATGGCCATGGAATTCTTCGCCGAAGAATCTTGTGGGAAGTGCTTTCCTTGCCGCATTGGCACCCGGCGGCTCACCGAGCGCCTGCACCGCGAAGGCCCGCAGGATCTGATTATGTGGACCTCGGAAGTGGAAGACATCGGAAACACCATGATGGCCACCAGCGCCTGCGGCCTCGGCATGGCCGCCCCCAACATCACCCGAAGCCTGCTCAAGTACTTTCCCGATTCCGTGGAGCGGTTGTTGCGCTAGTGCCGATCAAGGCGGCACTCGTCATCCCAATCGGAGGACCGATCAGTCATGAGTGAGTCCCAGGCCCACACCCTGATCATCGACGGGGACGAAGTCGCCTTCGTCGAAGGCGAAACCGTGTACGAGGCCGCCAGGCGCCACGGTGCCGAGATACCCACCCTGTGCTACGACCCGCGCTTGGAGCCCTTCGGTGGCTGCCGACTGTGCGTCGTTGAGATCGAGGGGGTCCGCAACCCTGTGGCGTCATGCACCACCCAGGCGACGCCCGGCATGTCTGTCCGCACAGCCCCGGAGAGCATCGAGAAGCATCGCAGGACCCTGCTCGAGATGGTCGCCTCCGAGAATCGCGAAGTCAATACCGATCCGCTGCGAGGCTTCGCGTCACAGGAACTGAGAAGCCTCATCGACCGTTACCAGGCACGTAGCGGTCGCTTCGCCGGCGTGCAGTCAGGAATCAGTCGTGACGATGACGACAACCCCTTCATCCTGCGCGATTACGACCAGTGCATTTCCTGCTATCGCTGCGTTCGCGTCTGCGCCGAGCAGGAGGGCGACCACGCCATCACGATGATGAACCGGGGATTCGACACTCGCATCACGACCGAGTTCGAAGGTCTGCTCAAGGACTCCTCGTGCACATTCTGCGGGCAGTGTGTGCAGACCTGCCCCACCGGGGCGCTAGCCGATCGCAAGGCCCTGCGGCACACCGACCTGCCGGATCCGGTGGAGAAGACGAGGACGATCTGCGGCTACTGCGGGGTCGGCTGCTCCGTCGACGCGCTGAGTAAGGGCGATCGGCTCGTCGGTGTGCAGCCCGCCATGGACGGCCCCGCCAACGAAGGCGCCTTGTGCGTGAAGGGCCAGTTCGCCTACGACTTCGTGCAGCACGAGGACCGTCTCGCCAGCCCTCTGGTGCGCGGAAACGACGGCGAACTGCGCAAAGCCAGCTGGGACGAAGCTCTGAACCGCGCCGCCGCCGGCTTCCGTAAGGTGGTGGAAGAGCACGGCGAGCATGCGGTGTACGGCATCGCTTCCGGCCGGGCGCCTTCCGAAGCGTCATACACCATGCAGAAGTTCATCCGCGCCGGCTTCGGTACGAATCAGATAGACAACTGCAGCCGTGCTTGACACGCTCCCACGGTCGCCGGTCTGGCGACCCAGATAGGACGTGGCGCCATGTCGAACCCCCTGGCCGACATGGAAAAATCGAACACGATCTTTTGCATCGGCACCAACATGACGGAGTGCCATCCGGTGGCGGCAATCCGCATCAAGAAGGCCGTCGCCGCTGGAGCTCGCCTCATCGTCGCCGACCCGCGCCGCATTCCGCTGGCGGAGATGGCCCATCTCTATCTGCCTCTGCGCGTCGGCTCCGACGTAGCGCTGTTGCTAGCCATGGCCCACGTCATCGACCGCGAGCAGCTCGTTGAAGCCGACTTTGTTGCCACCCGCACCGAGGACGGCGAGCAGTTCCTGCAGCACGTCAAGCGCTTCAGTCCGGAGTGGTCGGAGTCAATCACCGATGTGCCCGCCGCCGACATCGAGACCGCCGCGCGCTGGTACGCCGAGGCCGACACGAGTGCCATCTACTACACTCTGGGCATCACCGAGCACATCTGCGGTGTCGACAACGTGCAGTCGCTGTGCAATCTGGCGTTGATGACCGGTCACATCGGCCGCGAGGGTGCTGGCATCAACCCCATGCGCGGTCAGAACAACATCCAGGGCGCGGGAGACAGTGGCGCCCTGCCCAACAACTATCCGGGCTTTCTGCCGGTGGATGTCGCCGAGAATCAGGAGAAGTTCAGTTACCTCTACGGGCGCGAGATTGATATCGAACGCGGCATCACCAAGGTCACCGCCCTCGATCGCTGCGACGATGGCATCCATGCCATGCTCATCGACGGCGAGAACACCTTGATCTCCGACCCTGATCGTGCCCACTGTGAGCACGCGCTGCGCAGTCTCAATCACCTCGTCGTCATCGACATTTTCATGACCGAGACCGCCGAGCTCGCCGACGTGGTGCTGCCCGCCACCTCGTGGGCGGAGACCGACGGCTCCTGCACCAACACCGAGCGACGCGTCCAGCGCCTGCGCGCCGCTGTGCCTCCGCCGGGGCAGGCCCGACCCGACTGGTGGATCATCTCGCAGATCGCCAAGCGTCTGGGCTTTTCCGGGTTCGATTTCGAATCCCCCGCCGAGATCTTCAATGAGCTCTGCAGCCTTTCGCCGGTTTACGCCGGTCTCAACTGGGATCGCATCGACGACGGCGAGTACCAGTGGCCGGTACCCGAGCCGGGGCATCCGGGGACGCCGCGTCTGCACGAGGGCGAGTTTCCGCGCGGACGCGGCCTCTTCCGTATCGTCGAGTACCGCGATCCGGCAGAGACGATCTCCGAGGATTTTCCCGTGTGGCTGACCACAGGTCGGCGCTTGGCCTCCTACCACACGCGCACGCAGACCGGCCGCTCTTCGGGCATTGAATACCTGTTGCCCGAAGAGCGGGTCGAGATTCATCCCGACGACGCCGAGAGCTGGGGCCTAGTGGATGGAGGCTGGGCCGAGCTGACCAGCGCCCGCGGCGCCATCCGCGTCCGCGTACACTCCACACCTCGCTCACCGCGGGGAACGGTGTTCACCAGCTTCAGCTTCAGCGAGGTGCCGGTGAACGTCCTCACCGGTTCCGGATACGATCCGGTGACCCACACGGCTGAACTCAAGGTCTGCCCTGTAAGCGTCACCCCAGCGGACGGTCCGGGTCGGCCATTTTCTGCCAGATAGAGGGCGAGCCCACCGAGAGCAAGATCTTAGAACGGCTAACGCTTCCACTTGCGCAGGGCTCTCTGCCAAACGCGCTTGATCTCGATTCGCGCCACCTTGGCATCCTCCCAGACGTCCGGAAAGCACTCCAAGCAGTACCCAGAGCCCAGGGGCCCCAGCTCGATGACGGCCCAAAGCTCCGAACCCGACTTGGCTCCCTTCAGCCAGGACTCCAGCGCCGGTTTGCAGAAGTTGTCCCGCCAGGTGACGAAATCACCGTCCAGCTTGCCCTTGCCGTTAGTGATCGGCGTCTGGCAGTGGCTACCGGTGAAGGTGCGGAAGTGGATGAGTTCGCTCATGCGCAGCAGATCGGGTCGGAACAACAAGCGCTTGGCAAAGGCCGGGGGCCGTACCTGCTTGACGATCGCCGGGTGAGAATGGTCGAAGTTGGTGCGCAGCTTCTCGCGATAGCGCCTCTCGTAGGCTTCGGCCAAGGCCAATCCCTTTTCAGGAGTCTCGGTGCAAGTGTCGCGGTGCCACTCGATGGCCGGATTAATACCCAGCTCTTTGCCTGCCTGCACGACGGCACGAGCCACCGGCAAGGCGTCCTTGGTGGGAGTGTCGTGATCACACAGCTGCACGTTCACATGCACGACACCGCCGTCGGCGAAAGCTTTGAGCTTGCGCTTGGCCTCGCTCGCCTTGCCGACATCCACGCCGCCGACCAAGGGCATGTCGTGCTTGCGGGACGCCGCCACGATCTCGGGTCCCGAGCCGGCGCTGAAGCCTGCGAAACCCGCCTCCTTCACTTTACGCACCTTGGTGTCGATGGACCACTCGCGCTTTTCTGATGGGTAGTTCGTCATCGTCCACGCCGCCGCGCACAGATGCAGCTTGGGTTTCACCGTCCTCTTCTTGGCCATCAGGCCCTCCCCTGGTCTCGTCAGGTTGTTTGGTTGATCCGTCGACTGCCCTTAGTCGACGATGCGTTGCTCTCCGGAGTACACATTGCCCGTCCGGCCGCGGAGAAATCCCACGAGGGTCATACCGGTCTCTCGGGCTAGATCCACCGCCAAGCTGGTAGGACCGGAAACCGCCGCCACGAAAGAGATTCCGGCGAGCCACGCCTTCTGCACGATCTCGAAACTGGAGCGGCCGCTCACCAACAGCACCGTGTCCGCCGGCGGCCGCTGCCCGCTCAGCACGAAGTGACCAACGAGCTTGTCCACGGCGTTGTGTCGTCCCACATCCTCACGAAGTTCGAGCAGCTTTCCATCCCGATCGAACAGCGCTGCCGCGTGCAGCGAGCCGGTGTACCGGAACTGCTCCTGCGCCTCCTGCAACAGCTGCGGAAGCCGGAACAGTACCGCTCTGGAGATCGCGAAGCTCGGATGTTGCAGAACCGGGGCGTGCAGCCGAATCTGGTCGATGCTCGCCTTGCCGCACACTCCGCAGCTGGACGACGCGTAGGTGTTGCGCCGCTGTGCCTCGCTATCGAACTCGACCGACGGTCCCAGGCTAGCCTCCACCGTGTTGAGCTCATTGGGTGGCTGGGCATTGTCGCAGTATGACAGCATCTCCAGCTCTACCGGCTCGCAAATGATCGCCTCCGTCAGCAGGAACCCGGCAGCGAGGTCGAGGTCGCTGCCCGGCGTACGCATGACCACGGCCATCGGCTCGCCGTTGATGCGGATCTCCAGCGGCTCCTCCACGGACACGGCGTCGCTGCGCACGGCGAGCTCTGCCGACTCAGCGCTCAAGCGTCGCACATCCGTTCGGATCACCGAAGCGGGGCGTTTATTCTGTTGCGTGAGCGAAGTCATAGCGGCAACGGGTGTGGTGCATTCGGATTGCGCCGGAAAGGGACCGGAATGTATGTTCGACATAACTCCCCCGGCAATGGAATTCACCTACCCTCTGTCATTGCATGAGTTGCTTCCTCGACGTTCTGCAGGATGGGCCCGTTCTCGCAGACGGCGCCATGGGCTCTTACATCTTTGAGCTCACCGGTCGCCTCTCTGAGCCCAATCACGTGTACGAGGCATTGAGCTTCGACCGGCCGGAAGTCGTGCGCAAGGCCTATCTCGGTTACCTGCACGCCGGCTCGCGTTGCCTCACTACGAACACCTTTGCCGCCAATCCGTCTTGCCTGCAACCCCTGGGTCTCGAAGGCCGGGTCCAGGAGATCGCGCGCTCCAGCGTCAGCATCGCCCAGGAGACCATCGCCGAATTCGTCGCCGCTGGAAACTCCGGCTACGACAGCTATCACGTTCTCGGATCCATCGGCCCCACTCCCGAGGGCACGGAACGTGGAGAGCAGCTTCGCGAGGCCTATGCAGATCTCATCAATGTGCTCATCAGCGAAGGCGTCGACGCTCTGATACTAGAGACCTTTCGCTCCATAGATCAACTGCGCGGCATCCTCAACATCATCGCCGAGCTGCCTGGCGCTACACCGCCCTTGATTGTGCAGATGTCTCTCGAGCGCGGCCCGTCCGGGTGGAGCACGCCACCAGATCAGTTAGTGGAAGCAGCACGCAGTGCTGGCGCCGCCGTGGTGGGCATCAACTGCTGCTCGCCGTGGGACGCCGAGAGTTTCGTGGAATTTGTCATCGAAGAGGTCGGCTCTATGGCGTTGTCCGCCATGCCCAACGCCGGCGGCTTTCAACACATCGGCAACCGCTACATGACCAGGGTCAACCCTGAGTACATGGGCCGTCAAGTGCGAACCCTGCGCGAGCGTGGTGTCGCGCTTCTCGGCGGCTGCTGCGACATCCATCCTTCTCATGTGCGAGAAATGCGCAACTACCTGCACGGACGTCGCGGCAGTCACTCGTTGCAATTGAGTCTCCCCGCCGCCCATTCGGCGGTCAGCGCTGAGGAGAAACGCGAAAATGGGCCGTTCTCACGCAAGATCGCGGATAGGGAGTTCGCCGTGAGCGTGGAAATTCTACCATCGCGCGGCACGGCTCCCGGGCTGTTGCAGCGCAAAGTCGACTTCGTCGGCGAGCTCGCCGACAGTGGTCTGGCCGACGCCCTCGACATCACCGACGGCTCTCGCGGGATTCCCCTGATGCCCCCCGGTGACTTCATTTACGGCGTACGCCAGCAGCTCGGCTGGGGGAGGGACGACGATTTAGAGCTAATCCCCCACTTCACAGCCCGCGACCTCAATGTCATGGGCCTGCAGGCGCGGCTCATCGGCTACTGGGCCAACGCCATCCGCAACGTGCTGTTCATCACCGGTGACCCGCCCAAGATGGCGCCCACCTACCCCGCTTCCACGGCGGTCTTCGACTTCAACTCTGTCGATCTCGTCCGGTACACCCATTCGCGTCTCAACGCGGGCGTCGATTTCGGAGGGCAACCCCTCGGCAAGCACAAAGACCCGAGGACCCGCTTTACCATCGGCACCGGCTTCGAGCCGGAAGCGGTGGACATGACGGCAGAGCTCGAGAAGCTCGAGGCCAAGATCGATGCCGGCGCCGACTACGTGATGACCCAACCCGCCTTCCGACCAGAGTCGCTGGACGTGCTGACCAGGGCGCGCGACCACACAGCGGTGCTCGTTGGTGTGCTGGTGTTGACTGGGCTGGAGCACGCTCACCGCATGAACGAGGTGCCCGGGATGGTCGTACCCAAGAGCGTGCTACAGAGCCTCGAAAAGGCGCCTTCTCGAGAGGACCAGGCGCGCATCGGCATCGAGGTCGCCTCCGAGCAGATCCGCTGGGTCCGCTCGGAGGGTTGGTCTGGCGTCTATCTCACGTCACCGTCGTCGCACACTCCAGTGATTGACGTTCTCCGCGCTGGCCTCGCCTAGCCCCTCTCTCCCTCGTCGGGGAAATGCTTCTGGATCTCGGCTCGTGCCTCCTCAAAGCTGTGGATGCGCCCTTCGAGCTGCGCGTCTTCAACCCAGTTCAGCATCCGCCGAAAGCGGGGGCCCGTTGCGTAGCCCATCTCGATGAGATCTACGCCGCTAAGCAGGCGAGGTGGCACCAGGCCCTCGGGATCGTCAGCCATGGTCTCAAGCCGATCGCGGCAGAACTCGTAGAGGTCGAGGGCGCCGTGGCTTCCCACACAGTCGATTCGGTGTAGCTCCAACAGCTCCGGGAATAGGGGGCTCCGAAGGAAGCGCTTGAGCTTGCTCTCCCGCATCTGACGGACGTTGCGAAAACGCATGTGTTGTGCCGTAAGCTCGCGGATTCGCTCGCGACGCGCATTCGACATGCGCAGCCGATAGCCGATGGCGTCGACCATCTCCGCTCCACGGGCATCATGGCCGTTGAAGCGGATGCGATCGCTCTCACTGAAGGTTCCGGGCTTTCCGACATCGTGCAGCAGCACCGCCCAAGCCAGCTCAGGCGTCGCTTCAGTGGCGCGATCGAGCTCGAAGAGCATGCGTTTCACGTGTACCCAGACATCGCCCTCGGGGTGGTATTCCGGGGGTTGCGGCACCCCCTCCAAAGCCGCCACCTCCGGAAGCAGGACGGCCATGAGCCCGCTGTCCATCAGCAGCTGAGCTCCCGTAGCTGCTCCTCCTTCGGTGAGGATGCGGGTGAGTTCCTCGTGGACACGCTCCGCTGAGACCGTGTCGGCGCTGGGTGCCAGAGCGCAAGCCGCCTTCCACGTGGCCGTCTCGATCTGCCAGTCTAGGCGCGCTGCGAACCGAATCGTGCGCAGTACCCGAAGTCGGTCGTCTCGCAGACGAGTCTCAGGGTCGCCCACCGCGCGCACGATCTGCGCTACCAGATCATATCGACCATCGACGAAGTCGACGACTTCGCCGGCGATGGGATCGTAGAACAGGGCGTTGATCGTTAGATCACGACGCCGGGCATCTTCCTCAGCATCGGTGAACTCCACAATGTCGGGATGGCGGCCATCGCTGTACGAACCCTCACGTCGAAAGCGGGCGACTTCGTATTCCCCTAACTCGGTAACCACCCGGATGATCCCGAACCGCTCCCCGATCGCATAGGTCCGCGGAAACAACTCCCGCACCCGCGGGGGCTCAGCGTCGCTGGCGATATCCCAGTCGGTGGGCCTCTTACCTAGCAATAGGTCGCGTACACACCCGCCAGCAAGCAGCGCTTGGTGACCCGCCTCGTGCAGGGTCTGCAGAATCGCTGCGGCGCCGGCATCGATCTGCTCACTGCGAATCGGGCTCAGCGTCGCCATGCGATCTCAGATTGACGAGGGGTAAGGGTAACCGTACGCTCGTCCACGCGGTGACGTCTCAACAAGGAAGAGCGATGATGGCGGACGGAGCAGTGCGGGTGCGCAGAGCGCTCATGAGCACCTCTGATCGCACGGGGCTGGTAGAATTTGCCCAGGTGCTGACGACGGAGTTCGGTGTGGAGGTTCTCAGTACGGGGGGTACGGGAGGCGCTCTGCGCGAGTCCGGCGTCCCCATCACGGAGGTGGCGGAGATCACCCGGTTTCCTGAAATCCTCGATGGCCGGGTAAAGACCCTGCATCCGCGCATCCACGCAGGCCTGCTGGCCCGACGAGAGGACAACGCTCATATGGCCACCCTACGGAAACACGAGATCGACACTATCGATCTCGTCTGTGTCAACCTGTATCCCTTCGAACAGGCGATCTCCCGGCCCGACTGCTCACTGCAGGAAGCGGTGGAGAACATCGACATCGGCGGCCCCTCCATGTTGCGCTCCGCCGCGAAGAACTTTCGCTCCATCTACGTCCTCAGCAATCCTGCGCAGTACTCGGAAGTACTAGAACGCCTGCGCACTGACAGCGGCTGCATTGATCCCGAGTTCGGTATGCGCCTGGCCGTGGAGGTCTATCGAGTGACCTCCCTCTACGATGCGACCATCACTTCCTATCTGGCCTCGTGCGCCAGCATACCCTCCTGACTCAGACTCGCGTCGCCCACCGCCCTCGAACAGTGCTCGCCGTAGGCGTCTTCCGCGTACCATCCGGTTGCGTGCCCGCGACCTCGATCTACAGATCGTGTTCTGTGTACCCGCGCAGAAACTCGATTCCAGCATCCAACGACCAATGAGATCACTCATGCCGACTCCGTAACAAGAATTTCGACAAGCCGGTTGGCGACCAAGTCCTCTTCGCCACTCTCCATCATATATGGATTCACAGAAAATCCTGTCTCGCTGGAAAACACCTCGATACGCGGCATGCCCCGAGATAGCCGATCTGCGACCTGCGTTCCGGTCATGCCTACAACCGCCGGATCCCACTCCACCACTAGGACGGGCGCCACGTTGGAGCGGCCCGGATGGTGCGTCGCCAGCTGCACCGAATCGCGATCCCTTACGACGTCGCCGATCACATCGAGGCGGCGCTCCCACTCCTTCCACTCCGCTTCATGGTCGCGGCGTACCCACATCTCCACCGCCGCCAGCAATGCCATCACTTCTTCCTTGCTCGCCTTCATCGGCCGCCCGATGGCGTGGTGCGGAGCGCCGTTGAGAAAGGCTGTGTGCAGCAGTTGCTTGCGTCCGAGAATGAGGCCGGAAGACTGGGGGCCGCGCAGGCACTTGCCGCCGCTGTAGCCGACGGCGTCGACTCCATCTGCAAGGTAGACGTTGGGCACGTCCGGCCGCTCCGCGGCGGCGTCAACGAAGGTGACGATTCCCCGCTCTCTGCCCACCTCAGCCATCTCAGCGATGGAGATCTTTCCGCGCTCGGCGGCGTCGCCAAACATGAGGAGAAGAGCAGTTCGATCGTTGAGGGCGGCGGCGAGATCGGCCCGGGTTTCCACCTCGATCATCTTGGCCCCCACCATACGCACAGCGTGGTCATAGGTGTGGCGGTGGCTCTTCTGCACGATGACCTCGTTGGCCATGCCCATAGTGTCCGGCAGACGCACCATCTTTTCCGGATCGGCGCCGGCCACCGCGGCGGCGGCGATCTGACAGAGGGCGGCGGCGCAACCGTTGACGACCATCCCCCATTCGCACTGCATGAGTTCGGCGATCCGTTTGCCCACCACCTCGTGAAGCTCGTCGAGATGGACGTACTGTTTGGATGCTTCCACCATCGCTGCCCTCGCCTCCGGAAGCAGAAGCGACCCGCTGATGATGGTGTAGGTGCCGCGGCAGTTGATGAGTGGACGCAGTCCAATGCTGTCGTAGGTGGGAAACTGGAGATCCGTCACAACACTTCCTCCCCATGCTGAGCTATATGCGATTCCATGGCCGCCATGCCGGCGGAGGGATCGAGGTCGATTCCCTGTTTGGTGATGGCCACGCCAAGGGCGTGTAGGGTTCGGAACAGGTTGGGCGCCCGGCACTGCTCCCCCATCTGGCCTATGCGCATCGCGTTGATGCCGAAGGAGTCGGCAATTAGCACCTTGAAGTGATCGGTCATGTACTTGCGGACACAAGCGTCGTCGACGCCTTCCGGGACCTCGATGGCCAGCACCGAGTTGAGTCGGTATTCGGGGGGTGCATAGAGCTTCAGTCCCAGCGCCTCCACCCCCTTTTGGAGCGACAGCGAGCTGTGTAGGTGGCGCTTGAAGCGTTGTTCCAAGGTCTCCTCGATAATGAGCCGCAGAGCTTCGTGCAGGGCCAGCAAGGCGGGCACGGGAGCTGTGTAATGATAGCAGTGATCGCCCCAGAACTTCTCGGCGCGGGACACGTCCAGACACCAGTGCGGCTTATTCCCCTGGCGATTCTGTGTGGTCTCCCAAGCGCGATCACTGAAGGAGATGAGCGACACCCCAGGCAGGGAGGAAAGGCCCTTCTGGCTTCCTGTCACCACCACATCAATGTGCCAATCGTCCTTCTTCAATGGCATTGTGCTCAGCGTACATACCGCATCAACGATTGTCATGGCGCCGTGATCGCGGGAAAGCTTCACGATCTCCTGCAGGTCCCGAGTTAAGACACCGGAAGAGGTCTCACCCTGAACCATGGTGACCACGTCAAACTTCCCTTTCTCCAGTGCTTGCGCAACCAGATCGGCACAGACCGGGCGCCCATTGGGATCCTCGATGACGGTGACATCGGCCCCAACTCCTGCGGCCATCTCGCCGAAGCGGCCACTGAACAGCCCGTTGCACAGGACCAGCACACGACGTCCAGGCCAGAGCAGATTGCCGATCGCCATCTCCATGGCCGCCGAGGCGGGCCCCGAGACTCCATAGATCTTCTCGTCTTCCGTCTGGAAGACATAGCGCGCCATCTGGCGAATGTGACGTACCACCATGGCCATGGTGTCGCCCACATGGTTGATCACCATGCCACCGGCTCGCGCCACTTCCGCCGGAACCGGAACCGGGCCCGCTGTCATCAGCAGCAGCGGCTCCGCAGGCAGCACCTCTGCAAGAGGCCGCGGCTGAGGCCGGGGGATCTTCTCGTCAACAGGTGGCATCTTCGCTCCCGTCCATGGTAGATCGGTACACCCTCGCTGTCGTGCTACTGCTGTTCTTCTTCCATGAAGTAATAACAGGTTAAATGCATGAGAACGGTGTGCACGTCCTCAACCCGGCCCATGTGATGGCTGTCGGCTAAGACGGCAACATCGACCTGGTCCGCCAGAGCCCCGCCGCCAAAACCCGTCCATCCGATCGTAAACATGTCGAGTTTCTTGGCCACTTCGACGGCGCAGAGCACGTTACGACTGTTGCCCGATCCAGAAATGGCGATGAGCACGTCCTCGGCCTGACCGAGGTTGCGCAACTGCTCGGAAAAAATCGCATCATAGCTAACATCGTTGGCCAGCGCCGTCATCCAAGAGATGTTGTCGGTGAGGGTTGCGACCCTAAAGCGCCGCTCCCGAGGACGCTCGTAGCTGGCGCCTTTCCCAAGATCGTTGGCCATGTGGCTGGCAGTAGCGGCACTGCCGCCGTTGCCGCAGAGAAAGACCTGAGAACCGCGGTCCCGCGCCTGTTTCAAAAGGTCGCGGGCCCGTTTCACCGCTTGCGTATCGAGTGCATCGAGAACACGCTTAAGATCGTCGATGTAGGCAGTGATGTAGTCCAACGGCTCTCCCCTGCTCGAAATTGCGAAGCTCGCCACCCACTGCGACAAGCAAGCGTCAGGCTGCGGCGTGCTCAGATATTCAGAGCCATGCCGAAGGCGGCCCCCGCCGCTTCCGGCCAAGCTTCAGACAGCGTGGGATGCGCGTGCACGGTCGCCAGCAGCTCTTCGTAGGTGACTTCCTGCATGAGGGCGAGCCCTGCCTCGGCAATGAGCTCCGTCGCTTCGCTGCCGATGGCGGCGGCACCCAGCAGCTCTCCGTATCGGGTGCCGAAAATGAGTTTGGCGAAGCCCTCGGTCTCTCCTGTTGCCCAAGCCTTGCCGCTGGCGATGAAGGGGAACTTGCCCACCTTGACCTCAAGGCTCTGGGCCCGCGCCTCGCGCTCTGTGAGGCCGACGCTGGCCACCTGTGGCTGGCAGTAGACCAAACGGGGGATCTGCATGGCGTCGACCTCCTGCTCACCTTCCCCGGCCATCAAACCTACTGCCGCCACCGCTTCCGCCGCCGCCGAGTGCGCCAATTGCGGTCCGCCGATGAGGTCGCCGATGGCGTAAACGCCTCGCACCCGCGTCTCAAAGCGGCCATTCACCGGCAGGACTCCCTTGCGGGTCGCCAGACCGAGAGCGGCGAAACCGAGATCTTCGACGTTGGCTTCCACGCCAACGGCCATCAACACGATTTCGCCAGTGGCCGAATGCTCAGAACCCCCCTCGGAGTAGATCACACTCGCTCTCTTGACCTTCGCAGCAACCTTCTTCACACCTCTTACCCGAACCCCGGTCTTCACCTCGATGCCCTGGCCACGTAGAGACTTTACAAGGACCGCGGCGACATCCTCGTCCTCGCCTGGGAGGATCTGGCTGTCCGCCTCCAACAGGGTGACATGGGCGCCAAAGGCATTGAAGAAGTAGGCGAACTCAATGCCGCTGGCACCAGCTCCGATGATGACGATCGACTTGGGGCGACGGGGCAACACCATGGCCTGCTTGCTGCTGATCACGATCTCGCCGTCAATGTCGATCCCCGGCAGGGAACGGGGCCGACTTCCGGTAGCCAGTAGGATGTGCTCGCTGGCGAGGATACTTCCCCCCTCGCTGTTCCGCTCCGTCGCCACCTCAACTTGCCGATCCGGAGTCAACCGGCCCCATCCGGAGAAGACGTTGATTCGATTCTTCTTCATCAGCTGCGCGACGCCGCCAGCCATCCGTAACGACACCTCTCGGCTGCGAGCGATCAGCTTGTCCCAGTCGAAGCCCACGTGGCTCGCCTTCAGCCCGAACTCACCGGCCCGTTGCATTAGCCGAAAAAGCTCGGCCTGCTTCAGCAGGGACTTGGTGGGAATGCACCCCCAGTTCAGACAGATGCCACCTAACTGCGGCTCGCTCTCGACGAGCGCCACTTCCCAGCCAAGTTGGGCGCCGCGGATCGCCGCCGTGTAGCCGCCGGGCCCGCCGCCGATCACGATCAGATCGTGACCTCGGGAGGTCTGTGAAGAAGCACTCATCGGGGTACTTTCAGCCTCACAGGTAGCAGGTTGACGGCGCTGCAGCAATTGGATAATGTAGCCATAATCCTCACATTATCAATCACCTACAACGATTTTCGCATGTCCAAAGACACTTCCTCTGTGACCATTTCCACCGACGGAGCCTGCTCCGGAAACCCCGGACCGGGCGGTTGGGCGGCGCGGCTCCGCTTCGCCGATGGAAGTATCCACGAACTCGGCGGCGGCGCCACTGAGACAACTAACAATCGCATGGAGCTACAGGCCGCTATCGAAGGGCTGAAATACGCTGGCAGCACCGATCGCATCGTCCTCATCACCGACAGCGAATACCTGCGTAAAGGGATCACCGAGTGGATCCACAACTGGAAGCTGCGCGGATGGAAGACAGCGTCAAAGAAGCCGGTTCTGAATCAGGACCTGTGGCAACAGCTCGACGCCGTGACCAGCGATGATGTGCGCTGGGAGTACACCAAGGGGCACGCCGGCGACCCAGACAATGAACGCTGTGACAAAATCGCGGTCGCCTACTCTCAGGGCCTCAAGCCTGAGCTCATTCAGCGGGATTAGACGCCCTGCAGCGCGCGGCTATATCCACCCTCTCAGCCAGTACGCCGCCAGTCCGACGTATTCCTTAATCGCTCGACCGGTGGCCAGCAAGGCCTGCGCGTCGGGCAGCAGTCGCGCGACGTGATAGGGTCGCTCCACGACCTGAATATCTGTCGGCGCTGCCACGATCTCCCCATTCCACTGCATACGAAAGCAAGCCATGGTTCGGGGCATGTGGGATGCCGAAGTCACCAGCAACACCTTTCGCCATCCGCGCTCGTGAAGCAGACGGGCGCAATACACGGCGCTCTCGTGGGTGTTGCGCGACGAGTCTTCAAGCACGATGGCGTTCTCAGGAATTCCGTAATCCCGAGCCAGCGCCGACATTCGCAACGCCTCTGGCTGAGAGGAACCCGCCAGCCAAGGAATCACTCCGCCGCTTAAGACGAGATGGGATGCGCGCTCGGCGCGGAACAGATGCATGCCGTGCAGGAGCCGATCGAAAGCGTCACCCACGTCGACGGTCTCTCGCGGCGGCAGCGGCGGCGCCGACATGCCGCCCAGCACGACGATGGCGTCCGCCTTCGGTGCAGTCTCAGGGGTCAGGGCACCGTAGTCGTCCTCCAGCGCCCCCAGCAGAGCATCCGCTACCAGTGAGTTGCTGGCCAGTACCACGGTGGCAATTCCGGCGTAGAGTGCGTGCCGGCCGATACGCGGCCGACCGACCCACACCAGCACCAGCGCAGCTAGCCAGAGACACAAAGCCACGCCGAGAGGAAGGATCAGGGGTGTGATGAGCTTTCCGAGGAATATGAACACGAAGTGGAGGCGCCGGGTGTGGCGCTATTTCTCCCAGCTCGGAGGGGTCTGGCGCATCCTCCATGTCGCGGTGGCCACGCAGTCCACGAGCTCGTACACACGCCGCTCCACGTCAGCGCTGACGATGCTACCGTCTCGAAAATCTTCACTGACAGCGTACACCTGACGTGGCACGATCCAGCAACGCACGTCGAGCATCAGCGTCTGGATGACGCTTAGCATGCTCATGTAGCCGAAACGCCCTCCCGCTGTGGCCATAATTCCAACGACTTTGCCCCCTAGATCGCGACTGCAATGTTCGATCAGCGACTTCAGGGACGCATTCATGTTGAAGTTGTATACGGGAAAGGCGATGAGTACGCCTTCCGCCGCAGCCAGCGCTTGACTAAGTATGACGGCTCCGGATGAGCCCTCTTCGCCAAAGGGAAGAACCCGGCTCTTTTCGACGCTGAGATCGGTGCACATCAGGCCCGACTCCACCGCGCGCCGGCTGGCGACGCGGCACAACGCGCTGGTCAGACTGCCCGCAGCGAGCCCGACGTCGACAATCGCCAGACGTGGAGGGTTGTCGCTCATGACGGTGGTGTATCTCCGCGAAAGGGGCCTGTTAATATAGCCGACTTGACCTTTGCGGGATGTTGCCACTTACGTGAGAGCAAACTCAAGCCGGAGGCCAGCCATGCTCGTCGTTCTTTCGATTGCCCTCGTCGCCAGCACATGGATCGGCTGCGCGACGCAGCAGCAGCGGGCCCGTCCGCTGTCCGACAGTCTCCCCGAAACCGTCGTCGCCCGCACCCAGAGCCCGGTAATTATTGACGGTCGCCCCGATGATGCGGCATGGCAGGCGGCAGAGCCCATCACCTTCATCTTTCCCTGGAACGACGTGACCGTCGAGGAGCCACAGAGCACAGTGGCACGTATGCTCTACGACGACAACGCCCTCTACATCGTCTACGAATGCACCGACCCCTATCTCGACTCGGAGGTCACCGAGAAGGACGGCCCAGTGTACGAGGAAGATGCCGTCGAGATCTTCGCGACTCCAAATCCCGCCGACATCACGACCTACTACGGGTACGAGATGAATATCAACGGCGCCCTACTCGACTACATCGCCTTCAAAGGCGGCAAGCACTGGACGCAGTCGATCCACTTCCCCTGGGAGTCCGAGGGTGTGCAAATCGCCACCAGCTATGACGGCACCCTAAACGACCACTCCGACGTCGACAAGGGCTGGGTGTTGGAGATAGCCATCCCCTTCGACAACTTCCGTCACCTCGGCGTGCCCATGCCGCCGCGCACCGGGGATGTGTGGCGGTTGAATCTAAACCGCACCAAGGGTGACCTGGGCCAGTTTAGCCAGTGGGCGGACACCCAGGCGCACCAAGCCGCCTTTCATCACTCGGCCTACTTCGGCATCGCCCACTTCGGAGCCAAACGTAGGTAGCCGGTCGTCGAGGTCTTCGCAAGCGGTTGGGATGGATCCGTCTGGCAGGTCGAGCACTATCTCGAAAGACCTCTGAAGGATCCAGACTCCTTTGAAGCCATAGAATGGAGCGAGCTAATAGAAGAGGGCACTGGCTTCGCTATGCGGTGTAAATACCGAGCGAAAAAATTCCTTTGGTGGGTTCGTTGTCGCAAATCAGATATTCGAATTGGACAAGAAGGGCAACATTACGCGGGTCTACGATCATGAGTAGCGGGACACACGTCAGCAGCTTCGCAGAACGCCCCTGAGAACCGGTCTCATCAAGACGTAAGTCTGCAGCCGCAGTACGGGCCGTTCATCAGCATAGTCAGGTCATTGCAATTCTGGGGCCCAGAGCCTCCCAATTCCTGGCGACTGACCAGGAGGCTTGAAAGCGCTCAATCGAACTGCTCAGCTTGATGGGGTGACAAGATGCTAATAGCCATAATCAGCAACATCAGGAAGATGGCTTGCAGCAGCGAGACTGCGTTTGCGAGCTTGGCCACAGACAACGCTGAGTTTCTGTTTGGCCCTTACTCTCTGGTAATACCTCAACCCAGGATCACTACGAAGGGGGGAAGAGCACAGTTCTTGACGCTGTAGTAGTTTGGTTCGGGAGTGGCGAGTTGTTCATAGAGAGCGCCCGGCGAACTGATCTGCTTCAGTTCCAACTTTCCCCTGAGTCGGAAGAAAACCGGCTCTCGGCGCGCCAGGTCTCGAGATCCTCTCCCGCCACTCTGCGAATGACATCGACGAAGGATTCCGCGAGCTCCACTCCGACCTCCCCGCTGCCGTCGGGTCGGTTCGTCTCTACGCGTACGGATGTAAACTCTATTTCGCCCTCCAACAGCCCCAAAATCTCGTGCTGTACGCGCATCTGGCGCCGCTCGAGGACATCTCGACCCACGTTCTTCACCCGGAAACGAACCTGCACCTGGTTGAGATCTTCGTCGCGGAGGATGCCATAAAAGCGGCCGAAGTCTCCTGAGATCAGCTCGCGGATCTCGTCGAGGTTAACGTTGATCGTCTCCCGACGGTTCCGCTCTCCTCTCTTTGACGTTGCTTCCGCATCTTCATTACCGCTGGCTTCGTCGCCACTACCCGCCGGAGAGGGCTCCTCGTAGCCCTCCAGTGAAGGGCCCCAGATCCACCCTTCCATGCGCACCTTCACCCACTTCCCGTCGCGCTGCAGTTCTTCGACCTTGGCGCCGCGTAACAGTGTACCTACGTGCCGACCCTCAGGCGAATTGAGCAGATCCTCAGAAGGCTTTTCCAATTGCAGAGTGCGCGAGGCCATGAGTTGCGGCGCCGACACAGAGATGGCGGCCAGAGCGAGTGCGGCGGCCAGCATCAGTCCGAACCGAGGCCAGCGATCACCTGCGAGAGATCGTCGATGTCTCATGCGGAGCCTTGCCCCGAAAGGGCGGTAAGGAGAGATGACAGATTGCGGGAGACTACCCGGGTCGATGACGAATGTCAAGACGCCTTACGAGATGGGGGATCACTGCTGGAGCCGCTCCACGATATAGACGACCCCGACGTATCCAGCAGTGAGCACGACGGCGATAACTACACTAATGCCCAGCACGATGAGCGTCTCGTGACGCGATGGTCTGGGAGGTTCGTGCCTCTCTCCGAACAATGAAGGTCCTCGGCAAGAGTGAATGGGCCTTTTTCTAACCTACACAAGATCAGTGCCGATGAAACGAGGGGGTGCAGCCCTTAGGAGTTGGTCGCCGTTTGATCGGTCTTTGTCGCACGGTTTATATTGTGCCATGCTCAGATCTCGTTCGGCATTCTATTCATTTGGCACTCCACCAGAGCCTTAAAGAAAGCCGAAATGACTGAACTTAAGTCTGTTAATTTTATTGATGTTAAGTCACGTACCGAAGCCGGATTCCGGCGCCCCAGCCCCTATGGATCGCGACGCTCTCGTTGAGGCCATTCTCGATCTAGAACACGACCGGGACAAGCCTATACCCGACATGGAGGTCGCCGAAGAGCTCGGCGCGTACGTCAAACGAGCCGTCGATCAGCTCGTAGCGATCAAGGCAGGGCAAGATGTGCTGTCCTCCACTCCCACGGAAGAGTTCGACACCGCTATCGATGGCGTCGATGCCCCCGCCGAATCCGAGGTCACCGAGGCGGTGGCCGGCACCCAAGGCAAACCGCACCGCAAGCGGCGCAAGAGGCAGAAGGTACAAGAGGGACACGATCCCGAGCCCTGGAGGAAGCAGCCGACGACGTGGAGAGCTCCGATCCGTCTCGCCGACCTCCCCGCAGCTGATCAAGCCCACTGGATCTTCATGGAGCGCTACATCCCGCTGGAGAAACACGAAGAGATCCTCGGCCTGAGTTATGAACCGGAAGTTTTGGCTGAGTACGAGCTCGGCTTCGACCGCTTTGTCAAGGATCTCCTGCTGCTGCCCAAGGCGCTGGGAGCATTAGAGAGTAATGACATCCCTGCCCTGCAGAAGCTTTTCGCTTCCTACGTGCCCATCTTCCGCAGTCCAGAGCTGGCGGACGGCGATGATAACTCCATGGCCTGCTCGATTGAGACTCTTCGCGCACGCTTCCCCAGCTACTTCTACAAACGGCGCAAGAAACCCAATTGGTTCGAGCGTCACGCTTTCTACACCGAGGCCATCGCCGGGCCGCGTTGGGTGCTATCCGAGACAGATTACCTCAATTGCACGTTGCGCTCCCCCGAGAAGAAGCTCGCCCGCTACGCTCGCGATAGGAATCTCACAGCCGAATGCGTGCAGACAAAAACAGTGGTGGAAGATATCTACGACCGTATCATCCTCCGTGAGGCCCTAGAAGAGGATCTGCTCGCCGGCAGCTGCAACTGCATCACCGGTACCCGCTATGGTGGTGGAAGCCGCAAAGCGGCCCAGCGATTGGTCTACATCGTGCAGAAGGTCCACAAGGTCACCATCCATGGGAAGGCGGGCATTCCCCACTGGAAGGCCAAGCGGCGCCTGTGGCCCGGCATCCATCCCACGCTCTCCTTTGCCGAAATCACCTGATTCGATCAAACCGTGAGTGTTCGCATCGCCCAGCTCGAAGACGCGATCCGGGAATATGAGAAGAAATTTCTCATGGAGAAGTACGCGTCCATGTTGCTGCTTCGACTCGAGATCGCCGATCTCGAGGATACCTCGGACGGCGTCGAGATCGACGACCGCGTCGTAAAGTCGCTGCGAGTGGCGCAGTGCTATGTCAGCTCTGAAGTCGCGGAGCAGATCGAGAAACTGCTGAAGGCACAGGTACACAACGTTGAAAACCTACTGACCGAGGCGGAAGGGGAAGACACCGAAGAACCGGAAATTGCCGCCGGCTCGGAAGCGGTGGAGGATCAGGAAAGCATCTATGCCGAGGGCTCACCGAACGACGATCTCGTCGACGACGAAGGGGTGGAAGACGAGGCGGCCACTGCCTTGTTCGCCGACATAGATGCGGAGTCGCTGTTCGACGAGGATGGTGAGCTCGACGGCGATGAAACCGCACTCTTGGAGGACAAGTCGGCGGCTGTCGAGGAAGGCACGGACACGGCTGAACTGCTTGCAGAGGACAGCGAAGACATCGTCGCTCTTACCGACGACGCGGATACCATGGGGGATAACTCAGTCGGGCTGTTCCACGACGCCGAGGACGGAGACTCCGAAGACTCAGCATCCGCCGCCGGTGATGAGAAGGCCTTCGACGAGCGCGACAAGTAGGACGAAGCGGGCGTGCAACTACATGCAACAGGAGAGTGTGATCAAGGAGTGCGAGCAGTCACACCAGACCAACGAGTGCCGGATATAGCGGCGGCGCCTTCGATCCTCACCACGACTTCGTCATAATCAACGCCATCACCAAAGAGCAGGTGTTGGGCATGACCGTCGCCTTACCGACCCCAAGGTGGCCTTCAGAACTGTGCTTGCATCAACTTGGCGAAAAGGGCATCCGCACCAACTCCGTAGGCCGCCAACCTGAGCACACGCAGGTGAGGATGTCTACAGCTGGCGATCTCCCTTCCCAACCCTCTCAGGCAGCGGGAAAGTCTCGCGTATGCGAATTTTTCGCCTTGCGT